>CARNVA010000006.1:0-3531 GCA_949031345.1 uncultured Eubacteriales bacterium | reverse complement strand
ATTATTGATTTGAAATGTTTAGTCGATAGCAAAACAAATGCAAAAATAATAATTATTATTGAAATATATAGAAATTCTTTAAATCCAGGACTTTTTAATAAATAGAAAATTATGGCAGCAATAATACAGATAAGTAACATAGTGAAACATATTATTAGCAAAGCTTTTTTTTCTCTTTGAAATTTAATTTTTAAACAATTTTCTGATAAACGACCATAAAATTCTAACATTTTTACCTCACTAAGTGTCAAGAATATAATCAATTATCATTCGTAATAAAGCTGCTGCACCTCCAATAGATGACTTAATTAAAAATTCAGATATAGGGGATAAAAATAATTTTCTTCCCATTATGACTTTGGAAATTTTATATGTTTCAGAATAAAATTTAGACCCTTTTAGAACAGGCTTTAAAAGTAATTTATCATAAGATCCAAAAAACATTCCACTTGCATAACCTATAGAAACTGTAAGCATTCCTTTAACTAATCCTGATAAACCATTTCTTATAAATTCTTGGTAATTCCATTGTCTATCATCTCTTATTAAGCTTTCAGTTGTATAAGATAAAGCTCCCGCGCCTATTCCAACAGCAGCCCCAATTATTACGGCACTAGTTAAAGTAACGCCTGCAACAGCTCCTATTGCAACACCACCGCCGAAAGCTAAAAGTCCACCCATACCAGCGCCCATTATTGCGCCACCGAGTATAGAGCCAAATAAATTCCAACCTCTATCGCCTTCTTTATAAGCAGTAACACCTTTTACAGCTCCACCTATTATTGCTCCTATAATAATGGCTGCGATTAACCACCACAAAATATAACCAGTTTCGTCAACTTCATTTACAGGGTTATTTAAGCAATAAGTATAAAGGTTTAAGCCATTTAATACTTCTTTTGTACTGTTTAAGATTGCAATATCATCGGCATTTACAAATCTGCCTGTCTCTGGATCGTAGTATCGGCTGTTGAGATAATAAAGGTTTGTCTCAAAGTCATAATAATATGATCTATAGCGGAACGGATTCTTCAATGCGATAAATAAATTGATATCGCTAGTATCATTGTAATGGCTTGCTATTTCGTTGTCAACGATTTTTTTACAAAATTCTGAATTTTTTCAATTTCTGACAGTTTTCTTTATTTTGTCATGTTGTTTTCTGTCAGATTATGTAATTTATTGAAATATTGGTGAAGTGGAATAGGGTGGGGTGTAGTATGTTTTGGTTTAAGCTAAATTTCGACAAACCATGTCTAGTTTTGAAAAGTAGTAGGGTGCATTTTCTTTTTCGCCATTTGTCGTTATATGAAATAGCAAAAAGTGTTGAAAGGTGTCTTAATATTTAAGTCTAGTTGTATTTTAGTTTTTGACAATCTATGTCTAATTTTGAAAAGTAGTAGGGCGTGATTTTTTTATTGACATTATTCGACAAGTGGGGGGTTTGTCGAATAATTGTGTATAATGAAAATGTTCACAAAGCGTGAACAAAATTAGTATAAAATTTAACATATTGTTAAATTTTAAGATGTTTTTCAATAAAGTATATTTTTCGACACATTTCAACTTGTGTTGTTGAATTAAGAGTATTTTGTAATTTTGCGAAAAATATAACAAAAGACTAGAATATTTCTAGTCTTTTGTTTGATTTTGATTTTTGTATTTATTTATTCCATTTTTTACATACTCTGGCATTTTATTTATTTCTTTTATAGGTACAGGTATTTTATATGCGTATTTATAGAACTCAATAATGAATTTTGAATTTGTAAGAATATTTATCTCAAAAGTATTTTTATATTTTTCTTTTCCTGTATAGAGAGGTTTGTCAGAAAGAGTAAATATTCCAGATCTATATTGAATTTCTTTTACATCTTCCCATTTAACTGCTCGCAATATTTTGTCTCTATAAGAAAGGTAAGCACCTGTTTCATTTAAAAGCATTTTTTTGAAAAAAAACTTTCTAAAAACGATTAGTGGAATTGCTAGTAATATAGCAAAACAAAATCCTAGTAAAGCTCCCCAAAATTCTTTAAAGCATAAAAGGATAATAGTATCTATAATAATAATTAAAATAGCACATTGAAGAATTGGGCGTGCAATATATTCTGCTTTTTTCATAAAAACCTACATAATAAAATATTAAATCAAAATGGGTTTTATTCCTCTGTTTTCAAGAAATTTTTTTAAACCTGTCGTCGTTATATTTACTATCTCATATAGAAGTGTAAGTTGAAATAGTGTTTTATAAGAGGCATGGTACATAAGACCGCCGACTACACCATTAAAAATGGATAATGCAACACCCAAAGGTGTAACTTGTTCGCCATTTGCAGCTGAGCGTGCAAAATAGGTTGACATAGAAATAATACTTTGACCAATTATATGTATTTTGTTTCCAACAGCGTTGTTTGTAAATTTATTAACTATATCGCCTATTCCACTGAATTTGAAAGTGCTAAATCCACCAGATATTGCTCCAGAAATTGCACCCCACATAAACCCATCGGCAGCGCCATCCCAGAAACTTCCACCATTTATTAAACTAGTAAATCCGCTACTGAAAGCACCTATTAAGCCTCCAACAGCAGCACCTACAGTCACGCCAGCGAAGAAACCAGCAGCACCTGCAGCAGTAGCACCTGTAAATACTCCTATTATAGCAGCACCTGCGGCAGCGAAACCGCCAGCAGTAACTACTGTGAGTATAGCTGCAGTTGCAATGATAAGTCCGCCAATCAGCCATTTAAGCCAATTTGGAATATCGCCATTGTCATCAATAGAGTTTATTGGGTTGTTTAAACAGTAAGAGTAGAGGTTTAAACCATTTAATACTTCTTTTGTACTATTTAGAACACCAATATCGTCAGCGTTGATGAATCTTCCTGTCTCTGGATCGTAGTAACGGCTGTTGAGATAATAAAGATTTGTCTCAAAGTCATAATAGTAAGATCTATAGCGGAAAGGGTTTTTCAATGCAATGAATAAATTGATATCGCTAGTATCATTGTAATGGCTTGAAATCTCGTTGTCAACGATTTTTTTACAAAATTCTCAACTTTTTCTTTTTTGATAGGGTAGTATTGGCATATTATGTCGAAAAGTAAAAATAGCCAGAGTGTGGTGTCGAAAAATGTTTTTTATGAAAAAGTTTTGGAAGAACGGGTATGCTTTTTAAAAATTGGCATACTTCGTAGTTTTATGAAATGGTGTTGTTGTCGAAATATGGTGTAAATTGAAAATGTTCACAAAATGTTAAATTTAGATGGTGATTTTGTTTGGTTTGATATTCGACACGAAAAGTCGAAAAATGAAGAGAGGTAATGGTTTTAAAATTCGACCATAGTGTCAACAAGTGAAAAAATATAAAATGTAACAAATTGTTAAGTTTTGAGTAGTTATATTCAAAATTCGATATGGCGTGTTGTTTTGTGAAATATTTAATAGAAATTAAAAAAGCATATCAGAAAGATATGCTTTTTTTGTTATTCTTCTATTATTTTGTCTTTTACAACTTCACCAAATTCGAGA
>CARNVA010000005.1:39156-92248 GCA_949031345.1 uncultured Eubacteriales bacterium | reverse complement strand
AAAATATTACTTAATATATTGTGACAAATTACAAGAGAAGAAACAAAATAATTTTTTAACATATTTTGTCGAAAACTGTCAATTTTTGTATAATAGGAGGATATATGAACACACAAGCTATTTTATTTGCAATTTTACTTTCAACAATTACCAATGCAACAGATACAAATTTGAACACAAACACAAATTTTTTGCTTCTTCTTTTGCTTGCACTGGGTAATGGAAACAATTGGAATAATGGCATAGGCTGCTGCCACCAAAATACTTGCCCTGGACAAAATAATTTGTTTTTTTAATTAAAAATAAAAATAAAATAAAAAATGCTCTAAAAACAGAGCTTTTTTTTGATAAAAAAGACAAATTTAATTAAATTAAAGTATAAATTAAATTAAAAATTGTATAATAATTTTAGGAAATAAAAAAAATATTAAAAAATATTGAAAAATCATTAAAAATCGTTTTGCGTTTAATATTTTTTGTGTTATCATACCTATGAAATTAAAAAGCAAAAGCTTTTAAAATCAATAAGGAGGGAAAAATATGAGAAGTTTACTTACTGCTATTACTAGTTGGAGTGATTTCATAACTCAATATTTGGGAGGAGAAGGTGCCAGTCAAGCAGAAAAAAATACAGCAGCATTGATGGGACAAGCATTTAATGTAATCAGTATTGTTTTATGGGTAATTCTTGCGATTGTAGGTGCTGTTGGTGCTGTATATGCAATTTATCTTGGTGTTCAACTTGCTCGTGCTGAAGATCAAGGCAAGCGTGATGATGCAAAGAAACACTTAATCACCGTTTGTATTGCAATTGGCGTAACTATTGCTTTAATTGTTATATTCAATGTTGTTGTTCCTATGATTTGCGGTGCATTCATCAAAAAGCAAGACGGAACTACTGTAAATCCTGATCAAACTGGTGGCGTACTTTTACCTGTACTTAATGTTTTAAAAGCTTTTAGATAAAAATTAAAAATCACATCATTTAAGATGTGATTTTTTTATATCTTTTTTTAGCAATATTTATATTTTTCTCTTCATTTTATCAATTTAAAGCAATATTTTTTCAAATTTGTTTGCATATTATATTAAAATGTGATAATATACTTGTGTAAAAGGAGGCGGCTATGATTCAATTTCTTCTTGCAGCAGAACAATGGGTCGGAAATTATTCTTGGCTTAATGATGTTTACAAAACTTTGCCAAGCATTCTTTATGCTATCTTAGCAGCTGTTGGCGGTGCTGGTTGTGTTTATTCTATTATTCTCGGTGTAAACCTTGCCAAAAGTGAAAATGATGAAAAGCGTAGATATGCAGCATACAGACTGAGAAATACGCTTATTGGCGTAGCTTGCCTTATCGTTCTCGTTTTATTTATAAATATAGGTCTACCTGCCCTCATTAAAGCAATTGATCCAAATAGTTACGGCGACCCAGATAAGCTTTTAAATAAGCCTGATGACGATAGTGGAAGCACAGCTTCTATGATCCAAAACCTTAAGCTTATGGCACAACCACTTAAGCTTCTATTCGTTTAATTTCACAAAAATTTTATTTAAAACATATAAACTTGTGTAAAGGAGATATACTATGCACAAGTTTTTTTGTAATTACAACAACCTCACAGAAAGATATGAGCTTTCAATAAACAGAGGCATGACTTTTAAAAACAATGCTCAAATTCAAGCTGAAAACACCCTTTTGCCCGAAATTCAAAATGCCATTCAAGAGCTTTATGAAAACATTGTTGAGCTTAAAGAAAAAGAAACAAATGAAGACAGATTAAATTTGCTTGACGAAACTGAACTTATGATTTCAAACCTATATTATTCTTTATTTTCTTCCCCTCTTGAATTGCCAGAAAAGAAAGAAAATAAAAGCTTTAGCATTCAACATGGAATAGAGCTTGCAAACGGGCTTTTAAAAGTAATAAATATTCCAGAATATTCCCGTCTTTGCAGTCTTATTAAAAACAATTTGGAAAGTCTATTAAAAAATTAAGATATTGTGAGCAAAGCAAGTATTTTAAACATAGTATGTTTATGGGGCAACCGCTCCATACAAAAGAGGTAAATATGTCTTGCTTTTTTCATAATCACAACAATCATTGTTGTTCTGGTAATAGACGCCCCATTATTATAAATACTGGCGGAGGCGTTGGCCCTCAAGGGCCTATGGGACCTGCTGGTCCTGTAGGTAATACTGGTCCAACTGGGCCTCAAGGGCCTTTTGGACCTACTGGTTTAACAGGACCAACCGGACCTACTGGACCAACTGGTATAACCGGACCTACTGGCATTGGAATAACTGGAGCTACTGGTCCAACGGGCGCTACTGGTGCTACCGGTGCGACAGGCGCAACTGGCTTAAGTATCACTGGACCTACTGGGGCTACAGGAGCAACTGGGGCTACTGGTCCTACTGGGGCTACCGGACCTACTGGACCTACCGGAACAGCTGGCTTAAACGCTTATGGAGGTCTTTATAACAGCGCACCACAAACAGCAGTTTTTCCTGCAGCAAACACCTTTATTCAAGTTGCACTTAATACTGCTCTGCCACTTTTAAATACGACAACTGCAGCAAATGCAGTCACTGTTTCAACTGCTGGCGTTTACGAGATTTTTTATAACCTAGAGCTTACAAATCCAAGTCCGCAATCTTATGCTGCCGCAGCAAGAATAAACGGAACAAACATTCCTCAAACGCTTGTGCTTTTGGACGGAAACTCAATTGGCGCTGTTGGAGGAAACTATACAGCAAAAATTTCGACCTCTGCACTTGTCACACTTGCCGCTGGAAATATTATCGACCTTGCCATTTCAACAACCGATGCGCCCGCTGGAACAAACACCATTGGTGCAAACGGAAATGCTATATTGACGGTAAAACGACTCAATTAAAAAAACAACAACTTAATAATTAAAAAACTTACGCTTTATAAAAAAGCTTCTAGGATTTTTCCTAGAAGTTTTTTATTTTAATAAACTATCACGCAAAATAAATAATTATAAATAAATCTTTAATTTAAATCTTTTTTCATAAGCTCAATTGCTCTTCCCCTATGCGAAACAGCATTTTTTTCTTCAGCTGTTGCTTCACCAAAAGATTTTTGCAAATCATCAGAAAAGAATACTGCATCATATCCAAAACTTGTATCTCCACGCTCTTCATTCAAAATCTGTCCGTAAGTTTTTCCTTCAAAAACTTTATATGTGCCGTCCATTTCCATTTTAATCAGCGTGCATTGAAAATAAGCACTTCTCTTTTTTTTGCCATTCATTTCTTGTAAAAGTTTTTGCCTGTTTTTCTTGCTGTCATGCTCGCTTGCATATCTTGCACTATACACCCCTGGTTGACCATTTAATGCATCAACACACAGACCACTGTCATCTGCAATGACAATCGCATGTAAACCTTTTTCAAGCAAATAATTTCTTATAGTTTTTGCTTTAATAAGTGAATTATCAAAAAATGTCTCTCCGTCTTCAATTATATCTTCATAAAAACCAATGTCATTTAATGCATAAATCTCATACTCTGAAAACATTTGCCTAAATTCTCTGATTTTATGCTCATTATTCGAAGCTAAAACTATTCTTTTTTTCATAATAACCTCTTTTTTGGGACTTCCTACAATCCAATTATCAATATTCTGTGTATTTTCAAGAAGCTCTTTTCCAAGATATCGCTCATCATCTCCAAAAGGATGAAAAGTAAGAGCCTCTTTAGCCCAATCGTCAAAACAAAAGAATGCTTTCAAGTTGTCAAAAGTTTTTCTTACAATTTTTTCAATGCACTCATCTTGCCCTTGATAAAACAAATTGCTTCTATATTGACTTAAAATAACCTTTTCAACATTCTTTTCATTAAAAAATTTCACGAAAGTCTTGTTTATTTCGTTTGTTATTTCTTGTATTGATTTTTTATCTTGGCTAAAATTATTCCAAACAGATAGATATCTTTTTCTATCCATATTATTTGATAATAATTGATTATAATATGACTTGTTGACATAACTCTCAAGCATTAAATCATCTATCACATGATTAGCAAGAAAAATGTCAATATTTTGAGGAAGAACATCAAAAGCTTTTTCAAAAGTATTGCAAATGCACTCTATTTTTGCGTTGGGTAAAATTTGTTTATACTTATATTCGATAAAATCAGCAACATCTTTATTTGCATCAATGACAAAAAGCGTTCCGTCAAAGCCTATATCAGCAAGCGCTAAAGCAATTTTATAGCGAAAACCGGGCGCCAACTCTACCGCCACTTTAGGCTTAGGCAAATTTTCAAGCAATTTAAAATATAATTGGCTTAAATACCACTCCCATTCGTCATCAACTTTTATTTCTTCTATATTCATAACTAAAACCCTTTTATTAAAGAGAAAAAATATTAAAAATGACGCCAAAAAGGCGTAGCATTTTTAATTTCTTTAATGTTTATTCAAGCTCGTCATCAATATCTTCGAAAGGCTTTGTTTCTGATGCATCATTAAACTTATCAAATCTTCCACTAACAAAGATTGATTTAAATGTCGCAACGATTTCTGGATCTGCGCTTTCTTTAAATTCCTTTACAAAACTTTCTTTCTCTTTTTCATACTTTTCTTTTGATTGAAGATATTCTGACTTCTTCTGTTTCATTTCTTTTTCTGCGTTGTTCAATTTTTGTAATGCATCAATCATCTTTTCAAGAGTTGTCTTTGAAGTCGAAAAACTTGAACGACTTGATGAGCTGCCCTTTCCGCTGTAAGATACGCTTCTATATCCCCCCATATTTACCTCCATTTATTATAATTAAATTTTATCATAATACACATTAAAAGTCAAGATTTAATTTATAGAAAATCTTCAAAAGCTTCACTTTTAAGTATGTGTCCATTAACTTGAAAATAAACATCAAGCTCATCAACATCAACAAATCTTTTCAGCTTTATTCTCTGGCTGATTAAATAGTTTTCTTCATGACTTAAATAATAATCTTTACCATTGACAAACACTTTTGCAAAACTTGTCGAAAGTGTATGAAAAGGTTTGAAAATTATTTTGAATTCATCCTTGCAAACATCAAAATAATATAAAAATTCTTTGCAAATTTTAAGACCAAGTTTTGCCGAATATTGCAAATCATTTTTAACAACTCTCTTATTTGCTTCTATTACAGAATTTAAAATCAAATCTAAATCTTTATTATCAAACAGCCCTTTTTCATAACACAAATACAGATTGTCAAATACATTATTATTGTTGTAAAGATAGTGTCTATCATAGTTTCTGACATAACAATTAAATTTAATCTTTTCAAGCTCTTTTTCACTGCATTGCTGGTAAATTTTTTCTACAAGATTTGTAATTTCTTTCACCTCTTCAAAAACATTTAAAGACATCTTTTCATCATCAACTGAAACAAGCTCTTTAAAATTTTCTTCAACAAACTCTTTCATAAAGCCAAGCTTTTCATAATTTATATTTATGGTTGAATTAACAAGAAGTGACAAAGCTGTCATAAAATCATTATTTTGACGCTTTTTTATCAAATATTTTGCAAAAAAACGCGAAAAATTGTAAATATAAGTGTTGTTTACATAATTTGAATTAACATTAAGCTCATTATAATTTGGCAAAAATTTTCTTGACAATGTAATGAATTTATTAAACAACGCCTCTATTTCACTTTTATTTTTCTTATAAAATGCAGCATCATCAACTCCCAGCAGTTGGCAAAAACCTTTCTTGAGATGTTTATTATAAGACCTGTCAATTATCTTTTCTGCACTATTATAATCATAGTCACTGACAAGATTTGGACTGTTTTCAATTATATTTTTAATCATCATTTTTTGTCCCAAAATTTCATAACCAAAATAGTTTGATTTATATTTATTGGTGTTTGAAAACTGTGGATGCCTGCCCTCTACAAAGCTGCAGGTGTCAAAATCAAGCATATTACTTTGTGTAGTCAAATTGCCTGATGACCATGAGCCATGCAAAAAGCGGTCAATAAACTTATTTGCCTCCATCTTTCCAATATTCTTGCATAACAAAACAAAATCTTTTTCATTAAATTCAATGTTATCTGCTATTTTATTGCTTATTCGATAAAACTCTCCATTCTCATAATATCTTATTTCAATCGCCTCTTTAAGCGGATAATACTCATCACAAACATTATCATATTCATCTTGATACTGCTGTCTAAAAATATATTTAACCCCCTTATCAAAAACTGCCAAAGTTTTGAAATTGGTTATGGCAAAATCATCTGCAAGTACATTTGACAGCACACCTTCCTTAATTGCCGCCTGCAAGCATAATTTTCCATCGCTATAATAAACATCTTTCGCTTTGGCTAGCGTTGTTTTTTCACCCTTTATGTTAAAATTTCTACCACAAAAGAAAGCTCTGCCAGAGCCGAGATTTCCACCAAGTGAAATTCCACTTGCATCTTTTTGCACATCCGCAAAGCCTAAAGCTAAATATTTCCCGTTTGACATATTTTTGTCTAATGTCAATGAAAAAAGTTTAGACAGCTTTTGCCAAGAATTTTCGTTGAATTTTTCTTTAAAAATTTTTTCATGCAGTATTTTATTGACAAACACAGGAACATAATCTCTTTTTGCCCTATAAATCTCTTGAGCAGCAAGATTTTCTTCCTTTATAAAGTTTGCAATCACAGGTCTTTCATTTATCATAATTCCTCTTGATAATCCATCATGATTGTTTTAAATATCGTGAATTTTATTATTTGATTAAGTTGTGCTTTTCACAATATTTAATACAAAACTCGCACGCCATACATGGTGTTTCAACTTGCTTTTCCTTCAGAACTCTTTCGGCAATTACATCACGAAAGCTTATTGTTCCATAATTCTGAATAAATTTTATGTATTTATTTGAGTTGTAGTTTTCAAGCACTTTCTCAATCCCATCTAAAAATAAATTGCCAAGAAAGACATCTTTATGCATATTAAAAATTTCACAAGGATAACAATCTCCATTTACCTTCATAAATATCTTAGGGCTTACAAATTTTCCTATTTCTTGTGAGAATTTATTATCGCACTGTCCTATTTTTTCAAAAACGCTTTCAGTATCAACATCCAGTTTTTCTCCTTGACCATCCACATAGTTTTTATATTCAGAAAGTGTAAGAAAAACTCTTTTTTCTGGAAAACTGCCATATTTATTCACATAAGTTTCATAAAGCTGGCCAAGTTTATCTCCCGTCTTTTCACTCATTGTAAATATAATTCCAAGATGAAGTTGCGACATAGCATAGTTTTCAGCAACATACTTGATAATATTGCAAATGTATTCTAGAGGGACATCTTGTTCGCCAATCGACAATTGAATAGCTGGAATAAAAATGCTATTTTCAAAAAAGCCTGCATTTTTAAGACCATCGAAATATTTTTCAACCTCTCTACCCCAAAAGCCATTTGAAATAAGCTTTATTGCATCAAGCTTTCCTCTGCAAAGTTTAATAAAATTACACATATTTTCAAATTCCAAAAAAGGCTCGCCACCAGTAATCGCATAAGAAGGTATACCAGCCTGTTGACAAAAATCTGATATAATTTTTAATTTTTCCATATTCAATTTAGGCTGTATTACGCCTCTGCCTGCAGACATTCCACAATGCTCACAGCAGCAGTTGCACTGATTTGTAATTTCAAAGGTGAATTGTATTGGTCTGATAGAATTTTTCTCGCATAACTTGCCTTCTTGAAACTTTTTGACAACTTGATAAAAATTATTTGTTTTAGCGCTATATTTTCCCTCTGTCAGTGAGCTTTTGTCTATGGACAGAAATTTTTCAATCAATGTTTCGTCTATTTTCATTTTAAATCCTTTAATAACCAGTGTTCAATTTCTTCTTCTATTTTATAAAGCTTGAAACCTTGTTTTTTATAAAACTCATTGGCTGTTTTAAATCTTTCATAAGTGCAAAGTATCATCTGTTTAAAATTTTGTTTTTTGGCAAAATCTTCTATTAAACTATACATTTTGCTTCCAAGTTTGCAATTTCTCAAATTTTTTGCAACATAAAAACTGTTTAGCTTTATGACATTGTCGTCAACTTTGAGTCCCCCGCAACTGCCGACAATCTCATCATTTTCATTAACAGCAATAAGAAATAAACTTTCACCTTTTTCATAACTTGAAAAATCTTTATTGTCAAGATAATCCTTCCATGCCGTAAACCCAAATTCTTCTATAGCAATACTTTTAATAAAAGTGATTATATCTTGCCTTAAGTTTTTATCATAAGTAATTATTTTTATATTATCAACCATTCTTTAATTATAATATCACTCCCCCTTTTATGTCAATTTTTATTGTTAAATTTAAAAATTATATTGAAATCAAAGGTTTTAACTTGAAGTAAGTAAAATCAACAAAAATGCCATAATTAAATAAATTTTAACTAAAATTCAACAAAATTGAAATATTTCAAAGATTTTTGGTAATTTTGTTTTTAAAAAATGATAAACTTTGTTAAAATCAATGAGTATGAAAAAAGAATATTGGAGGAATTAAACAATGAAAGATGAAAGCACCTATGTATTACAAGAAATAGACAGTCTTGTAAAAAATGGTAAAAAGGCTTTGGAAGAATTTAGAACGCTTAATCAAGAGCAAATTGACTTCATTGTTGCAAAATGCAGCGTTGCTGGTCTTGACAGACATGGTGAGCTTGCATTGGCAGCTATTGAAGAAACAAAGCGAGGCGTATTTGAAGATAAAGCGACAAAAAATCTCTACGCCTGTGAATATGTAGTAAACAACATGCGTCACCTTAAAACTGTAGGCGTGATAAGTGAAGACCCAGTCACTGGAATTATTGAGGTTGCCGACCCTGTCGGTGTTGTCTGCGGCGTTACACCTGTCACAAATCCTACTTCTACAGTTTTATTTAAGTGTCTTATCAGTTTAAAGACAAGAAATCCAATCATATTTGCCTTTCATCCTTCTGCTCAAAATTGTTCTAAAAAGGCAGCACAGGTTATGCTTGACGCTGCGGTAAAAGCTGGAGCGCCTGCAAATTGCATTCAATGGATTGAACATCCATCTATGGACGCGACAAGTGCACTTATGAAGCATGATGGCATTGCAACTATTTTGGCCACAGGCGGAAACAGCATGGTTAAGGCAGCTTATTCTTGTGGAAAGCCAGCACTTGGAGTTGGCGCGGGAAATGTGCCTGCATATATTGAAAAGTCTGCCGATATCAAACAGGCTGTAAATGACATTGTTCTAAGCAAAGCATTTGACAATGGCATGATTTGTGCATCTGAACAAGCGGTCATTATTGATAGTGAAATTTATGATGAAGTAATTGAAGAATTTAAAAAATTTAATGTTCATTTTGCGACTAAAAAGCAAAAAGACATGCTTGAGCGTTTTATGTTTGGAATAGACGAAAAGCGTGCAAATCTTGACGAGGCAAGGTTAAACCCAAATATCGTTGGCCATTCAGCATTTGATATTGCAAAAGAAGCTGGTTTTAAGATTGATGAAAGAACACCTGTTCTTTGCGTTGAATGTGACGAAGTGGGCATAAAAGAGCCACTCACTCGCGAAAAATTATCGCCAGTGCTTGCCGTTTTGAAGGCAAACTCTCTTGAAGAAGGCTTTGACCTTTCTTGCAAAATGGTGGAATTTAATGGACTTGGTCACAGTGGTTGCATTCATACAAAAAGCAAAGAAATTTCTGAAGAATTTGGCAGGCGTGTAAAAGCCATGAGAATTATCTGGAATTCCCCTGCAACTTTTGGCGGAATTGGAAATATATACAACTCTTTTCTTCCTTCTCTTACTCTTGGCTGTGGAAGCTATGGAAACAACTCGGTTGGAGGCAATATAAGTGCTATAAACCTGCTTAATATCAAAAAAATTGGAAAAAGGAGAAACACAATGCAGTGGTTTAAAGTCCCACCAAAGATTTATTTTGAAAGAAACTCTATTCAGTATCTGCGTGACATGAAAAAGATCAATAAGGTGTTTATTGTCACTGATAGAACAATGCTTGACCTTGGTTTTGTCAATAAGATTACCGAACAACTCAATCTCAGACGCGATAAGGTGCAAGTTTCACTATTTTGTGATGTAGAGCCAGACCCAGATATTTCAACAGTGAGAAAAGGTCTCGAGGTAATGAAAGCATTCCAACCTGATACGATTATTGCACTCGGCGGTGGCTCGCCTATGGACTGCGCAAAGGGTATGTGGCTTTTTTATGAAAATGAGGATATCGACTTTGATGACCTTAAACAAAAATTTATGGACATAAGAAAGCGCGCCTTCCGTTATCCTGAAGTTGGCAGAAAAGCAAAGTTGGTCTGCATTCCAACCACTTCAGGTACTGGAAGTGAAGTGACACCTTTTGCAGTTATTTCAGACAAAGAAAATAATAAGAAATACCCTCTTGCAGACTATGCCCTTACTCCAAAAGTAGCGATTATTGACAGTGAATTTACAACAATGCTTCCACCTTCTGTAACTGCTGACACAGGCATGGATGTGCTCACTCATGCCCTTGAAGCTTATGTTTCAGTGCTGTCAAACGACTATACAGATGGACTTGCTCTTCAGGCAATTCAAATGGTGTTTAAATATCTTCCAAGAGCTGTCGAAAACGGCAAAAATGACCTTGAAGCAAGAGAGAAAATGCACAATGCATCCACTATTGCTGGCATGGCTTTTGCAAACGCTTTCTTAGGAATGAATCACTCGCTCGCACATAAAGTTGGTGCCGTTTTCCATACACCTCACGGACGAGCTAATGCAATTTTGCTTCCACATGTAATAAGATATAATGGTCAGGTGCCAGACAAACTTCAAGCATGGCCAAAATATAATCACTATGTTGCGCATGAAAAATATCAAACTGTGGCAAGGCTTCTTGGGCTTGCTGCTTCCACCCCTGCTGAAGGTGTAGAAAGTCTTGCAAATGCTGTTATGGCACTTGGAAAACAAGTGGGCATAAAGATGAATTTTGCCGAGCAAAATATTACCGAAAAAGACTGGATTGACAAACTTAATGAAATCGCATACATGGCTTATGAAGACCAATGTTCACCTGCCAATCCAAGAGTGCCAATGGTGGAAGATATGAAACAAATTCTGCTTAAAAGTTTTAAAGGAAACTAAAGAAAATTCCAATTAAAAATTACTGAAAAATTTAAATAATATTGCAAAAAATGCGAAAAAATCAAAAAATCTTAGGAAAATTCCTAAGATTTTTGTATTTTTAGTTATATTATCTCAACTTTTTTAAAATTTATTACTTAGCCTTTTTCATGTGGTGAGGCTCTGTAACTTCAAATGGGGACATGATTTCTTCAAGTTTATTTTCGTCTAAAAGCCCAGCTTCAAGCACAAGTTTTCGAAGTGGAACACCTGTTTTTAAAGCTTCTTTTGCAAGTCGAGCAGCCTCTTTATATCCGATATATGGAGTAAGTGCAGTTGCCATTCCTACGCTATGCTCAAGCAGGTCATTACACCTGTTTGGATTGGCTGTTATGCCAACTATACAATTATCAATCAAAGTTGAAATTGCACTTGTTAGGCATTCGATACTTTCAAAAAGCGAATAGAAAATCACCGGCTCAAAAGCATTCAATTCAAGTTGCCCTGCCTCAGCTGAGAAATTGACAGTCACATCATTTCCAAACACCTTATATGCAACTTGGGAAACAACTTCTGGAATAACAGGGTTGACCTTTCCTGGCATGATTGAAGAACCGTTTTGTTTTGCTGGCAAATTGATTTCATTGAGGCCTGTCCTTGGCCCACTTGACATGAGTCTTAAGTCATTGCACATCTTTGAAAGTGTGACTGCAAGCGTTTTAAGAGCACCTGAGAGTTTTACATAAACCTCGATATTTGATGTTCCGTCAAACAAGTCTTCAGTCTGCTTGAAATCCTCGCCACACACCGAACAAATTGAAGAAACAATATTATCAAGATAAAAGCCGTCAACAGTGATTGCACTGCCAATTGCACTTGCACCCATATTTAAAAAATGAATGTCTTCTTCGGCAAGCATAATATTATTTGTATCGCGTTTTACTGCAGTGGCAAAGGCATGAAAGCTTTGACCAAGTCTCATTGGCACAGCATCTTGCAATTGTGTTCTGCCCATTTTCAATATGCCGTCAAACTCATTCGCCTTGTTCATAAGTGACAAATAAAGCCTGTCCAGCTGTTGATATAATGGCTTCAATAGAGCTATCAATGCCAGCTTTCCAGCAGATGGATATATGTCATTTGTAGATTGCGACATATTTACATGGTCATTTGGATGAACGATTGAATAGTCGCCCTTTTCTCCACCTAAAATTTCAATTGCCCTGTTTGCAATCACCTCATTTGCATTCATGTTTGCAGAGGTGCCAGCCCCTCCTTGAATTGCATCCACAATAAATTGGTCATGCCACATTCCATCAATAATTTCATCACAAGCTTTGACAATTGCCCCTTCAATTTCACTTGAAAGCCTGCCTGATGCATAGTTTGTCATAGCACAGCTTTTTTTAAGTTTTGCAAGCGCGACAACAAGCTGCGAGTGAATGTTTTTGCCTGTAATATTGAAATTTTGATTTGCCCTTAAAGATTGTATTCCATAATAAGCACATTTAGGGACATTTAAATTGCCAATAGAGTCCCCTTCTTCTCTAAACGCCATTTTATCCATAAAAAACCTCATTTAATTTTCACAAGCATTATTACATATTACTTGCAAAAAATCAAGCCCTTTTTTGAAAAATGATTTAACCATTTTTTATGTTTATTTATTATTTATTGCATATATATTATTAGCTTCATATATTACTATATGAATGTTCTAAATTTTGTTAAGAAATTATTGACAAATCAAGAAAAGTATTATATATTATCATTGTGACAAAAGGAATTTGTTGCAAATAAAAAGTCAAAAAAAGGAGGTAATAATGACTTTTATAAAAAAACGTTTTCTAATTCTTTTTGTAGCATTGTTTTCCATTGTTTCACTGATTTTTGGTGCAACATTCTTAAAAACGGATAGCAAAGCTATAGCAAGCACAGAAAACACAAATGAGGATAATTATTTTTATAATAATTTGACTACAGAAGACAGCAAAGGAAACAAAGTCCAATATACTCTTGCTAAAAAATTCTATGAAATTTTAGAAGAAATCAATGAGGCAGGAGATTTCAAAAAAGGAAAAGTTTCTTATGCACTTACTGATGTTGTTTCATCAAACCAAATTAAAGCTTGGGTAAGAGATGGAAATTTGGAAATTCCAAAAGCATTCAGTGCTGCTCGTGACGCTTTCTTAATGGATCATCCAGAATTATTCTATGTTGATATGTATAAACTTACTATCAGCGCAGGATACTCAAGCGGCGTTTACTCTGCTTTTGTTGACACTGGCAGAGAAGCAAATGTTTTCAGAGATAAAACATTTAAAACTGAAGAAGATGTGCAAACAGCCATTGTTAGATTCAACAATAAGGTTGAAGAAATTGCTGAAAAGGCAGTTTTAAATGCACAAAAAGATACAACTAATGTTGGCGAAGACCTTAAGCTCGCTAAAGCTGTAAACGAACAAATTGCAGAAGATGTATTCTATGATTTCAATACATTAAACGACGCACTCGGCGGCCAAGATGTTATGGTTTCAAACATGACTTTCTCAGCTTATGGTGCATTGGTTTATAATTCAGCTGTATGTTCTGGCTTCTCTTCTGCTTACAAAGTAGTTATGGATTATTTAAATATTCCTTGCGTTATGGTAAGCGGATACAGCCAAGGCAAAGATAAGAATGGCAACTACACAAAGAATAATGTAGGTCACTCTTGGAATTATGTTTGGCTTGAAACAGCAGAAAAAGAAAGTGTTGAACAAACATATTCTATAAAAACTGCTGAAAAGAAAGGCGAATGGTTTGCTTTTGACACTACTTGGAACAGTTTGTCTTCAAATAAAAACAAATATTCAGCTATGGATGCACTAACAGAATCACAAGAACATATTACTGACGGAGTTATTTCATCTTCTGGTTATAAACTCACATACCCTGCTCTTTCAAGCATTAGTTATAAAGAAGCAACAAACCCAGATGTTATGAATCGCGAAATCGAATCTCTCGGTTTATTATACAAAAGTGAATATCAATATTCTGTAGATTCTGATGCTTACAATATTTATGAATATATCAGCTATAATGGTAAAAATTCAGCAGAATTGTTGGCTCAAGATGGCATGCGTATGATTACTCGCTATAATTATATGAAAGATGGTAAATTAACTTGGTCTAGATGGCAAGATATTCCAAACAGTGTTCCTTTCTATGATGAAGGTTCAGGAATCATTGATGAAGAGGGAAGTACTTCTTTATACATCAATCAAAATATATATCAAACTCAATATGCTATAGTAAAAGACATCGAACCTGATGTTGATGCACTCGCTTGGGAAAATATTTATTATAGTGATGCTGATGTTGTTGAAGAACATTTGGTAATTAAAAGCCAAACTTTTGTAAACCAAGCTTATGGAACATACACTGCCCCACCTTACATTGTCAATTCTAAATCATTACCTTACAACGGCACCAGCGTCTTTATCAATGATGGTATGGCTGAATCAGCTGCAAGTGGAATTATGGCAGACAGACATGCTATTCCATTCAAAATAGTTTATGATGAGCCATTGCATGCTCTTGATAAAACACAACCAATTGGCGTGGAATTTACACCTGACCATGAAAGTGCAAGAAAATATGCAAGTTTCGTTCCATTCTCAGACGGAAGCAATGTTCAATTGCTTGCAGATGAAAATGGTGTAATGAATACATTAGTGTTCAAATTCAAACCAAGTCTTATGTATGAACACAATATGGATGGATATATTTTCTCTTTCACAAATATTGGCTCTGCAAAAATTGTTGACAAAAAAATAAATGGCGAATTTATAAGAACAACTTCTGACAAAGCACCAAACAATGCTTATTTCAGCTTCGACCGCCTTTATATGGCATGTCCAAATGTATTTGGAGATGGAAGATTATGGGTTGACTGCTGCGCACAACCTGTACTTGTTGACAACTCTGACTTATCAGAAATGAATTTCAAAGATGAAGAAGACAACAGCACTTTCACTGAAAATTCAAGAAGTCAAATGATGCTTGTTGCAAATAAAGTTTCTTCAGATGTTGAAAACACTATGATGAACGAAATCAGTGACGAGAGCTCAATCAATATCAACAAAAATGACATTAAATCAAGTGAAACTTATGACATAAATCTTCAAATCTGTGGAAAATTCCAAAAAATTCCAGATGGAAGCTATGTAAAAATTGCGCTTGGTTTCCCTGAAGGTTATGGTCCTAATGATGAAGGTGTTTCGTTCAAACTCTTCCACCGCAAACATGTTGGCGGAGACAATTATATCATTGAAGAAGTGCCTTGCGTTGTAACTAAATTTGGTATTGTTGCAACAGTTACAAGCTTCTCACCTTACATGGTAGCTGCCGTTCCTACAAGCAAAATCACAGACAAGACAATCTATGCATCTATTGATGGCAAAGGTGGAAAACTTACTCTTGAAGATGGAAAGATTAGAACAATTGAAGAAGGCGAAGATTATACTTACACAATCAATCCAGATGAAGGATACAAACTTTACAACGTTTCATTGAATGGACAAAACATTACTGACAGAGTCATTGATGGAAAACTTACTATTTCTTATGACGAAATCAAAAACAACAATGAATTGACTATTCAATATATCGCTGAAGAAGCTGTTGAAAGATTTGAAACAAACAATATTGTAGATCCTGTTAAAGTTGTAGTTTCAACTGAAGGAAAATCTGAAAAATATGACTACAATACTGATGGCTTAGAAAGCGAAAAATCAAATTCTACTATTATTATTGTTGTTTCAGTAGTAGCAGCTGTTGCTGTAATCGCTGCAGCATCTGTGCTTATTATTAAAAAGAAAAAGAATTCTATTTAATAAACAACATAATATTTAAGAAATCCACGATATTTCGTGGATTTTTTATTAACTACCCTACTTAAAAACTTAAGCTAAATTTGTATATTGTCAACTTTACCTTGCCTGAATTGATATTTTTTATAAAAAAACGCACCAAAAACCTATGGTGCATTAAAAAACTTCTGGCGGAGACGAAGGGATTCGAACCCTTGTGCCAGTTTCCCGACAAACGCATTTCGAGTGCGTCCCGTTGCGACCTCTTCGGTACGTCTCCATTTTTACATATATTAAATTCAACGATTTTTACATTTTTCGTAATCGGATTATAGCATAAAAGAATTATTTTTGCAATAAAAATAACAAAACATTTGCTTTTTATCCTTCTTTTGTATATACTATTTTAGTGAGAATTGTAGAAGTAAAGCATTATTTTTGCTTAGACTATGGTTTTGGACTTTAAGCAAACTCTTCTCATAGGAAAGCTTCTGCATTTTTATTGCTTTTAAAAGGATGTGCTTATGAATAAAGAAAAGATTAAAAAAGTAATTATTGATACAGACCCTGGCGTTGATGATGCTGCATGCCTCGTTTATGCCCTGTTTGACAAAAGCATCGATATTAAACTTATCACTACAGTGTCTGGAAATATAAGTGTTGAAAAAAATACACGCAACATGCTTCATATTTTGGATAAATTTGGAGTTGACATTCCTGTAGCCAAAGGCTGTGCAAAGGCTATGAATAGAATAAGTCCTTATGCAGAACATATTCACTCTGTTGAAGGTTTAGGCGGCTATATCCCTCCAGTTTCAGTTTCTCGCCCACTTCATGAGCTTGACGCAGTTGAAGCAATGTATAAAGTTTTGAGTGAAGGCGACGGCGATATTGAAATTCTTCTTCTTGGCCCTCAAACCAATATGGGAACACTGTTGCAGCGTCACCCTGACATCATCAAGAAAATTCCAAACATCATCTTCATGGGTGGTTGCCCTTATGGAATTGAAGGATATCCAAAACACATTTCTTTCAACATATCTTCTGACCCTGAGGCATTCAAAATCGTGCTTGAAAGTGGTATTCCTCTTACAATGGTGCCTTCAGATTTAGGCAGAAATAAAGCTCATCTTGATGAGGAATTTGTAATAGAAAAAATCAAAAATGTAAACGCAGTTGGCAATTTTATTTTCCAAATGTATGATAAGTATTGGGAGCCTGGCTACCCTGACAAACGCGTTGCAACAAATGATACTTGCGCCTATATTTACTTTGTTGCACCAGAGCTTTTCACGACTCAAAAAGTTGATATGGATGTTGACCTTGTTGAAGCTCCTGGAAAGACAATAATCGAATTTAAAGAAGATGGAAAATATGATTTCGTAACAGGCGTAAACAGAAAAGGTTTCCTTGATTTCCTTTACACAAAACTTAGAGAATTTGACAATTTTGATTTAAAATAAAAGCTTAAAAAAGAGCATTATTTATGCTCTTTTTTTTTATTTATTTTAGCTTACATTCGACTTCAATAATGCTCTTTTTTCAACTATATACTTTAATAAAAACATGCTTTAATTTTTATAATTTAGTAAAAATATGCTAAAAATGACATTTTTTCAAGAAATAAAGCCATTTTTTTATGATTTTTATGAAAATTATTTTAAATCCGCTTTATTTTTAAGGCTGGCAAAATATTCTTCATTATAGAGCACTGACTTGTCAAAGGGATTGAAAGCTTTTGCTATTTCATGATAATGATAAGCCTCTTGCAAATTGCCAATTTTATCATAACATAAACACAAATTTATGGCTGGCAAAATTGTGCAGGTATCCATATTTACAAAGCCTCCATTTGACAGACTTGGCTTAAAGTCAAGGGCTTGTTTAAACCAATAAATTGCATTATTGTAATTTTCGATAGCAAGGTAAACATTGCCTATTTCATAAAGCACTTCGCTTCTTGGAGTGTCATACATAAACGACCCATAAAGAGCCGTCAAAGCGTTTGTATATTTCTTTTTTATTTGATAACATTTTGCAAGATTTAGACAAGCTTCAATGTTGTTTTCGCTCCACCCTTTTCCGTCGGCAAGAAAACGAGAAAACTCATGAATTGCCTCATCTATGAAATTATTAAAATAAAGCTCTCTTGCAAAATAGAACATCCCTCTTGGGCTTAGCATTCCTTCTTCTTTTAATATTTGTCTGTATATCAAAAGGTTTCGGTCTGACTTTTCTTTTTTAGTCTTTCCGTGAAAGATTTTAATTTCTTCATTATTGACGATTTTCCCGCTTGGAATTATCACTTCATGCACCCTATCATGCCAGCGTAGAGCTGGTGTATTTTTTACAATACGCTCTCTTAAATATTGAAACACTGGCTTATAATTTTCATCAAAGCTTGCTACATAGGGACACATAACAACATCAACATCGTCTTCACTTTCTTTCCAAGCATTTATTGCCTTGACTGTATCGTCAGTCAGAATGTCATCAGCGTCAAGCCACATTATATATTCCAGCATTGCCTTATCAAAAGAAAAATTTCTTGCTTTTGAAAAGTCATAATTCCATTCAAAATCAAATATATTTTCTGTGAATTTTTTTGCCACTTCTTTGGTTTTATCCTGCGAGCCTGTATCGACAATAATAATTTCATCTGCATAATTTTTGGCATTTTTCAGCGCTCTTGGCAATGTTTTTTCTTCGTTTTTTACAATCATACAAAGGGATAACTTTTTCATAAATACCTCTTAACATATTTATGAAAAAAAAGCCTTCTTTGACAACTAAATAAAAAGGAATTATTTTTTTATTGTATTAAGAGTAAAAATTATCTTTATGTATAAAATATATATAGTATTTTATTAAATATATTTAATTTAATTACATAATTTTATTTTGTTTTTTATGACGCTTATGATAAAATATTCTTGAGGTGTTTTATGAAAAAATTATCTAATTTATTTAAGAAAATTTCCTTGCCTTTAGTGCTTATACTTTCGCTTAGCTTTGGAGGCATTATTTCTATAAGCGGATGGAACATGGGCTCCAGCATTTCTCATGCAGATTTTGCTCAAACACAACAGCTTACAAACAATCTTCCAGACTATATGAAGATAAAATCATCAAAAGAAGCGGCGATTGCAGTTTCTAATGTTGATGACACTGTTTATCTTTTTCAAAATGGCAGTTACAACGACATAGTCATTGCTGACCAAACATTGACGAAAGAGGTAACAAACTCTGGTGGAGGTGCAACTCAAGAAGAAACGCACTATTATTATTCACCAAACCCTTCAAATAGTCAGGTATTTTATTATTTCGATTTTACCACCTCACTTTCACTCTTTTATGATATGACCGCCGCTGACATTGCCGCAGGCAAAACAGGCGAAAATCTTTTAAAAGACAGAAGCATTGAAAATTACACCCTCGCTTATTCTGAAAGCTTCAATCAATCAAACACCATTTCAACTCTTCCAAAACAATTCAACCTTAGATTTAAACTTAACACCTTAAATGAACAAATTGAATTTGGAGTTGGAGACAAACCAGAAGGTTATCCTGAAAAAGACAAAAATAAAGAAAATCAAATCACTTTGAATAAAGAAGGTATTTACACACTTGTTATTCCAGTGCTTGAATATTATACTACCAATGGCGGAATTACCTTCTCACTTACCACAAGAGAAATTTATTACAATTTTATGATTTTCAACGCAAATACATATTTTGATACAGTAACAGGTAAGCCAAGAATTTCAACTTCAAGCAACATTCAAGAAACAACTCTTACTGCATCAAGCACCTATTCAACTTACTATTTTTACAACTTTGCCTACTCTAAAACAGAGACAAACACCCTTCCAACTATTGACTTTGACCCACTTAAGTTTTCTCTTGAAATAGACTATTCTGACATAGAGCTCAACACTAAAAAGACAATTCTCGAATATCAGAATGGAGAAGTTGTTCAACTTGACGAAAATGGCGCAGTGCTTTCAGAAAACAACCAATTTTTAAGAATAATCACAAACGACAATGGCACAAATTCAGTTGTATTTTCTGATATTGGAAGTTATGACATTCACTTCTCTTATCTTTACACTATTGAGCGTGAAGGTCAAACAACTCTTTATGACTTAAATCTTGAAAATCTTTCAAAAGGGTCTGCTTTCTCAAACAAGGCACAAAGAGTTTACATTTATGGCTATCAAACTGTTTATAGCGATTATGAAAACATCAATCCTGACACAAATCAGCCTTACACAAAAGACATAAAAAGTTATGATAATAAAAATGGGTATTACAATTCAGCTGATATTACAAGTCAAGTAAATAAAAACATCATTGACAGAAACAGCAATCATGAATTTGATAATTCTGAAGAAAATACAGAGAATGCTATAAGAAAGGATATTGCTCAAAAGTTGGGTGAAACAAACCCTGTAAGCAGCATAAACTTTAATGTAAGCACTTTAAAAAATCTTGTGCTTGAGGCAATCAACAATCCAACATTAAATATATTGCCCGCCTCAACAAATCAAACACCTATTAAATTTTTAACAAATGCAAATAATAAAAGTTTCAGCAGGTTTTATAAATTAAACAAAGTAACTACTAAAGATGAGGCTACTGGTGTTGAAACTACACAAATGGTGATTGACAATGGTGAAGGTGAATCTTTCAAAGGCTTCAACCAAAATGATGACGGAACATATCTTTACATAATTCAATATCAATTTGACTCATATATGTCTGCATCAGGCACATTACAATCTGCACTTTACCACTATCAAGTATTTTATTTTACTATCACAAACTCATCACCTACTGTTGCCGTGCTTGATAGCAATTTCAACGAAGTTTACACAAATGGGTTTACAAACAAAAATGTTTATATTTTAAATGACGCTGAAAACAACATTTATGATGCAAAAGTAAACATCACCCTTTCAGCTCAAAACTACAACGACAACACATACTATTTCCAAGATGTAAGCATCAAAGAGCTTTCTTCATACGGCTTCGCATATAGACAATTTGTTGAATCTTCTGAAAATAGTGAATTTGATGACAAATATAATGAAATTATAGCTGGGAAATATGGTATTTTGATTGAAAATAACAATAAATATGCAAATGCAAAGTTTACAATCAAAATCACTTCTACAAACTCAAACAAGCCAAGCATAAGAACATTCACAATTGATACAAGTGAAATTAAAAACATCACATCAAAGAATGTAACACTTCTCTCATCAACAACCTATCAAGTAGGAGATGCGTTCTCATCATTCAACACAAATCAGCCTATGATTATGTCTTGGGATGAAAAGAAGAGTGGCGCTTCAACTTATGGCTATGTAACTTATATTCCAACAAAAGCCATCAATTATTACTCTTCTCAAAGTGGAGACGACCTTTCAGAGCTTTTAAACAGGCTTATTGCAAACGATGTATTGCCAGTTTCATACAAAATTGATCTTGCTTCTCGCTCTCAATGGACAGAATATTCAAATGCTGCTGCATTTGGCTCTACCATTCCAGCAACTTACGTAAAAAATAATGACGGCTTTTATATATTACAAGTTTATGACCAAGCTGGAAATTCAGCATTTAAACTGTTTATGATTGACACCTCAACCCCTATTTTCATTCAAGAAACACAGGGAAATCAGGTGCTTAGAAGTCTTTTCTCAAACAGTGACAGCATTTCACTCCCTGAAACAAATGTTGAAATTTATATCAGATGGTCAAGCAGAAAGGCAATTTATCTTGAAAATATTGACAAAATTGGCGAAATAACCTCTTATCAATATTCGACAGATGTTGCAGGTGCTGACTTAAAATTAAAAGAACTAGTTGATGAATTTTTCAAGACTGAAAACAATGCAAACATAATGCAAATCAACGACATTACAACCGACGCTAAACTTGAAAATGATACAGAAACAACTAAAGACGAAACGGCAAGCACAATCGTGACAGGCATTTCGTCTTACAATGGAAACTATCTTATCATTCCAATAAATGAAAGAGTTTATATCAAAGATGGTTTCTCATCAGAGTTTTCTCCTTATGATCTTAATTCATATCAAATTCGCTTCTTTGACGACAATGGAAACTCTGCCGATAATACAACATTTAAAATTCTTATTCGTGACAAATCAAACACCTACTTTGCTGACAATGAGTCAATGCTTTACAGAAACTTCCCAAGCGGATATGTTTCATTCAATGTGACAGCAGACGCTTCAAAACTTAAACTTTCAAGCGCATCAGGCGACCTTGATTTCTCAAGTTTTAGTTTCAGTGGAAACCTTTATACCTATCAAGATGAGCAAGGAAAATATATTTACACTCATATTAAAGGCGACAACGACTACACAGAGACTTCAAGACAATATAAATTCTCTTATTACACCCCAGTTAGTGGAAAAGAAGCTTTAACTTTAAGTTATATTCCAGTTGCCGTAAACGGCTCTAAACTTGAAACTGTGACACTTTATTACTATCCTTATGAGAAAAAACTTGCTAAGTTTGAAGGAAACAACAACTATTATTACTACTATGATCTTGCTGAAGATTATACTCAAAAAATCAATGTATTCCCAAATTCTACTAAAGAATATGATGTTGGCGCAATTGAGACTTTCGAGCTTGCTATGGGGTCAAACACCCTTCCACTTGCCGGAAAGTATATGATTGAGAGAACATACAAAGAAGACTCAGGTCTTGACCAATATGACTATTTCAGAAGATTTTTGACAATTATCGTTGACGATAAGGGCTTGATAACCAAGCTTGAGCCAGTTGTGGCAGTTGATGATGAAGGAAATGCTTTGACTGACGATGACGGCAAAACAATTTCTTCTCTTGAAAGTATTGTTGGTGGAGACATATTGCTTAGCCTTTACAGCGGAAACGGAAATTCTTCTATTGAAATTTCCTTCCCTAAATATACAAGTGACGGCTTAAATAGCGGCTCATTCTTCACTAAAGATTCTTACAGTGAAAATGATAACCTTTCAAGTTTTGCCGTTCAGGGAAATAAATTGCCTATTTCTCTTCATGTACCTAAATATAAATATACTGTTTCAAACGAGCAATCAATAAACTCATCAAATGGCAAGGAATATTCAGTAAACAAGAACGACAACCTTTCTTATTATGGTAATGCTTACTATCAATTCAACCGTTCGACAAGCCTATATGATGTCTATATTGAAGGCGCACTTGTTCAAAGCTTTGGCAGAGAACAGCAAGCAAAAGATTATATTGAAACTTCTTCTATAAAAGAATATCAAATTCTTACAGAAGTGCGAGCAACTGTGGTTGAAAACGGCAGAGAAGTAGTGAAATATTACTACTCTGACGGCACTGAAAAAAATGGATATTTGACACTTTATGAAGCAAGTGGAAAAAATGGCATTCTCAACAAAAATGCAGAGCTTGAATTTTTCTACCTCAAAGGAAATTATGTTGTAACAATCTATCAAGCTTCAAATATTGGAGCTACAAGCAGTTTCTACAGTCTTTATAAGTTTGGCTTTGAAATCATTTCACAGGCTCCAGACTTTGAAATTATAGGCTCTGACGGCTATAACCTCACAGAAACTGACACACCAAATACTTACTACACAAATTCTCATTCATTGAAAGTGCAATGGGAAGTGCCTACAAGCGAATATGAAGCAAAGATTGATGAAAACAATATTTCAATCAGATACAACCCTTCTTCAATTGTTGGCGAAAAGTCTGAAATTGTGGATGAAGGCACTTCAAAATATTTCACAATAGACACTGAAAGTCTTTTAAATGCGGTTAATAGTTATGTTGAAATAACTATGCAGTACGAAGGTCACAACAGAGATTATTATTCAACAATTACAAAGAGAATTTATTTTGATAAGTCAATGCCATATCAAAATGTGCAAAATCTCATGTCAACCACAGAGATTTCTACTCAAAATTCATTCCCAATGAATTATCAACTTCTTTATATGCGAAAATATTTCGACTACAACAACAGAGAAGTTGAAAATCCAGCTATTGCAGAAATTCCAAACCTCAGTTATTCTTATTCAACTGACAGCGGAAACTTCAAATATTACAGCTATAATGTAAACATTGATTATTTCAATACTACCCTCACCTCAACACTTGCAAACAAGGCTTCAAACCCTTATGATACTCAATTCATCTATTACAACCGAATTGAAAATATCAACACATACACACAGGTAGACAAAGCCTCATTCTCATCAGGCAATTATCTTCATATGACAACTGATGGAGATTTGCAACTTCCTTGCGGATATTATGAGATTGTTGAAATGGATTATGCTGGAAATATGGTTGTTTATGTGGTCGAGCTTACTTCATCGAATGTAAACAATGATCCTCTTGCAAGAACAGATGCAATCACTTACACAAATACAAATCTCAATCGTGATGTAGTGGTTGAAAACGATCAAATTGAAGATGGTTTCAATATCTATTCAACAAAAGGATTTGAAATCAAAGATATCAATTATCAATCTGACTCATGGCAATTCTTAACATTAAAGCTTGCAGGTCAAGGTGAAGTGCGTTATATGAAATCACCTTGGATTGACGACTCACAGATTTATAAGGTTATTTTCTCAGCAAACGGTGTTGAATTTAATCAGGTAAGTCTATTAAGTCTGTTTGAAAATGTCGAGGCTTCTTCAAACAAGCATAAAATGACGCTTTCAAATAGAATTGACGGAAGCTTTGCTTCAATCTTTATTTCAGTTATGGAAGCATCTCTTTCTACACAGAAAGTTGAAGACCCAACACAGACTTCGGCTATACTTAATATTACAGTGCCTACAAAAGCTCAAGTGCAAAGTGAAACAACAAGTTATATCTTCCCAAAAAGCATAACTATTTCTCAGTTTGACAGCTCGGTGACTGCATTAAACAAATGGAAAACCATATATAAGGCTGAACAATTTGATTATGGAACATGGACACCTTCAGAAGAGTTTGCTGGTGCATCTTATATAACCTTTAAAACTTTGCCTGGTGATACCACCCTTCAAATTGCAATCAATCTTGGAGCAAATGCTTCACAGAAAGTTAAGTTTGAGATTGTTGACAACTTTGAAAAGACCACAACTGTCATTCAGCTTGCAAACGAAGTAAGTTATAAGGAAATTTCTGGGCCAAATGCAATATACAAATTCTCTGAAGGAGAAAAAGAAACAACCTATCTCTCATCTGGCACAATCAACTATTCATATAATGTGCTGCTTTACAGCGTAAAAGTATATGATCGCGACGGAAATGAAATAAGAGTTGACCAAAGTCATAACACAAGCACAAACATTTCAGTGATGAAGTTTAATCCAAGTTTTGAGTCTTTCTATGATGATTATTACAAACTTGTAATAAGTGATGTTGAATCAGAAGAATATATCAATACCATTCATTTAAGACTTTACAACAAGCTCCCTTCAAGAGTGACTAATCCAAATGATGTTTCAAAGGGTGGAATTATCTTCAATGATAAAAACCAACAACCTATTGACGAAGCAAATATTGGAATTAAGCCAAATGTAACCGTTTCCTTCAATGGAAAAGATTATACAGCTACATCAGAGATTATCACAACTTTCTCAAGAAATGTCACTGTTCGCTTCTTCAACGGTCAAAGCTTGGCTTATGATGGCTCTTACAACTATCAAAAGGGCTACACATACAGTGTTTATCTTTCAAAAGACAATGGCACTACATGGGAAAACATAAACAGTGCAAATTCTGATGTGAATGGTTACACAATCTCAGGTGTTGGCGATTATATCGTGCTTATCAAGTATGACAGTGATGAATATTTTACAGACCTTTGCAAGATTTTCAACATCTCAATACTTGACTCATCTACATCTTATTATTACATTACTGTTGACGGCTTAACTGTTGACAAGAGCGATGTATATTACACATCTCTTGCTGGACAGGGTTATGAAACCAATTATATCGTCAGTGTAGACTACGCAGACAGAGACAACAGACGCCGCATTACAACCAATGAAGAGCTTAATGTTAAACTTGACCTCATTGCAGTCGACAGCACTGGAAGCAATGTTACAGTTGAAATTTATCGATATGAATGCAGTGAATCTGCCGGTGAATTTACTATAATTTACATTGCTGAGACAAACAACATTATCAGCACCTTCACTTATGAATCTTCTGTTGGTACACCAGAAAATATTAAGAATAAAAGCTTTGTGACAGTGGTTGCAAACAGTGATTCTGCGGCAAACTTCAACAAACTTAAAATCAATTTCTCTTCATATTATGGAATCGTGTCAAACAAAATCAATATTGAAGTAACAAAGCAGTTTAACGGCTCTTATGTAAAAATTGACACCCCTGTTTATACAGACGGAATTGATTCATTCATATACTTAAATCGTCAAGGCTCTTACAGACTGAAAGTGTATGACTCTTGCTCACCTGCCAATGTTCAAACCTTTGGCACAAGCAAATATATCGACATTGTATTCTTAAGCTCAGTGCCATTCACAGTGACTACAACAAATGCTGAAGGCGAAGAGATTATCACTGAGCCTATCCAAAAAGCAATATACAATGGCAAAGTTGTGCTTAAACCAACAAACATTCAAAGCTATTATCAAGGCTCTGGAACACCTACAATACACGCAAAACGAAATGGTTATGATTATACAGGTTTCACAACTTCAGGCAAAAAGGACAGCTTTACATTCACTGCATCAGGCTTCTATACAGTGTATTTCACAGCAGTTTCTCTCGCTGAAGGAAAAGCTATCCGAACAGAAGAATTTAATTTCACTATCATCAACAAAAACGAATCAAGATATGCTTTTGAATATTCAGAATATGAACAATATTATATTAAAGCAATCGAAAAAGATGGTGTTGATATTACTGAAAACTTACTTACAATCGGAAACTTCCCTTCTATAATGGTTGATGATCAAAAATATCTTTCTGGCATAACAATCAACTATCTTGATGAAAAGACTGGCGGCGGAAGATATACAGTGACCATCTGTCCTAATAATAAAGAGCTTTTAAACACCATTGGTGAAAGTTTCACTTTTGAATTTTGGATAAACATGGCAACTCCTCCAATCAGTGTTTCACTCCCTGAAGGCGAAAAAACTAAAGACCAAATAACTGTGACATTAAATGTTCAAAACCTTCACGACGCTGTGGGTGACTGCTATTTGATTGTTGGCGGAACAACAAGATATTACAATACTGAAAACCTTTCAAGTTATGGCACAAATGACACAATAAGAATTACAGGCAATGGCACTTATTACATTCAAATTTATACTTCAAGCGGCTATCTGCTCTACTCTTATAAGGTGACAAAAACAGAGCCATTAAACGCATTCGCAATTATCGCAATTGTGCTTGGCTGTGTGGCCGCTGTTGCAATTGTGACAATTACAATCTTGCTTAGAAAGCGTCAAAAAGTTAAATAAAATTAAATCGACAAAATTTTGGTTTAATTCAAAAAAAATACCTCTATTTTCTTAGAGGTATTTTTTTTCGCCTTGTTTTAACTTTAAAACGCTTAGAATTATTTGCTTAGAAAGCGTCATAAAGTTTAAACTCTTATAAATATTATATAATAAATAATATAAAATTATGGTTAAAAAAATTCTTGCACTTTTAAAAGATAAGATTTATTTAGATAAGATTTATTTTATAATCAAAAATTTAATTAAAAAAAAAGCAGATTTTCATCTGCTTTATTTTGTCTAACTATCATTACATAGTTACATTGATTTTAAGTCCAGGACCCATTGTTGAGCAAATAGTAACATTTCTGAAATATTGCCCTTTTGCTGCTGCTGGTTTAGCTTTGATAAGCGCTTCAATAACTGTATTGAAGTTTTCAGTAAGTTTTTCTTTACCGAAGCTTACTTTTCCTAAAATTACATGCACATTGTTTGTCTTATCAAGTCTGTATTCAACCTTACCAGCCTTAGCATCTGTGATAGCTTTTGCTACATCCATAGTAACTGTTCCGCTCTTTGGGTTTGGCATAAGACCTTTAGGTCCAAGCACTCTAGCTACTCTACCTACAACGCCCATCATATCTGGAGTTGTGATACAAACATCAAAATCAAGCCATCCGCCTTGAATTTTAGCAACCATTTCTTCAGCGCCAACATAATCAGCACCTGCTTTAACAGCATCATCGGCCTTGTCACCTTTTGCGATAACAAGAATTTTTACGCTCTTACCTGTACCATGAGGAAGTACGCAAACACCTCTTACTTGTTGGTCAGCATTCTTTCCGTCAACACCAAGTCTTACATGAAGCTCAACTGATTCGTCAAACTTTGCTTTTGGAAGTGTAAGAAGAGTGTCAAGTCCACTGCCGATATCGTATGCTTTTTGCTCAACCATAGCAGCTGCTTGAGCATATTTCTTAGCTAATTTTTTCATAACTGCCCTCCTTAGTCATCAACCACTGTTACGCCCATACTACGAGCGGCACCAGCAATCATAGACATTGCAGATTCAATAGATGTGCAGTTAAGGTCTGGCATCTTTGTCTGTGCGATTTGTCTAATTTGAGACTTTGTTATGCTTCCGACTTTTGTTTTGTTTGGTACTGCAGAGCCTCTGTCAAGACCAATAGCTTTCTTAATAAGAATAGCTGCTGGTGGAGTCTTAAGTACGAATGAGAAACTTCTATCTGCATAGATAGTAACAACTACAGGAATAACAAGTCCTGCTTCTTTAGCTGTCTTCTCGTTGAATTCTTTGGTAAATGCGCCCAGGTTGATACCATGAGGTCCAAGAGTTGAACCAACTGGAGGTCCCGGTGTGGCTTTACCAGCTTCGAGTTGTAATTTTACAACTGCTGTGATTTTCTTTTCTGCCATTTTTTCCTCCTTCTGTGGTTTTATGAACGGTTGCAGTTCCGTCCTCCCACGATTTCTAAGCAGTTTAATGTCATACTTTAAGGACAATATTTCAAGTGACATAAGCCACGAAATATCAAATTTCAAATGATTGCCAAATAATTGTATTCCAGCATTCTTCTTTACCTATTTTAATTTGCCTTTCCTCTTCAACTTGAAAGAGACTTTTAACAATCAATTTTCAGCGCTTTACTATAACTGTTTTTTAAATAAAGTTTGATTTTATTTGAATTATGCCTGAATTTTATGAATTTGTGAAAGTGGAACATCAACTGTTGTATCTCTTCCAAACATTTCAACTGATACTGAGGCAACCCCTTCTTCAACATTGACAGAAACAACTGTTCCTATCATGCTATTGAGAGCACCTTCAATAATTTCAACGCGATCTCCAGCAACAATGTCAACTTCAACCTTGATTTTTTCAAGTCTAAGTTTGATTACCTCTTCCTCAGTGAGAGCAAGTGGTCTGCCTTTTGGGCCAACAAAGCCGGTAATTCCACGAGTGCGAGTAACATTGTGCCAAAGGTCATCAGCATATTTCATTTTTACAAGAATATAGCAAGGCATAGCTTTTCTTTGAACAAGTTTTTTCTTGCCATTTTTTTCTTCAACAACATCTTCCATTGGAATGACAACATCAAAAATTCTGTCTTGAAGACTGAATTTTTCAATAACTGTTTCAAGGTTTTCTTTAGCTACATTTTCATATCCAGAAAATGTGTGAAGAACATACCATTTTTCTTCCAAGCTGTCAACAAATTCTTTATATCCAAGCTCGTCCTCGCTGAGCTCTCTTTCAATCTCAGTTTGAGGCTCGATAGTTTTGTTTTCAGTTGTTTCTTCGCTTTTCATTTCACCGTCTGATGCCAAAATTTCTTTTTCTTCCATAAAAGCCACCTTTATCTTTTAGTAAGAAGCCCCATAAGTGCTCCTAAACCATAATCCATGCCAAATATAATTACTGCAAAAATGAGGACAACTACCAGTACTACGCCTGTCTTTTTGCAAACTTCACCAAAGGTTGGCCAAACAACTTTTTTAAGTTCTGAAACGGTCTCTTTGGCTTTTTTGCTAAGCTTAACCCCTTCATTTTTGTTCTTTTTGCCAACTTTTTGATTTTTTGCTTTTTTGTTGTTCTCTTTTTGTTTAATTTTTTCGGTTTTTGAAGTGTCTTTATTTATAGCCTCTTCTTCTGTAACAATTTGGCTATTATTTTTATTTTTAGACATAAAACCCCCAATTATTTTGTTTCTTTATGAACAGTTCTTTTTCCGCATCTTGAGCAAAATTTTGTAATTTCAATTCTTTCAGGATTTGCTGCTGTGTTTTTGCTTGTTGCATAGTTTCTTTCTTGACACTCAGTACAAGCCAAGATAATTTGTTTGCGTTTTGGTAATGCCATTATTCCTTCTCCTAACAAAAAAACTAACACCCCCACAAGAGATGTTAGCCTATTTTAACACATTGGCATATAATTGTCAACTCATTTTTTAAAATATTATATATTATTTTTGTAGATTTTAGTCTTTTTCTTTACCTTCTATTTCAGCATCAACAAGCATTACAATATCACCTTCTTCGCATGATTTTTTAACTATGTCAAAATCAGTAGGTTGGTTGAAATCAAGATCATATTTTTCAATATATGTGAAATATGCTTTCAGCATTTCTTTTGCAAAAAGATATGCCTCTTCAATGAAAGAGCCATCAGTAGTAAGCTCAAGATCTGGGAATAATACACGAACAACTTCCTCGTCATCATCCTTTATAAAAATAGCCGGGTAAACAAAACTTTTCATGCAAAGCTCCTTGAATATATTCTAACATAATTTTCAATGTTTTCAAAACAAAACGAGGTATTTTTTTAATTTTTTCACAATTTGTAGTGCTTAAAACATTGAATTTTCGGTCGTCAATTTTAATATATGCATTTTTTAACCTACAATTCATCGAGTTTTTTAAATAGTGATATTTTTGAAGTATTTAGTTTCAACCCCAAAGTTTATTTGGATATACCTTCATTTGCTTTTGACTTTTAATGAAATTTTCAAACATTTCAAGGTCATCTTTATAGGTTATACCCTGCCATTTAGCGTCTGTTTTAATCATTTTAACTGATATTCTTTGCTGGTCAATCAACTGGTCTACAAGAGCTGGCAAAAGATATTCAACACTTGAAAGATCGTCTTTATTTTTCTCAAGAAATTGAGCAAAACCTTCATTTAAATAGGCAAAAAAATCTTTACTAAAACCAAATATATTTGTAGATGTTGTCTCGTCACCACTCAGAATTTCCCAAGCCAAATCCTTCCTTTCAAGAGGTCTTGCAACAATGTTATTTTGCTCATCAAAGCCAACTTCTGACTCGGTGATTTTGCTTAGATATCCACCCTTTTCTTGACATAATCCACGCTTAACTTTGCCCTTATCAGACAGCGTTTCGCGAAGGTTGTAACCAAGCATAAAATACTCATTACCAATCATCTTTTTCGACAACAATTCACCAGCGGCTTTATAAGCTTGCTGTCCATAAAAATCATCAGCATTTATCACCAAAAAGTTATCGTCAATTTTATCTTCTGCAGCAAGTAAAGCATGTGCAGTGCCAAAAGGTTTTACTCTAGTTTCTGGCACGACATAATTGTCTGGAATATTGTCATTTTTTTGAAAAGCATATTCTGTTTTAACCTTCTTTTCAATGCGTTTGCCAACCGTCTCTCTAAAAGCTTCATAGTTTTCTTCTTTTATAATAAAAACCACCTTATTAAAGCCAGCTTTTATGGCATCATATATTGAATAATCCAATATAAAATTGCCATCTTCGTCAACTGGAGTAAGCTGTTTAAGCCCTCCAAAACGACTGCCCATTCCGCCTGCCAAAATTACAAGATCCATATTCACCTCACTTAATTTTATGATTATTATAAAAATTCTACAACATTTTTGTGAAAAATTAAACTTAAATGAGCAAATTTTCTCAAAATACAGAGATTTTTATTTCATAATATAAAAAAGTATAATAAAAATTCAACTTAATTGTCAAATATTTATAAAAAAAATAGTTGCTTTATTTTAAGCAACTATTCCATCTCAGAAGCCTCTTCAACTTCTTTTAAAGTTTGCATTTTTTCACTAATATCAAACTCAATAAGCTCATTTAAAACCTCTCGTTTTTCATCAAGAGTTGCCAGCATTTTTGTCAATCTCTCATTAGCCTTATCAGTCCTTACATTGCCCCAATTTTATATGCAATTCCATTAAATAATCCAAAAACTGTTCTACCTAAAAGAATTGGGGTTTCAAGAATTGCAGTTGCTGCTACACAAACAAAATGACCAGCTTTAAGCATCATGTTGTGATAACCGCCTGGACTTGAAACTTGAGGAATGTCCTGTTCAAGAAATGCTGCAGCAAAAGGCAAAGGCCCATATTCACTGAATCTCTCATCAAACGCATCTCGCATAGGCGTTTTTCTCTTTTCTCTATTTGCCCTTTCACTTATTTTTACAATTCCTTTTTCAAGTTTAGCTATTGCCTGTTGAAGTTTATCTATTTTTTTCAGCTTTGGTCATGTTGACCTCTAAATATTTAAATTATAACAGATATTTTGATTATACCATAAATTTCTCAATTGTCAAAAAGGAAGTCAAGCATTACTTCAAAGCCAATACAAAAAGCACCCGCTTTTAAGCGTGGGTGCTTTTATTATATCATTTCATATTCGTCATCTAAATATAAGTTTTTGTTGATTTCCAAATCAAAGGCTTCATCTAAAAAGCCATTATTCGAAAAATCTCCACAACCTGACTGTGCAAATTCAAGATAGCCATTTTCTTTTATATTTTCAACATTTATTCCATTTAAATAGCCCCTTGCTGTGCTATTTTGCCATAAACTTGTATTATACTTATTATTGTTTGGGAAGCTTGAAAAGTTTTGCTCCGTTTTATTAAAAGGTATGCCACACATAATAATTTGTTCTGAAATCACATTTATAAGTTGTGCTTTACCATTTACTATATCATCCCAATTGGTAACTTTCCATATAATAGGTTTTACATTCATCCAAACATAATTTCCACTTTCAGCAACAGGCGTATTGTCATTGAAACATGGTTTCTTGTTTCTCTTAATTTTAACTCTGACATAAGTTTTACCTTCATATACATATTCTTTATTTTTTGTAAAAGTATCTTTATTTTTATCATAGTAACCTGTATAACTCTTGCCAGTTTCTTTAAATAATCCACTGTTTGTTTTAAAAATTTCTTCAAGAGCCTCACTATCATACGCTCTAGAATTAGGAAATAATCCAAATTTCAAAACTCTGTTTCCATTTTTATTTTCATCAATATCTTTATGAAGTTTATATATTACATCTAAACTAAGATTTATTTCTGGTCGCAAACCTACTGTTGGTGTACAATTGTCCGCCTCCTCTCTTTTACCATCTCTTTTAACGCAATATACACAATTACTATTATATTGAGAACGAAGAATGTAATCGATATTGCCATTCTTGCTTGGGAATGCACCATTAGCAATTGCATAATCTGTCACAGAAGTTTGTCCTAATTTTTTCTTATCGTAAAAAGAAGTTAAAAAAATTTTATCTTTCGTTTCCACACCTTTTACTTCTTTATTAGTAAAATATCCATCTGGGCCTTTTATATATAAATTGTTTGATAAATTAGTATCTAAAATAAAATCTTTAAATTTCATATTTTCTCCTCAATAGCTGTCTATTCAGCGTTAAGCCCACAACAGTTTTTGTATTTCTTACCACTACCGCATGGACAAGGGTCATTTCGACCAATCTTTGGTTTATCATTATAAACCGTTTTTTGCACTTTAAGTTTGCCCTTCGCCTTTTGAGCTGCCCTTTCCTCTGGAGTGAGCTCTTTGCCTGTGAATGTTATTTTTACAGGTTGAGGCTCTGGCTCGGCTGGAGCATGCTGAATTGGAGCATTAAGCAAGATTTTGCAGGTATTTTCTCTGATTGTGCCAATCATCTTATCAAACATATCAAAGCCCTCTTTTTTATAAGCAAGGACTGGGTCTTGTTGGCCAAATTGACGAGAGATAATTTCATCTTTCATAATTTGCATATCTTCAATTTGACTCATCCAGTTGATGTCAACCATCCTAAGCAGAACATTTCTTTCAATTTCTTCAAAGTCAATTCCGATTTCCGCCACCATTTTTTGACGCTCTTGATATCTTCGCTCAATGTCTTCAAGCAGTTTTTTAATCACATCATCGACATCACAATCTTCAACAAATTCTTCTGTGATTAGGTTGCTGTCTTTTTCAATAAGTCCATTTTCCAGTTCTTTTGTAAGCGCTTTCAAATCCCATTCAAAGTAAGGTTTGTCATCGCTTATAATTTTATATACGCTCTTTGAAACAACTCCTGGAAACATGCTCATAATTTGGTCATGAATAGGCTCGCCATCAAGCACCTTATTTCTTTCAGCATAGATGATTTCTCTTTGTTTGTTCATAACATCGTCAAACTGAATTACACTCTTTCTTATGCCAAAATTTTGAAGCTCTATTTTTCGCTGCGCTCTTTCAACGCAGTTTGCAATCATTTTTACCTGGAAAGGAGTGTCTTCGTCAACTTTAAACATAGTAAAAATTCTCTTAAGTTTTTGGTCAGCAAAACGCACAAGCAAATCATCTTCTGGAGAAAGGAAGAATACGCTTGAGCCTTGGTCGCCTTGACGGCCTGCACGACCGCGAAGCTGATTGTCGATTCGTCTTGACTCATGGCGTTCTGTTCCAATAATATGCAAGCCACCCGCCTCTTTAACTTCCTCTTTTTCTGCATCGGTAATTTTCTTAAACTTTTCATAAAGCTGCCTATAAACTTCTCTTGCATGATTGAGTTTTTCATCGTCAACATTATTAAAAGCTGTCGCGTAAGAGATTTCTTCTTCAGAGAAATCCATGTTTCTCATCTCTTTAGTCGCCATAAACTCAGGGTTTCCGCCAAGCAAAATATCGGTACCACGACCAGCCATGTTTGTTGCAATAGTAATCGCACCTTTTCTGCCCGCCTGAGCAACAATTTCACTTTCTTTTTCATTGTTTTTGGCGTTTAATACTTGATGCTTAATTCCCTCAGATTTCAAAGCATGAGAAAGCATTTCTGACTTGTCAATATTGATTGTACCAACAAGTACAGGTTGTCCTTTTTTAGAACACTCTCGAATTTCTTCAATAATTGCTTTGATTTTTCCTTTTTCAGATGGATACATAATATCAGGATAATCAATTCTGCGTTTTGGTCGGTTGGTAGGAATTACCACAACATCAAGGTTATAAATCGTTCTAAATTCACCCTCTTCTGTCTTTGCTGTACCAGTCATACCAGAGAGTTTATTATAAAGGCGGAAGAAATTTTGGAAGGTTATTGTCGCGTAAGTCTGGTTTTCATCCTTGATATCAACACCTTCTTTTGCCTCAATTGCTTGGTGCAAGCCAGACGAAAATCTTCTTCCAATTGAAAGACGGCCAGTAAATTCATCAACAATGATTACCTCTCCATCTTTTACCACATAGTTTTCATCAATGTGCATGATAAAATTTGCTTTTAAAGCATTGTTGATATAGTGTGTAAGCTCAAGATTGTCAATATCAGCAAGGTTTTCAATCTTAAAGAAGGCCTCGGCTTTAGCCACACCTTTTTCAGTAAGGTTGATTTGTTTTGTTTTTTCATCAATTTCAACATCATCTTCTTTTTTAAGTGTTTTTGCAAATTTTTGAGCATTTACATAACCATCAGAAGACTTGCCACCCCTTCCGCTTATGATAAGAGGCGTTCTGGCTTCATCAATTAAGATACTATCCACTTCATCGACAACAGCAAAATTGAGACCTCTAAGCACTCTTTCTTTTTTACTGTTTGCCATGTTGTCACGAAGATAGTCAAATCCAAGCTCATTGTTTGTACAATAGGTAATATCACAAAGATAAGCTGCCTTTTTTTGTTTATCGCTCTGACCAGAGAGCGCAACACCAACACTTAGCCCCAAAAATTTATAAACTTTTCCCATCCACTCTGCGTCACGCTTAGCAAGATAGTCATTGACTGTAACTACATGCACGCCTTTTCCAGTAAGAGCATTAAGATAAACTGGCAAAGTCGCCACCAAAGTTTTACCTTCACCAGTTGCCATTTCAGCAATTCTTCCTTGGTGAAGTGCAATTCCGCCAAGCACCTGAGAATAGAAATGACGCATATTAAGCACCCTCGCAGATGCTTCTCTTACTACAGCAAAAGCCTCTGGCAATAAATCGTTTGTAGTCTCGCCTGTTTTTAATCTATTTTTAAATTCCTCGCTGCAAGCAGCCAATTCTTCATTGGAAAAACTCTTATATTTTTCTTCCAATTTCATTACTTTATCAGCAATTTTTTTAAGTTTTCTTATTTGAAAATTGTTTTCACTTCCAAAAAGTCCCATTATTTCTCCTTTATTTTAAGCACTAGTAATAAGTATTTTAACAAATTTTAAGCAAATGTCAAAGTAATTTTTGCAATACTAGACAAATAAAATAAAGATTTTGTCAAAATAAACACATATAGGAGAATTATTGCCAAAAAAAGATAATTTAAGACTAAACCGCCGCGTAAATCTTGACATCTCTTATAATAATGAGGTATAATAAAATATATGTATTATATATAAGAGGAGAAATCTAAAATGGCAGAAACAAATAAGCGTCAAGAAGTTGTCAATCATATTAAGCTGTTAAACCAACATAAACAGCCTATTTTGGATGAAAACAAAAATCCTGTTGTTATTGACCAAAAAATAAGCTTAGACACAGAGTCTAAACATTTTATTGATTTTAAGGGCTCTTTCACAAACGAAAGTGGCAAAGAGACCAAATCTGTTTTGACAGTTGATAAAGATCAATCTGGCAATTTTTCAATTGGCATTCCAAATTTAAATTTGTTTGTCTCAGGAACTGGCGAAACACTTTCTTCCGTTTTAGGTGCTGAAGGCAATTCAATTTCTTTAACTCCATTAAACACTCCTCCAAGCAAGATTGCAACCTTCCAAAATGGAGATGAAACCTGCTTTGAAATTTTGGCGGAAAGTGGTCAAGTGCTTTTAATAACCACAAATGGAAACAGCGTTTCAATTCAGACCAAAGAAAATGAAAACGCGCCTGCCAAAGATTTTATTTATCAAGTTGAAAAAGGCAGTGGACTTGACATTGACATGCAACCTGAAGCTGTTGAAGCCTTTTTTGACCCAAGCAATGAATTTTTTCATACTGACATAAAACAAATCACAGATTTCCCTACAAACATTTTGGCAATGTATGCAAAATTGAAGACTGGCGTAAATGAGCAGACAAGAATTGGCAAATTTACTATGACGGTAATTTCTCAAAATGAAAATGCCGAGCCTTTCTTCTTTATGACAAGACATTCTCAGCGTGCAAACGCTCAAGACAACAATTATTTATTATTTGAAAATAAATTTTATTCTGTTGAAAAACTTCTCTTTCAAAAAGACCCTACTGATGGAAAGTTAAGAATGGTTTTTCAAATTCAACCAAGGACTGGCAATAAAAAATCTGAAACAAACAAAAGAGCTGTTGCTTATGACCTTGAAGTTGATGAAAATGGAAAGCTTACACCTCAGTCATTAAAAGTTGTAAATTATATGAGAAATGTTTGTGGTTATGCTGAGCCTACTACTCACAATGAAGGCGATATTGAAGTTGAAACTGATGACGGAAAAATTGTTTTTGAGCAAAAAGACAGAAGAGATTATTCAAACTATCAATATTATGTAGCTTCAAACAATTCAAACAGAACAGTTTTCACCGAAGACCAACAAAACGGAAAAGATGGCAAGAGTGCTTATGAGATAGCCGTTGAGCATGGCTTTAGTGACACCGAAGAAGAATGGCTTGAAAGTTTAAAAGGTCAGGACGGCAAAAGTGCTTATGAGATTGCAAAAGAACATGGTTTTAATGGCAGTGAAGAAGAATGGCTTGATAGTCTAAAAGGCACCCCTGGTCTTCCTGGTGTCAATGGTCAGGATGGCAAGGACGGCAAAGATGGCAAGAGTGCTTATGAAATTGCTGTTGAACATGGTTTTAATGGCTCACCTTCCGAATGGCTTGACAGCTTAAAGGGTGAAAAAGGCGAAAGTCTTTATGACATTGCTAAGCGAAATGGTTTCACTGGCAGCGAAAAAGACTTTATTGAAAGCTTAAGAGGCGCAGAAGGCAAAAGTGCTTACGAGATTGCTCAAGAGTTTGGTTTTAAAGGCTCTAAGCAAGAATGGCTTGACAGCTTAAAAGGTCAAGCTGGCAAAGATGGCGAAAATGGCAAGAGTGCCTATAATGTTGCTAAAGAACACGGATTTGAAGGCAGCGAAGAAGATTGGCTGAAAAGTTTAAAAGGTGCGCCTGGCAAAAATGGTAAAAATGGTAAAAATGCCTATGAATTGGCAGTAGAAAATGGCTTTAAAGGCTCATCTGCCGAGTGGCTTGATAGTTTGAGAGGAGAACAAGGCCAGCAAGGCGAAAAAGGCGAAAGTTTATATGACATTGCCAAACGAAACGGTTTTACTGGCAGTGAGGCGGACTTTATCGCCAGCTTAAGAGGCAAAAGTGCTTATGATATTGCAAGAGAAAATGGCTTTGAAGGCAGTGAAGAAGAGTGGCTGAAAAGTTTAAAAGGTCAGGACGGAAGTGATGGAAGCGACGGCAGTGATGGAAGTGCCGGTGAAAATGGAAGAGATGGCGAGCATGGTCGTGATGGCGAAAATGGAAGAGATGGGGAAAACGGAAACGATGGAAATGGTAGAGATAATGGCGAAGATAATTCTTTAAATCCACCACCAAACGACATCGAAGAAATCGCTGAGCAAGAACAGCCTGAAGAAAAGAAGGAAAAACCTGCTCCAAAACCTGCTGAAGCCCCTCCTGCTGAAAAGAATTTTACAAAACTCGCTGACGCTTTTGGAACAGCCTTTGCATATCTTGGCGTGTTTATTGCAATTGGCGCAATACTTATTCCTGGTTTTGCTGCCCTCGCAATAGTGGGCTGTCTCGTTTCACTCGCCGGCGTAACAACTTCAACTTTAAGTGACAAATTTAAATTTACTCCATTCAAAGCTGCTGAAAAGAAAATCAAAGAGCTTGAAGATCAAGAAAAAGAAGACAAAGAATTTGAAGAAGATTTCCTTTCAAATGAAAAAGATCTTGACAAAGCTGCAGATCTTACTGATGCAAAAGCAAAAGAGCTTAATGATTATTTAAGAGAGTTTTATACAGATCCAAATAATGAATTATCTCAATTCACCGGAATTTTTGAAGAATATGGTATAGGTTTTTCAGATATTAAAGATGCTGAAAGGGCTAAACCAGCAGAAGAACGAAACAATTATGCAAGAACAGAGGCTATGGTTGGTCGCGACGGACTTGAAATAAGGCGTCAAATGGCAACCGATTTAAGAAATATTCAGACCTCTCAAGATGCCACAGCACGAGCGCAAATGATAGATCAATTTATTGACACAAACTTCAGACCAATGCCTCAACCTGTTAGGACTGCTTTACTTGACAACTTGTTTGGTGGCGGCACTGAAGGCAATGATAGACTCACCGCTTTTGTGACTAAACTTGAAGAAACTGTCTCTTATGGAGACCAAGAGAGAAAAATTCTTGATATTCAACATAAGGCAATTGACAATGCAAAAGACAGCAGCGTCAACAGACTTATAAATTCTTCTAAGATCAATGCTGACCAGAGAGCTCGTATTGTAAAAAGATATTCACATCAGCTTGTAAGACGCTATGCAAACGACCAAAATATGAACGAAGAAAAGCTTAATAAGACACTTGAAAAGCTTCCTGAAGAAGAACAGCAAGTGATTATTGACACTTTGATAAAAGCTCAAGAGCAAATCGAACAAGAAACTGCTCACATTGAAGCAGTTGCTCACGACAATCGCGAGCTCGTTGCAAATGCGAATGAAGCTGGAAGATATATTAAAACTGTTTATGCTATCGAAAATGGGCCAGTAAATACCTATAATGAAGCAACATCAGCTGTAATTGACATGCTTAAAGAGCGCACTGCCCTTGCACATAAAACCAGCATTTCTATTGCTTCTATAAGAAGAGCAACTAAAAACGCTCAAAAAGATTTGGATGTAAATTCTTCTGCATATAAAATTGTAGAACATACAGCTGAAATTGTCGGAAGCTTTTCAAATATGGCAAGCTCTAAAGAAGTGTCAACAAGTTATCAAAATATGATGAATATCTTGTTTACAGAATTTCCTGAGGTTGCAAGCTCTTATTTGGGAAAAGACATTCCTGCCCCTACTGGAAATAAACAACACAATATTGACCAGATGATTGAAAATATTGCTGCTTGTCCAGGTGAAAAGGCTGATAAGTTAAAAACCGCACTCGAGACTTATAGGAATGCAAGAAAAACTGCTGGAAGTGTCATGAGAACGCATCTTAGCAAACCTTTAGAAAGCATACTTGCACAAGTATTTACAAAAGATATCAGAGATACTTTACAAACAGATGAAGCTCGAGCTGCCTTTAATGCGCGCATCACTAAAAAAGTAACCGAGCTTAACAAAGAAAGTTTCTTCCGTAATCATATTTACAATGATAAAAATGCTCAACTTCATACAAGATTGGCAACGGTCATTATGCTTATTGAAGATAAACTAAGCGACAAAAATCTTCCTGACAAGGAAAAAGCCGCACTTAGCAGAACATTGAAGTCAATGACTAGTGTGGTCAATGGAACACTTGCTGAAGTTGCCCTTGAGAGTTGTGTAATAACTGCTATTGATGGCAAAAGTGGTGTAAAACATGATGAAAAAACACTGGAAGAAAAAACAAATGTTGCAAATGACAAAATTAAAGGCTATAAAAGAGCTTTAGATATCATTACAAACATGAAATTGCCAACTGAAAAAGATGAAAATGGCAAGACTGCTACACAAAGAATAATTGAAAGCTTTAAAGCTATTACTTCAGTTAAGAATGCCTCTGCAACAACTCAACTTTTAAACATATTGAATGAAACAGTTGTTGGTGGTGAAAAATTAGGATCAAAAGCTATCGAAGAAAACGCACCTTCATTTAAAGAAATTTATGAAGCTTCAAGAATGACTTCTGATTTGATTGGCAAAAAAGTTGATAAGCTTGAAAACCTTTCTCAAGCAGAAAAAGACTCTGTTAAAGCAAAAATTCAAACTGCCTATGAAGTGATTGCCGCTGACCCTAAATCATCTAGAAAAGACATTGAAACAGCTATCAAAGCCGCCTTTGGAAATTCTGGGCTTGACAAGAAGTTGCTGAATAAGATTAAAAAAGATATTGAAGGCATTGCTAAATATGGCGCTCAGCCTATCGATATTCAACAGGCTGAAAAACAAATCAGAGATAAGATACAAAGTCTCAATAAGCGTGCAACTAAGGAAGTGCATTGCCACGACGAAAGAGTGGGTCAAGCACAGGCTGAAAGAGAATATGCTCATCATAGATCAAAACTCAGTCGAAAAGACAAAGATTTTGCTTATGAAACTGTTTATGATATGATTTTTGCTCTTGCTGATAAAGAGAAATTTAAAGAAGAATACAATAAAACTTGCGAAGAAAGCGAGAAAATCACAAATGAAGAAGAACTTCTTGCAAAACTTCAAGAGGACATTGACAAACAAAGCAAAAAACTTGCACCAAAAAAACTTGCTGCCCGTTACGGAATTTCTAAAGAAACTTACGCTAAGAAGGAAAACAAGCTTCAAATTTATGAAAATGTTTACGAGCTTTTAGAGGCTATAACTCCTGAAAAAACAGCTGAAGAAGTCGAAGAAATTATTCGCACTGAATTTCTTAAAAACCCTAAAATCTCTCCTGCTAAACTTGCAAAAACATTAAAAATTCCAAAAGCATTCTTTAAAGATAGTCTTGCACAGCTTTCTTCAAGAGGCGTTTCTGAAGAAGGTCAAAAGAAACTTTGGCTTAAAAAGAAAGAAATGGATGAGTTTAATTATGTTGCTGACGAATTTACTACTGCATGGAAAAAACTTGTGGAAGCTGAATCAGCAGAAGAATTGGACAACAACAGTATATTGGCAATTGAAGCTTTTGTTGAAAATGCCAAAAATGAAAGTTATCGAAGGGCTGAAAGAGCAAAAGAACATAAAGAAAACCTCAAAGGCGCAACTGGTGCTGAAAAGAGCAGAAGAAAGAAAGAAAATCAAGCTGATGAAAGAGCAAATAAAAAGAAAGGCAAAGAAAGAAAAGCTGTTGATGAAAGAGCAACTCACTATGCAGATGTTCTTGCTCGCATTGGCTTGAACATTGACACTCTTGATAAGATTGTCAAGGAAGCAAAGTCTTCTGACCCTGCTACTAGAGAAATCGCTGTTAAGCAGCTTGCCGAAATCAATTCTACCCTTCAACCAGAAAAGAAAATTGAAGGTGCAAAACTTGATATTCAAAATGACTATGAAACCATTGCTGTATTAAACAATACACAATTCTCAAATCAAGATAAAGCTTTAGTATCGGCTATGCAACAACTTGACGAATTTGTTAAAGCAAGTGAAGACTTGACTAAAAAACTTGACTTCCTCGCATCATTGCAAGGCAAATATAACATGCCACCAGAAATGGTTGAAAAAGCTTATGCAGCCTTTGCCGCTGGTGACCAGTCATTCTTTGAGCAGACAAAAGTTGGCGAAAATGGTGACAGACTTGCACTGCTTATTGAAGGTGCCGAGTTTAGCACTGAGGATCTTGCTCTGCTTAGACAGCTTGGCATTAAACCTGAAGAGCTTACAGACAGCAAAAAGCGTGATAAAAAGCTTAAAGACATCAGAAAAAATCTTGAGTTGCAACAACAGCAAAAACAAGCTGAGGTTGACAAGGCAAAGAAAGTCGCAAATGACAATAAAGCAGGCAAAACTTCTGATATGTCAAAACAAAGCCGCAAAAAGAATCGCGAAGGCTGGAGTTTCTTCAAGAAATTGTTTGGAAAGAAAAAACAACAAGTTGATGCAAAAGTCAACGAAAAGAAGGCAGAACAAGCTAGAGTTGAGGAAGCTAAAAAACAGGCTGAAGACGAACGCAATAGAGAAAAACCAGCTGAAAAAAATAACAACAAAAAAGCTGAACTCAGCGAAGATCGTGAAGCTGGTGAATAATCAAGTTTTACTTGAAAACTCAATTTAACGAAATAAAAGGTTTAACTCTTTGTTTAAGAGTTAAACTTTTTAAAGTAGTCCCCTTTTCATATTATTGATTTAAATAATATTATCTTAATATAAAAAACAATTTATGAAATAAACAAAAAAACATATTTTAAAAGGAAAAATTATGAAAATTGGTGTTGTAGGCTTGCCAAATGTTGGCAAAAGTACATTATTTAACGCTATTACAAATGCAGGTGCAGAAAGTGCAAACTATCCATTTTGCACTATCGAGCCCAATGTTGGAATAGTTGATGTGCCAGATGAAAGGCTTCAAGTGCTTGGGAATTTGTATTCAACACAAAAAATTACTCCAGCGGCAATTGAATTTGTTGATATTGCAGGGCTGGTTGCTGGCGCAAGCAAAGGCGAAGGTCTTGGAAACAAATTTTTAAGTCATATTCGTGAAGTAGACGCCATTGTGCATGTAGTAAGATGCTTTGAAAACGACAAAATTATCCATGTAAATGGCTCAATTGACCCTATTCGTGACATTGAAATAATAAATTTAGAGCTTGCGCTTGCCGACCTTGAGCAGATTACCAAAAAATATGAGCGTGACGCAAAACTGGTCAAAACTGGCGACAAAAGTCTTATTGCTGGCGTAAATCTTATGGAAAAAATAAAAACAGCTCTTGAAAACAATCTTCCTGCCCGCTCTGTTGAGATTGATGGTGAGGAAGAGGAAAAGATTATGAAAAATCTTCAACTTCTCACAGCAAAGCCTGTAATTTATGTTGCCAACATCAGTGAAGATGACATAAGCAAACCTGAAAATGAATTTGTAGCAAAAGTCCGCGATTTTGCCGATAAGGAAGGTGCAAAAGTCATAAGTCTTTCTGCAAAGATAGAAGAAGAGCTTGCTGGGCTTGACGCTGAAGAGAAAGCAATGTTTAAAGAAGAGCTTGGCATAAACGAAAGCGGTCTTGAAAAACTTGTAAAGGCAAGTTATGACCTTCTGGGACTTATGAGTTATCTCACTGCTGGTGAAAAGGAAGTTAGAGCCTGGACAATCAAAAAAGGTACAAAAGCACCTCAAGCGGCTGGAAAAATTCACACTGACTTCGAAAAAGGGTTTATTAAAGCGGAAATCGTATCTTATAATGACCTTATTGAAGCTGGCACTTACCTTAAAGCAAAAGAAAAAGGTAAAGTCAGAATGGAAGGAAAAGAATATGTTGTTCAAGATGGTGATGTAATTCTTTTCAGATTTAATGTTTAATTGAAGGCTGCCATGGAAAAAGTAAACTTAGAAAAATTATTACAAACAAATCTTCTTCCACTTGCCTTTATAGGCGATGGTGTCCACACCCTGTTTGTGCGTGAACATTGTCTTAGAAATGGAGCTTTAAAACTTGAAAATTATCATATTGAAGCTTCTTCCTATTGCAAAGCTTCCTCACAAGCAGCCGCTCTTGAGGGAATTATTCCCATTTTAAATGAAGAAGAGCTTAATATTGTTAGGCGTGCAAGAAATGCAAAACCAAAGCATCACGCAAAGAATGCGTCAAGTGGTGATTACTCTCATGCAACCGCCTTTGAAGCACTTATTGGCTTTCTTTATTTAAAAGATGACAAAGCAAGACTGGAAGAAATTTTGCTTCTATCATTAAACAGCAATCAAAAAAAGAGCTGATATTCAGCTCTTTTTTATGTTTTTGGAAATATTTTTTTAATTTTAGTCATTTTCTTTTAAATTATTTTCTTTTAAATTATGAATTTAAAACTTATTTATCTATTTCAAAATCAGGAAAGCACTCTGGACAAACTCTCTCATACTCACCTTCCTCTAATTTTTGGTCTTTTTCAGCAGTCAATATTAAATTTTCAATCTTTGCTAAAATAAATTGATATTTTTATGGTTTTGTGTTAAAATCTAGCATGGAGTAAATTTATGTATATTGAAGGAAAAAATGCTGTAAGGCAGGTCATACTCAGTGACAAAACCATAAACAAAATTTTAGTTGACAAAAACTATGCCTCTCGCAAAGATGAAATTTTATCTTTGGCAGCACAGCACAAAATCAAAATTGAATTTTTACCAAAAGCAGCACTTGACTCTCGATCGCAAACTGGGCATCATCAAGGTTATATGGCAGAGACTGTTGAGTTTAGATATTCTTCAATTGAAGAAATTTTAAATGTCGCAAAAGAGCGAGAAGAGATGCCTTTCATAGTCATTTTAGATGGAATTGAAGACCCTCATAATTTTGGTGCAATCATTCGTTCTTGCGAATGTGGCGGAGTGCATGGAATTATTATTTCTCAAGACAGGGCATGTCAAGTCAATGAAACTGTCATTCGCACAAGCACTGGCGCAATAAGTGAAATGAAAATTGCAAAAGTTGTCAACATCAAAAGAGCAATTGAAGAGCTTAAAAAACAAGATATTTGGGTTTTCGCTGCCGAAATTGGTGGCAATGACATCTACAAACAAAATCTCAATCTGCCAATCGCGCTTGTAATTGGCTCAGAAGGTTTTGGAATTAAAAAGACAGTGCAAACTTGCTGTGATGGCGTGCTTACCCTTCCGCTTAAAGGAAAAGTCAATTCACTTAATGCCTCTGTCGCCTGTGGCATTGTAGTGTTTGAGGCGTTGAGACAGAGGTCAAAATGAGTGAGCTTTTAGACGAACAGCTTGCAATGCAGGCTCAGAATGGAGATGAAGAAAGTGTTGACGAGTTGCTTGGCAGATATAAAAATCTTGTAAACAAGCTTTCAAGGCGATATTTCCTTATTGGCGGCGACATTGAAGATATTGTTCAAGAAGGAATGATTGGACTTTATAAAGCAATCATCCACTTTTCTGCTCAGAAAAATGCAACTTTTAAAACTTTTGCCACAACCTGCATCAAAAATCAAATTCAAAACGCAATAAAAGTGGCAAGCTCAGAAAAAAACAAAGTGCTTTCATCTGCTCTTTCAATCGCTGACGCTCCAACTTTTGATGACGAAAATAAACTTGGCTTTGAGCTTTTTAATGAACTACCATCCCCTGATGACGAGCTTTTAGAAAAAGAAAAGCTTGAAGAGCTTAAAAAAATTGTTGAAAAGACCTTATCATCTCTTGAAATTAAGATTTTTTCGCTTTACCTCAATGGGTACAGCTATAATGAAATCTCAAAATTTGCAGGAATAAGCAAAAAAAGCATTGACAATGGGCTTTCAAGAATAAAACATAAATTGTCATTCTTGAAAAATGATTTAAAAAATTGAAATAAAACCTATTAACAAATAAAAAACTTAAAAAATTATCAAAAATAAAAGATATTATTTAAAATATAAAATAAAAAAATTAAAATTATAAAATTAAAAATCAATAAAAAAACGGATAAACTTTTCTTATGGAGGAAATTATGGAAAATTTTGTTAGACCAAGGCCAGTCTTTCCTAAAAAAGCAGTGGTCACAAGTGGAATGCCTTATGGCAATAAAGAGTTGCACTTTGCACATGTTGGGCTTGACCTTCGTGCAGATACATTTGCTCAATTCTTGCGTGATCGCATTGGAGAAGAAAATGTAGTGTTTGTTTCAGGCACAGATTGTTATGGCTCACCTGCCATGGAATATTTCAGAGCAAAGTCTGCTTCTGGCGAAATAAAAGACGCAAGTGTAGCTGATTTTGTGGAAAGAAATCACAAAAGCCATGTCGAAACACTTAAAGCTTTTGGGGTGCGATTTAATCTTTTTGCAGCTTCTGCTCTTGGAAGAGCGGGCGAAATTCACAAAGAAACCAGCAAATATTTTATTGAAAAGCTCAATTCAAGCAAGATGGTTTCAAAGCATTCTTCTTGGCAATTTTATGATGAAGAATTTGGCTCACTTTTAAATGGAAGACAGGTAATTGGTAAATGCCCTATCGACAATTGTAAGAGCGAAAAAGGTTATGCTGACGAATGCGACCTTGGCCATCAGTATCTTCCACAAGACCTTATTGACCCAATCAGTAATTTAAGCGGCAAAAAGCCAAAGCTTGTCAAAATTGAAAATCTTTATTTTGACCTTGAAAAGTGCGGTGGCATATTAAACGACTGGGTAAACTCAATTGAAAAAGAAAATGGAACACCTGCCTTTTTGGTAAAAGACATTCGTGAATTTTTCAAGGCACCAGAGGTCTTTATCAAAAAAGATTTTTGGGATAAATTCAACGAAATCAAAAGCACTCTTCCTCATTTTGAAGAGCTTGAGCGCAAACCAAACAATCCAAGCATGACGATAGTGTTTGACTCTTTGACAGACCGTGAAAAAGCCTGTGAAATCTTGGCAAACAACGGAGTGCGCTATCGCACTGGCAAAACTCTCACACCATTTAGACTGTCTGGCGACATCTCTTGGGGTGTGCCATGTCCTGAAATTTTGGGAGTAAAAGACCAAACTTTCTATGTTTGGCCAGAAAGTCTTTGGGCACCTATATCTTTCACTAAAGCTTATCTTGAGTCAATTGGGAAAGAAGAGAATGAATGGAAGAAATATTGGTGCAGTCCAGATGGCAAAGTTTTCCAATTTTTAGGTGAAGACAACATATATTTCTATGGGCCAGCACAGCAGGCAATTTGGCTTTATACACAAGGTGAAAAACCTGTTTACCCTGCCCCAGTCGGTCAGCTTCAAACCACGACTATCGTGCCAATTAAGTTTTTATTATATCTCAATAGTGTAGCTTCATCTTCAGGTCAAATTAAGCCACCTCTTGCAAAAGAGCTTTTAAATTATTACACTCCAGACCAATTCAGACTTCATTTCCTTGCAATGAATCTTGGAAACAACACTGTTTCTTTCAATCCAAAGCCATTCAACCCAGAAGCAAAGGAAGATGACATAGACCCTGTAACCGTTGAAGGCAATCTTCTTACAAATGTATACAATCGTATTTTAAGAACAATTTTTTATTCAACTCAAAATGCATTTAATGGCGTACTTCCTTCTTGCGAGATTGATGAAAATGTAATGGAAGAGTGCAAAAAAGCAATTTTAAACTATGAAAGATTTATGTATGAACGCAAATTCCATCAGGCATACAACACCGTTGATGTGTTTGTGAGAAATATCAATAAATATTGGGTGAAAGAAATCAAGAATAATTTGGATAATGAAGCCCTTAAAAAACTCACTGTAAACACTATGCAATATATCTTTGTTGCCAATGCACTGCTCCACCCTATGACTGCTGGAACAGAGAATGTGGCTGATTATATTGGCTTTGACAAGACAAAATGCTTCAATTGGGATTATATTTTTGAAAAATTTGACAAAGTTATGCTTAAAGAGCGAAACAGAAAGCTCACCTTCCTTAAAGAAAGAGAAGACTTTTTCAAGAGACATCAATCACAACTTGATGAACTTGCCAAAAAAAATGAAAATTTATAAATAATACTATTGACAAATAAAGAAATATGCTTTATTCTTTAAAGGTCGAAATTAAAAACAAAAATTCAATAAAAGGAGAATAGAACAATGAACGCAAAATTTTCAACTAAAAATAAAATAATCATTTATGCGAGTAAGCTTATATATTCTTCTTTTGAGGATAAATTTTAGTATTTTTAAAAACTTCGCATAAATTTTTGTGGAGTTTTTTGTTGAAATAGTCAAATAAAAGTGTTTCCAAAACAAAATTTTAAAAATATGGAGAAATTTATGAAAAAGAAAAAAAATCAAACTTCTATAATTCAAGAAACTCAAAATCTTGAAAATCAAGAAAAAGAAAGTATTGTAGTTGTTGAAAACAAAAATGAAAAGAAAAAAACTAAAGTAAAAAAGCAAAAGAAAGAAAAGCCTGGCATTTGGCCTTACTTAAAACAACACAAACTTGGCATTGCTACATACATTATTATTTACGCACTTTCTGGCGCTTGTGGCGTCATTTCCACCCTTCTTTACGCTCAGATGGTGGTGGCAGTCAGCTCAACCGAGTTTTTAAAAGGAATTTATATTCTTTTAATTGCACTGGGAGTAACTCTTTTAAGGCGTGCTTGTTGGTATTTGACGGGGCTGATTTACCAAAAGGTGTCAAATAGAATTATGGCAGACTTGAATTATGACCTTTCATTGCAAGCTTTTAAATTAAATTCTAAGACTTATTCTGACCACAACACCGGCACTTTTGTGCAAAGACTGGTCAGCGACCCAGAGCGAATTGTAAGCAATCTTGCAGACATTGTTGATATACTCACTGACATTATTTCAACTTTTGTAATCATTATTTATATTACCACCCTCAACATCTATATCGGTCTCATTGTTGCTGTCGTTCTTATCATTGGCATCTTGCTGGAACGCTATCGTGTAAAATTTCGTTATAAAAACAGAAGAGATGTAAGAAAAAAATCTGACAAAGTAAATTCTCTTACAACTGAGATTGTCAAGAGCGAAAAAGATATAAAGTCGCTCGGGCTTGAAGAAAAGCTCAGTGAAGTTGCAAGAAACAACTTTGAAGAATACAAAAAGACAAGTTATCATGCCTATATGACTGATATGAATTTCTATTCGGTAAGAAATTTGGTGATAGAAATTGCAAGCATTGGTATTTTAATTCTTGGCATATATCTTCTTGACCATTCTCTTATCACTCTTGCAACTTTCATGATTATATATTCTTATGATAATGACCTCTATCGCTTTGTTTGGTGCATTGGAAACATATTAAGTTTCTTCAGTGAAATCAAACTTTGCAGTGAAAGAATGTTTGGTCTTTTTGATGAAAACGAATTTGTAACCGAAAAATTTGGAAAAGTGCATCTTGAAAATGTCAAAGGTCTTATCGAATTTAAAAATGTCGATTATTCTTATATAGAATATGAAGACAACGAGAATAAACAAGAAGACAACAAAAAATTGACACGAAAAGAGCGTAGAGCGCTTAAAAAGTCCAAAAAAGAGCGTAAAATCAAATCTACAAACCATATATTTGACAATTTATCTTTTAAGATAGAGCCAAACACAACAGTTGCCTTTGTTGGACGAAGCGGAAGCGGAAAATCAACCATTTTAAATCTTATGTCAAAGATGTATGATGTTGACGGCGGTGAAGTTTTGATTGACCACACAAACATAAACGACCTTGATAAAGACACATTAAGAAAAACTATTTCGCTTGTAAACCAATTCCCTTACATCTTTGATATGACCATTCGAGAAAACCTCATGCTTGCCAAAAAGGATGCAACAGAAGAAGAAATCAATGAAGCAATCAAGAGCGCCTCTCTTTCTGAGTTTATTGCCGGTTTAAATGATGGTCTAGACACCAAAGTTGGAGAAAGCGGCATAAAACTTTCAGGTGGACAAAAACAAAGACTGGCAATTGCAAGAGCCCTTCTTAGAAACTCATCAATCATTATTTTTGACGAAAGTACAAGCTCTCTTGACAATTTCGCACAAGAGGAAATCAAGCACAGTATTGATGCCTTAAAGGGAAAAAGCACTATTGTCATTGTTGCTCACCGTCTTTCAACAATACGCAATGTTGACACTATTTTCTTCCTTGATGAAGGAAAAATTGAAGACATTGGCACATTTGACTATTTATTCGAAAACAATGTTAAATTCAAAAATATGTTCTTTGCAGAAAATTTAAGTTGATAATCTTTATGAAATCAATTTAAAACATAAATTAAGTGGAGTAAGATTATACTTCACTTTTTTAGTTTTATTAAGAAAATTTTGCCGAATTGATTTATTTATTTTTATAATTTTGATACAATATAATAGAAAAAGGAGATTTTATGAAAAAGTTATGGAACAATAAAAACACTAAGGATATTTTTGCTTTTTGTGAAGACTATAAAGACTTTTTGTCAAACAATAAAACCGAGCGTGAATGTGTAATTTCAATTCGCGAAATGGCCAAAAAGGCGGGCTATCAAGACCTTAAAGAATTGATAGAAAAAGGGGCAAAGATTAAAACTGGAGATAAAGTTTATGCAAGCAATCTTGATAAATGCATATTTTTATTTCATATAGGAAAACGACCTATTTCTGACGGTTTGAGAATTTTAGGTGCGCACATTGACAGCCCAAGACTTGATTTAAAACCAAATCCACTTTATGAAAATTCTGCAACTAATATTGTGCTTTTCGACACCCATTATTATGGTGGTATTAAGAAATATCAATGGACTGCCCTTCCACTTGCTCTGCATGGTGTGGTATGCAAGAAAGACGGCAGCACTGTCAAAGTAAATATAGGCGAAAAAGATGGTGATCCTGTTTTCTGCATTTCTGATCTTCTACCTCACCTTGACCGAGACCTTTCAAAATCAGCAGAAAACAAAATAATAGGCGAAAACTTGAATGTGATTATTGGTGGAATGCCTGTTTCGGGTGATAATAAAGAAGCTGTCAAAGCTGGAATTATTAAACTTCTTAAATCAATGAATATTGAAGAAGAAGATTTTATTTCTGCTGAGATTGAAGTTGTGCCGGCTGGAAAAGCTCGCGATATGGGCTTAGACCGCAGTTTTGTGCTTGGCTATGGTCAAGATGACAGAATTTGCGCTTACACCTCTTTAAAAGCCATGCTTGAGATAGAAAAACCTGAATACACTCTTGCTGGTATGTTTGTTGACAAAGAAGAAGTGGGCTCTCAAGGCGCAAGTGGCATGCAAAGCCTGTTCTTTGAAGATATGATTGCAGAAATTTCTGTTCTGATGGGTGAAAACTCTCATCTTTCTGTAAGAAGAGCTTTGAGAAATTCATTCATGCTTTCAAGTGATGTCACTGCTGGATATGACCCAAACTATGAAGGTGCTTTTGACAAAAATAACGACGCATTTCTCGGCAAAGGCATTTCTTTCAATAAATATACAGGCAGTCGCGGCAAAAGCGGCGCAAATGATGCAAGTCCAGAATATATTGCAAAATTGCGCAAAATCCTTGACGAAAAAGATATAAACTATCAACTTACTGAGATGGGCAAGATTGACCAAGGAGGCGGTGGCACAATTGCATATATCACCGCAAACTATGGCATGAATGTAATCGATTGCGGATGCCCTCTTCTCAACATGCATGCACCTTGGGAAATTTCTTCAAAATCTGATATTTATGAAGCTTATAAGTGTTATAAAGAATTTCTCTCAGGCATAATTTAAAATAAAAAAAAGACTTACTTTTGTAAGCCTTTTTTATTGAACAACTTCGTCAAAATCATTGAAATAATCTCTATTGTAAAATTCACTAAGAGTTATACCTGCCCCATAGCAAATTTTTTTGACTGTGAAAGAGCTTAATGTTTTTGTTCTGCCCTTCATAAAATCAAACACTGTGGATGGCGTAAGTACAGCATTTAAACATAGTGCCGTCAAACTTATCTTTTTTTCTTTAGCCAATTCCGTAATTCTTTTTCTAGTTGCCTCATCAAGATTCATAACTTTTTACGACCCTCCGTAAAAAGTTAATTTCCTTTTTTTTAATAAGTATTACGGGCATCCGTGATATCGACAAAATTTTCACATTTAAAACATTAAAAATTGAGATTTTAGGTAGATTTTTATAGTAAAAATCAAAAATTTTTCAAATTCAATGGCTACATCAAATAAAGAAAAAAGAATAAGTTTCCGCTTTAATTTTATAAAATTCGACAAAAGTAGACAAAATATTACATAATTTTTATAAAAAGGTATTGACAAATAGGAATAAAAAGCATATACTATAAAGGTATCGCGGGATAGAGCAGCTCGGAAGCTCGTCGGGCTCATAACCCGAAGGTCGTTGGTTCAAATCCAACTCCCGCAACCAAAGTGAAGTAAGTCGTTAGGCTTACTTTTTTTTAACCTTCGGGATATATCGCAAGATATAACCCGCGTTCTCGGGAGTGGCAAATCCAACTCCCGCAACCAAAGTGAAGTAAGTCGTTAGGCTTACTTTTTTTTA
>CARNVA010000005.1:0-39056 GCA_949031345.1 uncultured Eubacteriales bacterium | reverse complement strand
TATATCGCAAGATATAACCCGCGTTCTCGGGAGTGGCAAATCCAACTCCCGCAACATAAATGATGGGCTGTGTTTTTTGAGTTTCAGTTTTTTATGCTTGGAATATAATTAAATGTTGACAATATTGAAAAAACTGCTATACTATAATTAAAGAAAAAATATTGATTTTAATTCAATCAAGGAGGCCATTATGGAAAAAGAAATATTGGATATTCCAAAAAGATTTGTTTGTTTAGAGTTGAAAGGATCCAGCAAAGTCACTGTAATTGATGTATGTCATTTCGTAAGAATGCTTAATGACAGGCAAGCAAAAGTAAAGCTTGACTATGCATCTGTTCTTTTAAAGTCAGCAAAATATTTTGAAAGTATGCCAGCTGCTGTAGAATATATGGCAGAGGTTTCAAAAACAGATTTTCAGCCACAGTATGAAGGAGTTGCCACTATAGCTTGTGATAAAGAAAAAGAATACAGTTTTCTTATTCATGCAATAAACAATATTACAGACAATTATTCTGTTCATGAAATTGAATCTGTAGTTTTCTCTGCTGAAACTGACATCAATGATCAACTTATTTTTCCACTGTTTATGCATCTTGAAAAAGTCAATAGCCTTCTCAATGTCAGCAAAGTTGAAAACAAAAAAGAATATAAGGATGATAATTTAAACAAATTATTGCATGTGGAATTAAACCCTCAAAAAATTGGTTTATTCAATAAAGAAACTCGCATTGAAAAAATGCCAAGTCAAGAAAAACACCCTCTTGAAGAACAAGAATTTGACAGATAAACAATAAAAACAAGACTCTTTTAAGTCTTGTTTTTATTTTCACTAAAACAAATAAATTGCAATCGTCAGCAGCAGCAATGACAAAACATATAGTGCATTTGAAATATATACAAAAATTTTATTATTTGACGCAAACTTTTCAATAAGCTTATATGCCAGCATGAAGACTGCACCAAGAAGCATGAATACTGAGCTTAGCATATGTTTTGAAGTCAATACAGCAGTCATTGCAAAGCCTAACAATAGTCCAACACCAAGCCATACCAGCACTTCCATCACAATAGACCACACTGACCAATCTTTTTTCACTGCACAAACAATTAGTCCAAGCCCAACACCCGTCAAAATTCCGCCTACAAGCGACAAAATATTAAATTGCGAAAGAGTTATCGCTCCGACAGCTAAAAGCGTCGTAGAGGCAAAACTAAGCACACTGTAGATAATTAAATTGGCTCTACCCTCAATTTTTTGAGTTGTTTTTATTGTTTCTGTAATAAAAAGCACTCCAAGAGCTAGCACGAAAAATATAGGCAAAGCATTATTTAATTCTTTCAAATTTGCGGAGACAATTGCAAGTGCCAACAAAGACAATATGGTAAGTCCTCTTATCAACAGTCCCTGCCAATCATTGCGTTTATGAAAAATCGTGTAAATAACGCCCATTCCGACGCATAAAACAACCAATAAAATAAAGGAAGCAATTTTCATAGTTATATTGTAACCGAAATTTTAAATAAAACAAAGCAAATTTTAATATTTTTTTATATTTTATTCAAAATAAATATATGGACAAATTTAAAAAACTTTTAAAAGACTTTTCTCTATTTTTATCAGCCTTTGTGCCTATGTTTGTTTTAATTCTTGTCAAACTTGTAATTGACATGCTTAACAACAATTTATCTTTTAATGTTTTAAACTCTTTAAACTTTTCCACCCTATTGCTTTTAATAGCAAGTGGGATAGGCGGGCTTATTTGGAACATTAAATCAAACGGAAGCAGGCATGAAATTGAGATAATAGAACGAGAAAATATTACTGACAAGCATTTTTTAGGTTATTTTTCCCTTTTTGTATTGTTTGCATTGCAATTTGACCTTTCGCTTGTAAGCGGATATTGCATATTTGTTTTAATCATGATTTTTATTGGCATTGTATATATCAAAAACTCGCTTTATTATATAAACCCACTTTTAAATATTCTAGGCTATAACTTTTATGATGTAAAATACACTATTGTGGGAAGTGAGCAAATAAGAGAGGCAAAAATCTTTCATAAAGGAAATCTTGAAGCAAACTCGCGCCATTTTGTAAATATTAAAAATGACAACTTTACTTTTATAAACAACAAGAAAAAATCATAACAGATTGTTATGATTTTTTGTTTAACTCAGCATAGTTTATTTTAGCATTCATGAGTGCATAAGAACGATATTGAGCATGTTTTATTTTAGGTCGTTGAAAGAAGAATATATCCACAGCTTCCCACAGAAACACCCAGCCTGCAATTGACAGCATTTCAAGTATGATATCATAATCGAAAAATAGAGAAATGGCAACAATAATCCCAAAATAAACAATTCCAATTAACGTAAGAAGCAAGGTCAACCACAAATTATGTTTAAGCTCTCTATGATGAGCCAAAAATGAATTTTCATAATAATTGCGTATCCCCTTTTCATAAAGCACTTTTTCACGTTCGTCAATCACATTGCTGTAAATTTGCAAGGTCAAATCTTTTTTATGATGAATTGCCTTGGTCGAATGCTCCAAAAATGCTGCTGTTTCGCTGCTTATTAAAATATCATTGTCTTCACCATAAGGTGACAAAAAGCCTCTGTCGTCCAACACGGTGAGAGTTATTACCACCCGTCCTTCATCATCAAAAACTTGCTTTTCTTCTTTTGCAAGCTCTTTTGTCTTATCTCTTAACTGCTTTCGACTTATCATAATTTCTCCTGACATATATTTTAGCACATTTTAAGAAAAAACAAAATTATTTTAATAAAAAACATAAATAAAAAAGGTGAACAACCGCCACCTATTTTCAAAATACTTTATACATTGCCTTTATTTTTTATATTTTTATCAGTTTTTTTATGTATTTTCAAAACTTTTTCGATTTTCGACATGAATTTGTCATTGAAAACCACAAATTTATCCCAAACAAACTCAAGTACAAAATTGATAACCATCATAAGCGCTTCAACAAGGGTCCCGTTCCAGCCTATGTCTTTAAGTGCTTGACCACCGAAAACTGAAGCTGGAGTGAATGCGACATAGAATAGAAAGGCAAAGCTCATTGCCAGTGGAACATTGCTTGCAGACTTGAAGGTAAACTTTCTATTGAAGGTGAAATTCCAAATAACAGACAGCGCAAGACTTATTAGATGACACGCCCACCAAACTTTCCAACCAATAAGGTCAAACATAATTTCAAATGAGACAATTTGAATTACACCAGCTGATATAGAAAAGCCCAAAAACTTTAAAAATTCAAAAAGCTCAAGCATTCTTGGTGAAAACTTTGATTTTTTCTCCACTTCTTTTCCTTCATTTTTGTCAGCAGCTTCTTCTTTTTCTTGATTTTCTTCAATTTTTTGAGGCAATTTTTCAACCTCTTTTTCCTCAGTTTTATCTTCCAATTCTTCCATGACAATAATCATAGCACAAAATTATTGAAAAAGCAACAAATTTTTGTTTTTAACCCTTTCTAACAAACATTTTTTCTTAAAAACACTTGCCTTTATATTGTTTATTATATATAATATATATATCTATTTAATATATATAATATATAGGAGACGACATGGAAAACATCGAAAACAACTTAGAAAACAATCTTGAAGATATTCAAGCTGAAGATGAAAAGGAAATTGGACATTCAAAAAAGTATGACGCAAGTGACATTCAGGTGCTTGAAGGGCTTGAGCCTGTCAGAAAAAGACCGGGCATGTATATCGGCTCTACCGATGAACATGGTCTTCATCACCTTGTAACCGAGGTTGTAGACAACTCTATTGACGAGGCTCTTGCTGGATATTGCACTCAAATAAGTGTGACTATCAATGCTGATGGCTCTTGCTCTGTTGCCGACAATGGTCGTGGTATTCCTACTGGAATTATTCCAAAGGAAGGCAAAAGTGCGGTTGAGGTCGTTTTGACAAAGCTTCACGCTGGTGGTAAGTTTGGCGGAGAGGGTTATAAAATCTCTGGCGGATTGCATGGTGTGGGCGTATCTTGTGTAAACGCTCTTTCAAAACTTATGGTCGCTGATGTTTATCAAAATGGAAAGCATCACAAAATTGAGTTTAGTCGTGGTCATGTTATTTCGCCACTTGAAATATTAGGAAATACAGACAAGCGCGGCACAACCATCACCTTCCAACCAGATGATGAAATCTTTGAAACTGTTGTATTCAATTTTGAAACAATGAAAAATCGTTTCAGAGAAATTGCATTCTTAAACAAAGGACTGGTAATCTCGCTTGAGGACAAGCGTGAAGGACAAGAACGCAAAGAGGTTTTTGAATTTAAAGGCGGAATTGTTGAATTTGTCGACTATTTAAACAAAAATCGTGAAACTCTTCTTTCATCACCTGTTTATTTTAATAAATTTAACCGTGGCGCAAATGGAGAGCTTGAAAATGAAGTTGAAGTTTGCTTCCAGTTTAATGAAGGATACAGTGAAGTAATCAATGCTTATGCAAACAACATCAACACCGAAGAAGGAGGCACTCACCTTGATGGTTTTAAAGCAGGTCTTACAAAGGTGCTTAACGATTACGCCGTTGCAAACAAAATTATCAAAGAAAATGAAAAGCTGACTGGAGATGATTGCCGTGAAGGTATCACAGCCGTTATCAGTGTAAAACTTAAAGAGCCTCAATTTGAAGGTCAAACAAAAACTAAGCTTGGAAACAGTGAAATGAGAAACATTGTTTACAAGGCTATGGTCAGCGAATTTGGAGATTATCTTGACCAGCACCCTAGCGAAGCCAAAAACCTCATTTTAAAGAGCGTAATGGCTCAGCGTGCAAGAGAGGCGGCAAGAAATGCAAGAGAGCTTACAAGAAGAAAGAGTGTGCTTGAAAACACCACCCTTCCTGGAAAGCTTGCTGACTGCAGTGAAAGAGACAGGCGTTTCTGCGAAATTTACATCGTAGAGGGCGATTCTGCGGGCGGTACAGCCAAAACCGGAAGAGACAGACGCTTCCAGGCTATTTTGCCGCTTAGAGGCAAAATTTTGAATGTTGAGAAGGCAAGACTTAATCGCGTGCTTGAAAATGCTGAAATCAAATCTATGATTACTGCTTTTGGCTGCGGAATTGGTGAAGAATTTAATGAAGACAAACTTCGTTATGACAAAATCATTTGTATGACTGATGCCGATGTTGATGGTGCACATATTAGAATACTTCTTCTCACCTTCTTCTTCCGCTTTATGAGACCTCTCATTGAGCATGGTCATGTATATGCGGCAAAACCACCTCTTTATAAGGTGACAAAAAATAAAAACGAATATTATTTCTATACAGACCAAGAGCTTGACGCTTGGTATGTTGAAAATGGCAGAGTTGGAGCTTCTCAACAGCGCTATAAAGGTCTTGGTGAAATGAACGCAGAACAGCTTTGGGAAACCACTCTTGACCCAGAACATAGAATACTTGAACAACTTACAATGGAAGATGCCATTGAAGCAGAGAAATATTTCAACGACCTCATGGGTGAAGACAGCGAGCTTAGACGAAAATTCATTGAAGAAAACCCAAATCTTGTTACCGATCTTGATGTATAAGGTGAGCCATGAAGACTTCTTATTATGCAAGATTAAATAAAATCGACATTGCAAATTATAGACCTATCGCTATATCAGGCGATGAGGGAAGAATAGTAGGTTTCAAGGGAGAAGGAATGAGAAAACTTTCCCCTTATCCTTTCTTTAGAAAATGGAAAGCAATTGAAAATGAAATTGAAAACAAATTTAATAATGGCTTGCTTTCAAAAGAAGAGTATGGCCAATTAAAAGAAAAAAATCAACAAAGTTATATCGAAAAATTTTATAATATAGTTTTAAAACCACTTGATGCTAAAGAAATTTACAATCAACTTGGTGAAAATGCTGTTTTGTTATGTTTTGAAAAACCTACAGAATTTTGTCATAGATTTTTAGTTGCTGGATGGCTTGAGTTAAATCTTGACTTACAAATTGATGAATATGGTTTTGAAAAAGATGATAAAGTGATTAAAAACAAACAAAATTTGAAAGAAAAACTTAAAAATATAATCGAAAATGACAAAATGGAAGAAAAGGTTGATGATTTATGATAGATGAAAAGAAATTTAATGATATTTATGATAAACTTGCTTTTGCTTTTGGAAAAGAGAGCGAAATGCGAATGTGCATTGAAGAAATGAGCGAGCTTACTAAAGAGCTTTGCAAGTTTATGCGTTACAGCCGCAACGACAAATCGGCTGAAAATGATGCAAAGCTTGAGCAAATCAAAAAGAATATCATAGAAGAAACTGCTGATGTGCTTATTACAGCCAGTCAAATCAAAAGATTGTTTGGAGCGGCAGCAGTTGAAGAGATTATGAATTATAAAATTGAAAGAGGCGGCAAGATTGCTGATGATTATATTGCGTCGCACCAATTAGGAGATAAAAAATGAAAGAACATCAAACTAAAAAATCACTCGAAGAGATTTTTAAAGAGACCAAAGTCGAAAAGGTTGACACTGTTGACAACCTCAAAAAATCGTTTATGTCTTATGCTATGGCCGTCAATGTTTCTCGTGCAATTCCTGATGTAAGAGATGGCCTTAAGCCTGTTCATAGAAGAATTTTGTTTGCTATGGGCGAAATGAACAACTTCTATGACAAGCAAACCAAAAAATGCGCCCGCATTGTCGGTGATGTTATGGGTAAATATCACCCTCATGGTGACAGCTCTATCTATGACGCGCTTGTCCGCTTTGCTCAAGACTTTTCTATGCGCTATCCTCTTGTTGACGGACAAGGAAACTTTGGCTCTGTTGACGGCGACCCTCCAGCTGCTATGCGTTACACAGAAGCACGTCTTGCCAAGATTGCTGGACTTATGCTTCAAGACATTGACAAAGAAACAGTTGACTTTATGCCAAACTTTGACAATCAAAATGAAGAGCCTAAAGTACTTCCTGCAAAAATCCCAAACCTTCTTGTAAATGGTGCTGATGGTATTGCTGTAGGTATGGCAACAAACATCCCACCTCACAATCTCACAGAAGTTTTGACTGGACTTCAAGCACTTATTGACGATCCAGAGATTGACATTGATGAGCTCATCAAAATTATCCCTGCGCCTGACTACCCTACAGGTGGTATTATAATGGGCAGAACAGCAGTCAAGCACGCCTATAAGACAGGACGCGGCGGTATAATTGTAAGAGGACGCGCCGAAATTGAAGAAAATGACAATGGTAGAAGCCGAATTATCGTAACTGAGCTTCCTTATCAGGTAAACAAGGCTCAACTTATCATTCAAATTGCAGACCTTGTAAAAAATAAGAGACTTGAAGGAATTTCAAATATAAATGAAGAATCTGACAGAAATGGTATGAGAATTGTCATTGATGTAAAGAAAGATTTCAACGCTCAGGTAGTTTTAAACTCTCTTTACAAAATGACTCAACTTCAAAAAGGCTCGGGAATTATTTTCCTTGCACTTGCTGATGGTCAACCAAAAATTTTAAATCTTAAGGAAATGCTTACCTACTATCTTGAGCACCAAAAAGAAGTGCTTATAAGAAAAACTCAATTTGACCTTAATAAAGCCAAAGAGAGAGAGCATATTGTAAAAGGTCTTGTTATTGCCCTTGCAAATATTGATGAAGTCATCAAAATCATCAAATCTGCAGACGATAAAGCTGATGCTTGCGTAAAACTTACAGAAAATTTTGAGCTTGACGAAATTCAAGCGAATGCAATTCTTGAAATGAAGCTTTCAAAGCTTACAAGTTTGGAAGTTGAAAAGCTCAAAGAAGAGCTTAGAGTGCTTGACGAGCTTATTCTTGACCTTGAAGATATTCTTGCCACCCCTGCCCGTGTTCTCAAAATTTTAAGAGACAACTTTGAAGAAATTAAAAACAACTATGGTGACAAGCGTAAAACTGAAATCAGTCTTGACGCAGGTGGCATCGACATTGCTGACCTTATTGAGAAGGAAGATGTAATAATTTCTATGACCCATCAAGGATATATCAAACGAATGTCAACCAGCGAATATAAGGCTCAAAATCGTGGTGGCGTGGGCATAACTGCTCATAAGACCAAGGAAGAGGACTACATTGAAAATATGTTTGTCACCTGCACGCATGATGACCTTTTGTTTTTCACAAATAAAGGACGAGTTTATTGCATAAAGGCCTATGAAGTGCCTGAAGCGCAAAGAACGGCAAAAGGAAGAGCTATTATCAACCTTCTCATGCTTTCAACTGATGAGAAAGTCACCACCGTCATTCCACGAAAAGATGACGCTGAAGGTAATCTTATTATGGCAACTCGAAACGGACTTATCAAGAAGACTTCTTTATCAGAATTTGAGTCAATCAGAAAGGTGGGCAAGATTGCAATTCACCTTCTCGAAAATGATGAGCTTATTGGCGTGGAAGTATCTTCTGGCGAAGATGATATACTTGTGGCTTCTCATAATGGAAAAGCCATTCGCTTCAACGAAACTGATGTAAGAAACATGGGTCGTGACAGCCAAGGCGTAAGAAGTATGAAACTTTCTAAAGACGATTTTATTGTTGACCTTGCCGTAATTAAGCCTGACTCTCAAATAATCACAATCTCTTCAAAGGGCTATGGAAAACGCTCTAGTGTAAATGACTACCGCGTTCAAAGTCGTGGTGGTATGGGGGTTAAAGCCGGCGTATTCAATGAAAAAACTGGCCACCTTGTTGCGTTGAAACAAACTTATGATGACAACGACATTCTTCTTATTGCCGACAATGGCATTATCATTCGCACCCCTCTTACTGGCATAAGCCAGCTTTCAAGAGTAAGCCAAGGTGTGAAGATTATGAGACTTAAAGATGATAATGAAATTGTAAGTGCAGCACTTGTCAAAAAAGAAGAAGAAAATGAAAACGATGAAAGTGAAAATAACGCACTGCAATCAAATGAGACTGACAGCGAAGAAATGGAGTTAAATAACTTGACAAAGGAAGAAATTTCTGATAATCTTGGTAATCAAGAAAACAATACTACAAATGATGAAGAGTAAAGTTTACTCTAAGGGAGGCTTAATTTGGATATAAATGAACAACAATACCTCGAAGCAACTGAAAGGGTTTTGGAAAAGAAAGTTGGTTTAAGTGCTTCTAAACTCAAAAAAGCACGCGAAAAGCTTAAAAAAGGCATCAAAGAACAGGGCTCAAACTTTTCCGACCTTACTCGAGGTGAAGACCTTGCAAATTCTTACACCAGTCTTGGACTGCTTCAGGAAGAGGAAATGGAGCTTGAGCTTGAAAATAAGAGGCTTGAGCTTCAATCTAAAAATCCTTACTTTGCAAGAATAGATTTCACGCCACATGGCAAAAAGAAAACTCAAAATATCTATATTGGAATTGGCAATGTAATCGACGACAATAAGTTGTATGTTGCCGACTGGCGAGCACCAATTTCAAGCATGTATTATGATTACAGTCTTGGTGATGCTTCTTTCTCAATCGCGGATGAAACATTCAATGGACGACTTGAACTTAAACGACAATTCAAGATTGATGATGGAAATCTTATATCTTATTTTGACACCGATTTGACAATCAATGACGATATTTTGCAAGAAATCTTGTCACAAAATGTTTCTATTAAGATGAAACAAATTGTCTCCACCATACAAAAAGAACAAAATTCAATTGTTCGAAATGACACAAATGAAAATATGCTCGTTCAAGGCATTGCTGGCTCTGGAAAAACCTCTATTGCCCTGCACCGTGCAGCTTATCTTTTATACAAACACAGAAAAACAATAAAAAGCAGTGATATTACTATCGTTTCACCAAACAATATATTCTCAAGCTACATCTCAGATGTTTTGCCTCAACTTGGTGAAGACAACCTCGTTGAAACCACATTCGCTCAGCTTGCAAGGGCAGAGCTTAAAAAAGGCATTCAAAATCGTGAAGAAATGCTTGATGAAATTGCAACCTCACCATCACAAGAGCTTTTAAATGAAATTTCATATAAATCTTCTTATGAATACCTTGATGACCTTCTCCGCTTCCTTAAAGGGCCTTTCCTTGAAACATATTCGCCTCAGACATTAAAATATCTTGTAAGCGAAAATATGGACGGAGAAAAGGAATATGTTGAATTTACTGCCGAGCAAACAAGCGAGCTTTTCTTTAAAACCTTTAAAGGTTATGACCTTTATGAGCGTATCAACAAGATCGCTTGGCAATATGCAATGTATTTCACAGAAAAAAGACATTATTCAAAAGAACAGAACAGAGCTTTAAAAGAGCGTTTTAAAAACATTTTATACAAATTTTTGCCTGTAAGAGATACAGATAAGGTTTTTGAGATTTTTATGGCAAGAGAAGGCTATAAAGTTTCTAAAAATAAGAAAATAAGTTATATGGATAAAGGCACCTTCATGGCAATCAAGCATTTTATCTATGGAATAGACCACGATTTCTCAGCAAAATATCTCATTATTGATGAAATGCAAGATTTCACCCCTGTTGACTTTTATATGTTTAAAAAGATTTGGGCTTGTCCTAAAATTATGGTTGGCGATGTCCATCAATGCATTGAAAAAAATGTGACTGATGAATATCTTACAATCACTGCAGACTTTTTGGGCTGCAAACTGCTCAAGCTTAACAAAACTTATCGTTCTACTAAGGAAATTGCAAAATTTGCAAACCACCTTGTTGGACTTGATGATATTGAATTTGTAAACAGAAGCGGAAGCGAGCCTGCCATTTATAAAACTGAAAACCAAGCAAAAGCTATTAAAGAAATAATTGAAAAAGAGTGTAAAAATCTTGAACACATTGCAATCGTTTGCAAATGTCATAAAGAAGCTGAATTATTACACAAAAAACTTCATGAAATCATTGATTGCAAATTGCTTGTAAATCCAGAAGACTACTCAAGTCGTGTGCTTATCACCTCATGTGCAACTGCGAAAGGCATTGAATTTGATGCTGTAATTATTCCAAACTGCGACAACGAAAACTATCGAAACACAGTTGATAAGAATATTATCTATGTATCAAGCACTCGCGCCCTTCACAAACTCTACTTTACTTGCAGCAAAACACCTTCAACTTTCATTAAAGACCTTAATGTGATCAATTGTTAAGTTTTGCTGGAAATTTTAAGCAAATATACGCAAAATTTCAATGAAAACAACTTAAATTTTATAAAAAATTCTTGCTGGCGGGCTGTTTAATAAAAGCTTGTCCAGCAAGATTATATTTGTAAATAATTTTACAAAATAAAACAAAAAATAATCATTAAAAATACAAATATTCACCACTTTCGTATTTTTATACATTTTGGCTTATAAATAACTCAGACATGATTATATAAACATCATCTTATATCAAATTTTGACACAAATTTTTCATTAAAATTACACACAACTTGAAATTTTATTAAAAAAAGATGGCAAAAATAGCCAGATTTTTAAAAATTTATGTGTGTAAATGTGTATAACTTAGGGAGTTATCCACATAAATAGCCAAAATGAATAAAAATTAACACAAATGTATAAATATTTACTTGTGTAAATGTGGATAACTTTATGGGTATAACTTTTTAGGAAAAAATGCTATTTTTGCCCATTTTTTATCTTATAAATTAAATAAAAGAAATAAGAAAGCAAATCAAAATTTTGATTTTTTATATATAATTTAACCTATAAATTAAAAAACTTGCAATTTGCTTTCTTTAATAGAATATTTGAAAAAAGGAGATTTTATGAGCGAGAAAAAACTGATTACTCCTCGAAAATTGTCAGGTTTTATGGAGCTTGAGCCAAGCAAGCAGATGATATTTGATCAGATGAGAGATAAAATCAAGTCTGTATATCAAAAGTTTGCTTTTATGCCTCTTGATACCCCTGTTTTAGAGCTTAGTGAAATTCTTCTTGCAAAGTCTGGCGGAGAGATTGACAAAGAACTTTACGCTTTTACAAAGGGTGACACTTCTGTTTGTATGAGATATGACCTCACCGTTCCACTTGCAAGATTTGTGGCAATGAATGAACCAAACCTCACCTTCCCTTTCAAGCGTTATCAAATAGGAAAGGTATTTAGAGGCGAGCGTGCTCAAAAAGGCCGTTTCAGAGAATTTATTCAATGTGACGCCGATATTGTAGGGCTTGAAAAACTACCTTGCATAGCTGATGCAGAATGTTTAAACCTTGCATATCAAGTTTTCAATGAGTTAAACCTCAACATTGTCATCCACATTTCAAACAGAAATATTTTGTTTGGATATTGTGAAGGCTTGGGTCTTGAGAACCTCACCCTTGATATTCTCGTAATTCTTGACAAACTCGGCAAAATTGGCCAAGAAAACGCCCTAGAAGAGCTTGTAAAGCTTGGCATAGACAATGACAAGGCACAGAAGCTTATAGCCATTACAATGGAATGTGGGCAGTTTGAAGAGGTTATTCAAAACATTGAAAGCTTAAGCGACAATGAAACCTATCAAAAAGGCGTAAAAGAGCTTAAAGAGGTATTTTCTTATTTGAATGCTTATGGATTAAATAAAGACAATTACCTTCTTGACATAGGCATCATTCGAGGACACAACTATTATACTGGCACTGTATTTGAAGCGGTTATGCCTTCTCATCCAGAATTTGGCGCTGTTTGCGCTGGTGGAAGATATGACAATCTTGCTGGTTATTATTCATCAAAGAATATGCCCGGGGTTGGCGTAAGCATAGGGCTTACCCGCCTATTTGACCTGCTTGATAAAAATGAAATGTTGCCAAGCTTTAAGAAAACTAATATTGATTTGCAAATTATACCACTTGGAGATACTCTTCTAAGCTGCCTTCAACTTCAAGCATATTTCCAAAAAGAAATAGTTTGTGATATAAATTATGATGAGCGTTCTTTTAAAGGAAAAATGAAAGAAGCAAACAAGCGTGAAATACCTTTCATTTTAATCGTTGGCGAAAATGAAGTTGAAAGCGGTATGTATTCACTTAAAAACATGACTTCTAGTGAGCAGTTTACGCTTACCAAAGAAGAATGCCTTGCAAAAATCAAAGAGCTTAAAAATTAAAAAAAAGAGTTTCGTTATAGAAACTCTTTTTTAAAACATTATTTTTTTTACCAATAGTAATTTGAAAATAAAAATTTATTCTTATTTTCCACTCGCAAAAATTGCAATTGTTTCAGGACCACAGTGGCAGCCCATTGTTCTGTCAATATAATCAATATCAACAGTTTTATTTTTCATATTTTCATTGATAAACTGCTCGAGCTCTTTTGCCTCTTGAAGCTGATTTGTATGACCAATAAAAATTGTCTCTTCTTTTTCTAAGTCAGCATTCTTCAAAAGATATTCTTTAACTGAAGCAATTGCCTTTTTTCTGCCAATAACTTTTGAAAGTATTTTAAGTTTTCCAGCTTCATCAGTGCTTATAATTGGAGCAATCTTTAAAAGGCTTCCAATTCCTGCCACAACTTTATTAAGTCTGCCAAGTCTGCACAAATAAATTAAATCCCCTGGAACAAATAATGAAATAATTTTTAATCCGTTTTTGTCTATTATATTAAAAATTTCCTCAGCAGATTTACCCTCATTTGCAAGTGTTGCAACCTCTTGAACAGCTTTTCCAAGTCCATTTCCTCCCGTAAGCGAATCAGCAATCCAAATCTTTTTGCCATATTTTTCATTGATTTCATCGGCTGCAAGGCGAACATTATTATAAGAAGAGCTCAGCCCACTAGAAAGGCCAATATAGACAACATCCACCCCTTCCGCTGCATATTTTTCAAATAAGTCAGTTGCATCTTGAATATTGACACATCCTGTTGAAATATTTTTCATATTTTTTAAGTTTTCATAAAATTGTTCGTTAGTGTCTTCAAAAGTGTCAAATCCCTTAAATAGTTTTTCTTCTAGCATAAAAGTGTTTTGAAGATAATCCACGCCCATGCTTTCCAATCTATCTTTAGAAAGACTGCAACAGGTGTCAGTGATAATTTTTACTTTATTTTGTGAATTCATTTTTTCTCCTTAATTTTCCTTTGACTTTATTTGGTTTTTATCCACAATTAAAAATCATAAATATTTTACAATCAAACCATTGTACTTTCAAGCGAAGTTGATTTTTTTATTCTAAAAGCACTCTGACGATTTCGCTTTTAAAGAGAAAATGTCATTTTTTAACTTAAAATTATCCTTTTTAAATTGATTTTTCAAGCAAAATCTGTTAAAATAGCCTAAATGGAAGATAAAGAAATCATTGCAGCAAACCTAGTCAAATATCGAAAAAGTGCTGGGCTTAGTCAACTTGAGCTTGCAAAAAAGCTTAATTACAGCAATAAAAATATAAGCAAATGGGAAAATGGGGACACCACCCCAAGCGTTTTTACACTCAAAGAAATTGCAAAGCTTTATGGCATTACTATTGACGACCTTTTAAAAGAAGATTTACTTCATGAAGATGTCGTTGATGAAAAGCATAAAATTTTAGAAAAGCGCAGAAAAACTATTTTCCGCATTGCCATGCTTTTGCTGGCAAACGCAATCATGTTTGCTGTCGGAAGTGTTGTGATTTATATTCTTGGCACAGCAAATGTTCTTACATTCAACAAATGGCTTATGTATCTTTATATTACACCGCTTTCTTTCTTAAGCATATTCATATACATAAGGGTGCTTCATAATGTCGTAGAGCCTGTCAGTTTGTCTATCTTTGGCTGGCTTATTTGCGTGAGCATTTATGTTTCTTTAATGCAAGTAGAAAATATAAAGTTTATCTTTCTCTTAGGGGCCGCTTATCAAGTGCTTGCAATAAGCATTGCCATACTTGTTAATCTAAAGCTTTTCAGCAAAATCAAATCAAGAATTAAAAGGCTTCAGCAAAATAAAAAAGACAAGCAAAAAGTAGATAAAGCTGAATAAATTAAAAAAAATTATCAATTGGATATAATAAAAGCATGAATGAAATAATCAGAGACAAACTTAAAACTTTGACGACAAAACCTGGCGTTTATGTTATGCGTGATTGCGACGGCGTCGTCATTTATGTCGGAAAGGCAAAAAATCTCAAAAATCGAGTAAGTCAGTATTTCCGCAATAGTCCTAAGCCAAGCAAGGTGCAGGCAATGGTTGACAATGTGGCTAGTTTTGACTATTTTATCACGATGTCTGAAATGGATGCCCTTGCACTTGAGAGCAATCTTATAAAAAAATATCAACCTTTTTATAATATTCTACTAAAAGATGGCAAGCAATTTCCTTATATTAAAATTGATTTAAAAGAACCTTTTCCTCGCTTTGAAATAGTAAGAAAGGTAAAAAAGGACGGCGCAAAATATTTCGGCCCCTACTTTGCTGGGCTTGACGCACGAGAGATTTTAAAAACCATCAACACCGCTTTTAAAATCAGAACATGTTCGAATAAAATTACCGAAACATCCATTGCAAAACGAGAATGCTTAAACTATTCTCTTGGTCTTTGTCTTGCCCCCTGCACCAAGCAAATTTCAAGAGCTCAATATCTGAACGAAATTGAAAAAGCTGTGCATTTCCTTAATGGAAACGACAATGAAATTGAAGAAATTTTACAAAAGAAAATGCTTGAAGCTTCAGAAAATGAAAACTTTGAAAATGCCATAATATTAAGAGAGCGTCTAAAAATGGTCAAAAAACTTAAAGACCGAATTGTAGCAAACCTTCCCAAAGATGTCTCAAAGGATGTTTTTGCCTATGTTACTGACGGTCTTAGCGGGGTTATCACCTATATGGTTGTGCGCGGCGGTAAGATTTTGGGTATTATTTCTTATCCATGTATGGACGCAGAATTGGAAGAAGGTCAAACGCTTTTCAATTTTATTTCTCAATATTATCAAAACATGATTGTTCCAAACGAGATCATTCTTTCTCATGAAATAAATTCACCTGAGCTGTTGTCTGAATTTTTGGGCAAAAAAATCAATTTCATTACAAACCCGCATGGAATAAATAAAAATTTGCTTGATATGGCAAAGGAAAATGCCAAAGAGTATCTTGAAAAGCATATTGAAAAAGACAGACTTAAATATAACAATACTTTGGGAGCTTTAAAGGTTTTGCAAGAAAAACTGAATTTAAAAGAGCTTCCACTTAGAATGGAATGTTATGATATTTCAAATATAAGTGGAACAAACAAAGTTTGCTCTATGGTTGTATTCAAAAATGGTGAGCCAAGCAAAAAAGATTACAGAAAATTTAAAATCAAGACAGTTAAGGGCTCAAATGACTTTGCCTCGCTTGAAGAAGCTTTGACAAGGCGTCTTAAGAGATTTAAGGAACAAAATGGCGAAAGCTTTAAAGAAAAACCTAATCTTCTTGTAATTGACGGTGGCAAAGGTCAACTTTCATCTTGTTTTGAAATTCTTACAAAAATGAATTTGCAAGATGATATTCAAATGATAAGTCTTGCAAAGCGAATTGAAGAGGTTTTTCATCCAAACAACAGCCTTCCTACCCTATTAAAACCTGGCTCAGCCGAGCTTAAACTCTTGCAACGGATAAGAGATGAGGCACACCGCTTCGCAATCACCTTTCACAGAGATATTCGGCTTAAAAAACAAACTAAGTCAGTGCTTGACGAAATTGAAGGCATTGGGCCAAAGAAAAGAGATGCTCTTTTAAAAGCTTTTGGCACAAGTGAGAATATTGCAAAGCTTGACATTGAAATGTTGACTACTCTTCCTGAAATAAGCCCCGCTCTTGCGGCAAACATCCATAAATATTTCAAAACTCACCCTATTGACAACAGTCCTGAAGAATAAACTTGAGTTGTGCAAAAGTCATGTTGAATAAGGTTTGAAAAACCAAATTGACAAAAACAAACAAATAAATATGCAAGCTTAACAATTATATTAAAAAGTTGCATATTTTTTTATTTAAAGATTTGAAAATAGTTTGGTAAAAAATTGATAAATTGTTATACTTAATATTAGGAGGATAAAATGGAAAAAATCAAAATGGTACAATATGGTTGTGGAAAAATGAGCAAGTACACAATCGGATATGCACTTGAAAAAGGAGTTGAGCTTGTTGGTGCTTTTGACATTGACAAAAGCAAATTTGGCAAGGATGTCTCAGTTGTCCTTGAGACAAGCAAACCTGTTGGCGTAAAAATTCAAGACGCAAACGAGCTTGAAAAATTTCTGGAGGAGCATGAGGTTGATGTCGCAATTGTGACAACTACAAGTCTTTTCAGCGAAAACTACCCTATCTATGAGACTTTCGCTAAGGCTGGCGTAAATGTTATATCAACTTGCGAAGAGGCGTTCTATGCTCAAAATTCAAGCCCTGTTCTTGCTGCTAAGCTTGACGAAATTGCCAAAGAAAACGGTTGCACCATCTGCGGAAGCGGATATCAAGATGTTTTTTGGGGAAATCTCATCAGCGTTTTGGCAGGTGCAACTCATAAAATAACTACAATAAGAGGAAAATCAAGCTATAATGTTGAAGATTATGGAATTTCTCTTGCAAAAGTGCATGGTGCTGGACTTACAGTTGAAGAATTTCAAAAAGAAATCGCTTCTGTTGATGAAATCAGTGACGAAGAGAGAGCCAAACTTATTCAAGATGGAAATTATGCTCCAAGCTATATGTGGAATGTAAATGGCTGGCTTTGTTCTAAACTTGGACTTCATGTAAAAAGACAAACCCAAAAAACAACCCCTCAAATTGCAACCGAAGATATTTACTCATCTACCCTTGATATGACAATCAAGAAGGGAGATTGCACTGGAATGAGTGCTATTGTGACTACTGAAACTGAAGAAGGCACTACAATTATCTCTGAGTGCATTGGAAAAGTTTACAGAAAAGATGAATTTGACTGCAACGATTGGACCATTGAAGGCGAGCCTTCAACCAGAGTTGTTATTGAAAGACCCGCAACTGCCGAGCTTACTTGTGCTTCAGTAATCAACCGCATTGTTGAAGTGCTTGTTGCTGAGCCTGGATATACAACAACCGACCAGATGCCAGAAAATATATATAAATCACATAATCTTGACGAATATATCGAATATGTAGACATCTTTGATGAAGCTTGCAGATGTGGCGAGCACGACCATTGCCATTGCGACGATGAATGTGACTGTGGAGATGATTGTCATTGCGGAGAACATCATGGACATTGTCACGAACATTGCAATTGCAACCATGATGAAGAAGAATAAAAGAAGGCTTGGCAAATGAAAAAAGGACTTTTTATCACAATTGAAGGCGGAGAAGCTTGTGGAAAATCTACACAGGTGACAAAACTTAAAGAATATTTTAAAGAAAAATTTAACGAGAATGAATATCTTTTTGTAAGAGAGCCAGGTGGCACTCCCCTTGCAGAAGAAATAAGAAAACTTCTCTTAAATTACACAGATGATAAACCTCTGCCAATGACTGAGCTTTTGCTCTTTTGTGCGGCTAGGTGTCAGATAAGCAATAATAAGATTATTCCAGCTTTAAATGAAGGAAAAATTGTCATAGCTGACAGATTTTATGATTCCACACTTGCCTATCAAGGTGAAGCAAGAGGGATTATGAACAAGTCAGAGCTTCTTCAACTTACTCATCTTATAATTGGAGAGTTGAAGCCTGATCTCACCTTCTATTTAAAACTTGCACCAGAAGAAGCGTTTAAACGCAAAAGCAAGTGCAATGAAGCACTTGACCGCATTGAAAGCGAAGGGCTTGAATTTCATCAAGCTGTTGCAAGAGGTTATGACTTCGTCGCTGAAGTTGAAAAAGACCGCTTCTGTATAATAGACGCATCACTTTCACCAGATGAAATCTTTGATCTTATTAAAAAAGAAATTGAAGAGCGTCTTGGAAAATAACTTTATTTAAATTATTTTAAAAAAGGTTTCACAAAAATTGAAACCTTTTTTATTTAATCCTATTAAAATTTAATATTATCTTAAAACCACAATATCATCATAACTGAAATCTTTAAATTCATCACTTGCGACTAAAATAATATGCGGTTTTACCCTGTAAAGAGTTTTATACATCTCATTTACATCTTCATAGGTCACTCTTTCAAGTTGGCCATGCCATTCGTTTTTGTATTTATCATCATAAAGTTTATGTTTTCTCACATAAGTCCAATACATAGAGCCAGAAATATCGCCTATGCTTTGAAGGTCAAAATTGAAACTATCAACCACTTTTTTCTTATTTTTATTAAACAACTCTTTAGAAAGGTCCCCTTCGCATGAATTGATAAATTGACCAAACTTATCAATCACAGTACGCATATTTTCTTCTTGACAGTCAATAATAATCTCATTTATGAGATGGCCTTGGTCAAGTCCAATATAGTTTCTGCAACCGTAACACAGTTTATTTTCCGTTCTGAAAAACTCAAAAGTCTTTTCTTGTAAGATTGCCCTAAGAATTGTTGTAATCCCGTCCTCACGAATAAACTCATAAGAATAAGGTATTCTTTTGAGGTCATAGCATATTTCAATTTTTGCCTTTCCATTTTCAACCGCTGTTGCGAAATGCACTTTAGGCTGGAAATATTCAATCTCTTTTTTATCAAAGCCGAAGGTATCTGACTCTTTCAAACGGCTTTCAGTATATTTTTTTACTATTGAAAGCATTTTTGATTTTTTTATGTTTCCACTTATTGTGACAATGAGGTTGTTTAATGTAATAAACTTTGAAGTAAATTCTTTTAAATCATCAACGGTAATCTTTGCAAATGTTTCAACTGTTCCGGCTGGTGAAGAGATAAGATTGTTATAAGCTGGCTCGTCAAGCACCTCAGTTGTAGTGATATATGGAGTAATTCTGTTGTTTATTTGAAGTTGCATTTTGATTTCATCTTCAATAATCTTCTGCTCTTCCGCAAAATCTTCAGGCAAGAATTTTATCGAAGAGAACGACTCTGTAATAAAATCAACAGCATCTTCAAAATCTTCTTCAACAGTGCGAATAATAAAGCCCATAACTTCACGAGATGTAAAAGCATTTCTATATTGAAACTTTCGTGCATAGCTTGCCCTTTCCTTTTTTGTCATTTTTGCATTTGCAAAATCACAAAGAGCATGCTCACAAAAATGGGCAACACCAAGTTTGCCCATTGGGTCATTCAATGCACCCGCTTTAAAATTAAATTCAATATTGATACCATTTATTTCGGTCTGTCTGTTGAACAACAGCTTTGCACCGCCCTTTAAATTTATCAATTGAGTTTTCATTTATTTTGTCCCTTTATCTGTATTTTTCAAATTTAGGTTTGTTTTCTTTTGGAATTTTCCATCTTTCTTATGAACAATGAATTTTGAGTCATGGCTTTGAGCAAGCTCTTGCACCCTTGCAAGCACTTCTTCTTTTGTCACATAACTGTCAATAACTCTCTTAGCGCCATCTTTTTTTATCTTCCAAAGCCTGTCTTCTTTATCGTAAATAACTCTGTAAATAGCCTTTCTTGTCTTCTCTTCAACTTCAACATCAAAACCCTCATGTTCTTCATGAGTCTTTTCTTCAACAATTTTCTCTTCCTCTTTGACAGCTTTTTCTGTCTTTTCTTCTTTTTTTGCAGGCTCTTTAGCTTCTTTAGCAACAGGTTTAACTTCTTTCTTTTCTTCTTTCTTTTCCTGCTTTGGCTCTGCCTTTTTTACAGCTTTTTTCTCTTCTTTTTCAGTTTTTGGCTCTTCTTTAACCTCAGCCTTTGGTTTGGCAGCAGATTTTGCCTCTGCCTTCTCAGTTTTTTCAGCTTTTTTTGCTTCTTCTTTTGCCTTTTTTTCAGCTAATTCTTTTTCTTTAGCTCTTTTTTCAGCCAACTCCTTCTCTTTTTTCTTTTTTCTCCCAAAAAACAACATATTGCGTCTCCTTTATTTAAATATATACAAATTATAGCAAAAAAAAATTCCTTTTTCAAGGAATTTCCAAAAATTTTTTATTTAATTTACTTAATAAATTGTATATCAAATTTTTAAGCTTTTTTTTGCTTTTTTTTCTTTGATTTTATGATAATTTCATCATCTTCAGCATTTATGTCATCTTCAAAAATGCTTTCTTTGATTGCCTTAAGCTCTTTGTTTAAATAGCGCTCCTCAAGCTCCCACTCTTTATTTGAATAGGTGTCAACTTTATTGTAGTAAATAGCACCATAGTCCATTCCTCTGCCTACCAAATAACCAATAAAAGTTAAAATACAAATAAAGAAGCCTCCTGCAATGCATTGCATAATTCCAAAGCACACGATTGTGCCAGTATTTTTCATCAACATCTCTCTTGTATAACCTGCAAAAGAGTTTATTTTCAAACCTAAATAGATATTCAATATTCCAATTAAAGGAATAATTATTGAACAGATGATAACCTTCCGCTTTTCAGCTTCAAAATCAACTGTTCCATCAATTACAGCCATATCATGAAGACTTTCACTTGAATAAACAAATACAAGTCCTACAATAATCATGGTAATTATGCAGGCTGCGCCTATTAAAATAGACAGAATACCTGAAGCGGCCATCCATTTATTATCTTGATGCCCCCTTAAGCATTTGTTCATAACGCTTTTGGTATATTCGTCATCAATATTTTCGTTAAACTCAAGTTCATCTACTTTTTTATCATAATATTCGTCTCGTGGGTCTTTTTTTCGTCTTCTCATCCTTTTCCCCCAATATAAATTATATCACAAGACAAGTCAAAAGTAAATATCCTTAATAAATTTTTTAAAAATTTCTTATATGAATTTTGTCATTTGTTTCAGCTGATAACCGCTCGCTTACCTCTAAATTTAGCAAAGTTTGTAAGCACTTCATATTCAGTTGTACCCAAAAGCTTTGCCAGTATTGTCGCATTTTCTATAATCACAGCCCTATCGCCTATTTTACATTTAAGCTCGCTTACATCCACCATAAAGGCATCCATGCAAATATTGCCGCAATTTTTGGCAAGCTGGCCATTTATTTTGACTGAAATTTGATTTGAAAGCTTTCTTGGTAACCCATCACCATAACCAAGTGGAATTGTAGCAACAGTCATATCTTTCTCAGCAGTGAAACCACATAGGTAGCCTACATGCTCCCCTTTTTCTACCTTTTGAATATCAACTACCTTACTCTCCATTGAAAGCACTGGCTTTACAAGATCATTTCCATAACCATAAACTTCAAGTCCCACCCTGAACATATCTGCTTCAAAATCACCAAAAATTGTACCTCCGCCACCTACATGTTTGACAGTATTCCAATTTTTAGGCATCAGCGTCAAATAATCATAGAAAATTGCCTTTTGCCTTTCAGTATATGCCTTATCAGTTGTAAGTGAAGAAAAATGGGTGTAAATCCCTTCGAGTTGAAGCTTATGTCTTGAAAGAAGCTCTATAATTCTTTTAAGCTCTTTTTTGTCTTTCACGCCATATCTATTCATACCAGAATTTATACACAGATGCATTCTGGGCTTTTTTTGAGTTTTCTTTGAAAGAGCAATCATTTCCTTTGCATGTTTGAATGATAGAAGAGCAAAAGAGATGTCATTTTCAATGCAACTTTTATAATCATCACAGCTTCCAAAAACCACAATATGCGCTTTTGTAAAAGATCTCAATTTTTCAGCTTCAGATTGGCATGATACACCGAAATAATCAACCTCGCCCTCAAGCATTTGAACGACTTCTCTGTCGCCATGTCCATAAGCGTTTGCCTTGACCATTACGCACAACTCTGCCTTACAGGCACTCTTTAAAATTTTGCAATTTGAAATTATATTTGTCTTATTTAAAAAAATATTTGAGAACATAGTTATTATATATTCTCAAACATCTTTTTCTGTTCATATTAAATTAAAACCTTTAAAAAGCCATTTTAATCGTTTTTATTTTGACGATAATTTTGTGCCATTTATTCCATTTTTGTAAATAGTTTCAAGAATTGACTGTTTTGTAAAGTAATTTATTGCATTATCTTTAAAACGATTGATATCATCTTCAGTTACACTTTGGTCAAGAATATAGACATCTTTAATATTTTGGCTGAAGATTTTGTCTGTAAACATTCCGCCAAGATGAGAAGCAAAGAATGAGTCTTTGATATCTTCACTCAATATTGAATGACCAAGGAACAAATTTGTATTTTGTTCCAACCCATACAACTGGCAGATGGTTGGTAGAAGGTCATAGGTGTTTGTAAAATCATCAATGACAATACCCTCTTCGCCTGCAACTTTTGGACTGTAAATCATTGCTGGGATATTAAACACATCAGTGTTTGCGAAATCTGACTTTTCTATATCACGCATTGAATAGCATAGGTCATGATAGTAAGCATTGTGGTCTGCAAACATTAAGATTGAAGTGTTTTGCGAGAGGTTTCGTTTTTCAAGCTCATCTAAAATCAAATTTATCGTGTTTTCAAGGTCAATTGTGCCCACTTTATAATTTTTAAGTATATATTGAGAATGTTCATCTTCTGGATAAACAAAGCCCATTTCACTCAGCCAAACCTTGTATTCATCCACTTTTTCATCATAGATTTTATAATGATTTTCAAAATATTTTCTGTTTGTAGTATATTGGCCATGAGTTGACAAGGTAGAAAAATAAGTCAAAAATCTTTGGTCTGTTGGCAAGAATTTATCAATCACATTGCTTACAAACTCTTCATCTAAAATCCAATCTCCAAAGCTGTCCATCTTCTGCTGACCGTTGTAATCTTCATACATAACAAGCCTGTCAAAGCCCAAGCCATCCTTGCTGTGAGTGATATTTCTGTCATAAAAACTTGCATAGTTTGGATGAACAAAGGTGGTTATCGCGTCATCTCCCGCCCTCTTAAACAGGCGTGGAAGTGAATAATCAAAATTATAACCAGCTTGATATGCGTCATAAATTGTTTTTTCTTTAGGCATACTTCCAAGCAGCGTAATTCCTTCGCTGTTGTTTGTCCTGTTTCTTGCCCTGAAATTCTTCAATGTTATGCTGTTTTCACCCTCATAATACATTTTGTAAAGGGTAGGCGTATATACTGGGTCTATACCAAAAAGGTCGATACTTTCAAGTAAAATAACAATCAAATTGTCATTATAAAGAGGGGCATTTTCATTTTTTTCAATTCTGCCCTCATCAATATATTTCTCATAAATCTTTATGTCATCTTCATTAAGGTTTTTATAATCAATCAAATTGATGATTTCTTTTGAATAAAAACCATAAAAACCAAATTTTTTATAGGCATCCATCTTAAATTGAAAATTTTCCCAAAGATAAGCATCAGAGTCAATGATTTCGTTTTCTTGAGCGCTTGCTTGAGAAAGAGAATAAACTTGAAGTTGAAACAGGCAGGTGCCAAGAGACTGGGCAAATATAAACATTGCTATGGCAATTATTGGAGCTGCGAAATGTTTAATTGAATAAGTTGATTTGTTAAGTTTGATAAGCAAGATTGACCCAACGACCATTACCACATACAAACTTAAATTCAGTGCCACCCCGCCCCAGTCAATAAGCTCAAATGAAAAGGCAGTCATTCCTTCTGCGCCAAGTTTTAAAAGGTTTATAGATAAGATTTCGCCAAATAATTCATACATTGTTGCATTTATCATGCCAAAAGCTGCTTGAATAAACAATAAAACACAAAAAACTGCACATATTGCATGTTTGTTTTGAATTAAAAACAAGATTGCTGCAATCATAATAATAATTGCAATATCAAACAAAAAATATGTAGGAATTACCAATAAATTGCCATTTGAGCCCTTAAGTCCCAAATACAAGAAATTGGCGATTTCTAAAATGATTGAACAAAATACAAATAAAAATGGCAGTATAATTTTGTTTGTAGAAAGTTTTTTCTCTTTTTTAGACTTTTCCATCCTTTCCCCTCTAAAAAATGTAAAAATTTATCTCCAAGGAATATTTTATCACAACTTGTCCCATTTTTCAAGTATTATATTATATATATAATATATTTTTGCTTTAAAATGAATTAAAATTGTCAAATTAAGTGGCATTTTATCCCTTTACTTTAGATTTTTAAGTGATTTAATTAAAAAAAGATGCTTAATAAAGCACCAATTTTTTACTGAATTATTTATCAAAGAACAAGTGGAACGATTATTCCAGCAATGACGATAAGCAAGCAAATGATATATAAAACTTTCCAAACCATTTGTTTTGCTCTCACATAACGCCAAGCCAAGATTGCAACAATGATAATCATGATTGCAGTTGCAATGCCGTTTAATATGCCAACAACCGTCATAAGATTGTCGCCGCCTATCGCTGCAAGCACCACTGACACTGCATACAAGATTGTAATCGCAACAATTGTCCAAAATGAAATCTTATTTAATCCCCAAAGACCGCTTCTTGAAGATGAAGAATTTGAAGATGAAGATTTCTTTGAAGTCTTTTTCTGTCCTGCCATATTTCCTCCTCGCATTATATTTTAGTATCTAAAGAATTGTTTGTCAATCAAAATAATGCTTTTTCAAATTTAACAGCCATCTTAAATATCATCTTCATCGTCAAACGCCTGCAAATATGGTAGATATATTTGCCACATATAATCTCGAATTGGCATAGGCCTATGATTTTTAAAATATATTACTAGCGCCGGACTTATTTCATTATATGAGTCCATAAACTGATAACCTGTCATCCTCCCTTCAAGAATAAGCCTTTTCACTTGTGCATGATAATTATACCACATTTCAACCTCTTAATGAATAATTTTTTCCTCTTTAGTATCTGCTTTATTGAATTTTTTATTCAAATTTATTACTTAATAAATTGAAGCATAACTTTGCTTTTTTCTGACTTTTTCAATCATTATTTGTTTTGTTTTTGAAAGCGTAATAACAATATAATCAGCTGAAGGCTATGTCTAATATCATCATCACTACAAAGCCGATTATCATTCCCCAGCCTGCAATATTTGAGCCCTCAACCTTTGCCTCTGGCATCATTTCTTCAGCCACGACAAACATCATAGAGCCTGCAGCAAACGCCAAAAGCCAAGGCATCAGTGAAACCATTGCCGTTGAAAGTAAAATACCAATTACAGCCATTATAGGCTCAACAGCGCCACTTAAAACGCTGTAAAAAAAGGCTTTTTTGTTGCTTTTAAGTTTGTCTTTTAATGGAAAGCTTATTGCACTGCTTTCGGGGAAATTTTGAATTCCTATTCCTATCACAAACCATAATGCTGAATAAGCAGCACTGCCACCCATCACAAAAGCATTTCCAAGCGCCAGCCCAGCCGCAAGTCCCTCTGGAATATTATGTAAAGTCACCGCTAAAAAAAGCTTTGAGGTATTTGACAGGGCATAATTCCCATTTTTTTTCTTTCGATTTAAAATTTTAGGAACAAGTTTATCCATAAGCACAAGAAATAAAGTACCAAGAATTATACCTACTGCTGCTGGAAGAAATTTAAATGCACCATAAGAAGACGCCCCTTCAAGCGAAGGAAGAAGCAGTGACCATATTGAAGAGGAAATCATAATGCCAGAGGCAAAACCTAAAAATATGCTGTTTGTCTTGTCAGACAAGTCTTTTTTGAATAAAAATACTATGCTTCCGCCAAGCACCGACATTAAAAACATAAATGAGATGCCCAGCACTGCTATGGTAATGTTGCTCACATTTTCTCCTATGTACTCTCCCCACTATACAATATAAGAAAAATTTGAGTTTTTGTGACTGATTTAATATTTTTTAGATTCAAAAAAATTGACTGCAAGCAGAGAGCCTTGTTTGCCATTCTATTATTTATTCCATTTTGAAATCTTTAGGCACTGCTCATTTTTATTTTATAACCGTTTTTTAAAACCAATTTTGTATAAAACCATATTTTAAAAACGATATTTATTTAAAACTTATAATTGAAAACTATTTTTAAAAACAAAAAAACTGACAACATAACAGCGGTCAGAATTTCTATTTAATCAAATTTATTTTAAACATCAAACAACATCAACAAAATTTTTAATAAAGCTTTTTCTATGAACAGCCGTCGCACCAAGTTTTTTCAGGGCTTCAACATGCAGTTTTGTGCCATAACCCTTATGCTGAGCAAAACCATAACCCGCAAAGCGTTCATCAAGTTTTATCATCAACCTATCTCTATAGACTTTTGCAAGAATGGAGGCTGCGGCAATGTTGTAAGAAAGCGCATCACCTTTGATAATATTATCTTGCTTTATTTCGCTGTCAATTTTCACCGCATCAATAAGCACAATATCAGGCTTAATTTGAAGAGTTTCAAGCGCTTTTTTCATGCCAAGTTTTGTAGCTTGCAATATGTTTATTTCGTCAATGGTTTTTTCATCAATTTCAACAATTGAGTAAGCTTTTGCGCGTTGAATAATCTTTTCATACAACCCTTCTCGCTTCTTTGCAGAAAGCTTTTTGCTGTCATCAATACCTTCAATTATCATATTATCTTCAAGCGGCATTATCACACATGCACAAACAACTGGCCCAGCAAGCGGTCCTCTTCCTGCCTCATCAATGCCTGCAATAAGCATTCCTTCATATCTCTTTTCATAATTAAGCATAACAACCTCTTTTTTGATAAAAACCTAATTTTTTGTTAAATCTACTCAATATTTTTACATTTTTTTGAAAAATTTGTCAAATTTTCTTAATTATTTAACAAAAATTATATTATTTGTTTGATAAAAAGCGTTTGTGTGTTATCTTAATTTTATGGAGAAAATATGAAGAAAGCATTGATAATTTGTGGAAGCCCTCGCTTAAATGGAGACACCGCTTCAATGATTGAGTATTTTAAAAAGAATTTCAAAGGCGAAACAGAAATCTTGCAAACCTACCCACATCTTAATCCAAAAGCACCAAAGGCTTGCACTGATTGTCGAGGTTGCACAAAACTTAAAGGCTGTATAATAAAAGATGACTTTTCAAAGCTTATTGTTGATGACTATGATTTTTTAGTCATTGCATCTCCCCTTTATATGTCAAACCTTACTCCACCTCTTTGGAATATCATTTCAAGATTTAATTATGTCTTTAATAATAAAAAACACTTAAATATTAAAACAGAATTTAAAGAGAAAACTGGAGCATTGTTTTTAACTGGTGGAGGCGGAGCTTGCAAAATATTGATGGGGCAAAGCAATGAAGAAAATGCCATCAAGGAAACAAAATATATCTTTTCTAAGCTTAACACAAATTTTGATAAAAATATTGTTTTATCATTAAACACCAACAATCTGCCTTTTGCTGACGATGAAAATGCAAAGAGCAAAATTTTTGAAATTGCAAACACATTTAATGCTTTACTCTAAACTTATATATTTTTTATCAAACAAAAAAAAATCGTCTTATTAAATTGGACGATTTTTCTTTTTTATCATTTTCACATGTCGCAGTTTTATATCAATTTTTCCACCCTTTCCCAAGGAAACTCTTCTCTTCCAAAATGGCCAAAAGCAGCAGTTGCTTTAAAAATCGGCCTGTTTAACTCAAGCTTTTCAATCATCTTTTCTAGTCTGAAATCAAAATTTTTATAAACAAATTCCTCTATTTTTTCCATTGGAAGATGATTGCTTCCAAAACAATCAATATTGATTGATACAGGCTTAGGAAGACCAATTGAAAAACCAATTTGAATTTCACATTCATCCGCAAGTTTGTTTCCAACCACATTTTTGGCAACATATCTTGCAAAATATGCACCTGTTCTATCCACTTTGGTTGCATTTTTTGAGCTGAAGCAACCTCCACCAACTCTGCCTACACCACCATAAGTGTCAACAACAATCTTTCTTCCCACACATCCACTGTCTGAAAAGCTTCCCCAAATAGTAAATTTTCCACTTGGATTGATTAAAAATCTTGTCTTTTCATCTAAAAAGTTTTTATATTCTTCCAGCACTGGATTTAATACATTTTTCTTTATAATAGTCTGCAATTTATCTTGACTGAGACTGTCGCTATGCGAAACTGATATAATAATCGTCGAAAACCTTATAGGCAGTTTTTCATCATATTCAACAGAAACCTGTCCTTTCGCGTCAGCGAAAAATTCATTTGTTCCTCTTCTAAATTCATCATACCTTTTCATCAGCTTATGAGCCACCATAATTGGAAGAGGCATCAGCTCTTTAGTCTCTGTGCAGGCATAACCATAAACCATTACTTGATCATTGGCACATAGCTCTTTTCTTATTACCGCTTGATTTATATCCGGACTTTGACAGCTAAGCTCTTTGACTATGGTAAATTCGGTTTGATAACCAATATTTTTTAAAACCTCTCTCGCAATTTTTTCATAGTCAATTTCAGCCTTTGTAGTCGCTTCTCCATAGATGAACAACTTGTCATTTTTAATAGCACACTCGACAGCCATTTGACTGTCTTTATCCTGCTTCAACGCCTCATCTAAAAAGGCATCCGCAATAATATCGCAGGTTTTATCTGGATGCCCAACATTAACACTTTCGCTTGTAATTACTTTTTTCATTTTTTCTCCTATATCTTTTATATTTATTTCCATAAAAAGTCAAAACGAAAACTTTTTAAACAAAGCTTAAAAAAGCCCATCGTCACTGATGGGCAAAAAAATCAATTTATGAAACCATCAGTCAGCCTTTAGCACCTTGTCTTTAAACAGGTTGCTGTGTGGTCATTGGGGCTGTCCCTCGCACACTCTTTATGGATGACTATATTATATCACTTTGTTTCACTTTAATCAACTTTTTTTTCAAAGGTTTATATATTTTCTTTGTTTTTTTATTTTATATGCTTTTTTAATTTTCTTATCTTGTTTTGTTCTTATTATACAAAAAAAAGCCTTTCAACAAAGCTTTTTTAAGTCAGAAAAATTGCACAGTCATAAGATTTGTGCGTCTATGATTAAAAATGGTCGTTTATCTGCCTTTCTTTCTGTCAAGTCTAGCTTCAACATCCTTTGCAATTTTGCGTTTGCTTGGGATTGAAAGAATTAAGAGAATTGCAACAAAGCCAACACAAGATGTAAGCACGATAGAGCCGATATTTGTGCAATTTGCATTTTGACCTTCATCACCAATGCCACTTATTTTATAGATAGAGCAAATTTGAAGTTCTTCAACACCTTCTTCAAATTTTTCATTTTCGCAAATAAGAATTCTGTCGCCCTTAAGTTTGTAATATTGTGTGATTGTGACAGCAGCCTCTTGCTCTTCTTTTTCGTTTTTAACTTTAGATGTAATGTCAACCATTCCACCCCAGCCAAACTTATACGATCTTGTTTCTGTTTCAGAAATTTGACCATTATATGTACCAACAGGCAAAACGACGCAAGGATATGCATAACCAATCACTACGAAGGCGATACATAAAAGAAGCAATAATTTTCTAACCATTTCAATCTCTCCTTTTCTTTATATTATCATGTATTGAAAGAAAAATCAATATTATTTAATAATTTTTCAATAAAAATTCGACATAACCTTATTCGATTAAGTCAGCATTTTAAATTAAACTCTCTCTATAAATTTTTACTCCTTTTTTAATATTTCATTTAAACAAAATATAAAAAAAGCGAATGTTTTTCGCTTTTTATTTAATCATATCTTAATCATCGATTTAAAAACTCCACAGTGTCATCATAAACCTTTTGCTTATCTTTTTCATTTAAGATTTCATGGCGCATTTCTTTATAAAAAATTGTATTTATCTCATTAAAGCCCGCTTTGCACAAAATAAGTTGAGAGTCGCAAGCCCCCTTCTCGCCTCCAACGCAAGGATCATCTTCGCCACAAATAAGTAAAAGTTTGAGGTTTTCATTGACATTTTTATATTCTTTTGGATTATGCATAAGTTTTACAAGATGAAAAAGGTCACCATAAGCCGAGCAAGTGAAGCCAAAACCACACAAGTCATCTTCTAAATATTTTCGCACATTCTCTTCATCATGACTTATCCAGTCAACCTCAGTTTTTGGGTTGTCAATAAGCTTATTAAATGCACCCACGCTGAGTTTATTGATAAACTTTGATTTATACTTTCCGCCTCTGAAAGCTTTGATTAAATTTGCCATAAAAATGCCCACACCGGCTCCGCTTTGATAACAAGGATAACCAGACAGAACAACTTTATCATATTCATTTGAATGTTTTTGAAGCAGCACACGCGTAATAATCGTGCCCATAGAATGAGCGAAAATGTAAACTGGAAGGTTTTTAAAACGCTCTTTTATAAACTTTACAATTGAAACTTGGTCTTGAATTAACTGTTTATAACCATCTTTATTTTTAAAATAGCCCAGCGTTTTTGCATTTTTGCCATGACCACGCATATCAGAGCTTACCACCGAAAACCCATTATTATTTAAATATTCAATAAACGGCTCATATCTTTCTTGATGCTCTTCCATTCCATGAATTACTTGAACAACAGCTTTTGCATTTTCGATTTCAAACACATGTACGGTTAAGTTTTCTCTATCGCTCGCTTCCAACATTATTTCTTCCATAATTTCTCCCTGTCAATTTTATTTATTTCTTTATTATTTACAAAATATCGATTAAAAACTCTCATTTAAGGCAGTTTTAGTCCAAATTTTATTAAAATTTGCTCTAAAAACTCATCTTTACCAAATGCGTATTTAACTGCAGCCCTTTGCTCTTCAATATTTCCTTGATAATAAGATTCAAATTTATTATATTCTTTTTCAGCAACATCTGTCGGATTGCCACGCTTTAAATATCTTCTTTTAATCTCTTCCTTCATTTCTTTATCTGCATATACAAGACAAAATTTAATGCCACGCGATTGAAAATATTGATAAAATTCTGGATGCGGAGAGGCAATTAAAATTTTACCCTGCCTGAGTTTTTCATCAAACAAATCATAAATAGCTGGAATAAATTCGCTTTCTTTCATTCTATGCTCAAATTTCCTTGCACCTTTAGTTTTCTCATACTCTTCTCGTGTAATATCTTTGGGCACAATATATTTATGTTTTAATCTCACCTCATCCATATCAACAAATATTTCAGGATATTTATCGCATAAAAAACTTTTTCCACAAGCTGGAGTTGCGACTACAGCTTCAAATTCAATACCATTATATTTCACAATGTATATTCCTCCCGCACAAAAATTTGCCTATATCAAAATTAGGCAACAATAGCACATTTATCTTGCGTTTTATCAAAATCAATCAATCTTGATTTGTTTTTGAAAGAGTATCAAGAAAATTCAACAATTTTTTATGCTGTTTTTTGTTTAGCGAAAATGTTTTATATTCCCCCTCACCATTAAAGACAGCAACCATGTTTTCACCTTTAGTCAACTTGACATCAACCGCATCCTCTTGTTCGCTTATCAGCCAATCAACTGTCACATTAAAAATGTCAGCAAGCATTTTTGCATGCACAAGGTCAACTTTTCGTTTTGAATTTTCCCACATAGCAATTGTTGCATGCGTCACCCCCATGAGTTTTCCAAGGTCTCTTTGAGTGACATTTCTGCTCTTTCTTAATTCTTTAATCTTTTGTCCCGTCATCATTTGCTCCACCTCCATTATAACATATTGTTTAATATTTATCTACTAAATTTGTCGAAAAATACATATTTTTTCACATTTTGTTAAATTTACTTGCCATTTTGTTCACAATATGTTACAATTTTGCCATATTTTTAGCGAGGTGAAATATGGATAGAACAACATTAAAAGCACAACTTGATGAATATATTTTTGATTATCAATATTTGAAAGCAAAAATAAGTGAGCTCGAACGATACGATAAATTGATTATAAACAGCACCAGCAAAACACCTCTTGAGGAAAATAAACGATATGAAGAAGAAAAAATGTTGAAATTTATGGAGAAAAAAAGGAATATTGAAAGCACAATTGACCTTTTAGAACAACCTTACAAAACGATAATGTATCTTAAATACATATGCTTTTCCACCTTTGACCAGATTGCCGATAAAATGAATTATTCAACAAAAAGGATTTATCAATTGCATTCACTTGCGCTGGACAAACTGGTGGCTAAACTGGGTGAAAAGGATGCCAAAACAAACGATTAGCAGCAATTAGCAAAAGTTAGAAGTCATTAGAAATATTAGGGAGTAGAATTAAAATTGTAATTTAAATAAAAGGAGAACATTTATGAAAACAATTACAATAAACTCACAAGATTTCGTCACTTCAACTGTAAGCACGCTTGAAATCAAGCTTTCAAAACTGCCTAAGAATATTAAGGTAGTCGATGCAATGCTCAATTTCAAATTTGACTCAAACCCAACCTTCCCTGCAAGAATAGACTATTACAACAGCCTGGCACCTTCTCAGTGCGTATGGCAAAATGTCGATAAAGTCTCATCATCAACTGAATATCTTTTAAATATCAGTGATGAGCTTCAAGATTGCCTTAATAAAAAGGCGGACAGCATTATTTTCAAGACCAGTACATCCTCAACCTTTCAAAAAAGCGGAGAATTGAAAATAAGTTATATCACAATGTCACAATATCAAAATAATGGCAACAGCCACAGCCTTGACCTTGGCAATGCTGGCAGTCTTTCCATTGATATCGGCACTCAAGACTGCACCCTCTCGACAAAACTGCTCTCTTCTGACAACAACCCTCTTCCCCTGTCAATCGAGGCAATTTGCAATGAAAATCCCCCTCAAAATCATCAAACCCTTCTTCCAGAAAGCTGGAACTTAAATATTCAACAATTTCTTATTGACAATGGCTCCACAGATGGAAGAAAAACTTTTACATATATAGACGGAAATATGAAAGAGCATATTTTTGAAGAGAAATTCTATTATTATGATGAAAACGACAAAAAACAATATCTTAATGATTTAAATTTGCTTAAAATCAAGCCAGACGGCACCTTTGAAGCAGAAATTGCTGGCAAAACTTATGAAATCAAACAAGATTTTAAAAGCGAAAACGGCCTCAGCCTTGTCTCCTCTATTAAGGATATCAAAGGGGCTGAATTGATTGATTATGAGCCTGAAGAGCTTGTAAACTTACGCCAGCAAATCAAGCAACTTAAAGAAAACAAGACATACTATTTAGATAATCAAGAAAGCCTTAAAAATCAAATTTTTATGACCTGCATTTCAAAATATGTTTCTGGAAACAGCATTCTAAGAAATTATTTAATAGATAAAAAAAATAGTGAAGAAAACGATTTATCTTACACCGAAATCTTCGCCAAAATCTATGGAGAAAAGATTTATCACTCTATAATTGATGAAAATTATAAAGGATTTGACCAATTTTTTGGTGAAAACAAGCTTTTTGCTAAAAATGAGCTTAATTCTCTTTTAAATCAGCTCACACACGCGGCACAATATAAATATTTAGATATACCTTATGGCTATGACTGGTCACACAACGATGAAAAAAAACACATCATTACATTCGAAGGCATAAGCGACCATAACGAAAACGGACAACCTTATGTTAAATGCACCTATGGCGATACTGAGCTGTTGAATTTTGAAATAACTCTTAAAAACTACGAAAAGCAATATAAAAACAACACTGAAAAGCTTGATGAAATTGAAAACCTGCTTAAAAAATATAACCACAATCTTGACATGCTTGAAATGCAATCTCCAGTGCATTATCTTTATGATGAAAATAATATCATTTATGGCTTTGGCAAAACTTCAAACGAAAATCTTTTTAGATTGATTTTAATCGGTGATGTCTATGAGAATGTCATCTTCATTTCTTATGATAGTTTTGATTCAAACAAGATTGTAAGCATAACCGACTCTGGTGAAAACAACTTTATTTTTGATTATGAAAAAGATAAACTTTTGTCAATCACTGACCCACGCAATCGCACTGTAAAATTTACATATAAAAATGGAAAAATTTCTCAAATAATTCATCCTGACAAAACGACTTCAAATTACTACTACACCTCAAATAGTCTCTGCGTTATTGTTGACCAAAATGGCAAAGGCGCAAGCATAACCCGCACTGCTGACCAGACGATATTGCAAGGCATTTCAATACTTGAAAAAGTGGAAAATGGCAAAATTTTCTATAAAAATGGCATAAATTATGTCGATTTGCAGGAAAAAACACCAAATTTCTTCAATTCTTATAAAATTGACGATGAAAAACTTACTATAACACGCATCAATAATTACACAACTTCAATCACCGACAGCAAGGGTAAAATGGTGACTTATCTTTTTGACAAATATGGCAAAATAAACATTACTTATGAGGGCGAATTTTCAGAAGACTCAGACGAACTCGCAATCAAAACTTCCTGCTTTAATTATCAAAATTCAAAGCTCAACGAAAAACTGTCAAACCTTCCATACTCGGAAAATTATCTAAGTGACGTCTGCTTCAATAATGAAACAATACAAGAAGTGCCAGCTCTCTATCTCGGCTCCGATTATTGCAGCAACAACACCTTTGCATACACCTACAAAACCTGCGCCAAATTTCATACTATAAATGCGTCCTCAACTACTAAAACTGACACTTTACACATAAGCACCACCATGCTTGCCAAACTCAACGCAAATGCCCAAAGTTGCCCTCACAAAACCTTCCTGCTATCAGGCTGGGCAAAAGCAAACTCCCTCTACATCAAGACCGACGAAACTGACTCACTTCCTGCCTATGTCACAAACAGAAAGTTTGAGCTTAGAGTAAATATAACCTATCAAGACAACTCCGTTCAAGTCCTTTCAAAATCATTTGACTGGCGCAACACCGACTGGCAATACACAGCAATTCCAATCAAACTGAAAAATATAGCTGTGAAAGGCTTTACCTGCACCTTCGTTTATTTAAATAATGACGGAGCCGTCTCTTACACCGACCTTGAGCTTAAAGAAGCTGACTGGGAAAGGTTGACCTATGACAATCTTGACCGCATAATCAAAAAAGAAACCGCCCACTCTTCACAAGTCATTACCTACCAATATGATGACGAGTCAAAAAGCGTGTCTAAAGAAATTATCACTCAAGACGGCAAAACCTTCACAACCACTTATGAATATAACCCTCAAGGCAACCTCATCCGCACCATCGACTATAACAAAATTGTCAAAGAGAATGTCTATGATAAAAACGGAACAATCATCAAAACAGTCACTTACCACCTTGACCAACCATCCTCAAAATTCTATGAGGAAGAAAAATTGGACGAAAAAGGCAAAACTAAAGCTCAAATCAACTCTCTCGGCGAAGAAACCGATACTTTCGATATCAATCAGGCACAGGCATTATCACCTCTCAAACCGATGAAAATGGCGTTAAAACGGCATTCGGCTATGACGACAATGACCGCATAATAGAAAAATCAATCACTGTTGACGGAATTGAAAACACAAACACCTATGGCTTCACGCTCGACTACCTCACCAGCCTTAAACATAACAACTTCGCAATCGACTATAACTATGACGGAAAGGGCAGAATTTCAAGTGTTAAACTCGCAAATAGACAATACCTCAATAAAACCTACTCAAAAGGCGAATTTGATGACACTATTGAAACCACCACTCTCGCTTCCGGCGAAATATACAAAAATGTGTTCAATAAAGATGGCAAACTGACAGATGTCTATTACAAAAGAAACTCATCAGCAAATGAAGAGCTTATTGCACAAAATATCTATGACATATACGGCAACCTCGTATTCAAAAAAGACTATACTCAAGGCGAAGCCCTTCATAAATACTACATAGACAATTTCGGCAATACCTACCTCAGCGAAACCTCTCAAAACGGACAAACTGTAAAAGTGCAAAACACTTTTGACGCCTCTCATGACAAAATTACCCAAACTCAAATCTCAATAGGTGACAAAACTCAAACCTATTCCTACTCTTATGACCTTACCCCAGACAAACGCCCAGTCGCAATCACTCTGCCAAACAACCTCACTCAAAACCTGTCTTATGACAACCTCGGCAGAATTTCTTCCCTCTCATGCGGAAACTTTTCAAAACATTTCTCATATCTTAAAAGTGGAGACCATTCCTCAAATCTTACCTCTCTTCTCCATTTTGCTCATAACGGAAAAACTACCGACAATCTTAGATATTGCTATGACAAAAAAGGCAATATCTCAGAAATTCGTCAAAACAATCTCCTTCTTGCTCGCTACCAATATGACGCACTCTCAAGAATTGTAAGAGAAGACAACAAAGCACTCGAAAAGACTTTCACCTTCTCTTATGACGCGGGTGGAAATATAACCCAAAAGAAAGAATACCCTTTCACTCTCATTGAAAACCTTGACACCCTCGACGCTTCCCTCTTCAACTACTCTTACTCTTCGACCGGCTGGAAAGACCAACTTCTTTCTTTCAATGATCAGCCTTTTGCCTATGACCAACTTGGCAACCCTACCACCTACCGCGGCAAAAACCTTACCTGGTCTCACGCAAGACAACTTGACCGCTTTGCAAATATAGCCGATTATAAATACAACTCTGACGGCATCAGAACAAGCAAAGTCGTTCATACAAACAACCTTGATTTTGCAACCTCTTCTCAAGAAAGCTCTTTTGAAACTAAGATTATCTTGAATGGAAACAAAATCATAAGACAAATCGACCCTTGCAATACCCTCACCTTCTACTACGGAGCTGATGGCTTAACAGGCTTCCATATCAAAAGCGAAAATGCAACTTATAAAGGCCAACCACTTGATCATGACTTCATTTATCAGAAAAATGCACAAAATGACATAATCGGCATTTATTCGACAAATGGTGACAAAGTGGTAGAATATGCTTATGACGCCTTTGGCAATATTTTTGTAAAAAATTCAGAATTTTGTAAAAAAATCGTTGACAACGAAATAGCAAGCCATTACAATGATACTAGCGATATCAATTTATTTATCGCACTTAAGAACCCGTTTAAATATCGCAGTTATTATCATGACTTTGAAACAAATCTTTACTATCTCAACAGTCGCTATTATGACCCAGAAACAGGAAGATTTGTCAATGCTGATGATATTGCAATCTTAAACAGTACAAAAGAAGTATTAAATGGCTTAAACCTCTACTCTTACTGTTTAAACAACCCAATAAACTCTATTGATGACAATGGCGATATTCCAAATTGGCTTAAATGGCTGATTGGCGGACTTATCATTGCAACTGCAGCTATACTCACAGTAGTTACTGCTGGCGGTTTCGCTGCCGCAGGTGCTGCTATAATAGGAGTATTTACAGGTGCTACTGCTGCAGGTGCTGCTGGTTTCTTCGCTGGAGTTACTGTCGGTGCAGCAATTGGTGGACTAGTCGGAATAGTAGGAAGTGGATTTACTAATTTATTGAATGGAAACAGTTTTTGGGAAGGTGCTGCGGACAGCTTTATGTTGGGAGCTATCTCTGGTGCTATCTCTGGCGGTTTCGGATCATTAAGTTTCTCAAAGGGTAATTTTGGACCTAAAAATTTTGGAAACATCTACCAAACCATTGGACAAGGCTTAATAGGACTGGGAACTTACATAACCAAATCTTTAGTAAATAAAGAAAATATAACTTTTATTGGTATTGCAATGTCTTTATTCAGTGGAATATCTGGTGGACTAATGAATAAAGCCCCTTTCCCAGAACAAATTTTTATTATTGGCGGCGTAGAATTTTCAAACTTTTTATGGGCTTTATTGAAAAAAACATTAAATTTACCAAAGCAAAATGTAATATTAAGTTTAAAATCATAAATCATTATATTTTGAGGGAAAATGAAAATTAAATCAACCAATTGCTTTTTATGTTTTGAAACTGGTATATATTTGTTAATTTTTATGATTTTAATACCAGCAATATTATCAATAATTTTAGCATTTTGTTTAAATGAATTTCAATTTTTGTATGGATTATTACTCACTTTTATAGGTATAATAATAATATTTTTATTAAGAAAAACTTTATTCTCTAAAATTATTTTAACCGAACATAACATATCTCGAGTTTACAGAAATAAAATTATAAAAACTATAGATTGGGCAAATTTAAAAATAATTAAAGCCATTCCAAAAAGACATTTAATTTTTTTAGATAAAGATATTCCAGATGATAAAATT
>CARNVA010000004.1:68612-96662 GCA_949031345.1 uncultured Eubacteriales bacterium | reverse complement strand
ACTTTGTATATTCTTGACCACTTTACAGATATTGTGAAGGATGAAAATGATATTTTTCAAAGACGCAAAATTGAGTTTCATATTCCAACAAAAGTGAAGAGAAACCTCTTTAGAGAATACAGAGAGTATGTAAAAACTGTTGAAATGGTGGTTTCTGCCTCTGAAGAAGAGCTTGCTGAAATGATTGAAAATGGTGAAGTCGGCATCGCCACAGTTAAGAAAGACACAGAAGGCCATACTGTTGTTGGTAGAGATGCAGAAGTTGAAAATGAAAGCGAAACTGATGAAGATGAGATGGAGTAAGTTTGAACAAGACTTTGCTGTCATCGCACTTTTAAAAGCTGATTAAAGATGAGTTTTAAAGGAAGCACAGAAGTGGAATTTAAGAAATATTTTTCAGAAAACAAAAATAAAAAAGGGCTCTATCCTTGGTCTAAGGATAGGGTTTTTATTGAAGAGGCTGAGCTTAACCGAAGTGTAGATTTTTTGAAAAGAGTGGCAGGCGCAAGTGACTATGCCATTGCATGCGGCGGGGCAAGGTCTGACAACTATAAAAGTCCAAGCGGCCATTATAAAGGTAATGTTTGGCTGTCAACTCCCTATGTTGATGCTTCAAACAAGGTGCTTAACAGGTCTGTAAGAAATCAATATGTCTATCACATTGATATGGAAGGCAAAGTTGCCGAATTTGCCGCCTGTTCTATGAGCGATTATTTAATCTGTCCAGCTTTCAATCTGAGTTTAAATGCTCTTGAAGAAAGCGAAAACTTTAAAGGTTATTCTCTCGGTCTTAGAAATTTGTGCTATCATACTATAAAATTCCCTAACCTTGTTTTTCCACAAACTAAAGTGGAAGAAAAAAATGAATTTAAGCTTGAACTTGCCTATCAAACGGGCAATTTATATCATACAGGCAAGAAATTCAGCGGAAGCTTTAATGGGGTTTGCGAGCTTGAACAGCACGAAGAATTTTATTTTGAAGGACGCAGATTTGTCAGAGTAGTGCTTGAAAAACAGTGCCGCTTTAATGATGGAAGCGTGGTTGAAAAGGACAAGCCGGTTTGGTTTGAAGTAGAGCCTATCAATTTCATAATTAGAAACTGGGAAGAAATGCCAAAAGTGATAAACCCAAAAGGTGATGAAAGTGCGACAGAGCTTATGCTTAGAAGTGAAGACGGCTTGCTTAGCGGCATTCCGTTTGATCTTGGCTTAAACTCAAATAGGTGGCAGCAATCAGTAATCAGATATTACTTAAACTCAATTTCAGGCAAGGCGTACGCCTTTGTAAATAATAAAGGGCAACTTGGTTTTAATAAAAAGAAAACTTATGATTTTAAAGAAAACGGATTTTTAGAAGAGGCTCTTTTTGATGAAAAACAACTCAGTGCAGCCCTTGCAAATGAGGTTAAAAAATCTGAAAATAACCATTCAAACAACCAGAAAAATTGCAATAATGAATATTTTGAAACCTATGATGTGTCGATTGACAATCGCGCACTTTCAGTTGAACAACAATTGAGGTTTTATTTGAAAAATGGTCAGTCATTCATGCTTCATGGCGTAAGTGGAGTGGGAAAATCACGAAGGGTGAAAAACCTTGACCCAGACTGTGTTATGCTTCAACTGCGAAACGGTATGCTTCCAGAAGAGATTGTTGGCAAAACTGCGTACAAAAACGAGAATGAGAAGACTGTTTGGCTTGCGCCAACTTGGTATCAACGACTTTGCGAGGTGTGTGAGGCAGAGCCAAATAAAAACCATGTTCTTTTTATAGACGAGGTGACCAATGTCAGACCAAGCGAACAATCACTGATTTATCATATAATTCAAAGCCGCACAATTGATGGTCAAAATGGAAAACTTCCTGACAATTGCGTGGTGGCGGCAGCAGGAAATTCAATTTCTGACTCAAACGCCGCATATAATATGCCAGAGCCTCTTTTTAGAAGGTTTTATGCTCATGTAGAGCTTGACATTGATGTAAAGGAGTTTCTCATTTGGGGAAGCGAGAAAAGTCAGAAGGGAGACGGCAGGCTGAATATTCATCCAGTAGTTGCAGCCTTTATTGCAAAAGAAGGCGAAGAGGTGCTGTTTTCAAAATATGACGCTTATGAAAACCAAAGCCATGTGGTTGACCCACGCGGCTGGGAGCAGGTTTCAAACATTCTTTATGATAATGGAGAGGTGTTTAAGATAGAGCTTATTGCAAACAAGATAGGGCTTGACATGGCAGGAAAGTTTGTTAAGTTTGCAAAAAATCAGTTGTTAAGCAGAAAGAAAATCTTAAGCGGCGAATATGATGAAAGTCAACTTCCAAAGGATGAAAATTCAATTGTTGCACTGCTGTTAAGGCTTAGATACGCAAAGGAAAAAGAGGAAATTCGCAAGTTTGTTTCAGAACATTTTGGAGAGGAAAAACTTGAGTTTTATGACCAACTTATAGGCACTGAAGAATTAAGTGAAAAAGAGCTTGGAGGTGAATAATATGGCGAAAAAACATGAAAAAAGCAGGAAAAAACGCAAAAAATCATCATTTTTCTTACTTTTCTTGCTAATTATCCTACTTGGCGGAGGTGTGGGCGGTTTCTATCTTAATAATTATATATCCAGAAATGACATGTTTGAGGTTAATGGCGATAAGGTGATTTACCTTGAGGTCGGTGACGAATATGTCGAACAAAATGCAAGTGCAATTGCTTTTGGAAAGAAGGTGGGCGAGAAAGATATCAAGATTGAAGGTGAGGTTGATATAACCACAGCCGGAAGATATACAATCAAATATACAACCAACAATTTTAAATATAAAAATGTTGCGCGCTATCGCATTGTGATTGTCAGTGAGCCAGAAATCGAACAAGAGCCTAACATTCCTGTTGAAGAAAGCGAAACAGTTACGAGTGAAAATGGAGCAATACGATTTTACAGCCAGGCTGCGTTAAATCAAACCTGCATTGCTAGAGCAGGAGGCGCAAAATGATTAAACTTATCAAAGGCCTTTTCAAATTGTTGATTATTTTGATATTTGCTTGCGTTGGGCTTGCTGGCGGATTTTTAATCAATTTGTTTGTACTTAATCCTGTAAAAGATGAAGACCCAACAAAAATCGTAACCAGTGGAAACCTTTCCATTCATTTTCTTGAGGTGGGCAATAATTATACAGGCGACAGCATATATATCAAATGTGGCGATACAGATATTCTGGTTGACGGTGGCTCTAGAACAAACAGCAGCAAGGCAATTCAAGAATATGTAAACCAATATGTAGATGATGGTGTGCTTGAATATGTTATTGTCACACATGCAGACCAAGACCATATTGCCGCTTTTGCTGGCGACGGGTCAAATCAAAGTTTGTTTGATATGTATGAAGTCAAAACTATCATAGATTTCCCAAAAACAGATAAAAGCACGGCGGTTTTGAATAGATATGTTCAAAAAAGAGAGGCTGAGGTCGAACAAGGCGCAAAGCATTATACAGCTCTCGAATGCTGGAAGGGTGAAAATGGTGGTCAAAGAAGCTATGAAATCGGTGACGGCGTAACATTGAATATTTTATATAATTATTATTATGAAAATAAAAGCTCTGACGAAAACAACTATTCAGTTTGTTTTCAAATAGAACAGGGTGCAAACAAATATCTCTTCACTGGCGACTTAGAAGAAAAAGGTGAAGAATATCTTGTAAGCTATAATACTTTAGGCAAGGTTAAACTTTATAAGGCAGGACATCACGGCTCAAAGACTTCAAGCAATGATTGTCTTTTGGAGGTCATTCAACCTGAAATTGTCGTTGTGACTTGCGTAGCAGGCAGCGTTGAATATACACAAAATTTTTCAAACACCTTCCCAACACAACTGTTTATTGACCGAATTTCAAAGTGGACGGATGAGGTCTATGTGACAACGGTGGGACAGGTAGAAGAAGTAGTTGACAAAGACGGAAATACAAAATATAAAGACGCAGGCTTTTCAAGCATGAATGGCAATGTTGTGATAAATGTTGACAAAAATAATATTGATGTGACTTGCAGTAATAATAATCTTAAACTGAAAGAAACCGATTGGTTTAAAGCAAATCGCACCTGTCCAAGTGCGTGGGCTGCATAAAGTTGTTTTTAATAAATAACAAATAATTTAAGTAAAATTAGCAAAAATTTACAAAAAAAAGCAAAAAATCATGAAAAAACACGAAATTATTTATATTCCGTGTTTTTTTGTGTCAACTTCGCTGCCAATTAAGTTGATTTTTTAAACAATATAATTTTTAATTTAACGATATTAAGTTTAATCAAAAATATCTATGATTTTATCGTTTGCAATTGAAAATTCAAAAATCTTATTTTGGTTGTTTGAGATGGCAAAACAAGAATATGGGCTTATCATATAGAAATATGAAATTTCGCCAAAATAATCTTTCAATGTTTCGGTATTGAGCTTTTGTGCAAGTGAGTGTGAAATCATGTTCATGCAGGCGGCATAATCACCACACTTTACTCCAACCATAAATTTATATGGCAATGCTTCAATAGGTGAAGGCATGCTTTCGGCAGTGACAAAACTTTTGTTTTTCACTTTAAGCCCGGCAGAGTCTACATAATAATGTTCTTCAATTTGTTTGTAATTAAAATAGGTCTTATGCACAGTAAAGCCATCTTTTTCAAGCTCTATTTTGTCAGCCCTGAAAACTTTGGCACTGTTCTTTTTGGGGTTGTAGGCAATAAGCACATCTTCGCCGTTATCCTCAAAACTTACATAGTCGATAAAAAGGAAAGCGCCCACCTTGATGTTTTGCACATTGCTTAAAAGTCGAATGATTTTTTTGCTGTTGCTGTTTGCAAAAATAAACTTTCGCTTTCCAATCTCAACACTGCTTTTGACACCATTATAGTTGAAATTGTGGCAGGTGACATTTTCTGCGAGCAGTCCGTCAAGCAAGAATATTAAAATTTTATCCTCTTTTTTTATTATTCTATAAAGAGGGCTAGGGCTGTCAAAGTCTATTTCAAAACCATAACTATCCTTGCCAAGCGGCTCAACAAAAATCTTTTTGTCAGTCTCTTCCAACACTAAATGCTCATTTTGGCTTATTCTTTCCTGCTTTCCGTCACATTTGATTACGCAGGGAAATGATGTGTAAATTATTATCTTCATATTTTAAAGTATGCCCATTTTCAAACAAAAAGCACAAAAATTTTAAATTATAAAATGTATAAAATGATAAATGTGAGTCTATAATTTTCTGTGAGGTGAAATATATGAAAGGAATTTGGGATAACAGTGAAGTGAAAGAGCTCTTTGAAAGAGTGGAAGATTATAAAGATAAAAACAAATCACTAAAACTGGCTTTTGTGGCTCATGCAGAAAAATTTGGCAGAAAACCAAACAGTGTGAGAAACTATTACTATCATGAGGTTGACAACTTAAAAGTTGATGGAAAACGCTTGCAAAAACTTGGCATTGACCTTAAAAGACATTCAAAAACATGTGTGACTTATTTTTCGCCAGAGGAAGAAAAAGACCTTATGAAAGAGGTTGATGATATGGTGCAAAAGGGCATTTCTGTGAGAAAAGCTTGCCTTACTCTTTCGGGCGGTGATGTAAGTCAAATGTTGAGATATCAGAATAAATATCGCAATTTTCTCGCAAAAAACAAGAAAAAAGATGAAAAAAAGGCTATATTAACGCAAAATACTGCAAAACCAGACAATGTAATTGCTTTTCGCAAGACTGGAAAACTTCTCACCGATGGTGAAATTCAGTCGCTATTTATGGGGCTTGTCAGACTTGTGAAAAAGAATGCACAAGAGGAAAGCGAGGAGGCTTTTAAAGAAAAACTTGGCAGAGCCAACAACGACCTAAGAAAAGCCATTGCAAAACTTGGCACAAATCAGCGTGAGAATGAAAAGTTGAAGGAAGAGCTTGATAAGGTCAGAAGTGAAAACTCAAGACTTTTAAATTTAAATTTGCAATTACGCTGTGACAGAGCAGAAGGGCTTCGTCAAAAACTTCAGAAAAAAGAAAAATCAGAATAAAAATTGCAAACAAAAAAGGTGGAAACTTCCGCCTTTTTTATATGTATTTTTTCATCTTTTTCGTTTTTTGAGGTCTGATATTATTTGTCTGATTGGTGCAAGCTCTTCAACTGTAAGCCCTGAAACATCAAATTTACCTTACAATTTTGCAACAGCATTTTTTCTAATGAATGGCTGGAGGGAAAAAAGAAGGTTTAGCAGTCAAAACTCTTTCAAATTTGTGGCAGATGTGCTATTATATATGTATGAAAATTTGCCTTTATAAAAATGTCACCTCTTTTGACGCTGTCAAAGCTATGTTTTCGGCTATTGACAACAGCGATTTTGAGGTTGAGCATGTTGTGATTGTTCCTGACCGTTTTTCACTTCTAAGTGAAAAGCTTTTGTTGCAACTTTTGTCAAGTAAGGCACTTTTTAATGTAAGAGTTGAAAATCTTACCAGTTTTTCAGTGGAGCTTTTGGGGAAGTTAGGGGTTAAACTCGATGAGGTTTTGTCAAGCGGAGAGGTTTTGCTGCTTACACAAAAGGCAATAGAAAATGTAAAAAATCAGCTTTCAACCTTCAAAAAAAGTCGAATTGCTTTCTCTTATGAGATAAGCAAGCTTTTGTCGCAGTTTAAAAGCTCGGGCGTGAGGGCTGATGATTTAAATGAAAATGCCGCTGGTATAGCCGGTGCAAAATATCATGATTTGAAACTTATTTACAGTGAATATCAAAGGCTTCTTGCTGACAAACTTGACGCAAATGAGAGGTTGGCACTTTTAAACAACAGCTTGAAAGAGGGCGAATTTTTGGCAAACACGAAGTTATATTTTGCCGGCTTTGACGCTTTTACAAAAGAAGGATACAGCTTGATTAAAAAACTTGTTCCGCTTGCAAAAGAGGTGAGTTTTTCGTTGGCAGAGAGTTTTGACAGCGGAAATGAATACATTTATGACAACGATATAAGTGAAATGATAAAGCAAATTGCCTATGAAAATGGCTGTATGGTTGAGGCTGTCGAAGGCAAAAAGGAATTTTCTAAGCAAAAGGAAGGTTTGTTGAAGGGAGTTTACAGTTATCACAAAGCCTCTTGTGAGAATGATGGGTTTTATAATCTCTATTCGGCAAGTAATATCACTGAAGAGGTGGAGAGCGTTTGCAAGCTTATTCGATACAAAATATATAAAAAAGGCTTACGCTTTCATGACTTTCAAGTTGCGGTGGGTGATTTAGAGCGTTATCAAACTCAAATTGAAGACATTTTTGACAGATATGACATTCCTTATTATATAGACAGTGGGCAAACTTGTGACCAGACAATGCTTGGGCGACTGGTTTTGGACTTTTTGGAAGGGGTAAGTTTTGGGTTTTATGGTGAGAGGCTTATCAATATTTTATCAAACATCTTATTGGGAGAAAATCAAGAGCTTATTGAGCGTTGTCAGAGGCTGGTAATTGACAGCAAGAGAAAATATAAGAAATATATTGAAAGGGACTTTCCGTTTGCCGACCTTGCGTTATCGCTTGAAAGGTGCAAAAATGTTAAGCAATATGGCGAAAAAATCTTGGAGTTTGTGGGAAGAGTGCTTTCGCCTTTTGATGAGGTGGTTAGGCTTTTGGAGGAAAGAGGTGATATAAAGGAAAAAAATATCAATCTTCAAGCCTTTGACATATTAAAAGAGACTATCGACCTAATCGGGCGTTACGACGATGGCGAAATTGAGATTGATGAATATGCTCGCAAGCTTAAGTTGCTTTTGTCGTTTAGGCAGGTATCAACAGTGCCGACCTATGTTGACGGGGTTATGATTGGAGACGCATCAAAAAGCTTTTTCGGTGAGAGTGACACCTTGATTATTATGGGTGGACAGGCACTGCCTATTACAAACTTAGATAATGGCATATTGAGTGATGATGAGCTTTTATCCAATATAAAAGAGATTGAGCCGACCATAAGAATGATAAACAGGCGAAACAGATTTAGGCTTTTCAGTCTGCTTCCGCTTGGGCAAAATCAGCTGTATATTTTCTTTCAAAGTCGCAGTGATGATGGCAAGAAAATTGAAATTCCATCATATATTGCAAGTTTAAATAACATATTTTCACAGGTGGATTTGAAGGTTTCAAGCGTCTTTTTTGCCAGAAAGCCTAGGGATGAAGAAAGGGCTCTGTTATGTCATGAATTTAAGAAAATTAAAGGAAATTTGTTAAAAAATGGCGAAAAAACCTTTAAAAATCGCGAAAAATTGAATTTTGACGGTAAAAAGTTGATGTTTAAGGATAATATAGTGCGTGTTACGCAGCTTGAACAATTTTATAGTTGTCCGTTTAAACACTTTGTTTCTTATGGGTTAAACTTAGGCGAAATTAAGAATGTTGAGTTTGACCCTCGTGACATTGGAAACATCTGTCACAAGGGGGCAGAGAAGTTTATTAAAGAGCTGATTAAAAATGGCTTTGACTTTGAAATTGACATTGACAGGTTTATTGAAAGCAGGCTTGGAAAAATAATTGAGGAAGAACATTTGAATGAAAAGCTTGACTTGCTTGATGAGAAAGAGCCGTTTGTTCGTTTTATTAAGCGTCAACTTAAAGCGAATTTTAATGATATTATAAGAGAGCTTAAAAAAAGCAGTTTCAGACCAAAGTTTATTGAAAAGAGGTTTGCAGACTATAAACTTAATGTGGGAGGCGAAGAGTTTTTGCTTATTGGGCGTGCTGACCGAATTGATGAACAAGGTGATTATGTTCGAATTATCGACTATAAGACGGGAAATACTGGCAGCGTTTTAAAACAGCTTTATTTTGGAGATAAATTGCAGCTTTTCCTCTATCAAAAGATTGCTTGTGAGCAGTTTGAAAAGCGTTCGGCAGGCGGATATTATTTTAACGCCAAACTTGACTATTCAAACAGTGATGATGACAAGGTTATATTAAAGGGTATTGCTCCAAATGACGAAGAGGTGCTTTGCATGCTTGATAGCGACCTTGCTATTGAAAATAAAAGCAACATTTTATCAGTAGAGCGCACCAGCAAAGGTTTTAAAGGCGGTGCAATTTGTGATGAAAGCTTGGAGAATCTTTATGAATATTCGATGGAGATTTCTAAAAAGGCGATTGAAAAAATCGCGAATGGATTTGTAAGGCCTATGCCAAATTCTGAAAGTTGCACATATTGTAAATATAGTGCTTTATGCGGATATGAGAAATCGCAGGGAGTGCGTAAAAATGACAGCAGCAAGATAAAGTTTTAGTTGGACTTATAAGGCAGAAAATTTTAAGAGAAGTCTTTTATGAGAAAAAAGATACATAATGTTAATTGAAGAAATTTAGCTCAAAAAATAAAAAAAATTGGTGTTTTTTAAAGAAAAATGCGATATTTTTAGATAAATATTAAAAATTATTGGCATTTTAACATAAATTATGATATGATAAATTATGAAATAGGGAGGCGGTTATGGCTGAAAAACGTCAGAAAGAAAACAGTTTTATTCGTGTCGTTAGGGAGGCTAAAGCAAATTATGAAAAGGCTATTCAAGAGGGTGGAAATCCTGCGAGAGAGGGATATAAGGCCTATGAGTTGCTGCTTATAAATATTGGAAGAGCGCCAAGTGAAGGAGCTGCTTTTGCTGCAATAGAATATGAAATTCAAAGCAGCAGAGTTGAAGATTGGAGAGAGCTTGTTGAATTTGTCGCCATGATTGCATCAGGTTATCATGGCTATCAAGACAGACTTAGAGAGGAAAGCCTTGAAAGACAATCAAACTCCAATGAGGCAAATGAGATTATTCTTTATGCCGTTCAAAATAAAGACATTTTAGATAAAGAAGATTTGGCGGCGATTTATAGTGAGCTTGAAAGATTGAATGTTCCGGGTGCGCTAAGCCGTTTTTGCACATATCTCAATTACAAAAAAGAAGAAAAATCGGATGATTACGATAATGGAAAAGATGATGACTATGGAATAATTCTTTAAAAGAAAATATTAAAAAATAAAAAACTGAGTTGTAGTCACTCAATTTTGAAACCTAAGCCAAAACCACGGTTTAGGTTTTCTTTTTGCAATACTTACTTTTTATTTTTAAGAACTATTTGAATGAAATATTTATTTTTTTTATTAAAAATAAAAACAATTTAAAGTAAAGTATGTTATTATAAAATAAAACATCAAAGGAGTTTTGTTTATGAAAAATATGACATCTTTATCTAGTTTGTTTGTAAATAGCTTATTTCGCATTCCTGATTATCAAAGAGGATTTGCGTGGAATACATCACAATTGGATGATTTTTGGGATGATTTATACAATTTGCCTGATGGCAGATATCATTACACAGGAATGCTTTCATTGAAAGAATTGGATCCTGTAAAAGATTGTCAAAAATGGGATGAAGATAAATGGATCATTGAAAATGGTTATAAAGCTTTTCATGTAGTTGACGGGCAACAAAGGCTTACAACAATTATTATTCTTTTAAATTCAATTTTAGATTTTGCTGCTGAGAATGATATTTACTATTTAAAAGGAAAATCTATAGAGGATATAAGAGAGAAATACATAGTAGAATACAATAAGCCTTTAAAAATTTCAAAGTCTTATAAGTTTGGTTATGAAAACGGCAATCCGTCCTTTAAATTTTTAAGATATATAATTCTGGGTGAAAGTTATTCAGAGGATATTGAAGAATCTTGTTATACACTCAACCTAAAAAGAGCAAAAGATTATTTTGATGAAAAATTATCTAAAAATTTTGTTGATGACAAGATTTCTAAATTAGAGTCTCTTTATACAAAACTTGTCAATAGGCTTCAATTCAATATTCATGAAATTGATAATGATTTTGATGTTTATGTTGCTTTTGAGACAATGAATAACCGTGGTAAAAAATTATCAAATTTAGAAATTTTAAAAAACAGGCTTATTTATTTGACAACAATTTTTCCTGATGTGGTTTTGAGTGTTAACGATAAACTTCAATTAAGAAATAATATAAACAATGCTTGGAGAGAGGTTTATAAACAATTGGGCAACAATAAAAATAAGCCTCTAGACGATGATGAATACCTACGCAATCATTGGACTTTATTTTATAAATATACTCGTAATAAAGGTGATGATTATATCAAATTTTTGCTGAATAAACAATTTACACCGAAAGCGGTTTATGGAGAACAAGTTGATTTTGATTTTAAAACTTCAGTTGGTGAAATTGATGATGAAGATATGGACGCAAACTTGTTGATAACTAAGGAGAACGAAAAACTTGTACCAAAAGATATAAATGATTATGTCAATAGTTTAAAAGAAATATCGAGATTTTGGTCTATGTCATACAACCCAGAAAATTCTAACCTTTCAGATATTGAAAAAAAATGGCTTAATAGATTGAATAGAATAGGAATAAATTATTTTAGAACACTGATTGTTGCCTCTTTAATCAATAATGAAGTTACGACAGATGAAAGGGTTGAATTGTTTAAGACTGTCGAAAAGTTTATATTTTTGTGCTTTAGACTTGGAAAATACAATTCCAATTATGAAAGTGTAAGCTCTTATAAGTTTGCAAGAGATTTGTATTTTAAAAAGATAAAAATCGCCAAAATAATTGAATATTTTCAAAACGGATTTAACAAAAACATTACTGGTGCATTGGATGCTTTTAAATCTGATATGGTGCAATTGTTTACAAATTATGATGGATTCTATAGCTGGTATCCACGCTGGTATTTTTTATTTGAATATGAAGCTAGTTTGTCAGAAAAGAGAAATATTGAAAAACTTAATGATTGGAGTTCTTTTACCAAATCTGATAAGGATAAAATTTCAATAGAACATATTTTTCCACAAAAGCCGACTGCGTGGTATTGGAGAAATGCTTTTAGGAAATATGATAATGAGAATGAAAGACATAGATTGGCAAATTCTTTAGGAAATTTACTTGCACTATCTCAAAGCATAAATTCATCTTTGCAAAATGATGAGTTTGAGTTGAAGAAAACTCCTAAGGAAGGGCGTAGTGGTTATAAAAAGGGTTCTTTTTCTGAACAAGAGGTGGCGGATGAAAAATATTGGACTCCAACAGAGATTTTAAATAGAGGCTTGCATTTGTTATCCTTTATGGAAAAAAGATGGAGCTTTAAATTCCCAAGTGATGAATTTAAAATTTCAGTTTTAGGTTTGGATTTTATGAAAGAAGAAAGACCTGATGTGCCTGAGATTGAAGTTGTAGATTATACATATAGAGATACATATTTTGGAAACGAAGTGAATGAAATAAGGGTCTCAGAATATTTGGCTGATAAAGATATGTATATGGTAAAGTATTATGATAAAATTTTTAAATCACTTTGCGAAAAGATTCCAAATTTATATGAAACGGCAAGAAAAAATTACATTGCCATTCGCAGTCAAAATTTGAGCAAACACATTGTAGAAGTACATATTCAAAACTCAAAACGAAAAATTTGTTTCCAAACAAGAGCATTGAATGATGCATTGATAGCTTCAGGGGAGGTTTTGCCTAACAATTATTTATGGGCTTTAAATTATAGAATTTATCTATCTGAATGTGCTGATTATAGAGAGTTTGTCGATTATGTTTTCAAGGTTTACCAAGAGATGTTGAAAAATAATCGAAAAGAAAATGCAGATAAAGATGTAGAAATGTTAGTTCAAATCCAAAAAAGCAATAATATTTTCAACCATCTAAAAAGTATCGCAGTAAATAAAAATATCGAAATACTTACACATGGAAAAAGATATATAAGATTTGTATCTAAGAAAATAAGAGATGTCGTTGGCAGAGTCGGTGATGGGTGCTGGGCAGGAATTAAAGATTTGCTTGTTTATGAAGTAAATAATACTGAAAACGCTTGCGTTTTATCATTATATATTGGTCCCGGCTCAAAAGAAGATAGAAGCAAGTGGTTGGCTTTTGCAAAACAAAATCCGATTTTTAATGTTGGTAGAGATGGAAACAAATGGACTTCAATATATAATTTAACTTTGCAAAACACCTTTGATGAAGATGTTGGATATATAGAAAGATTAAACGACTTTTTTGATAATGAATTTATACACATTGATAATTTATTTTAGTAGATAAAAACTCATGTTTTTTCCACATGAGTTTTTTCTAGTCTCTTTTAATATTTGCTTTTTTAAGTTTTTTTGTATTTGTTAATATTATTGCATTTATTATCGGGGTTGTTGTAAGTTTTGATAATTGTTTGTTTGGAGAGGGTTATGGTGGGGCGTTAAAGGCTGGGGAAAATATTTATTAAAAATTGGATACAAAGTTTGTCTTTATTTGACAATTGGCAAGGTTTATTTTACAATAAAAGATATTAAAAGGTGGCAATGGAAGAAAAAACAAAAAAAATGGGGCCAACTGAAGAGCAAGTGAAAATTCTTGAAAGCAAGGCAAAAAGTCTTGTTATTTCTGCGTCTGCGGGCAGTGGTAAAACCTATATTGTAATTGAGAAGTTAAAAAAGCTTATTTGTGACATGAAGGTGCCTGTCGAAAGGTTGCTTGTTTTGACTTTTACAAAGGTTGCAGCAGAAGAAATTAAGACTCGTCTTACCAATGCAATACTTTCAATGGAGCCTTCAAAAAAGATGCTTGAAAGTCTTGATGCACTTCCGCTTAGTGACATTTCTACAATCGACTCTTTCTGTGAAAAGATTATAAAGCGTAATATCAATAAGCTTGAAATTGATGAAAATTTTGTTATTTTAGAAGAAAAAAGTGCGTTAAAATTAAAAAAAATGGCTTTTTTTGCCACTTATCAGCATTTTTCGCAGGAAGAAAAAGAAAAGTTTGAAGAAATTTATCTTGGTTTCAAAAAAGATAAAGGCTCGATTGAGGAGTGTGTTTACAAAATTCAAGATTACTTTGGTGCTGTTGAAGATGAGGAGGACAAGCTTGTTTATTTTGAGGATGTCTTCCATTTAAACAAGCTTGCTACTGACAAGCTTTTAAGTTATTTTAAAGAGTGTTTCAAAGAGGCAAGACAAGTTTTAGATGGGCTTGACACATCTTCTTATACTAAGAGTGAGCTTGAATTTGTTTTGAAAGCTTATGATATTGTGGAAATGAATTTTGAAGAGGACTATTTTAACACGGCAAGCACGCTCGCGGTTTTTTCTTTGCCTGCACTTTTGGGAAGGCACAAAGAAGAGGTGAAGCGACCTCTGGGGAGAGTTAAAGAACAGCTCAAAAAGGCTTATGATATTGCCAAAAAATATAGTTTTATTCCAAACGGCGCAAGAAGAGAGGCTGAAGAAGGGCGTTTGCCAAGAGCGATACTTTCTTTCTATAAATATTATATAAATATATATTCTTCATTAAAATTAAAGAGGGCGGGGCTTGATTTTTCTGATATTGAAAAGCTTGCAAAGAAGCTTCTTGCAGATGATGAGGTTAAGAAGGGGTTGCAGGAGAAATATGATTATATTTTTATTGATGAATATCAAGATACAAACCGTCTTCAAGAGTCGATTTTAAAGCCTATTGCTGAGGGTGGATATTTCACCGCTGTCGGAGATATCAAGCAGGGCATTTATGGTTTTCGAAATGCAAGCATGGAAATTATGCTGTCTGATATTGAAGAATTTTCTTCAAAGGAAGATGGTGACGCCCTCTATTTAAATGGCAATTTCAGAACGGACGATGCCATTTTGTCTTTTGTCAATCGTGTTTTTGAGAAGGTTATGACAAAGGAAAGTGTGGGGATTGACTATAAGGCAAGCTCGATGCTTAAAGGGCTTAAAAAGTTTTTGCCTGGAAGCATGAAGCCAGTCATTGTTGATATATTACTTAAAGGCGAAAACAAAAAGAGTGAACAAGATTGTCAAGAGGAAGAGGAGTCTCAAACAAGTGAGATATACTCTCTTGAAAATGACTGCCTTGCGGGTGATGACTCGCAAAGGCAGGAGGTTGATGCGATAATCTCAAGGATAGAGCAGGCTTTGGAAGGGGAGATTTATGACTCCAAACTTGGCAAAATGCGAGCAGTTGAATACAGCGATATTGCGCTTTTGTTTCGAGGGAGAAGCTCGCTGATGAAGGAGCTTGTCAGAAAGCTGAGAGGCTTGTCGGTGCCCGTCAGTGCCGATTTGAAAGAAGAGCTTATTGATGATTATCAGATTGCCCTTTTAAACAGTCTTTTAAAGCTTACTATAAACTTCAAAGATGATGTTTCGGTGGCGGCTGTTATGTGCTCGCCTTTTGGAAATTTTTCAATTGACGAGCTTGCTTCAATTCGCGCGGATAGTGAAAGCGGAAAAAGTTTTTGGCAACTTGTTGATGAAACCGACGATGAAAAAGTGGTTGAATTTAAGAAAATGATTGCCCAGTTTAAGTTTGAAATCCAAATTTTTGGAATAAACAAGGCGCTGTGCAAGCTTTTCAATCGCTATGACTACTATGGCTATCTTGCTTCGCTTCCAAATTATCATGAGAAGATTTCAAATTTAAACAATCTATTTAAAATGATAAAGGCGGGTGGGCTTGACTACAGCACGGCTGGTGTCATAGCCGCTTTAGAGGGCTCTTATGAAATACGCAGCGGAGAAGGCAATGCAAACTCAATTTCAGTGCTTACCATTCATGCGACAAAGGGGCTTGAATATCCTATAGTTATCCTTTGTGGCTGTGGAGAAAATTTGAATAAGGCTTATACAAAAAGCTATCTCATCTCAAATAAATATGGGCTGGGGTGTTATCTAAACGATTTTGAAAGCATGACAAGAGTGCCTTCGCCTGCCTTTCTTGCTGGCAAGCTTGAGCTTGAAAATCGTGAATTTGTTGATGAAATTATGATTTTTTATGTGGCTATGACGAGGGCGCAAAATCACCTTTTTATCGTCGGAAGTGCAAAAGAAAAAGATCTTATTTTTGACAATGTCAGGCTGGCAAACAGTTATTTAAAATTCATCTTTTTTGGGCTGGGTGAAAATTTTACTCAGCAGCTTTTCAGCCAAGGAAATGTGCAGACAGAAAATCTTGAGTTTAACATAATTCCTTTCGAAGAAGAAAAGGATGAAGAAGATATTGTTGAAGAAAAGCCGAACGATTTTGAGGAGAAAAACCCTTTTGAAAGTCAAATTCGAGCTTATGAAGAATTTTTATATCCAAACTTGAAAGAGTGTAAAATAAGTTTAAAAAATTCTGTTTCTGGCGTTATGAATGCATTAAAGCCTTATGAAGAGGGAGATAAGGGTGAGGTGGAAGATGAGAGCTTTTCTCACCGCGTTCACAGCAGAGAAGAGGCAATTCAAACGGGAAATGCCTATCATGAAGCTTTAAAAATTGTTGATTTTAATGATATTGAAAGCATGGAAGATTTGAAAAATAAAGAGAGTTTTTTGAAAGAAAAGTTAAGTGATGGTTTTTTTGAAAGACTTGATTTAATGCTTTTGTTTAAAAACATCATGGTGATCAAAAGTGTGACAAAAGATTTGAAACTTGTCAAAGAAAGAGAGTTTATCATGCAAAGCACGCCAAGTGAGCTTGGGCTTGACAGCCTGAATGAAGAGCTTTGTTTGCTTAACATAAATTTTGCTGAAGAAAAGGCTCAAAGCGAAGAAATAGGAATTGAACAAAGCAGCTGTGAAGAAAACCAACTTATTGTTCAAGGTATTGTTGACCTTTTTGCGATGGGCGAAAAACTTGTTTTAATTGACTATAAATATTCAAGTGAAAGAAATGAAAATGCACTTATAAAGCGCTATCAAAACCAGATTAAGCTTTACAGCCTTGCCCTTGAAAAAGCTTTTGGAAGGGCGGTGGATGAAAAATATCTGCTTTCGCTTAAAGAGGGAAAGCTTATTAAGATTGACATATAAATTAAATTTAAATTATGAAAATATTCTTTTTTTAAATGGTTATAAGTCATATTTAAGTCATATTTTATGTCAAAAAAGCATTCAACAAGCATATAAAAATCTTGAAAATTTTGTTTGAAAATAATTGCAAAAAGGCTGGCGAAAATAATTCAAAAAAAATATTCAAAAAATTCCAAAAAAAATCAGAAAAAAATACTAAAAAAATATGAAAAAATTCCAAAAAAAAGCGTATTTTGTTAGTATTTTTTTTTTGAGTATGATATACTAACACTGAAAAGGGGAAGCTTATGTTATCAAATTTATTAACAGTAGATGGCGCTTTAAGAACATTTTTTTATCAACTTACTGACGCTATTGGCTTTGGTGGCTATCTTGGAATTATAATTGCCGTTGAAGTTTTATTTATTTTACTGTTTGCTATTAAGTCAATTTTTTCTTATGAGCATCGTCTTAAAAGAAGTCTTGACAAGGCAAATGCGTGGTTGTTTAAAAACAAAAAACTGGATACCACAAATATTAAACAATTTAATGATATCGTCAAAAAAGGACCAAAGCGTTTTGCTTATTATTGGCAACAATTTATGTTAAATCGTGATGGCGGGCCAACTGCCTATATGACAGAAGACAATATAATTGAAAAGCCACTTCGCACAAGCAGCTGGAAAAATAATGTAAAAAATCTTAGCATTACAACAGGTGTTTGGGCTGTGATTTCTTTTGTTTTGGGAATTGCTTCTCAGCAGACTTTTGAGCCAAAGTCTTTTGCAGTTGCACTCATTTTGCCAAGCATCGTTTTGCTTTTGGGGCTTGTTGCAATCATTGCAATTAAGGGCAGACGAGTTTTAAACCTTGATGATATCTATCATCTTTATCATATTTTCAGCCGTTTTGTGACAAACGCTTGCGACTCTCTTCCTCCATATATTGATTTCAACCTTCTTTTCACTCCAAAAGAAATCGAAAATGGAAATGTTCAAATAAGGGAATACTATGAAGAAATGGCAAGAAAGGCGAAAGAAGAGTTTGAAGAAGCTAAGAAAAATGAAACAACTACTCTTGATTACAATTTCAGAGGGGTTGGAATGGATGGCAACTTACTTTTAGAGCGTGCTATGAAAGAAAGTGAAGAGTATATTGCTGTAAGAAGTGCAACTCGTTCTCAAATCGCTCAGATTGATGCACAGAAAGAAGCGCTCAGAAGAAATTATGAAGATGTTCAGATGGACCTTCAAAGAAAACTTCAAGCTTCCAAAGAAAATATTCAAAAGCTTATTGAACAACAATCAACCACAACCAATCGTTTTGAAATTGGTCGTTTGAGAGAAAGACAGGATAAGGAAGTTAAAAGACAAGAACAACTTCAATCTGACTACAACCAAGAAGAAACAAAATTCCAAACTTCAGTTGACGAGCTTGACAAAGAAATTGAAAGACTCAGCAGAGTAATTGTTGAATGTCTTGACAAAGCTGAAAAGGGTATGATTGCTGAATATCAATCATTCTTTAAAAAGGTTATGAAATCTGCTTACTCTGTTGCTGACAGCAAAGTTAAGGCAGAAAAGAGGGCTCTTACTGACGAGCGTGATACAAGCGAAAGAGAGCTTATCAATGTTCAAACTCAAAACAAGAGATTGCTTGATGAAAATGTTACTTTAAGGGCAAGAATTGACGAGCTTACTGCTGCAAATAATGGCGAAGAAAAAACAGAGGGCAATTATGACAACAATGGCAATTTTGTCTATGTTGATGGCTCTTTCCATGATGAGCGCGGATATTTCCATGATGTTGATGGCAAAGTTTATGATATGAATGGAATGCTTGTTGACGAAAAGGGAAAAGACGCGGAAGATGAGGTCAAAGAAGAAGACCTTATAAATGAACAAATTGACAATTTTGGCACCTTTGTTGATGTTGAAGAAAAGGCCCCTGAAGTTGTTGAGCAAGACCTTAAAGCAGTTGAAGAGTTGCTTGAAAAACCTCTTACTGATACAGATGCGGTTGATGTTTTATTTGCTGAAGAAAAGGCAAGTGAGCCTGTGGCTGATTTGACTGAGACAGAAACTCTTGTTGCAGATGAGACTGAAAAACAAGAAGAAATTCCTGTCGAGCCTGCTTTAGAAGCAGAAGATGAGGCTGGGCAAGCCGAAGAAATTGTCGCCGAGAAAAAAGGCAGAGGTCGTCCAAAAAAAGAAGTGACCGAGCCTGTTTCAGATGTTCCAAAGAAAAGGGGGCGTCCAAGAAAAGAGGTTGAAGAGCCAATTTCGGAAGAGCCTAAAAAAAGAGGCAGACCAAGAAAGAACGCTGTCGCATCTGATGACGACATTGCAAAAATAAATGAGCTTATAAGTGCTGAAGAAGAAAGATTTAATGGCGTGAAAGCTATGCTTGATGACAGCATAAATGAAGCTATGGGCAGTGCGGGCGCTGAGAGAGAAAAAGAGGAGATTATTGCCTCTGTTGAAGCTCTTAGAGAACAAGCTGAAAGCATGAGAGATGGCAACAGCTCAAGTGAAGAGCTTGCAAAGGTCAACAAGCGTATTGAAGATCTTATTAAAGCATTGACTTCAATAAATGACTAAAAAATAAAAAAAAGACTGGCAGTTTTAATGTCAGTTTTTTTTTGTTTAAAATGAAATTTTAAGCGTTGAATTTTAAGGCAAATTTTTGTTTATAAGCTAATAATGAGGGTGAAAGATTAAAATTTTAAGACCGATTTTTTGATAGATTTACAAGTTTTTTGACTATTGACAAAGGGGGTAAGATAATATATAATTAAGAAAGAAATTGAGAGGAAATTTATGTTTGAAAAACTGAAAGCTAAAAAAGCAATGAAATTGCTCAGCGACCCAAAAGTTTTGAATGAAGTGATGAAAGAATTAAAATGTCCAGAGGGCACAGCTTTTTTGAAAGACAGTGTAAAATATAAAAAAGCAGCACAAGCAATCAAAATAGAAAGAAACAATGAAATATATGACACTTCGAGACTGTTTATTGGACATATAGGCTCGGTGACATGTAAGAATGCAGAGGAAGAAGGATATTTCAATATGCATTTTGACCGAAGGAAAGTTGCTGTACTTGAGTTGTTGCCAGATAAAGTAACTCATGATATGTGGTTGCATGATAAATTAAGATATTATAATTATGCTGCAGATCATTATAGAGTGGTTTCAGAGGCTACAATACTTCCTGTAATAAATCGTTATATAGGTGGTAATGTGCAAACAGTTTGGAAGATTGGAATAAAGCATTTATCAGAAGTTATTGACACTGCCGCCCATCCTACAATGACCAAAAATGATATTATAAGATTTGAAAAATATGTTTTAAATGGCAATGAAAAATCTTTCGTGACTGCAAATGGTGATGAAATTGAGCTTGAATGATTTTGTTAAATCGAAAAAAATTTATATATTAAAAAGCACTCTAAAAGTTAGAGCGCTTTTTTTGATTTAAAGGATTTCAAATTTTAATTATAGCTTTTGTTTTAACCTTCTTTTTCAATTTGTTTTTCATTTGCAAGAATTTCTTTCATGACCTTTTCAAAAAGCTCCTTATTGACAGCAAAAGTTTGCATTTGTTTTAGAAACTCTTGGCTTTTTGGGGCAGGAAGATAAAATTTCACACTGCCATTTTCGCCAAATCGTTTTTGAATTTGCTCATGTATTCCGTCGAGATGTTGGCTTAATGAATATTGCGGAAAATTGAAAATAGAGAAATCCCAAGCTCGCATCAGCGAAATGGAAATGTCATTGTCTTTATCCGCGTCACTGACAATCTTTCCATATATGCTGCGAGGCACTCTGCCTGTCGAGGTAGAGTGGTCAGCACACGCCTGTGCAATGGTGATTATTTCATCATTGTCGAAATATTTTTTTAAATTTTCATCTTGAATTACACAATCATAAGAAAACTTTGCATGCCCTTTGCGGGCAATTGTCATGCCCATATCATGAAAGGCGGCTGCGGTGTAAACCATGTTGATATCAATTGACGGGTCATTTAAAAACTGAGCGATTTCTAAACTGCGAGAAATGACCGCTTTTGCGTGCCTTGAGTCATGGCCATGGTCGAATGTGTCATAAGTTGGAATAATTTTTTCTTCAATATACTTTTTAAGATTATCGTTTAACTTGTCCATTTTTTATCCTTAATTTAATAAATTTATTTTATTTTCTTTTAGTAGTTGGTTTTAAACTGAGCATTTAAATTGCTCAGTCAGCTTTAAAGTGTTGCCTTTTAATAGATAAACCAGTTTTTAATCTTGTCTTTTATTAAGAGCTAGGCTGCTTAAAATGTGGTCGGCAAGATTATTACAATAATTGCAAGCGTTAGCACTGCTATAAGCATTAAAATATTTAAGATTAAGAATATAATGCTGGTGATTTTGATGGCTTTTGAATTTGACTTTGAGCCAAAGCCAGCTGTGCAAACACCTGCAACAGAGCATATAAAAGCTGGGATAAAGGTAAGCCAGCTATAAGTGAACAGAAACATGAAAAACCAAAATATTGTTTTAGCTTCGTCTTCAAGATTTATTACCTTCATTAAAAAATATAATGTTAAACCGCCAAAAACACAGGCAAGGCAAAACATAACAATTGAGACAATCATAGGCACCATGCCTTGAGGTTTTTGTCGAGATTGCTGAGAGCTTTGCGAAGTCAGGCTTGTATTTTGAGATGTTTGACTAAAGTTTGGAATATTTATTTGATTATTATCCATATCTTTTCTCCTGCAGTTTTAGTATATTTTGTTTAATATAAATTGTCAATGATTATGATTTTTAAATTGTGCAGAGTTTGCTATAATTTGAATTTTCATGTTTGCTTGGCTTTTATTTTAATGGTTTGACAATTCATTGAAATTTTGGCATACTTAATAGAAAGAGGATGTTATGAATAATACAGAAATTATATGTTTGATAATTGCTTCTATAATAGCGGCTTTGGCGCTTGTTGCACTTGTAATGAGGTTTGTCCTTTTAGTAAAATACTGGGTACTTAATAAAAAAGAGGCGGCAACAGGCATTTCGGCAAGAGATGTTGCAAGAAAATTCTTGGATGAAAATGGAATGCAAGATGTGAGAGTTGAAAAGGTTGGCTTTTTTAGAATGCTTTTCTTTGGCAACCATTACAGCGTCGTGAAGAAGACAATCTATCTTCGCAAATCAATTATCTATAAAAATTCAATCACAGCAATCAGCGTTGCACTTCAAAAGGTTGGGCTTGCAATGCAACATAAAAATAAAGAAAAAGGGTTTATGACAAGATATGTATTTCAAATTTTGTCTTTTTTCAGTCCATTGATTTTTTATACTATTGTGATTGCTGGGGTGGTGATTGATTTTGTTTCTGGTTTTACTGGCACAGTTTCAATTGTGGCAATAATCGTGGCTTTTGCCTATTATCTTTTGGTGTTTTTCTGTCTGCTGTTTACAATCAAAGTTGAAAGCAGGGCGAATAAACAGTCAATTTATATGATTGAAAATTCGCAAATTTTAAGCGAAGTTGATGTGCGTTTGGCAAAAGAGCTTTTGGACACCTATGTAATCATTGATATTTTAGATTTTGTTATTTCAATCATGAAAATCTTCTATTATATCATAAAGTTTTTTTCAAAATTTAAAAGAGTAAAATAAAAAAGTATTGAAAACTAAGTTTGTTTGCCACAGCTGAAACTGTGGCTTTTTTATTATCAAAATATCTTGGAAAGTGCAATTGCTGCTCGACATACAGAACAAGCGTCTTTAAATATATCAACGCCTTCAAATTTTTGTATCATAAGAGAGAAGTGTATTAAAAAAATCACCGAATAGGTGATTTTTTTGTTTAATCTTCAAGTCCAATTAAATAATCTGCACTTACATTAAAATATTTAGCGATATTGTATAGATGTTCAATGCTGGGAAGAATAATCCCTTTCTCCCATCTTAATATTGTGGTATCTCTTACGCCTAATATTTTACCAAGTTCTTTTGCAGAAAGTTCATTTTCCAATCTTAATTCTTTTAGTCTTTCTTGAAATACTAACATCATAATCCTTTTTATGTAGTATATGCGAAAAAGCCGCAAAATACTTGACTACTGCTTATTCGCCGCTTACAATATGATTATTGTTGCAAATTAAAAAAAGGAGAAATTATGAAACAGAACAATATAAGAAAAAAAGATTTTAGGATAAACACAGATTTGATTGAGGAATATAGAAACAGTCAGTATTTGACTATTTCACAGTTTTGCAAATTGTGCAAAATTGATTTGTTGACATATTGCAGAATGATAAAAAAAGAGGGTGACATGATGCTTAGCACGCTTATGAAAATCGGAAAGGTGATGAATGTCGAATTGTGTGAATTGTTTTTCTAAAAAAAGATGAACAAGGTGAAAAAAAATAAAAAATGTATTATATCACTTTTTTGTGACATACTAAGGGCATGAAGAAGATTGTTATTTTATTTATTTTATCACTTTTTATTATATGTCCTATTTTTAATGTAGGGGGCATTTTTGTCAGTGCTGACGGCAAGCCGGCAGAAAACTATGTGGTTTATGATGAAAATGGCGAGGTTATTTGCGAAAAAAGCTCCATCGAGTTGGGTGACGGCTTTATCACTGCCGATTTCAACGAATACGAAATCGTCAGAATTGACAATCACAAGGGTTATGCAAAATTGGTGAGAAGGTTGAAACCGCCCTCAATTCGTCATGAAAAAGATATAAAAAAAGACAAAATGGCTCAGCGTGGACAGCTTGAAAAGAAAATTTGTCTTTATATGACGCACAATGATGAGAGTTATACGCCAACTGATGGTTATGACAGTGTGTATGGTGCGGGTGGAATTCATGACATTGCAAAAGTGTTTAAGAATGAGCTGGGCAAAAACGGCATTGAAGTCGTGCTTGATGAAACGCTTCATATTCCTCATAACAGCAGTGCTTATTCACGCTCTTCGGTGACGGCGAACAGGCTCTTGAAAGATGAAAGGCCGGATGCCATGTTTGATGTGCATAGAGATGGTGTAAGTAAGAGTTATTATTATGTAACCAATAATGGAGAGGGTTACAGCAAGATAAGAATTGTTGTCGGCAAGTCAAACCCAAACTTTGATGAAAATTTTGCATTTGCGCAGAGCGTGTTTGCAATAGGGCAGGAGAAATATCCATTTTTATTTTCTGACATTTATTTAGGCAAGGGTCATTATAATCAAGCTTTGCAACCAACCGACCTTTTATTTGAAATGGGCACATACTTAATTGAAAAAGAATATGTTGAAAAATCTCTTCCTCTTCTTGCTGATGTGGTCAATACCACATTATATTCAAGTATGACTGACGAGGATGGTGACATTATTGTGGACGAGGTTGAAAAGCCAGATGATACGGTGACGATAAATCCACCGAGTGATAACAACAAGCCATCAGGCAGTCACAATAATGAAAACAATCAGGACATAAATGTTCCTGACCAAGTTACGCAGAAATCAAACAGAAGTTGGATTGCGGCTTTAGTGCTTTCTGCAGTGGTTGTAATGGGCCTTCTTATAGGCGGCTTAGCTTTGAAAAAGAAGGAATATAAAGGCGAAAAAAACAATAAATAATGAAAAAAACGATAAAAATAACGAAAAAACAATAAAATTAAATGAAAAATGATAAAAAAGACAAAATTATGCAAGGGGCAAGCTTGCATTTTTTTGTTGTGACGATTTGCTTGAAACAATTATGTTGGATTTCGAGTATACAAATTTTAATTTAAGTATTGCAATTGAGTTTTGACTATTTTTAAAGCATCCACTTTAGAATAAGATTTTTCTTGTTTTGGCGAGCAAAACTACTTAAAAAATCATAAATTGTATTATTGCAAATTATGCAAATTTTTAAGGAGAAAAAATTTATGTGTGGAATTTATGGATACATAGGCAAAGGTGCGACTCGAGAGGCTTTGAGTGGCATAAAAAGACTTGAATATCGCGGTTATGACAGTGCAGGGCTTGCCTTTATGGATGGGCAAATAAAAAATCAAGAGGGAATTTTTAAAGACAACATTGGTAAAAAAGGTGATATTACTTTTATTAAATCAGAGGGGCAAATTTCTAGGCTTGAAGAGATTGTTGATAAAGTCGTTCCTCGCGCGCCACTTGCCATAGGGCATACAAGATGGGCAACGCACGGAAAGCCAAGCACTTTGAATTGTCATCCGCATTTAAGCAGTGACGGCAAATGGGCAATTGTACATAATGGAATAATTGAAAATTATAAAGAGCTGAAAATGCTTGTCAAGGGTGAAAAGTTTGCAAGTGAGACTGATACTGAAGTGGTTGTTAAACTTTTGCAGCAGTTTTATGATGGAAATGTGCTTGGCACAATTAAATATGTTTGCAGCCTGCTTGAGGGAAGCTTCGCTTTTGCAATTATCACTTCGCATGATAAAGAGAGTTTGTTTGTTGCCAAGAAGGGAAGTCCTGTTGTGGCTTGCTGTGGTGATGGTTTTGGGCTGGTGTGTTCTGACCTTAACAGCATTACCTCAGTCAATGAAGCTTATCTTTTGGAAGATAACCAATTTGCAGTTGTCACTAAGGGCGGTGTAAGGTTGTACGATGAGGAGCTTTGTGAGATTAAGCTTAAAAATCTTGCCTTATGTGAAAGAGAGAAGAGGGAGGCCCTTGGCAAATATAAGCATTTTATGTTGAAGGAGATTGACGAAATTCCATCTGCAATTGAGAGGACTATTGAAAGATATAACAATTTTGAAAGTTTCAGGCAGGTTTTGCCGCTGGGGCTGGTGCGAAAGCTTAAGAAAGTGCTTATTGTTGGTTGCGGCACTGCCTTTCATGCAGGTCTTATTGGAAGGTGGCTGTTTGAAAAAATTGGAATAAAGACTGAGGTTGAGATTGCTTCAGAGCTTCGTTATGCAAGTTTCAACTATTCAAAAGACACCTTGGCAATATTTGTAAGTCAAAGTGGTGAGACGGCTGATACCATTGGTGCGCTTGAGCTTTGCAAGCAAAAGGGGCTGGTCACTCTTGCTATGACAAATGTGAGAAACAGCTCAATTTGTTTTGCAGCTGACAGAGTTATTTATACCTGTGCGGGTGCAGAGATAGGGGTTGCAAGCACCAAAGCATACAATTGTCAAGTTGCCCTCTTTTATATGCTTGCCGCCTATTTCAAAGAGGTATTTTCGCAGAAAAATGGGGTTGTGACTGACGAGGCGATAAAATTGACCATGGTGGCCGAGCAGATAAGAGCAAACAGAAACAAGGTGCTTTGTCAAAATATAGCCAAAGAGATTTCCAAATCAAACAGCATTTATATGATAGGCCGCGGGATTGATTATGCCATAGCGCGAGAGGCCAGCTTAAAACTCAAAGAGATTTCTTATATTCATTGTGAGGCCTGCCCAGCGGGTGAGCTTAAGCACGGCACTATTTCTTTGATTGATAAGGATAAGTTTGTTTTTGCTTTTTCCACTCAAAGCGAATTGAAAGAAAAAACGCAAGGAAACATAAGTGAAGTTTCAAGCAGAGAGGGTAAGGTGATTTTACTCTCTCCATTTGAAGAAGGAAAGAAGGGCGTGTATAGATTTATCAAACTTCCACCGCTTGAAGAGCGTTTTATGCCTCTTTATGTGATTGGATATATGCAACTTATAGCTTATTACACCTCGCTTGAGCTTGGAAATAATCCAGACAAACCGCGTTCGCTTGCAAAGTCGGTCACAGTAGAATAAAGACTAAACAAATATTTAATGTTAATTTGTCAAAATATAAAAAATCACAAAATTAAATTTGTGATTTTTTAGTTTTTTCACTTATGATATGAAGTTTTCTTGTTCTTACAATTAAAAGTTTAAAGCTTTGTCTTTTCAATAAGCAATTCAACTATCTTAGCTGAAGAATATGGGTGCTGAACAGATATTATATTTTTTTGCATTTGAGAGTAAAGGTCAGGATTATCTAAAAGCAGCTGAGCTTTGTCTTTTGCATCATTTATACTTTTCATTCCAAGTCCGCACTTTAAATTGATAAAAAGATTTTTATTCAATTCTTCATTTAAAATCATCTTCTCACGCATAATAAAAGGAACTTTTAAAGAAATACATTCAGTAAGGCAAGAACTTCCACATCTGGTTATGATTATATCAGAGGCTCTCATATAACTTTCAATGTTGGTGACAAAACCTAAGTTTAATACATTTGAAATTTTATTTTTGCTGATATATTTATTTATTTTATTGAAATTTTTAATGTTTTTACCGTTGATGACAACAAATTTTATTTCTTCTTGTTTATTGACAGTTTTTAAAGAAAGCAAGTTTTTCAACAGCTTTAAAGTATTGCCAAGTCCGTTTCCGCCACCAATGATAGTTACAACATTTTGCCCTTGCATGCTTAGCTTTTCTTTTTCTTCATCTTTGTTGAAATCTGCGTAAAAAATATCTCTAATAGGCATTCCTGTTGTCAATATCTGATTCTCTTTAAAGCCCTTCTTAATCAAATCAGAAGTGGTGTTATCGAGTGCCTGAATAACATAATCGACATTTATTGAATGCTCCCAATAAGGATGCACGCAATAGTCGGTGAGTATGGTGCTAGTTAAAATATTCTTATCAATCATATTATTTTTCTGCATGTAAGAAACTACACTGCTTGCATAGTAGTGAGTGCAAACGATAATGTCGGGCTTGACATTATTTATTTCATTTAAGAAGTGTGGAAGACAATATTTTACATAACTAGGCAGCTTGTCGGTATAGTGATTTTTGAGTCTAAGCTTGTTCCAAACATAGTCGTATAGTCTTGGAATATGTTTGCAGGCCCACAAGTATTTTTTATTTTCTTGTGCTACTCTCTTTTCATTATAACCATAGGTTTGGGTTATATGGGTTTCGACCCCTTTTGCTTCAAAAGAAGATTTTAGAGATTTTGCAATCATATTGTGACCTTCCCCGCAGGTCATTGTAAAAATCAATGCTTTCATCAACTTGTTCCTTTTATAGACTTTTGTTTTTGTTGTATTTGTTGAATTGCTTTTAAGTGTGATTATTGTTGATAGCATTTTCCAACAGATAACACAATTTTATTTTATTTATAAATGAATGTCAAACGATTGTCAAAAAAAGTATTATTCAGCAAAAAGAAAATAATGTTGACCTTGATTTTATATTGACATTTTAAGTTTAATTCATTA
>CARNVA010000004.1:0-68602 GCA_949031345.1 uncultured Eubacteriales bacterium | reverse complement strand
AAATAGACAAAGTGGCTTTTAAGCTGAAAAATAAAGGGAATAACATGGACGAGATAATTGAAATAAAAAAGGAAAATAAAGATATTTCAGAAACAAATAAATCAGAAAAAATAAAAAATAAAAAAATAAAGAAATTCAAACAAAAAATGGCTAAAATTGACAAAAATAAAAAGACTGGCGTATTTAAAGCGCTTGGTCTTATTTGGTCGTTCATGGGCAAAAAAGAGAAAATTATGTTTATCTCAATTTTTTGCTTTTCACTTATCTCTGCCTTTTGCATGATGTTTCAAAATGTCATTCCATCTTTAGTGCTTGCCCAGCTTGTAGGCGAAAAAGTTAAGTTTCTGTTCTTTGACTTCACTGGAATGCAGACCATACCGCTTGTGATTACTCTTTGTGGCATTCAAATTGGTCTTTGGGTGTTTGGTATGCTTGATTATTATCTTGTTGACATATTTGCAAGGCGAATGATTTGCGTCATCAATGTTCGGGCGCAAGATATGCTGCTGTTAGAACGCAAAAACCTTGATTATGGCATGACAAATGGAGAGGTTAATTATATCGTCAAGAATGCAACGGACTGCATTTATCAGATTTTGGAGCCTTTCTGCTGGAGCATTGCGACCCACATTATCACAGTGCTTTTTATGACCATCTCGTTGTTTTTCATTGATTATGTGGTTGGCCTTTGCACGATTGCCAATATTGCCTTGATACTTCTATGCGTGTTTATCAGAATTAAAGTGCAAAAGCCTATTGTTGAAAAAATTGAAAACACCAATGCGAAAATTGGCAACCAGTTTTTGACTTCAATTCAAAATCTTCCACTGATTACCATGCAAAAATCTAAAGCGGAAGAAGAAAGGCATTTGGGAATTTTAAATACCAAATTCTATAAAAATCACAAGAGGCGTGCGGCGGTTGGTTTTTGGTATTGGATAGCTATTACCGCAATTGAATATGCAGGCTTGGCGCTGTCTGTTGCTGTATTTATATTGAGAAATAACAGTGAATATATCATTGCTTCCATTACCCTCATTTTCACACTTTCGGCAAGCATTCAGTCATACATTGAACAGTGGGGTTATCAGATTTGTGATGTGCTCAACGCTTCAATAAAACTTTGCAATTTAAATCTTTTAAAGCCTGATCAAAATACCTTGAAAGAGGCAAATGATGACAAGTTTGAAAAGTTGTCAAACTCGCATATTACATCAATTGATGCAAACAATGTCAAGGTGAGCATTGGCAGATTTGAAGGGAGTTATAGCGCGCATTTTGAGAGCGGAAAGATTTATCTGCTTTCAGGGCGAAGTGGAAAGGGTAAGACAACCTTTATCAATGCGCTTTGTGGGTTGAGAGAGATTAAAAGTGGTGAAATTATTGTCAATGGCCAATATAAGTTGACTTCGCTGTTTGATTATTCGCAGAAGATTTCATATATGTTTCAAGATTCAATTTTGTTTGATAGAAGCATAAAGGAAAATATAAGTTATCCAAATAAAGAGCTCAATGAGGAGGCGTTGCGTCTTATTGAAGTGTTTGGCATGGAAAAGATTGTTGAGCGTGAAATTGTTGATGGAAGCACCAGCAAGACTTTGTCGGGCGGTGAAAAGAAAAGAATTGATTTTATAAGGTCAATGGCAAAAGAGGCAGATATCTATATCTTTGACGAGCCAACAAACGAGCTTGATAAAACCAATGTTGAAAAGGTTATTGAAGAAATTTCAACCTTGCGTGAAAAAGGCAAGATAGCAATCGTTATTTCACATGATAAACGAATAAGCAGCTTTGCTGATGAGATAATAGAATTTTAACCGTGGGGACAACTAGAATTTTTAAACGCGGGCACGCTTACAGCTAGCCGCTGAAATTCGTTTTCCCCACGAGCCCCTTTTCGCCTCCTTGAAAAATTCCGCTGGATATTTTTCTGCGTAAAGAGGTTGTAATTAAATTTTAAAAAGCAGGCAAAAGCCTTTACTTTTAAAAATTTAATTACGATGGATAGAATAGGGCAATATCCTTGATAGGCTTTATTATATAAAACAAGATGATTGCCGCAAGCATAACGCTTGGCGACTATATTTGAAAGCGTGATTGAAAAATAACTAACTGCGATGGAAACTAAGTTTTCAAACTAAGTTTGCCCGCGGGATTTATTTCTGCGTAAAAAGGTTGTAATTATATTTTAAAATCAGGTAGATATTAACTTTGATTAAACATAAAAGACAAAGATGAATTATAGGGATGCAAACTAAGTTTCCAAGTTTGCCACGGCTAATTGAGGTCATACTCTAAGGCGTGGTTTTTTGTTGTCAATATGCCAGAAAGTCAAAATGGGTGCGGAATATCATACATTGTCTAATTATATCAACTCCCTTTAATTGAATCTTTGTCATAGCTTGGGAAAAAGAATAATCTGTGATAGTGGTGATATTTTTTTATTTTTATTAAAATTGTTGACAAATCAACTATTATGTCATATAATAAGCGGTAGAGATTTAAAAAAGGAGAAATAATGAAATCTAGGTATGATGAGTTTTCTTCTTTGATACTCAACATAAATAAGAGTATTCAAAGAATAAAGAATTTTGAAATGGAATGCTTTGGCTTGAAAGGAAATCAAGTGCAGTGCATATATCATCTTTATAATGAAGAGGGGGGAATTACTCCTACTCAGCTTAGTCTTCTTTGCGGTGAAGATAAAGGGGCTATGTCAAGAACGATAAAAGAGCTTGAAAAGGGCGACTATCTTTATATTGAAGAGGTGGGAAAGCAAAAATATCGCAATCCTATCAAGCTTACACAGCGCGGCAAAGAGCTTGGACAGATGGTCAGCGAAAGGGTGGACAAGATTTTTAAGGAAGGCAGCAATGGTGTTGAGGAAGAGGATAGAAAAGATTTTTACAGACTTTTAGGTTTGGTTGAAGGAAATTTGCAAGAAATTTGCAAGCGTTATGGAGAAAAAAATGGCAATAAAATTAGTAGTTGATTCAGCAAGCGATTATGTTGAAGAAGAGGCAAGAGGGCTGGGCATTGAGCTTGTGCCTATGGAAGTGCGTTTTGAGGAGGAGTGCTTTTTGGATGGAATCAACCTTTCACATAAAGAGTTTTTTGAAAAGTTGATTGAAAGCAGTGATTTGCCAAAAACCAGTCAGATAAATGAATATGTCTTTGAAGAGTGTTTTGACAGGCTTACAAGAGCGGGAGATGAAGTGATTGCAATTACATTATCATCAAAACTTTCTGGCACTTACAGCAGTGCTGAAAAGGCAGCGAAGAAATTTGGCGGAAAGGTGAGAGTTGTTGACAGTTTAAGTGCAAGCATCGGCGAGAGAATTTTATGCCAATATGCTTGCAGAATGATTGGCGAAGGCAAGGGAATTGATGAGATTTGTCAAAAGCTGGAGGCAAGTAAGTTGAACATCAAAGTTTTGGCACTTTTAGACACCCTTAAATATCTGAAAAAGGGGGGAAGAATTTCTTCTGTTGTCGCTTTGACTGGCGAAGTATTTTCAATAAAACCTGTCATCACTATCGTTAACGGTGAAGTTAAAATGGCTGGCAAAGCGGTGGGCTCTAAAAAGGGCAACAACTTATTAAATCAACTTGTTGAAAGCAGCAATGGAATTGATTTTTCTCTTCCTTTCGCGGTTGGATTTTCTGGACTTTCTGACCACATGCTTGTCAAATATCTTGAAGACAGCGGTCAGCTTTGGAAGGATAAGGTTGAAAACATTCCTTCTTATATGATAGGCTCGACAATTGGCACTCATGTAGGTCCTGGAGCTATAGCAGTGGCTTTCTTTGCGCAAGAAAAATAAGTATTAAAAAAATAAAATCGCAAATAAAGTTTAGATATGTTGAAAATTAAAAACAGCACAAGAAAAAAAGGCTTTACTGAAAAAATATATTGAACAAGAATAAAAAGCGAAAAAATTTAATTATTTTACAATTTAAATAAAAATTTAAAGAGATTTATTATATAAATAATTGGAAAGTAATTGTTAAATAATGGAAACTTGCAATAAATTTACTGATTATCAAAATTATTTTATCGCAATAAGAGGTGCAAAAATTTGTCAAAGATTTTTGCTTCTTTTTTTATATTTTGAAAAACATTTTGGTTATTGATACAAACTGTTTTTGAAAACAAAAGTGTAAAATGTTTGGCAATTGTTGCATAAAAATATTTTTGTAAATTATTGCAACTTGTTTGACATAACTCTTTTAAAAATGTTAAGATTAAGTTGTAAGAGGGCTTATTTAATATTTGCCTATATAATTTAATTTTAATAAAGGAGAAGATATGGGAAGAAGAGTAAAACTTGCAGCAATCTTTATGCTGGTTTTGGGTGCAGTAGGTTTTGGAATTGGTCTGGCTGTTGGATACTTTATGAACAGCAACGACATTTCAGCCGCGCTTAAAAGCCCAGCTGTCATTGTTTGTGCCATTGTTGGCGGGCTTGTTGGACTAGGCATGGGCTTATTCAGCAGACGAAAAATCAATGCTGGAAGCAATGTTGGTACAACTGCCGATGGCAAAGAAACAGATGTAAACTTTGACTCAAAGTTTATCACACCAGAACAGATGAAAAAGGACAGCGAACTTCTTTATTCGACTTGGAACAACCTTCCAAACATGAAAAAGACAGGTTTTGTTTTCAGAATGAAGCAGACAGGTGGGCATTTTGAGGTGAACATGAAGCCAGAAACTCACGCATTGGTGCTTGGTACCACCGGTGTAGGTAAAACACAGCTTCTTGCAAACCCTACAATCAGAATTTTAGCTCACTCTGGTCAAAAGCCAAGTATGGTTATGACAGACCCTAAGGGCGAACTTTACAACGACAATGCTGCCGTTCTTGAAAAAGAAGGGTATAAGTGTATTGTGCTCAACTTAAACGACCCATACGCTTCTTCTATGTGGAATCCAATGGAAATTGCTTTCCGCACCTATCAAAGAGCGGGTAAACTTACCGAAGAGGTAAAAAAATATACAGATGTAAAACCTGAAGATGTCAAGCACAAGAGATTTGGGCAAGATGTGCTTCAAGGTGTGGAATATGGCAATGTTTGGTATGGCTTTGAAGGCAAAGCTTTCCCAACTAAAGAGCTTTTGCAGCAAGAGCTTGAGTCAAGAAGAATTCAGCTTGAAGATGAAGCAAAGTCAGACATTAAAAACATTGGTCTCTCTCTTATTCCAGATGACCCAAACAGCAAAGACCCAACTTGGTCTAATGGTTGCCGTGACTTTATTACAGGAATTATGTACGCCATGCTTGAAGACTCAAGAGATCCTCGTCTTGGCATGACAATTGACAAATTCAATTTCTTCAACCTTTACAAAATTTGTATGAGGCGTGACCCAGCAGGTGACAGAGAAAGTGCTCTTAAAACACTTACAACTTACGCCGACGGCAGAGATAAGGTAAGAGGCAATGTTTATCAGCTTATGAGTGGTGTTTGCCTTGCCAGTGGTGTAACTCAAAGATCTTTCCTTTCAACTCTTTCTTCTTCAATTGGTAAGACCCTTGGTGATGAAGGTATCTTGTTCCTTACAAGCGGAACAGATATTGACTTTACAAAAATTCCTGAAGAGCCAACTGCATTCTTTATCAGAATCCCTGACCATAAGACAGAAAGACACCCTCTTGGTGTGCTTTGTATCAGTCAGCTTTATAAGGTGCTTGTCGATGTTGCAAATAAGACAGGCGGAACATTGAAACGCCCTGTTTATTTCATTCTTGATGAATTTGGAAACATGCCAGCCGTGCCAAACTTTGGTACTATGGTTACCGTATCGCGTTCAAGAAAAATCTTCTTTGAAATTATCTTGCAGTCATATAAGCAGCTTGATATTAAATATGGTCAGGATGAGGCACAAAACATTCGCGGAAACTTCCAGATGGAAGTGTTCCTAGGCTCTGAAGACCCATCGACAATTCAAGCGTTCTCAGAAGCCTGCGGTGAAACAACTGTTTTCCACGAGGAGATTTCTCGTTCTCGTCAGACAAACAGAGATATCGCAACTGGTGGTGAAAATATTACGACATCTACTCAGCGTACAAGAAAACCTCTTCTTGATAAGCAAGAGCTTCGTCAGCTTGAGAGATGGACTATTATTGCAAAGATATTCAGAAAGAGTATTATGAAAGATGTTATGACACCTTTCTTCCAAACAAAATGTATGGAAAAACTCAAAAAGCCAGACCCAATGGCACTTTCAAAACAGCTTAATATTGATGAAATCTTCTATGATATTGACAGAAGAAACGCAATAGTTATGAAGCCAAGAAACCAATATGATGATTAAATAAGAAAATCCACATTCAATGTGGATTTTTTGTTTTAATTTAGTTTTTTATTTTAAATTAAGACCGTTTAAAAAGGTTTTTTAAATTAAAACTTGACGAAACGCTTGTTTAATTATAAAATTAAAGTATAAACTAATTTGATAAATTGGATAAATTAAAAAACATATAGATTTTAAGATTAAAAGTTTAATTATTCTTTAAAAGTTTGTAAGGTTTAGAGGGGTTATGAAAAAGAATTTAAACTTTATAGTATTATCTTTCATTGCAATATTTTTGTGCCTCATGGGGATATTCACCATATCTGGAATGGGAAAGCTTTTTTATGACAAGATTGCTAAAATAAGCGAAAATTCTGTCAGTGCTGCAAATTACACTTTAAAAGTGGCAGGGCCAAGACTATATGCTTCAACAAGTGCCCCATCGTCAAATAGAATAAGTGTAAAAGATATATCTTCAAGCGACCAAGAAAAAGTGTATATCAATCGACCAAGCATGTATCTCTATTCAGACGATTCTTATGATGAAATAGTTTATAGTTTGCCTCATAATCTGTCTCTTAATTCTACCACAGATTATTATCCAATAGCCTTAAGTTTTTATCTTTCATCTTCAAGTGTAGTTAAATTTGCAGGCTGGTATGAAAACAATAGCGATTATGGTTGGACTAAAATAAGCTCAGAAACATATTGGAGAATGTCGCAAACAGATGTAAACAATTATTCGAATTCGGCCTCTTTTGACGAAGAAATAATTATAACACCTTTGTTTTATTCGGTGGCAAGTGGTGTGACGCTTACCTTTGATAAGCAAGGCGGGTCGGGTGGAACATCAAGCAAACGAGTAAGTTATGGGATGAGCATGTCATCAATAACCTGTCCTACTAAAACTGGACATACATTTTTGGGCTATAACTCTCGAGCTGATGGCAGAGGCGATGATTATTTCAGCAGCAGTGGTGCTGCATTAAAAGTTGCACCGCCGTCTATGACTCTTTATGCACAGTGGAGAGCTCAAACTTGTTCGGTAAGTGCTTATACAAATGGAGGCACTCTTGTTTCTGCAAATGGTTGGAATCAAATTGCAAGTTCTATTACAAAAAATATAGCCTATGGCAATCCTTTAGGAAGCTTTCCAATTGTGTCAAGGACTGGTTATGTCTTGAAAGGTTGGTTTACTGAAGCGAGTGGAGGTACAGAGGTTACTGTGTCAACAACTTTTGGGTTTGAAACGCTTGCTTACATTTATGCTCAATGGGAAAAAGGTAGTTATGCGGTCACTGCAAATGTCAATGGAGGCAAGCTGGGCTCTAACTTAAATGGTTGGACTAAGAATGGCGACAATGCGAAGAAAGATATTACATATTTGACCAATTATGGAAATTTTCCGCAGGTTATAAGGGATGGTTGTCATTTAAAAGGCTGGTATTTTGCTTCAAGTGGAGGCACAGAGGTGACTTCAAGCACTGTTATGAATAAGGGATCGGCACACTCGATTTATGCACAGTGGCTCGAAAATGATTATAATGTTGTATTTGATTTCAACGGTGGACTCAATTCTGATAATTCTTCCTCTTCTTCAACCAAACTAAAGTTTGGGCAGGGGTATTATTTCCCAATTCCTAAGAAGGAAGGTTACACTTTGACGGGCTGGCGATGCAGTTTTGACGATGTAATTTATCAGACCAATTCTTCCGACCAAAGTTTATATTTAACTATGCCAAATCTTGGCAATAATGAAGTCATTGCAACCTTCTTTGCTCAGTGGCGGGCAAATAGTTATAGCGTTTGTTTTAATGGCAATAGTGGAATAGGCTCCATGCCAAATCAAAACTTTATTTACAAAAGCGCTTCTGAGCAAGGCAATGCTCTTTCTTCAAACAGCTTTACAAAAGAGGGCTATTCATTTGTGGGCTGGAATACTGACTCAAGTGCGAAAGAGCCTCTATATTATGATGAGCAGATTGTGAAAAACTTGGCCTCAAAAGAGGGCGAAATCATAAATCTCCATGCTATTTGGGAAATAAATCATTATAAACTGAAACTTGACATTAAAGGTGGAAGTTATCCCATCAACATGAATGGATGGAAAATTGAGAATGGAATGGCTGTTAAAGATATTGAATATAATTCTGCTTTTGGATATTTGCCAAAACCGACCAAGAGGGGACAGATTTTTCTGGGCTGGTTTGATGTGAATGGGCTTATTGCAGGTGAGAATACGATAATCAAGGCAGAAGATGTGACTTTAACTGCAGAATGGCAAGACAGTTGGGCCCATTTATCAAATATTAAACAACCTAAAAATGAAGGTGGAATTTATCTCATTTCAAATGCCCAAGAGCTTGCTTGGCTTGCAAGTGAATGTGAAATCAATAATTCCAGATTTCAAGTTAAACAAACAGCAAACATTGATTTAAGTGATAATATATGGAAGCCAATTGGCAGTGAGGATTTTGCTTTTAAAGGCTGTTTTGATGGACAGGGTTTTAAGATAGAAGGAATAAATGTTATCAATGGCTATTATGATAATTGTCAAGGACTATTCGGTCGTGTTGAAGGTGAGAAAATAGATAATCCAGTCATTATTAAAAATGTCAGATTATTTGGCAAAGTCTCTGGAAATGAAGAGGTGGCAGCGATAGTTGGCAAAGCAGAAAATGCAGTTATAGTGGGCTCTTCCGCGTCTGTAGAAATTAAAGCTTCGGCAAAAGTAGGAGGTGTTATTGGCCGAGTAAAAGATAATGTCTCTGTTGAAAACTGCTATTGTTATGGAAGCATTTCAGCGACAGGTGATAAGGTTGGAGGGCTGATTGGTGAAGTTTCGGGAATAAATTTTGAAATGAAAAACTGCATGTCAAAAATGAGCTTGATTGCTTCAAACTATTGTGGTGGGCTGATAGGCTATGCTGCTCAAAACTTTATACTTTCAGCTTGTTGTTTTGAGGAAAATATGGAAGTAGCAAGTGGCAAACGAGGCTTGTTTGTTGGCTATTCTGTTTTAAGTGGAACGATAGAAAACTGCTTTTCAAAATTGTTGAATAATGCCGATGGCTTCGTTTTGCAATATTATGGGGAAGCGACGGTATTGAATTGCTTATTTGAGTTTAATGGCGTTAAAAAATATGTTGGAGAAGATTTTTCACAGTGGATAATGCTAGAAGACGGAAAGCCTTTACCAAGAGCACTTATATGGCGTGGCAGCACTGAAGTTGAATTTGATTTAAGTGAAAGTGGCTTTTCAAAAGCATAACAAAAAAAGAGGATAAGACCTCTTTTTTTTGTTTGCAATATAAAAAAGTTTATTCCTCTTCTATAAAAACGACATTGCCGCATAGCACATCATAGTACGAAAAGGTTTGCAGTGACGAATTTTCAGTTAAGGCAACGGTAAACACGCTTGGATAGCAATCCTTAATTGTCCCGTTTAATGTGTCATATTTCTTTCTGCCGCGATTGACATTCATCTCAACTTCTCGTCCTTTAAGAGTGAGTATTTTTGCTTTTATATCGTTTATTCCCATTCCAGCTTTTCTCATATTTTCCTCCCAATTTTAATATATTTAAATAAATGCTTGCTTAAAGATTTTTTAGTTGAAATATTTTCAATTTAATATTTTTTTTGAAAATACTGGGCTTATTTTGCAAAAAATCTTCAAAATTTGACCTTTTTTTTAAAAAAATGCAAGTTTATTTCAAAGGATTGTTGACAAAAAATAAAGATTTTAAACATTTTTGTAATATTTGTCAGTTGGGGCTCGTAAGATACCATGTAAAATGTTTGGAGGGTAAAATGGCATTTGAAAGAGAAAATTTTAATGTTGCAAGAAAAACTACTCTTGCGAAAGGAGAAGTCACTGTTGAGTGCAATATTTCCGCTGGCGTGAATGTTTCAAAAGTCTTGGCAGTTTCCGTTGAAGGTTATGGTCAAAATGTTGAAGCGTTGAACGGGGTGGTAAACTATTCAGGTGCGGTTGATGCCAAACTTGTGATTATGGCAGAAGACGGGCAAATTAACACCGTTTGCAATAGTTGTCCTTTTTCTTCTCGTTTTGAAAGTGAAGAAATTGAAAATGGGCAAGACGCTTTTGTAAAAGTCAAAGTTGTTGATTATAATATTGAAAGCGTGGGTGGCGAAATGGTCAAACTTGCTGTTGTGCTTGAGCAAAATGGATTTGTTGTGGGCAATCAGGAGATTGGCACTATTGATTGCCATGATGACGATATCTGCTTTAAGAAGGATGATATTTCAGTTGTTAAATATGTAGGCTCAGCTTCAAGTGAGGTGTCTTTGTCAAGTGAAATAAATCTTCGCGAAAACATCAAAAAGATTTTGCTTGTTGAAAGCAGAGCTGTTGTCAAGAATGTTGATGCTGGTGCTGACTTTGTCACTATAAGCGGTGATGTGGTCACAAGAATTTTGTATGTGAATGAAAATGATAAGTTTGAAAGTGGCTATATCAATGACACCTTTAAAGAAGAAGTGGAGCTTAGCGGCGTTACGCGAGAAAGTTTTGTCGAAGGTGATGCCTTTGTTAAGCATGACGGGATTGAGACAGAAATTGTTCAGGATGAAAAAGGTGGCAAGATTATTGTCAAAGTGCCACTTGTGCTTAAGGTCAGAGCTTTCCAAGAGGGAAAAATCAGTGTAATAAATGACCTATACAGCGTGAAAAATGAGCTTAATGTGACAACTTCATCTTTCAGCATGACTTCAATCTATCCAATGGGAGTTGCTGAAGGTAAGATTGAAGGCTCGCTTACTCTTGAAGAAAACATGCCAAGAGTTGACAAACTTTTATTTAATGGTGGCAATGGAGTTGTTGTTACAAATTATTACCTTAAAGACAATGAGGTTTTTGTGGAAGGCATTGCAAGGTCAACGGCGGTGTATTTGAATGATGAGGACTCTTCTCTTCACAGTGTGCAAATTGATGTGCCTTTCATCATTTCTGACAAATTTAATGCAGAAAACGAAGGGGGCGTGCTTAGCGTTGATGCTGTTGCAACTGATGTTGATGTGGTTGTGAAGAAGGGTAGAGAAATTTATTATGACGCAAAGATTAAAGCTTGTGTAAACTATTCTTGTCAGCTTTCAGCTGGTGTGATTTCTGAGGCAAGTGTTATGGAAGAATACGGCAATAAAGATTATGCAATGGAGGTCATTTTTGCACCAAGCGGAAGCGAGCTTTGGAGCGTGGCAAAGAGTGCAAGAGTGAAAGAAGAGCAAATTCTCATGCAAAATCCAGAGGTGTCTTTCCCTACAGAAAACAATACTCCACTTGTGCTATTTTATCAAAGAATGCAATAAAAGCAGAAATTTCATAATTTTATGATATGGCCGAAATAGTGTTTAAAAATATGGCTTAAAAGCTAAATTTCATTTAAAAAATATAAAATAGGTGATTTTTCGCCTATTTTTTTTTATTCTATACATTTTTTAATGTCAATAAAGTTTAAGCGAGGTTTATATGAAATATATTTTAGCTGGTATTGCGGTTGTTGGAATAGTTTTAATTTTGGTGTTTTGTCCTATGAATATTTTAGGTGGAAGAGTTGAAAATGAATATCTCAGAATACATATCCGTGCAAACTCCAATTCGCAAGAAGACCAGCGTGTTAAATATAAGGTTAAAGAAGCGGTTGTTGATGCGCTTATTCCACTTCTTGCTGATATTGATGAGTTTGAAGAGGCTAAAGTGGTTATGAGTGAAAATTTTGACTTCATTGAAAGGGTGGCAAATGAGACTTTAAATAAAGAAGGTTTCTATTATGGTTGTCGTGCGTCAATTGACAACGAATATTTTCCAACCCGCATTTATGACAGTTTGACTCTTGAAGAGGGCTATTATGATGCGTTGATTTTAAGGCTTGGAAGTGGAGAGGGTGATAATTGGTGGTGTTTGGTTTATCCGGCATTTTGCTTCACAAATTCGCAAAAAACCGACAATATTGTATATATTTCGAAAATTTGGGAAAAATTAAAAGTGTATTCTAGGAGGAAATAATGAAGAAAAGACTTTTAATTATTATGTCTCTGATTTTCGTGTTTGCAATTGCTTTCACGGGGGCGGGCATAACAGGAAAAAACCTTTTAAATGAGGGTGATGCTGCCAGCAGCAAGCAAGAGATGGCAATTGATGCTTTGACGACTGCTGAAAATAAAACAGTGCAAACCAAACTTAAAAGATGGGGTTATTACAAAGGCTCTGTTGATGGAATTTATGGGGCTAAGACAAAGGCGGCTGTTAAAAGCTTTCAAAGCAAGAATGGGCTTGCTGTCGACGGCATTGTAGGGCCAAAAACGGCTGCAGCACTTGGAATGAGCATTAAGGGAGGCTCTTCAACTACTTCTCAGTCATCAAATGATTTGCATCTCCTTGCAAAGTGTGTTCATGCCGAAGCAAGAGGTGAGCCTTACACTGGACAGGTGGCTGTGGCTGCGGTTATCTTAAACAGAGTGAAGAGTTCTTCATTCCCAAACACTATTGCTGGTGTTATCTATCAGCCATATGCCTTTACTGCTGTAAATGACGGTCAAATCAATCTTTCACCAAATTCAACCGCTTATAAAGCAGCGCAAGATGCTTTAAATGGTTGGGACCCAACTTATGGTTGTTTGTATTATTACAACCCTAGAACAGCAACAAGTTCTTGGATATGGTCAAGACAGACAGTGGTGACAATTGGCAACCATATCTTCGCATTATAAAGGGGGCAATCATGAGTGAAGTAAAAAATAATGAAGGCAGAAGTGCCTTGAAGAGTGAAAAGAAAGAAAACAAAAAGAAAAATGGCGTGATAGTTGGTCTTGCAATTGCAACCTCGGTGCTTGCACTTTCGACTATCGGCCTTGGAGTTGGTCTCGGATTTTCTCAACATGCAGCAATGAGTTATCGCACAGACCTTGAAAATGTCTATAATCAAAATTTTTACAATCTGCTTGACAGCGTAAACAATCTTGAAAACAAACTTTCGAAAACTATTTCGTCAGGAAGTGGAACAACTTATCAAAGAAAAATGCTTTTAGAGGCGTCAAAGAATGCAAGTGAGGCAGAGATATCTGTGTCTCAACTTCCTCTTTCACAGTCTGAAATTCAAGAGACAATCAAGCTTGTCAACCAAATTTCTGGTTATACCTCAACCCTTGCTGAAAAGATGGTCAATGGTGGAACGCTTACTGACGAAGAGAGAACAACGCTTGAAAACATTCATCAAAGTGTAATCAATTTGAAATTGCAACTCAATGATTTTGAAAAGAGGCTTAATGGCGGATATTCAATTTTAGATGGAAGAATGAATGTTGATAATGATGTCAACAGCTTTACAAGATCGCTTACCTCTCTTAAGAACAATGATGTTGAATATCCAACTATGATTTATGATGGACCTTTCTCTGACTCGGTGACAAACAGCAAGGTCAAAGGTCTTTATGGTGAAGTTGTAACAAAATCTGAGGCTGGCGAAAATATCAAGAAACATTTCAAAAGTGTTGCTGATATTGAGTTTGAAGGCGAGACTAAGGGCAGGTTTGAGACTTACAACTTTAGAATAAGAAACGCTGACAATGAAAAACTTTATGTTCAAGTCACTAAGATTGGCGGGCATATCTTGACAGTGAGTGGTGCTGGCAGAGATGGACAAAACAGCATTGATATGGATGCTGCAAAAGATATCGCAAAGAATTTTGCCAAGGATAACGGTGTTGAAAACCCTGAGGTTGTTTGGAGTGACAGCATTGAAAATGATGTTTATCTTAATATAGCACCTAAGTCAAGCGGCATAATTCTTTATCCAGACCTTGTTAAAGTAAAAATCAATCTTACAAGCGGGACTGTTGTAGGTTATGATGCAACAACCTATTTTACAAATCATACAAAACGAAACCTTTCAAGCGGAACATTGTCTCAATCTGATGCAAGAGGAAAGGTGCCTTCAACATTTGAGATTGTGCAAAGCAGAGTGGTGCTTTCACCGCTTGATTATAATCGAGAGGTTGTTTGTATTGAAGTTGAAGCAGACAACGATGATGGCACTTATTACTTCTATTTCAATGCTGCAAATGGAAATCTTGAAAATGTACTTAAAGTGATTGAAACTGAAGACGGCAATCTTTTAATGTAATTAAAAATGAAAAAGCCTCTCTTTTATGGAGAAGCTTTTTTTCAATTATCATTAAAAAGACTTTAAAAATTGTAAATTCCGTAAGATTTTTGAAAAAAGACGTTTTATTTTAAATATATATTTTATAAATTTATAGCTTTATTTATGAAGTCACTTTGATTTGCTTGACAATGTGTCGGGGGGGGGTAAAATTAAAAGTGTAATTTGAGATATAAATAAGCATATAAATGATGAAAATAATAAGCTTGCAAATATAAAGACAATTTAAAGCTTGACTGAAATGGAGGCTTTTTGGCAAAGTTTAATAAAAGTTTAAAGAATGAAATAAGTCATAAAAAGAATAACTCTGAAATGAGAAAGATTTATCTTTCTTGTCTTTTTATTTGCCTTGCGTTTTTTATATTTTATTTTTCAGTTGTGACCTCGTATAAAAATTTGGAAGAAGAAAAAGTCGCTAATGCGAGTAGTGGTTTTACAAAGTGTATTACAATGAATGGCACTTTTAGTAATAAGCAATACTTTTATTCAGATACTGTCTATAAAGCAATTAGTAATGTGACTATGTCTTATGGAGCAAGTGTGAGCGGCACTGTTGTTTTATATATACCAAAAAATATTACAGTGACCGTAACCGCTAGTGTTGGCGAGGCAGGAATTTCATTGCATTATGGAAAGAGACTGATAGTCGTAGGTGAAGGATCTTTAAAAGCCACTGGTGGAAATGCGGGAAGCGGCGGTAATGGAGATAGTGGATATAATGGTTATCTTTCAATTAGTGACAACAAGTACAGAGGTGGTACTGGTGGCGACGGAGGCAGAGGAGGCTCAGGTGCTGGCGCAGGAATTGGTGGCTATGGCGGCTCTGGCGGTTATGGTGGCTCTGGTGGTGTATGTGCGACAAAAGAATGTGAATATGGTGATCAATATGACGCGCAGGGCGGTTTCGGAAAAAATGGATATAAAGGCGGTGACGGCTCTGCAATGGGTGACCTGTATGTCTTTGGTGGAGTTACAGTAATTGCAACTGCTGGTGGAAGAGAACAAAATTTTAAAGGTGGCAGTGGTGGCAGCGCTGGAGGAACAGCAAATGATGCTGGTTCTGGTTGGAAAAATTATTACGCCTCTGGCGGAGGCGGAGCAGGCGGCGGTGGTGGCGCAGGTTCTGTTAATGCTGATGCAATTGGTGGTGGCGCAGGTGCCGGAGGCGGCGGAGGCGGCGGAGGTGCTGGTGGCACCTATACTTCTAGAAAGGGATATAAATATAGCGGTGGAGCTGGTGGCTCCGGTGGTACCGGGTTAATTGGTGGTTCTAGTGGAGAATCTGCCTACTATGATACTTATTGCAATGATGTATTAAGTCAAGCCACCGGTGGAATTGGTGGCGCAACAGGAAGTAAGGGTGGCAGAGGCACGCTTTATTCTGATGTATCTTATGTTTCTGGAAGATATAGAGATTACTATACAAATGGTGAGCTTGATGAAATAAAATATACTGCAAGTTTTAATGCGGATGGTGGCAGTTTTCAAAACTCAAGTGATAGTTCTTGCAATGTTTGGCTTGGCAAGGAAATGAACACTGTGAAAATTCCTGTAAAAACTGGATATAGATTCAAAGGTTATTATACTAGTTCTGGAAGGGGCGGGACCCAATATTATAATGAGAACGGTCAAGCAATAAAAAAGTATGATATAATTGGCAATGTGACGCTTTATGCGCAATGGGCACCAATGACATATCTGGCTACAGCGGATGCAAATGGCGGAAGTTTTACTTCCACTACCGGCTGGGTAATTTCTGGTGAAGGTTGCATAAGAAATGTAATCTTTGGAGAAACCTATCAATATCTTCCTTCTGTAAGCAGAACAGGATATAAATTTGACGGATGGTTTACAGCGCAGACGGGCGGAACAAAGATTTCTACTTCTACGATTTTGAATATAGCTAATAATCACACAATTTATGCGCATTGGACGCCTATTAAATATAGTGTAACCTTTCATGGCGGAAAAAACAGTGCTGGTGGAGACATTCTCACGGGTGACGGGAAAAAATCCATATCACAGCAATTTACATACAATCAGTCGCAAAACCTTAAAGCGAATGAGTTTGTCCGGCATGGGTTTACCTTGCTTGGATGGGATACAAGCAGTGCTGGACAAACCAAGGTCTATAATCCAGGGCAAAGCGTTTCAAACTTGAGGTCGAATGAGAATGAAGTATTCGATTTGTATGCAGTTTGGAGTGGAAGGCCTTATACAATAAATTTTAATGCAAATGGCGGAAATGGAAGCATGACCAGTCAAAGTTGCGTTTATGGCAACGGCCAAGAGATTAAAAACAATGAGTTTACTCGCACGGGTTATGATTTTGTAGGCTGGGCAAAGTCTTTAGGAGGCGGAGTCGAATTTGAAAATGGTGAAAGTTTGCAAGATAATGAAGGGGCGCCGCTTTCAGAAAGAAAGGTTTTGAATAGCATTTCAAGCAGCCCATATACAAGCTATTTGTCATCATTTACCTTGTATGCTAAGTGGACGCCAAAACAATATACCATCAGATTTAATGGCAATGGGCATACCTCAGGACAGATGCAAGACAGGGTTTACACCTATGGCACAAGTTTGACTTTGCCAACCATTTCATATTTAAAAACAGGATATTTGTTTAGAAATTGGACAAACAATGGCAAAGCTTATTATGACGGAGCGACAATAAGCACACTGCCAAGCAGCGTTGTTGACAGCAGTGACCGATTGTTTGAATTGAGGGCAGAGTGGCAGGAGACTTGGAACATTTTTGCGTCAAATACACTTCAAGCAAGCCAGACTGAAAATCAAGGCAGCGCAGAAAATCCATACTTGATTGCAAGTGCTGAGGATTTGGCTTATATTTCAAAGAGAGTTGAAGAAGGAGTGACTTTTGCTGGCAAATATTTTAAGCAGACCGCACCTATTGAGCTTGGATACAATTTATGGCGACCAATTGGCGGCTCGACTGTCAGCGCGACGAATACTGGAAACAGCTTTCAAGGAATTTATGATGGGCAGGGCTTTCCGATTTTAAATATGAGACTTGTTCAGACTTATTATATGGCTTTGGGTGAAATCTATCTTTACAACTATGTTGGTCTTTTTGGTTTCAGCAAAGGTGCAGTGTTAAAAAATATCAACCTTGTAAAAGGAAATGTCTTTGGGCAGTATTATTCAGGGGCGATAACAGGATATTCTGATACAGGAGCTGCGATAAATTGCAAAAGCAGTGTGAATGTAAATGGATATGCATATTGTGGAATGTTTGGCGCAGTTTCAGGCTTTACAGTATCTTCTTGTTTAAATTATGGAAATTTGACAGGTTTGAATAGTGTTGGGGGAATAGCTGGCGCAATTTCAAAAGAGAAATCTGTAATTGAAAATTGTTTTGTTGATGCGTTTATTAAAGCTGCCGCAAATTATTCTAATAGTGGAGGCATTCTTGGTAATGCTGACAATACAACTGGCAATATTATTAGAAGTTGTGGTGTGCTGGGAACAGTGCAAGGAGGAAGCGGGGCAGGTCAATTCTGTGGAAGAATGGATGGTGAAGTTGTGGATTGCTTTGCTTTTGCTTCAGCTTTTCTGCCATTTTCTCGATCTTCATTTTCTATAAAAAGCACTTTAATTATAGAAAATAAAGGGGGATCCTCAGAGAAAAAATATTACAAAATAAGCACTTTGGAAAATCCTTTTGAAAATTGGTCTATTTTAGAGAATGGTCAACCTCTTCCAAAAGGCTTAGCTTGGCTTGGCGAAGGCGGAGAAAAACTTACCATTGAAAAATTGACTGAGCTTGGATTTAATCAAATGTAAGATGTAAGCTTAGTTTATCGCAGAAATGACAACAGCCTTAAGCGTCAATATTGTGGCAAGCAGAATTTAAGAATAGTAAAAATATTGTCAAGAAAAGCAACCGCGTTATGTTGGTTGCTTTTTTAATATGGTTGTGATAAAATGGCTGTGGAGTAAAAAATTGTTTGCTGAGATAATAATTGACCAAGATGCAAAGGCGCTTGACCGCGTTTTTGAATACAAAATTCCAGAGGATATGACCATTTGTGTAGGCATGCGTGTCTACATCCCTTTTTCAAGTCGCATGGTGCAGGGATTTGTTGTCGGCATAAAGGAAACTTGCAACTATGAAGAGTCAAAGATAAAAGAAATCCGCTCTAAAATTGAAGAAACTCCGGCAATTAAGGGCGAAATGTTGCAACTTATGAAATTTATGGCAGACAAAAATCATTTGAAACTGGCGTCAATATTGAGGCTGTTCTTGCCTGCTGAAATGAGAGAGGGCAGGGTAAAAGAGCTTTTTAAAACTTATTATTCTTTAGTGGATGGCATTGAGGTTAAGCTTTCAAAGAGTGCAAAAAAACAGCAGGAAATTTTGGATGAATTGCAAAATGGAAGGGTTTCGGCAGCCCAGCTTGGTGATAAGTTTGGTTATTCAGCTTTAAAAGCGTTGCTGGAAAAGGGGTATATCAAAAAAGAGAGTGAAGAGATTAAACGCTCACCTTTTGTTGTCATGCAAGAGGACAGGCGTGTCAATTTAAACGAAGGGCAGAGAGAGGCAATTAAGACCATTTGTGAAAATAAGACCTATCTTTTGCATGGCGTCACAGGCAGTGGTAAGACGGAAATTTATATGAATTTGATTGAGCGTACTTTACAAGAAGGGAAAAATGCCATTATGCTTGTGCCTGAAATTTCGCTTACGCCACAGATAATGTCAAATTTTAAGGGACGCTTTGGTGAGTCGGTGGCTTTGCTTCACAGTGGGTTGTCGGCAGGTGAACGCTTTGACGAATGGAAGAGGCTCTTTTCGGGTGAGGCGAGAATTGCTATTGGGGCAAGGTCAGCCATTTTTGCACCGCTTGAAAATCTTGGAATGGTGATTATTGATGAAGAGCATGAAGCAAGCTATATATCAGAATCAAATCCCCGTTATGACACACACGATGTGGCTGAGTTTAGGGCAAGATTTAATGGTTGTCCGCTTGTTCTTGGCAGTGCGACTCCTTCAACAGAAAGTTATCAAAGGGCAAAAGAGGGTGTTTACCAATTGATTGAATTGCCGGTCAGGGCAAATGGCAGACCTCTTCCGCCCGTTCAAATAATCGACATGATGGGGGAAATTCGCAGTGGCAATAGTGGAATTTTTTCAAATCAACTGCTTGCAGACCTTGCAAATGTTATCAACAACAAAAAGCAGGCTATGATTTTCATAAATCGCAGGGGCTTCTCTTCTTTTATGAGATGCCGTGATTGCGGCTATGTTGCGAAATGTAGCGATTGTGATGTAAGTTTGGTCTATCATAGAGAGGATAACAGGCTTAAATGTCATTACTGTGGCAAGCAATATAAGGTGCTTAATCGTTGTCCAAATTGCAAGAGTGAAAATATCAAGCATGGCGCGGTTGGCACAGAACAGATTGTTCATAAACTGCAGGAATATTTCCCAGATGTGAAGATATTAAGAATGGATAATGACACGACATCCACTAAAAATGCTCACCAGAAGATTTTGAGTGAGTTTAAAGTTTCAAAGCCAGGCATACTTGTTGGCACGCAGATGATTGCAAAGGGGCATGACTTTGAAGATGTGACTTTGGTGGGAATTGTTGATGCCGATCAAAGTTTATATCACACTGATTATCGTTCTACCGAGCGTACCTTCGCACTTATTACTCAGGTTGCGGGGCGTGCGGGACGCAGCGAAGCGGAAGGAAAGGTTGTGCTTCAAACATACAGCCCAAGACACTATGTTTATAAGTTTGCCGCAAATTATGACTATAAGGGTTTCTTTAAAAAAGAGATAAATATGAGGCAAACAGCACAATTTCCACCTTTTACTCGCATTTTAAGAGTGCTTTTTAGTGATTTTGACGAAAATTATGTGCGAGAATTATTAAAAATATGTTATACTGAAATAGAAAAATTGAAGGGCGTTTATGGAGATGATATTTTATATCTTGACGCAATGAAGTCACCAATCAAACGCATTCAAGATAAATATCGATATCAAATTATGATGAGATTAAAATTGAACAAGGCAGATGAAATCGAAAATGAAGTTTTCAAGATTGTTGACAGGGCGTCAAAAACATCGGTGTTTTTTGAAGTCAATCCGCAAAACCTTTCTTGATTTTGTTAATTTGTTTTAATTTAATCTTAAATTCGGAGGATAATATGGCATTAAGAGATGTTGTAAAAATTGGAGAGGCGTCACTTAGAAAGAAGTCAAAACCAGTCAAAGATTTCGACGAAGACCTTTGGCAGCTTCTTGATGATATGAAAGACACTATGTATAAAAATGACGGAATGGGTTTGGCTGCGCCACAGGTGGGAGTGCTTAGAAGGGTTGTTGTAATGGATGTCAACAACGCATTTTTTGAGCTTGTCAACCCAGAGATAATCAAATCAAAAGGCAAAGATGTTGAAGAGGAAGGTTGTCTTTCTGTGGGAAGATTTCGCGGCAGAGTTGAAAGGCCATACGAAGTGACTGTTAAGGCTTTTGACCGCTTTGGATATCCATTCACTTTGACTGGTGAAAAGTGGCTTGCAAGATGCATTTGTCATGAGCTTGACCATTTGGATGGTGTATTGTTTGTTGACAAAAGCATTGACAAAGATAAGTATGTCAAAAATGGCGGTCAGCTTTAATCTGCTTATGGTGGATAATTTGTCTGCTTGTTGAATTGCTTTTGTTGAATTTTAATTTTGAAAGCTTGATTTAGGCTTTTTGATTGAATTTAATCTATTTTAATTTAAATCAAGACCGAAAAAAAGTTTTGGTTTTATAGGAGTTTTATGAAGATATTATTTTTGGGCAGCTCGCGTTTTTCTTTAATTGTTCTGCAAAAAATGCTTGAAGAGGGGATTGAGGTTGGCACAGTGATTACTCAGCCAGATAGACCTTCTGGAAGAGGGCATAAGTTGACGCCGACCGAGGTGAAAACTTTTGCTCTTGAAAGAGGAATTGAAGTTAAAACCTTTGACAAACTTCGTTTGCATATGGATGAAGTTAAGGCCATTGACTTTGATTTGTCAGTGGTTGCTTCTTTTGGACAAATTTTGCCAAACGAGTTTTTAGAGCATAGACTTTGCATAAATGTTCATCCGTCATTGCTGCCAAAGTATAGAGGCGCTTCGCCTATTCAAAGTGCCATTTTAAATGGAGATAAGCAAAGTGGCGTTTCAATCATGAAGGTGGCACAAGAAGTTGACGCAGGGGATATAATATTGCAAAAACAGGTGGCGGTCGAAAATGAATATTATCTTCAACTTGAAGATAAGCTGGCAAAGCTTGGCGGCGAAATGGTGGCAGAGGTGGTGAAAAATTATCAAAAAGGGCAAATTACATTTACCCCTCAGCAGCATGAAAAGGCTGTCAAGGTGGGCAAATTTTCCAAAGAAGACGGCCTTTTAGATTTTTCGCTCAAGGCAGATGAACTTGTTTGCAAAGTCAGAGCTTTATCGGAAGAGGTGGGCACATATTTTGTGTTAAATCAGCTTAATATCAAGGTGGAAAAACTTGAAAATGTAAGTGACGAGTTTCAGGTTGAGCAAGGAAAGGTGTTGAATAATAAAAAGCATTTTGTTATAGGGTGCAAGAATGGTGCTGTAGAGATTGTAAGCTGCAAAGCACCATCTGGCAAGAGTGTAAGCGGAAGAGATTTCTTAAACGGTCATAATGACCTGCTTGGAAAGAGGGTTGAAAATGCTTAGCGACTTAAATTTTGCCGAAATGGGCGAATATGTGACAAAGATTGGTCTGCCAAAGTTTAGGGCAGAACAAATTTTTAATGCAATCCACAGCGGAAAAAATTTGGATGAGATTTCAAATCTGCCTAAAGCGATTAAGGAAATTATTGCCGTAGATTATCCAAGTTATAAAATCGACAGATTTTTGGAAAGCAAGGATGGCACGCGAAAATATATAGTTGAATTTGGCGACGGAAACATTGTCGAATGCGTGCTTATGAAATATAAATATGGTTATACACTTTGCCTGTCAACTCAGGTTGGGTGTCGAATGGGTTGCAAGTTTTGCGCTTCGACTTTAAATGGACTGGTGCGAAATCTTTCAAGTGGAGAAATCTTGGGGCAAGTGCTTCTCATCAACAGGCATTTGGGAGGCAGTGAGAAAGACCGAAAAATCACCAATCTTGTACTAATGGGAAGTGGCGAGCCGCTTGATAATTTTGAAAATGTTTGCAAATTTATTGATTTGGTTTCCTCTTCGCGCGGACTTAATATAAGCCAGCGAAACATTTCGCTTTCAACCTGTGGGCTGGTGGATAAGATTGATCTGTTGGCTGAAAAAGATTACAATATTTCTCTTACCATTTCTCTTCATGCGACGCTGGATGAGAAAAGAAGAGAGGTTATGCCTATTGCAAACCGCTTTTCGATAAAAGAGATTATTGACGCGTGCAGACGCTATTATGATAAAACTGGCAGAAAGATTTATATTGAATACACCTTGATTAAAGGGGTTAATGACTGCGAAGAGGATGCAAAAAGATTGAGCGGGCTGCTTAGAGGCTTAAATGCACATGTCAATATTATTCCGCTCAATGAGGTCAAAGAACGCACTTTGAAAGGAACAAGCAGGCTGGAAGCCTATAAGTTTGCCGACCTTCTCAAAAACTTCAAGACAAGTGCGACTGTTAGGCGGACTATGGGTGAAGATATAGAGGGCGCTTGTGGCCAACTGCGAAACAAGATTATCAAAGAGAAAAAACAGGGCAATTAAAAATTGCAATATGATAATTTTTTTATATTTGCAAAAACAAACAGAAATATAGGAAAATTTCATTAAAAAAACGAAAAAATAGCATTTTTTTTAAATAATTTCGCTGTTTTTAAACAATTTTTTATAAATATAAACAATATTACTAAAAAAAGTATAACATGGAGGAAGGGTGCAAGGACTTGTAATTACCAAAAATGCTGACCTGTTTTCAGTGGAAAGTGGCAACGAAATATATAATATAAAGCCCAGTGGGAAGACTAAAGAGGGTGGCATTTTTGTTGGTGACAGGGTGGAGTTTGGTGAAAATATTACCAAAGTATTGCCAAGAAAAAATCTTTTAATCAGACCGCCTGTTGCAAACATTGACCGCATTTTTATTGTGCTTTCACCTTCGCCTAGACCTGATTTTGCCCTTGTTGATAAACTGATTATTTATTGTGTGCTTAATGACATTGAGCCAATAATTGTTTTAAATAAAATTGACCTCGCAAAAGGTGAATTTGTAAAGGATGTCTATCAAGATTATGGGCATAGTTTTAAAATAGTTGAGGTTTGTGCCAAGACAAAAAATGTCCAGCCGCTTGCCAAAGAGATTAAAGGGCTTTGTGTGCTTGCAGGACAGAGTGCGGTTGGGAAATCTTCACTTATCAATGCTCTTTTAGACAGTGATGAGAAGATTGGAAGTCTGTCAAAGAAAATCGAGCGTGGAAAACAGACCACAAGAATAGTAAAACTTTTTAAGCTGGGGCAAAGTTATCTTGCTGACACGGCAGGTTTTTCACTTTTGGACCTTGGTTATGTTTCAAAGCTTGAAGTGAGAGAGCTTTCTTCTTATTATCCAGAATTTCTCGATGGCAGGGCAAGGTGCAAATATCGCTCTTGTCTTCATGAAGGTGGCAAAGAGTGTGGTGTGGTTGAAGATTTGCAGAGTGGAAAGATAAGCAAAAGAAGATATGAAAACTATTTAAAGATTTTGGATGAGCTTAAAAACAACAGGCGATTTTGATTTTAATTGCCTAGTGATTGAGGCTTGATTAAGGTTTAACGACTTTGTTTTCTAATCTTTTATCAATTATTGTTTTTTGCAGTTTAAAATAAAAGTTTTAAAAATAATAATTCAAAGAGAATTGAAAATATTTGAAATAAAGCTGAAAAATATGTTAAACTAAAACTAGATGAAAGGCGTATTGAGGATAAGATAGGTTTATTTAAACGATTAGGAGAAAAAATGAAAAAAAATATTTATGTGTCAGTATCGACTGACCCTATTAAAGAATATCAAAAGACAGTTGAGTATGCAAAAAGCCTGCAAGGCATTGCCGACTTTATTCATTGTGATGTCAAAGATGGAATATTTGTTTCAAGCAAAAATTTTGACAGTGCACTTGCAAACAACATAAATCAAAATTGCCTTACTATGCTTGATGTTCATCTTATGTGCAGTGAGCCGCTTAAGCTTGTTGATGAATATTTAAAAGCGGGGGCAAACATTGTCACAATACATTATGAAGCTTTTGAAAATAAAAATGACATTGTTTTGGCATTAGAAAAAATTAAAGATTATAAGGCGCTTGCAGGGCTTGCAATAAGACCTGAAACGGAAATTAAAGAAATAAAAATGTTCTTGCATGATTTTGATGTCATCTTAGTGCTTGGTGTAGAGCCGGGGGCAAGTGGACAAAAGTTTATACCAGAGACTATGCAAAAAATTAAGTTGCTTGATGATTTAAGGCAGCAAAACAATTTTAAGTTTAAAATTGAAGTGGACGGTGGTGTAGGTCTTGACAATGCGGAAGACATTATTGACTCTGGGGCGGACATTCTTGTCAGCGGAAATTATGTTTTCAAAGCACATGACAGATTGGATGCGATAAACAAGTTGAAAAAATAAAAAATTATTATTAAATTCTTGACTTTTGCATATTATATTGTAAAATAAAATTAGTTTTATATTTTGGCATTTGCAATAAAGCAAATGATGAAATAAAATTAAATCTTTTTAAAAGGAGGAAGGCATGGAAGAACAAAACAACAATCAATACAGTGACAACAACACAAACAATGTTCAAAACCAAGGCAACACTAATGGGGGGCCTCTAAAGTTGGTATTGGTGTTTTGTGTGGCTTTATTGGGCTTATTGGGCTTATTATTGGTCTTTTGCTTTATAAAGACGGCTCTTTAGAACGCAAGACTTTCCTTAAAGGATGGCTTTGGTGCTTCTTCGTTTCACTCGCTGTGTATGTAGTTATCGTTATTATTCTTTATGCTACAGTGCTTAGTGCGGCTGCAAGCTTAATGTTTATTTGTTAAGGATAAATGTATTTAAAAAAGTTGCTTTTTAAGGCAACTTTTTTATTTTTAATAAACTAATAATGTTATTGGTTTTTGTTTTTAAATTTTTAAAAAATATCTTGACTTATCTTAAGAGTTGGTTTAAATTTATTTTGTAAAAAATTTCTTTCAAAACTGACTTTTTATACTTGTATAATGTTTTTAAAATAAAAATTAAAATCAATTTTTAATAATATTTTTTAAAGTGGGAATTTAGTTTGATAATTTTTGATTATGTTATATAATAAATAATGTTGTTTTAAATACAATTTAAATTGAGGATGTTATGGAAAAATTTGATGTTGTAATAGTTGGCGCAGGGCCTGCAGGTCTGTTTTGTGCTTATGAATTGATTGAAAATAATCCCGCTTTGAAGATTTGTCTTCTTGACAAGGGAAAAAGGGCAAGAAACAGAGTTTGTCCTATGAAAAAGACAGGCAAATGTTTTAATTGCAATCCTTGTCAAATTTTATCTGGTTATGGCGGTGCAGGTACTTTTTCAGATGGTAAATTAAATTTTATTCCAAAGCTTGGAAAAAGCGATTTGTTTAAGTATATGGGGCAGGAAGAGGCTTATAAACTTATTGATGAAACGGAAGAAATCTTTAATAAGTTTGGAATGGATGCCGAAGTTTATCCAAAAAGCAGCGAAGAAAGCGAAAGAATTAAAGAAAATGTTACACTTAAAGGTGCAAGACTTCTTTTAATTAAGCAAAAACATTTAGGCTCAGACAAACTTCCGTCATACATTGAAAATTTTACTGAATATTTAGAAAATAAAGGCGTGACAATTCTTGAAGACTGTGATGTAATTGATATTGAAGATGAAGGAAATGACAATAAAGTCATCTTCAAGCTTGCTGGCAAAGATGACAGTTTTTTGGCAAAGTTTGTGACAATTGCCCCTGGAAGAACGGGTGCTGGCTGGATGCAAGGCTTTTTGGACAAGCATAACATCCCTTACAATTCTCAAAGCATAGAGATTGGCGTTAGGGTGGAGACAAGAAAGGAAGTCTTGAAAAAAATCACTGATGTCATATATGACCCAACTATATTTATAAAGACAAAAACTTATGGTGATGAGATAAGGACATTCTGCACAAATCCTGGCGGATATGTTACAAAAGAAAATTACTATGGTTATATTTGCGTCAACGGTCACGCATTGAAAGATGTAAAATCAAACAATTCAAACTTCGCTTTCATTTGCAAGGTTAATCTTACTCAGCCGGTGACAAATACAAGGCAATTTGGTGAGTCAATTGCAAGAATAGCCAATGTTCTTGGTGACAAAAAGCCTATTATTCAGTGTCTGAGAGATTTAAGATGTGGAAGAAGAAGTGAATGGCACAGGCTTAACAAAGGTTTCATTGAGCCAACACTTAAAGATTGCGTTGCTGGAGACCTTGCGCTGGTGCTTCCATATAGAATTATAAAAAATATTTTAGAGGGACTGGAAGAACTTGATAAGATTATCCCAGGTGTGAATAATGATGAGACACTGTTGTATGGTCCAGAAATTAAATTCTTCAGCAATGAAATTGAAACAGATAATAAGTTTAAGTGTTTGACAAAAAATCTTTATTTCATTGGAGATGGTGCTGGTAAGGCAGGAAACATTGTTGTCGCGGCAGCCACCGGTCTTGTCTCAGCAAGAGATATTTTAGAAAGAGTAAAATCAATATAATAAAATAATATATAAGAAATCTTCAAAAATTTGAAGATTTCTTGTATTTTACTTGACAAAATTTACCGGGGGGGGTAAAATTATGACATAAATATTAAACGAAAAAATATGAATAAAGAAAATTTACAAGAGGATTAGCATTATGTTTTATTTTTATTCTATTAGTTGATAAAAAAGATGTTGTGTAAATGTAATATTACTTTATGCGCATAATAATAGAAGGAGGTGAGATATGAGATTATTGAGGAGGATTTCAGTAACAATGTCTTGTCTCCTTTTTGCTTTATGCAGTTTTCTTATGGGGCTTCAATATAGTGGAATTATCAAGCAAACGGAGGCTATTACCTCAACTGATACAACATCCTATGTTAAGGTTGATGAGCTTTATAATGGAAGCAGTTTTTCAGAAACAAATTTAAATACCCTTCTTAAATATATTTCTGGAAGCGCCGACACCACTATTTCAAATAAGGCAACTATTGATGGTATGGCCTCATCCAAAACAAAAGCTTCAATTATAAGGTCAAAGACATACAATAAGACCTCTTCGCAAGATGTTGTTGTTCGTTTTGGTGGACTTGATTGGCAGGTGGTTTATCTTTCAAAAGACACCTCGGGCAATACCATTATTACTTTATGGCTTACAAACTGCAAGCAGGAAGCTTGGGGCTCTACAACCAAAAATTTAGGTAATTATCATGGGCTGTTGAATGGCGGGTTATATTCAGATTGGTCTGCAAATTGGAGAGAGGATGCACCAAGTAGTCATAATCCATCAAACATGTATGGGCTAAGTTATATAAGGTCGGCTACTTTAAATAATGGTGGGTCTTATGCTGCACGAAGCAATGCTTTGAATCCAGGCTCTCAAAGTACTGACAGCCCTTTTGCAAAGTTTACTATGTCGAGTGTGAGCGGAAATGTTACCGAATACTTAGTTAAACCGGCAAATGTTCAATGGCAGGAGTATGGTCAAAATACTAGGACTTATATAGGTGTAGCATATTCTGCTTCGAATGAAAATTGGTCATCAAGCATTCCAAATTCGGGCTCTTATAATGGAACGTCTTATCGTTTTTATTATAATTCTTCCAAGAGAAGCTATTACAATTATGCAAATAAATCATTAAATAGTGCCTGGAGCAATGATTTTATATGGCTGCCTAGCATTTCAGAAACTGGTGATAGCAGCTCTCATCCTGGTATGTGGGGTTTGTCAAATAACCAACGAAAAAATTTCAACGGCAGCACAACTGACTTGTTAGGAACAGTTGGCACTAGAAACAATAGTGGAGTTTATACATACTCGTGGACCAGGTCGGCATTTCTTGACAGCTCTTTGTATGGCATGCTTCTTTTTCCAAATGGAGCACAAGGGGACGGCGAATATGTAAATCAGTCACTTGCTGTTCGACCAGCGCTTCACTTCAATCTTTCAAAAGCCATCTCAACACTTTTCCAAGAATATACATTCTGTCTTGATTATAATGGTGGCATATATAATGATAGCTCATCTTCAAGTCAAAGTGGCGTCATAGAAAGGAGACCATACAGCTTCCCTGTGCCTGTAAAAAGAGGCTATAGTCTTGTTGGTTGGCAATGCACACAACCTGGTTATACAAACTATTTTTATAATGCAAACGCTGATGGAACTTGCAGAATAGACAAAGTCCCTTATTTAGGAGCCAATGGGACGAAAACTTTCAAGGCAATTTGGAAACCAAATAATTATGAATTGACGCTAAACGCAAATAGCGGATACTTTGATTTCAAAAGCAACGAAATAATAAGTAATTTGACTTATGGCCCTGGAATAGCAAAGACTGAAACTGGCGGAAAGATAAAAGGTGGATTTTGGGCAGGGGACGCTTTATATTCGGTAAGTTTTGTTGCCATCAAAGATGCTAGGATAAGTTTGTCTATAAGCTTTGATATTAAACAAAAAACGGGTAAAGACCTTTACGCTGTGGACTTCGGAGTTACTCAATTAGACAGCTTTTCATACGATAAGCCATATTGGACCACGAAAAATTTAAGCGGAAGCACTCGTGTTATATTTTCAGATATCAGTGCTGGAAGCCATGTCTTTTATTTCTATTTCTTTGCACCAATCAGTGCTAAGTTTATTGGTAATAATATAGATTATGAAATCGCTTTTGATTTGATAAGCTCGTCAAACGAAGTTGCAGAAGAAATTACCAAAGAGGTCACTTATGATGAAGTCTATGGTGATATTCCAACGCCAACAAAAGATGGAGAATATATCTTTGAGGGTTGGTGGACAAGTGCGACTGGCGGAACAAAAGTTGATACAACAGGAAAATACAATATCGCAGGAGACAGCATTCTCTACGCTCATTGGAGGCCAAAAACATATTCAATAATTTTTTATGGCAATGGTGGCAGTGGAAGCATGCCTTCTCAATCGGTGACCTATGATGCAGGCTTTGTGAGGCTTGCAGATAATGCTTTTGTTAAAGAGGGATATACTTTTAAACATTGGTCAACTTCGCAATATGGTGGTGAGATTTATCTTGAAAACAGTGCAATAAGCAATCTTACTGCAAATTTGACACTTTATGCACAATGGGATACAACTTGGCATTTGCCGATTTTAAATAGAACAGAGGCTTTTCAAGGTAATGGCGATGAAAGCTCACCATATTTAATTTCAAGTGCTGAAGATTTGGCATATTTATCATATCGAGTTAAACATGGTGAAACTTTCGGTGATAAATACTTTAAGCAAACAAGACCAATTGACCTTTTAGACAATATTTGGCTTCCAATTGGGACAGATAATAGTCAGCGTGCTTTTAAGGGCGTTTATGACGGGCAAGGTTTTTTAATAAGCAATTTAAAAACTATTGATGTGGTTGATGCTTATGGAAATCAAATTTATTCAAATGTCGGTTTGTTTGGCTTTTGCAACAGTGCAATACTTAAAAATATAAATATTGTTTCTGGAAATGTTTATGGTTATGAAAATGTGGGCTCGTTAGTCGGAGTTGCGTACACAGGCTTGATTGAAAATTGCCGAAGTGGAGTAAAAATCGTTGGTTATGACTCTTGTGGAATGATAGGCAGAGGCGAGGATGTTAAAGTTGTTGGGTGTTTCAACTATGGCAATATTACTGGCGAATATAATTTGGGTGGAATAATTGGCTTTTACAATGGCACCATTACAACTGAAAACTTCATCGCAATTGAAAATAGTTTTTCAAAAAGTAATATTTCTGGTGAAATGTACATCGGCGGCATCTTGGGTTGTGCAAACGCAAGCGTAATAAGAATTGCAGCTTGTGGCTATATGGGTGATATTGTTGGCGGCGACTTTTTAGGGCTTATTGTCGGTCAAGTAAACAGTGATATCAAAAGCTCTGTCAACAACTGCTTTGCAAAATCTTCTGTTTGGAGTGCGATGGATATAGAAAATGTTGTGGTAAACAACTCAATTTATGAAATCGAGGGCATACAAAAGCATTTTATAGGAAGTGACTTTTCGGCTTGGATTATTACTGATACTGGGCAACCGCTGCCAGATGGACTTTCGTGGCTTGCAAGAGGGAATAAAGGCATAACAACAGAAGACCTTGTAAAATGGGGATTTGAGCAATATTAAAATTGTGCCATGACAAAAATTCTTTGTTTTATTGGTTGTAAACAGATAAAAAAGGAAGTGTTGTTGTCGCAGCGTCACTGGTCTTGTCAAAATAAGAGTATTTAGCAAGACGACTATTTTAGCATGAGTAATAGATGAAAAAATTAAAATAAAAAAGAAATCTCCAAAAATTGGAGATTTTTTTTAAAATTACTTGACATATTTCGGGGGGGGGTATAATGAAAGTGGAAGGTGGGAGAATTTGGAACATTTTGAAGATAAGAATGGGCAAAATGGGGAAGATTTTAAAGGTCTTTCTTTCAAAAGACAATCAAAACTTGGAATTGGGATACTTTTATTTCTGCTTGGAATAATCGGGCTTATTGTCGGCCTGCTTTTATATCCATTGCCACAATATGAGTATGAACGAAAGACTTTTATTAAAGGCTGGCTTATCGGGCTTGGCGTTATGATTGGGCTTGTTGTATTTTTGATGTTTATTGGGTTGATAGTTTCTGCTTGCTCATAAAAGTTTTTGATGAAGATTAAATTTTACATAAGATAAAAAATTATAAAAATTGCTCCAAATTATTTGGAGATTTTTTTTAAATGAGCTATACTTTAAGAGGAAATTATAAAAGGAGACTATATGAAACAATTTGTTTATCTGTTCAAAGAAGCCAATGGAAAAGATAAGGCTCTCTTTGGTGGCAAGGGCGCAAACCTCGCTGAAATGACAAATCTTGGTATGCCTGTTCCACAGGGTTTTACCATTACAACTGAGGCCTGCACTCAGTATTACAAGGATGGCAGAAAGATAAATGACCTTATCATGTCACAAATTGAATACAAGCTTTCTGAGCTTGAAAAAATGACTGGAAAAAATTTCGGAGATAAGAAAAATCCTCTTCTTGTTTCTGTTCGTTCTGGTGCAAGAGTTTCAATGCCTGGTATGATGGATACTATTCTCAACCTTGGTCTTAATGATGAAGTTGTTGAAGGGCTTGCAAAACTTACAAACAATCCTAGATTTGCTTATGACTCTTACAGAAGATTTATCCAAATGTTCAGTGATGTTGTTATGCAACAAGAAAAGTCTAAGTATGAAAGAATACTTGACAAAGTTAAGGAAGAAAAGGGTGTTGAGTTTGACAAAGACCTCACAGCTGACGACCTTAAAGAAATCGTAGCTATGTTTAAAGACCTTTATAAGCAATCTCAAGGCGAGGACTTCCCTCAAGAGCCAAGAGTGCAACTTATTGAGGCGGTAAGAGCGGTATTCCGTTCTTGGGATAATGACAGAGCTAATGTTTACAGAAGAATGCATGACATTCCATACGAATGGGGCACTGCTGTCAATGTTCAATCAATGGTATTCGGAAACATGGGCGAAACTTCTGGTACAGGTGTTGCGTTCTCTAGAAACCCTGCAACTGGTGAAAATGTTCTTTACGGAGAATATCTTATGAATGCTCAAGGCGAAGATGTTGTTGCCGGAATTAGAACACCACTGCCTATTTCAACCCTTGAAAAACAAAATCCAAAAGTATATAAAGAATTTGCAAATATTGCAAAGAAACTTGAAGAGCATAACAAAGATATGCAAGATATGGAGTTTACAATCGAAAATGGCAAACTCTATATGCTTCAAACAAGAAATGGAAAGCGTACTGCAAAAGCTGCTTTAAAAGTTGCTGTTGACCTCGTAAGCGAGGGCATGATTACTGAAAAAGAAGCTCTTATGATGCTTGATCCAAAACAGCTTGATGCTCTCTTGCACCCACAATTTGAAGAAAAAGCTTTAAAGGCTGCTACTCCAATTGCTGAAGCTTTACCTGCTTCTCCTGGTGCTGCTTGTGGAAAAATTGCTTTCACAGCTGAAAGAGCAAAAGAAATGGCTCAAACTGACAAAGTTGTACTTGTAAGACTTGAAACTTCTCCTGAAGATATCGAAGGTATGGCTGTCAGCCAAGGCGTTCTCACTGCAAGAGGTGGTATGACTTCTCACGCTGCCGTTGTTGCTCGTGGTATGGGTACTGCCTGCGTTGCTGGTTGCAGTGCAATCAAATTTGCTGAAGATGAAAGCTCTTTCACTCTTGGTGGAAAAGTTTATCATGAAGGTGATGAACTCTCATTTGACGGCTCTACTGGAAAAGTTTATGATGGTCTTATCACTACTGAGCCTGCTAAGATTTCTGGCGAATTTGCCACTATCATGGAATGGGCTGATAAATATCGCGCTATGCAAGTAAGAACAAACGCCGACAATCCAAAAGACGCTAAAAATGCGTTCAACTTTGGCGCTCAAGGTGTTGGTCTTTGCAGAACAGAACACATGTTCTTTGAAGCTGACAGAATTCCTGCAGTGAGAGAAATGATTGTTTCAACAACTGTTGAAGAGAGAAAGAAAGCTCTTGCGAAACTTCTTCCTATGCAAAGAAAAGACTTTATTGGAATTTACAAGGCAATGCAAGGTCTTCCTGTGACTATTCGTTTCCTTGATCCACCTCTTCATGAATTCCTTCCTCATGAAAACACTGAGATAAGAGAACTTGCTGAAGAAATGGGCATCACATTTGATAAGCTTAAGCAAACTGTTGCTGACCTTCACGAATTCAACCCAATGATGGGTCACCGTGGTCTTAGACTTGCCGTAACTTATCCTGAAATTGCTGAAATGCAAACTCAAGCAGTCATTGAAGCTGCAATTGATGTAAATAAAGAAATGGGCTTCAAGATTGTTCCTGAAATCATGATTCCGCTTACTTGTGACTCAAAAGAGTTTAAGTATGTTCGCGATATTGTTGCTGCAAAAGCTGACGAAGTTATTGCAGAAAATGGTGTAGAACTTTCTTACAAAATTGGTACAATGATTGAAATTCCTCGTGCTGCTGTTACTGCTGATGAAGTGGCAAAATATGCTGAATTCTTCTCATTTGGTACAAACGACCTTACTCAAATGTCTTATGGTTTCAGCCGTGATGATGCTGGTAAATTCCTTGATGTTTACTATGCTAAGAAGATTTTTGAGAGCGACCCATTTGCAAGACTTGACCAAAATGGTGTTGGTAAACTTGTAAAAATGGCTTGCGAACTTGGAAGAAAAGCTCGCCCAGATATCAAACTTGGAATCTGTGGTGAACATGGTGGAGACCCATCAAGTGTTGAATTCTGCCATAATGCAGGGCTCACTTATGTATCTTGCTCTCCATTTAGAGTGCCTATTGCAAGACTTGCTGCTGCTCAAGCTAATATTAAAAATCCAAGAAGATAAAAATTCAAAGCCGTGTTTGGAATTCCTTACACGGTTTGATTTTTAAAAGGAGGTTCTTATATGACAAGGAAAGAAATTAGAATATTCTTATTGGCTATACTTGCTGTTGCATTTGTATCACTTTTTACCCAAATCATTGCAGGAATTTCAGCAGCTGCTACACTTTATAAAGATATAGGCTTGATAAGAGCTGATTATATTGGTACTGTGTATTATGGTCAAAATTATATTGATAAAAGTGCAAGTTATATAGTTGGAATAACTGTGGTTGCTTTTGTTTTTGTTGCTGCATTTGTGTTTGCTATGCTGTTTAAAAAGAAAAAAGTTGTTGGATTTAGTGTACTTACTTTGGTATGTGTAGCAGCTGTGGTAGTTTTTATTGTTTTGGTGACAGAATTGAGGGCAACTATACCTTCATTCAATGAATATTATCCAGATGCATTTTCAAACGTAAACTATGAATTATTCCAACAGTTTTTGACCATAGGCATTTCTAATGTTGTTGCTATGCTTTTAATTTGGCTAGCTTGGTTTTTGCTTGAATTTAAAGAAATGTTTTCAAGAAAGGAAAAAGATAACAGTCAAATTGTTCAGTTGGCAATTGAAAATATAAAAATAAATCAAGAAGACGATGAGAAGGAAGAGCAGGCAGAAAGTGCTATTGAAATTACTAAAAAAGGTTGGAAGAACTTTTTTAAAAGAAAAAAATAGTTAATAACAAAGCGGCTTGAAAATTTTGCATTTTCTATATTTAATAAAAACAACCCTAAGGAAAAATTAAATACTTGGGGTTGTTTTATTATAGAAAAACACTTGATGACAAATAAACTCTTTTGAATGATAAAAAATTGTGATATAATAATTTTGCTAAAAAAATAAAACTTTTTTAAAAAAACTATTGACTCTATAGTTTGCTTTAGTGTTAAAGTAAGGTTGTGAAAGGAGAAATTATGATAAAAATTGGCGAGCTTTCAAAACTTTCTGGCGTTTCAATTCAAACCATTCGATTTTATGAAGAAAAGGGATTGATTTGTCCTGCAATGGTCGACCGTTGGACAAATTATCGTTATTATGATGAAAATAGTTTGGGGAGACTGAGCGAAATTGCCAGACTGAAAGAATTGGGGTTTTCTTTGAATGAAATAAAAGACTTAAATGAAAAAAGCATACAAGAGAAGATTGTCCAGTCAAAAGAGACGATTAAAAAGCTTAAAGAAAATATTCATAAACTTTCTTCTATTCACGCAGAGAATGGAGGAGTAAAAATGAAAAGTTTTATAAATGACGATGCAGTTATAGGAAAATGGAAGAAGGTGGCTGTTGTCAAAACAAAAGAAGATTTTGCAAAAAATAAATTTGAAAAAGAGGTTTATTTTCCTTTTGAAGAGTTATATTTTCTGCCAAATGGACAGCAATACTGGGTGCTTAGTTGGTCTAAAGGGGTGCTTTATGTCAATGATAGACAAATGCCTTATGAAATAATTGACGGAAAGCTGTTTGTTGGAGTTGTTGACTATTTGACAAACGAGATTGACAATTTTGCAGTCTATGAAAAAGTGGATGATAAGATTTATACAAAAAATGAAATCAGAATAAAAGACAACACCGATATACCTTTTATTTTAGATGAAGAAGCGGTTGGTTTTTGGGATGTTGTTGATTTCGTTGAAAAGAAAGAGCAGTTTGAGCCGCAAAAAACTTACTGGCAAGAGGATATGTTTTTAAAACGATATACCTTTGAGCCAGATGGAACCCTTCTTGCTTCATATCATGCTTTTGAAGATATTTGCAAATGCTGTTGGTCAAAAGGTGTTGTAATAGATAAAAATATTTCAACTGCAAGCGAATATGAAATAAAAGAAATTGAAAATCAAAAGTATATGTTTGTTGAATGGAAGTCAGGAGATTACACCTATGGCGGAATGATCAAAGGATATTATGTTTTGAAGAAATTGAAATATTTGCTTGGTCAATAGCGAGTTATAAAAATTATCGTTTTATGAACAATTTTTATTTAAGATTGTATATTTTCATATCTTCATCCACTTTGATTTTGAAAGCGTTTGGCTCTTTGTTAAGCCCTGGCATAAGTGTCATTTTGCCTGTTTTGACAACGACAAAGCCGCTTCCGTTTTTAAGCTCTACACCGCTGACATGAAGGGTGGTATTTTGAGGTGCTCCGATAAGTTTTGGGTCGTCTGAAAGAGAATATTGTGTTTTTGCCACCACAATTGGCATATTTTGGCAAAGTTTTTCGATATTTTTTATTTCCTCGTTTGCGAAACTTGAATATTCCACTTTGTCTGCACCATAGATTTTTTGTGCCAGCTTTTCAATTTTTTGGGTCAGATTTTCATTAAGCGCATAAGGAAAGTTTGGCTTTTTTATTGGAAGAGAGGCCAGCTCTTTTGCTTTTTTTGCCAGTTTCAAAGCACCTTTGCCGCCTTCAGCAAACTGATTGCAAATTTCGGCGTCTACTCCCATTTGTTGACATAACATTTTCACTTTATTTAAATCGTCTTCGCTGTCATCATTGAAGCGATTGATTGCAACAAGTACTCGTTGATTGAACACAGTTTGAAAATTTTCAATATGTTTTTTAAGATTTTCAATACCATCTTCAAGCTCGCCCTTTTCAGAGTGGGCTTTGATTGCTTTTACTGTTGCGACAAGCACAACAAGGGCAGGGTTAAGCTGGTTTTGTCGGCATACGATATCCATAAATTTTTCACCGCCAAGGTCGGCACCAAAGCCGCCTTCAGTTATGACAAAGTCGCCTAAAGAAAGGGCTGTTTTGGTGGCTATGACAGAGCTGCAGCCATGTGCAATATTTGCAAAAGGACCACCATGAACAATTGCTGGGTTGCCTTCGCCAGTCTGAACGAGATTCGGCTTGATAGCTTGTACAAGAAGGGCTGCCATTGAGTCGGTTGCGTTTAAGTCTTTTGCGTAAACAGGCTTCCCATCTTTTGAAAGTGCAACGATAATTTTTCCCAGTCTGTCTTTTAAATCTTGAAAGTCTTTAGCAAGGCAAAGTAGCGCCATGATTTCGCTTGCTGCGGTGATAACAAAACCATCTTTGCGAGGAGTTTGATTTTTGAGAGGCTCAAGAGAAATTTCAATTTCGCGTAGGCTGCGGTCATTCATGTCCATGCAGCGTTTGAAAAATATTTGATTTTGGTCGATATTCAACGGGTTGCCATGAAAGATGGAGTTGTCCAGCATGGCGCAGAGCAAGTTGTTCGCACTTGTTATTGCATGCATATCGCCAGTAAAATGCAGGTTTATTTCGTTGCTTGGCTCAATTACTGCCTTTCCGCCCCCTGTTGCGCCTCCTTTCATGCCAAATACTGGGCCAAGAGATGGCTCTCTTAATGAAAGCACAGCTTTGCTTTCAAGCAAGTTTAAAGCGTCGCAAAGTCCGATGGAAACGGTGGTTTTGCCTTCTCCTGAGGTGGTCGGTGTCATTGCGCTTACCAAAATTAGTTTGCCTTTTGAGTTTTGTTTGTAAAGGTCGGCTCTGTCAATTTTTGCTATATATTTGCCATATAATTCAATATCATCTTCATTTAAGCCAATTTTTCTTGCTATATCGATTATTTTATGCATTTTCACCTCGCAAACTTAAGTTTTTTTGTAATTTAAGTATATTATTTAAGCCTTATTTTGTCAACTTTAAATGGCGCCCTAGGCATTTGTTTCAGATAAAATTATTTGTGCTTATTTGAATTAAATTGTCGGCTTATAAATGTGATGAAAAAAAGAGGTGTCAAATTACAAAAAAGTGCTTTTAAAAATTTGCTTATTTGAGAGGGAAATGTTAAAATATAACCATGAAAATTGAAGATATTGATTTTGGTGGAAACTTAATTCTTGCGCCTATGGCCGGTGTAAGTGATGTTGGCTTTAGGGATGTTTGCTCGGTTTTAGGAGCGGATGCAACTTACAGTGAAATGTTGTCAGCAAGGGCTATGAAACACAACCCAAAGAAAACCGCGTTTATGACGATATATTCACCAAATGAGAAGGTGAAAATTGGACAAATTTTTGGGCATGAGCCAGAGGTTATGGCAGAGGCTATTCAGAATCCTTTGCTTGACCATTATCAAATAATAGATATCAACATGGGGTGTCCTGCTCCTAAAATAGTCAAAAATGGAGAGGGGTCAGCGCTTCTTAAAGACCTTCCGCTTGCAAGCAAAATTATTTCAGAGTGTGTAAAGGCAAGCAAAAAGCCAGTTTCAGTTAAAATCAGACTGGGCACAAGCAGTGACAACAGTCTTGAAATAGGGAGAATGTGTGAAGAAAGTGGGGCGAGATTTGTCACTCTTCATGCTCGAACAGCTGAGCAGGGATACAGCGGTCAGGCAGATTATGAAGCAATCGCAAGGCTTAAAAGTGCGCTAAAAATACCAGTTGTTGGAAATGGTGATGTTCGAGATGAAAAAAGCTATCAAAAAATGCTTGAAACTGGTGTTGACGGTGTGATGATTGGCAGAGGCGCGCAAGGCAATCCATTCATTTTCAGTCAGCTTAAGAAACTTGATGTTTGTTGTGACTTAATGTGGGTGATAAGGCGACATATTGAGTTGTTGAGAAAATATTATGATGAAGACTTCATTGTTAAATACATGCGAAAACATCTTTTGTGGTATGGCTCATTTTTAAAAAGTGATGAGCGAATCGAGGTGGCGACAAGCCCTTCGATTGACAAGTCAATAAAGATTATTGAAAACAGTTTGAAATCATTGAATGCAAGGTGAGTTTTAATAAGTGTAAAGTGATTTTGTTAATTCAATCTAAATAGAAATTAAATTAAATAATAAAAATCAAAATCAAAATAATAAAAGAAAAAAAGGAGTTTATTATGAAAAGAACGATTAAAGATTTGGTTGGACTTAAAGGAAAGGTTGTGCTGCTTAGAGTTGACTTCAATGTGCCTATGGATGAAACAGGAAGAATTTTGGATGAGACAAGAATTGTCAATGCAATTCCTACGATTAAATATCTGATAGAACAGAAAGCAAGGGTGGTTGTGCTTTCTCATCTTGGCAGACCAAAGGGGTTTGAAATTCATAAGTCACTTTGGCCTATTGCAATGTCTCTTATGAGAAAACTGCCTTGCAATGTTGATTTTTGCAATGCAGCAATTGGTGAGGAGGTCAAGGAACGCATTTCTTATCTGAAAGAAGGAAATGTGTTGCTTCTTGAAAATATTCGTTTCTATAAGGGTGAAGACGCATGCGATATGGACTTTGCAAAAGAGTTGGCTTCCTATGGTGACATTTTTGTAAACGACGCATTTGGCACTGCACACCGCAAAAACGCTTCTACTTATGCACTTGCAAGAATACTTCCAAATGCTATTGGGCTTTTAATGGAAAAGGAAATCGAAAATTTATCTGATGCAATGCTTGAGCCAAAAAGACCTTTTGTTGCTGTGCTTGGCGGAGCAAAAGTGGATACAAAAATTAAAATTATTGAAAAATTCCTTGAAATTGCTGATACCATCATTATCGGCGGTGCTATGGCTTACACCTTCCTTCTTGCAAAGGGGGATATGGTGGGAATGAGCCTTGTTCAAAATGACTGTATTGACTACGCAAAAGAGGTGCTTGCCAAAGCTGAAGAGCGAGGCAAGAAAATTCTTCTTCCAATTGACCATGTGGGCGTAAGTGTAAGTGACAGAAAGGCGGCCGTTGTTAAGGTGCAGACATTGAAGGGTGATTTGATGGGCTATGATATCGGTGAGGAAACTGTAAAACTGTTTAAAGAAGAAATTGAAAATGCCAGCCAGATTTTCTGGAATGGCCCAATGGGAATGTTCGAAAAGCCTCAGTTTGCTGCCGGAACAAAGGGCGTTGCTGATGCAATAGCGTCATCAAATGCTTACAGTATTGTTGGTGGCGGAGATACAGTGAGTGCTGTAAATTCTTTTGGAGTTGCTGATAAAATCAACTTTATATCTACTGGCGGTGGGGCGAGCATGGAATTTCTCGAGAATGGCACTCTGCCTTGCATTGAAGTAATACAGGAAAAAATAAGATAATTAGGCGCTAAAAGCCTCAAAATAAGGAGTTTTGAATGAAAAAAGTAATTGGAAATTTCAAAATGAACAAAACTGTCACCGAGACAAAAGATTATATCATGAAGTTTCTTTCCCGTGTTGATGAAGGAAAGGCGGAAATTGTATTATGTCTGCCTTCAGTTTCGCTCTTTATGGCGAAGTATCTTTTAGAGGGAAGCGCTGTCAAGCTTGGTGGTCAAAATGTCTCTGATGAGGAAGCTGGTAAAAATACTGGCGAAATCAGTGGCGTTATGTTGAAAGACTGCGGTGCTGACTATGTCATTTTAGGGCACAGTGAAAGAAGAGCGAAATTTAAAGAAAATGGCAAATGTATCAACAAAAAAATTAAAATTGCCCTCAAAAACAGACTGAAAGTCATCTTTTGCATTGGTGAAAGTTTGACAGAAAAAAATCTTCAAAAGACGGCTGAAGTTTTGAAAGTCCAACTTGAAGATGGGCTGAAAGGGCTTTATGAAAATGAGCTTGACAACATTATCATTGCCTATGAGCCTATTTGGGCGATTGGCAGTGGAAAGGTGCCAACAGTTAAAGAGATTGAAGGGTGCGCAAAAATAATAAGAAAAGTTGTTGAAAATGATTTCTCTAAAAAGGCAGCTGAGAAGATTGAAATTGTCTATGGCGGAAGCGTTGATAATAAAAACTGCGCTTCAATTTCAAAGATAAAAGAGCTTAGCGGCTTGCTTGTAGGAGGGGCTTGTCTTGACCCTATAAATTTCAGCCAACTTGTGAAAGATGTTAAAAATTGATATTTAGGAGATGAAGATGAGCAAAACTTATGTTAAAAGAGGAATACTTGTTGCACTGCTTTTTCTTTTAGTTTCTCTTTTTGCCTTTGCAGGAAATTCTTTTGTCTCAGATGGTGAAAATTTAATAAGGGAAAACAAATTCAATTATTTTGTTTCTTATGCCCGTTTTAAAGAGGATGATAAGTTTGAAGTGGGTTATATAATTAGTATTGACCTTTATACTTATACAAACGACCAAGCTCAGGTTAAAGTTTTTGAAAATGCACTCAATGAAGAGTTTAAGAAAGTTTTAGACCAAGAAAAACAATTTATTACAGACCTTTCAACTGAGCAAGATTTGACAGAAGAAAATGTCAAGTTTTCTGAGCTGAAAGTTGATTTTGCTGAGAATAAAATAAGCTATGGACTGACCTTTAATTCGTTTGAGACTTACAGAAAATATTATAAAGATATAAATTATCAAATAGACGAAAAGGCATTTGTTTCAATGGCAAAACTGGACATTTCGGCAGATTGCTTTTATTCGCGAGAGGTGTTTCCAGTAAGCAGAAAATCGGCATATTTGAATGCCATTTTCACCGCTTGTCAAGGTCTTGAATTTGAAAGCAAATTGATAAGTGATTATAAGCCAATTTTGTTGTTTGAGGTTATCACAGGAAACGCCCATGCTTATTCAAACTGTCAAAATGTATATTATGGCGAAGATAACCTGTTTCACCATTCATGGAAACTTGATAAACTATCTTCTGCAGATACGCTTAAACTAAGACTAAGAATAGTAAATGGCGGTTGGTGGTATTTTATTGCGCTTGTCATTCCGCTTTGTGTAATGGTGGTCGTAATTATTGCTACAGCCATTTTGGATAAAAAGAAAAAGGCGACAAGAAGAATGAAAAGGTAGATTGTTTAATTTTACTTTATTTTGATAATAACCAAAAATTTAAATAAAAAAAGGTTAAATTTAGCAAAAATTGCAATTTTTTAATAAATTTTAATCATTTTGCTTGTTTTTTAGCAAATTATAACAATATTTTACGCCAAGGAGGGCGTTATGGCAAAAGATGAAAACATTCATTCTGGACATAGAGAACGACTTTTAGAGACGGTGCATAATGTTGGTCTTCAGGGTTTAAGCAAGGTACAAGCTGTTGAGTTTATCCTTTTTTACATCTTTCCAAGAGGTGATGTAAATCCGCTGGCACATAGGTTGCTTGATAAGTTTAAAAATGTTTCTACTATTATGGATGCTTCAGTTGACGATTTAATGACAGTGAAGGGTATGGGAGAAATTTCTTCTAAAAAGCTTAAGGCACTTTTGGATGTTTTTTATCTTTACACCTCTTCAAAAGCAAAGCATGAAGATGGCTTAAGCACCTTTGGTGATATTTATGATTACGCTGAAAATTTATTGAGATATAAAACTGAAGAAGAATTGTATGTATTTGGTTTCAACAGCATGAATGATTTTGTTGCTGATAGATGTCTGGCGCGCGGAACGCTTAAAATGGTTGGCATTGAAATGCGAGAGATAAGCAATTTTGTCAATACATTCAAAGTGCCATACATAAGCATTGCACACAATCATCCAGGTGGAAGCTGTAAGGCTTCAGAACAGGATGTGGAGGCGCATGTTGACCTTGAAAGAAAATTTGAATTTGCTGGTTGCACTTTGCGGGATGATTTCATCATTGGTGAAGATGGAATTTACAGCATGAGCAATAAGTGCATTGTGAGATATTTCAACAGAAACGATAAATATGAAGATATTGTTGACCTTTTAAGAGACAACAGAAGAGAAGGCCCACAAAATTCAACGGGCTCGGTGCCTTCAAACAGAAATAAAGAGTTGCCTCCAGAATTTTAATTAAAAAGTATTCTTGATTAAATAGAGGCGACAATTATTTGTGTGCTCGATTTTTTAGGTTGATAGGAATAGTTATAAAAGGTGTATTATGAAAAGAATTTTATGTTTTGGTGACAGCAATACTTTCGGCTATATTTCTGGCTCCGAACATAGGCGTTATGATGAGAACAAGCGCTGGACAGGTGTGTTGCAAAAACTTTTAGGGCTTCAATTTAAAATTATTGAAGAGGGGCTTAACTCTCGCACCATTATTTCAAAAGATTTAAGAAAGGGAAAAGAGGGGCGATGCGGCTTTGATTATCTTTTGCCTTGCCTTGACAGCCATGACCCACTCGATTATGTGATTGTCATGCTTGGCACAAATGAGTTGAAGATTGCTTTTAACAAATCGCCCGAAGAGATAGGCAGAGACTTTGAAGAATTTATTGTTAAGCCTATTTTGACGAGAAAGTATTATAATGGCAATGTGCCAAAAGTCATAGTTATTTCACCACCAAAAGTAAACAGCAAACTTGCTAATGCAGGAAAAGAAGGCAAATATGATGAGAGCTCTGAAGAAAAAAGCCTTCTGCTTGAAGGAATTTATAAGGAGTTATCAAGAAAAAACGATTGCATGTTTCTCTCGGCGCTTATGCTTGAGACAGGCATAGATGGGGTGCATTTCACAGAAGGCGCTCATCAAAAACTTGCAAACATGCTTTATGCTAAAATTATGGAAAGCTTAAAATAACTATTAGTTTGGGTTTGTTTGAATATAATCTAAAATTTTCATAAAAGCTCTTTATAAAAATCAATTTCAATTTAATTGTAGCATATCTTTTATTTTTAGTCTATATTTTTCACAAAAAACAATATAAGTTGTTTACTTTTTTCAAATTTTATGTTAGAATAAACTTGCAAATTAAATAAAGAGGTGAATTATCATGATGATTGAACCATCAATTGACAAACTTTTAAGTCAGACAAAAGGAAATAAATACATTCTTTGCAATGTGGTTTCAAAGAGGGCAAAGGAAATTGAAAGTGTGCGCAGGCTTGAGCTTGCTGACCAAGATAAAAAGGCAATCAGCATTGCTTGTGAAGAGGTTGCAACTGGCAAAGTAAAAACATCAAAATAATTGAAAGATGGCTTTAAATGAGCTGTCTTTTTTATAAAAAAAGTCCACTGTCTTAAGTGGACTTTTGTGCTTTTTATAGATATTTGTCTTTAAGTTTTTCCATAGCTTCTTCAAAGGTCATTTTCAAAATCAAGTCATCATCTTTTGGGCCTTCAATTGGATAAGCTTCAAAGCCATCTTTTGTATAAAAGCCTTCTGGGTCGATAAAGATGACTTTCTTGCCAGCCGCACGAGCCTGTCTTTCAACTTGGCGTCTGTCTGCATGTGCGCCCATGCAAATCAGAGATTTTGCGCGTGGGTCAAAGTCAATTTTTTGTATATAGGTCTCAAGCTCGTAAGTCCTGAGAATAATTTCTGGAATATCAAATCTTTTTACAAGCCTGTCAAAATTGTTGTTGTAAACTGTTCCGACAAACAAGCCTTTTTTATAGAGCTGATTAAAAATCTTATACGCTTCTGAGTGCTTGGCTTGAATGCACTTTTTAGGCGTCTGTGAAAAATTGATGTAAGTAGAAACAGGGTCTTTGATTAAACTTAAAATAAGGTCGTCATCTTCTGCAAAATAGAATTTTTTGGTGAGGTGATTTTGCACTCTGTAGGTTTCATGCATTTCATATAATGGGTCAATGCCAGTTGAGATTGATGGGCCGCATCCCATTTCAATTTGGGCTGGAAGATATTTTTCAAGCTCATCAACATTTGTGAGATAGGTTGGGTTTTCGCGTGTTTCTGGGATTCTGAAAAGCTTTGTCGAATGCCTCCACATTCTGTGATAATGATGCTCATAGTCAAAGCCTTTTGTCACAGCAATGACATCAACAGAGTTGTAGTTGCCTGGGAAGGTGTCATTGCACGACTCATTTTTAGGGTGGTTGTCATAACAATCAATAATTATCTGAAGATTTTCCTTCTCCCAAATTCGCTGGTCAACTTGATTAAAGTCATTTTCTTTAATTGCGGTCAAAATTTTGTTTAAATAGCTTTCATTTTCCTCTTTTGGTAGGGTGTTTGAAACAATCAAATAAGCATATTTCAATGAAAGGTGACTGCTTACATTTGTATATGTATTATAGAAATGAATATATCTTCTTCTTTGAGTGGACTCGTCTATATATCCAGATTGATTTTTGTTTTCAGGTCTTTGATTGCGAAACCACATTCCTTCAAAGTAAAATTCACCATTTTCTTCAGCAAAATATTTGTCAAAAACATGCTCTTCAGTTTTGTCAAATTTAAAAATATTTAATGGAAACATAAAATTCCTCCTACAATTGAGTTTAAAATAATTTTGAAAAATAGTCAAATAAAAAAAGCCCATCCTTTGTGATAGGCTTTAATATATTTATAAACATTTTTTATCTGAGTGTGAATTTCTAAACCATTGTTGCATCTTGGCAATTGCAGTTTTTAAACATGTTGTTGGATTTTTTATGAGTTATCTTTTATATTACAATTTTTTGTATATTATTCTAGCAATGATATTTTTTTAAATTAAATTTATTGCAGCCAATATCTGTCAGTAGTGTCATCCCAAATATCTTTCAAAAGTTTACCATCAACTTTTGCATTGTTTTTAAAGTCATCTTTTGTTTTAAATATTTGACTTTCTTTTGTTTTTGAATTGTAAAGTTGAATATTTAACTCATCTTTATTTTTGCCAACAAGTTCAACCGCAAAATAAGTGCCTTTGTATTCAAACTGCGTTTCACTATAAAAAAACAGAGCTTCAATAAATTCATCAAGGTTGGGCTCAAAAGGTTTACCTGCTTTGTAGAGTTGCTTTGCTTTGTTTAAAGAAATTAAGTTTGGATAAAAAACTGTATTTGGATTGATATCCGCAAAATGATTATTTTTCCATTTACAAAATGGACAATCTCCTTGATCATAAACATCTTTTTTAATTTTTCTTCCACAAACTGAACAAGACTTGTCAAAAATTTCATCGTATATATTTTTATTTTCCATAATTTACTCCTTTTAACAAATATTTGTATTTGTTTTTGTGCCATTTGTCCCATCATAAGCAAATCTGTATGGAGGTTTGTTCCAATCCCAAGGGTGATCATGCGGAAACTTGTCACTCCATCTTTATTGGAGTGTCACCAATCTCTATTCCAAATGGCTTTACCATCAGGGTGTTATTTTTAGTTGGTTTTTATATAATTATTGCAACCAATATCTGTCAGTAGTATCATCCCAAATATCTTTTAAAAGTTTACCATCAATATTTGCATTGTTTTTAAAGTCTTCGTCATCATTAAAGATGTCTTCTTTTTTTGTTTGTGAATTAAACAAACTTATTTTAGTTTCTTTATTTTTATCAAATAACAATTCAACTGCATAATATGTCCCTTTATATTCAAACTGCATTTCACTATAACTAAACAATGCTTCAATAAATTCATCGAGGTTTGGTTCGAAAGGTTTACCTTCACTATAAAGTTGACGAGCTTTATTTAGGGAAATTAAATTGGGCATTGCTATATTGTCAGGGTTTTCTTCGTTTAAGAAACAATTCCACCATCCGCAATAAGGACATTCTCCTTGTTTGTAAATATCAACATTTATTGTTTTTTTACATACTTCACATGATTTTTTGTAGCTTTTTTCTATATTCATATTATTCTCCTTTTAGCAAAAACTAGGGTTTGTTTTTTCTCCATTAGGGCCTTCATACGGTGGTCTTGGTTTTTTGTTGTTTCCCCAATCAACAGAATGGTCATGAGGCCATTCATGTTCTCCACTGCCATGAGCCCAATCACGATACCATATTATTTTACCATCTGGACCATACCATCCCTGTTGGAGAAGATTACCATTTTTGTCATAAAGGTCAATTCTTTTATTTGGTAACCATATTCTGGGTAAAGAGCCAACTCTTCCTGTTTGATTGCTTATTCCACCGCTTGGTTTACACATTCCCATTATAGCACCTCCAGAGGCAAGATTTCAAATGTTTTTGAAACTACTTCTCCGCCTATGCCTGTAAGTTTAAATTTTAATCGTGCTCCAGTGAAGTCTTTAATTTTAATTTGAGTCGTAAACAATCCAATAACATTATATTTGGTTTTTATTTTTTCTCCGTCTAGAAACCATTCAATTTTGTCAGCGAATAATGATTTTACACAAATCATTCCTTGATAATTGTCGACATAAACATTTAGAATTTTCGGCGCGCCTATTAAGTTGTCATTTCTTTTTATTTCGAATAAGCTCTTCGTTTCTTCGAACGAGAGCATGTCCCATTCCACATTTTCATAAGGGTTTTTAATTAGGGGAATGTTGTTTTGTTTAAATTGAATATCTTTGCCACCAAAATTTTCTAAATCTGCGATAATTTTCCACCTAAAAATTTTGTTTCTTTCTTCATATTCAAGTAAAGCTTTGTTTAGATGTGAAGCAAATTGCATTTCAGAGCAGTTGTTTACTTTCAAAAAATGCTTTTGTGCTTCTTCGCCAAAGCCAAGTCGTACTGAATTTTTGAAATGTTTGACACCGTGGCATCGGCTGCAAATTGCAATAATTTTTTTCAATGTTTGTGTTTTCTTTTTAACATCAAATTCCCATTCTTCATGTACATCAAGGTCGTCAGTTTTATATCCGCAAATTTCACACTGGTTATTTGCCCTTGTTAATGCAAACTCGCGAAGTTTGTCCCAATCCTTTTTTGATAAAGTTTTGCTAAAGTCATTATTCCAAGCACCTTTTGGTAGCATATTTATTGTTAGTTTTAATTCTTCCATAGTCAGCTCCTAAATTTCTGGATATAACTGTCCAGCGAGATATTTTCTTGTAAATTCTTCAAATCCTATTTTTTTAATAAGTTCTTCACTATTGAATGGGTCAATTGCTTTAATATTACCTGTCATTTCTTCAAAAGGGGTGCCATAACAGATTATTGCGCTTGGATTTATTTTTTTCATCATTATTTCATAACCTTCCATAAATCCTTTTTTATTATCTTCTCTTGTATAAGTTGAAACTGCTACTACAGAGCCTTTTTCAACGCCATCACAGAAGAAATCAAAGCAATCATAAGAGCCCCAAGAAATTGTTGGGATTACAAGCATTCCTTGTTTTTGCCAAAATGCACCACACCAGCGATTTTTAAATACACTATCAATCTGTCTTGCAAGTGGCATATCTTTATATGTGCTAAATTCAGGTGTTAGCAGGGCATAGTATTGATCCAATTTTTCTAGACTTTGCTCTGCTTTTTCATATACAGATTCAAAATTCCAATCATAAGTAAAAAAGTGTATAGTTTTTTGCTTGTTATTTAAATCATTAGGCTTTGTTTTTAAAAAACTTAGAAGTTCAATTTTATCTAAATCAATGTTTTGTTTTTTAATAAGTGGCATTCCATATTTACCAATTTTTTCAAACTCATTTCGCACAAGTTTTTGTTTCTTTTTTCGCTTTTCTTCTTCGTAATCTGTTTCATTATCTAAAGTAGAAAATAGCAAACTTAGTTGTTCGTTTTTAATCATTTTATTCTCCTCATATTTTTAAATGTTGATTATGCGAAGATGTTAACATGCGAAATTTTATTTTTTCAAGTCTTACTGACAAAATTTGTGATAATTGCAAAATTTGTCAAATACAATATCTTGATGAAACTTAAATTTTTGACTATAAAAAAGAAGACTATTATTGCTATTTTCTTGTGTTTTTTATGCGTTGGTGTTTTTTGCGGAGCTTTTTATTCTGTCAAAGCGGCTGCAATTCCTAAGTATAAGCACAGCATTGTTATTGATGTCGGGCATGGTGGCAGGGATGGCGGAGCGATTGGGGTTAGCACTGGGGTGACTGAAAGTGAGCTTAATCTTACTTATGCTAAAAAGCTTGCCGAGCTTGCTGGCGATTTTGGAATAAAAGCTACTCTCACTCGCAATGACATGAAAGGGCTTTATGATGAAAACGCTTCAAACAAGAAAAAGAGTGAAATGGAGAGACGAAAGCAAATTATCAATGGAAGTGGTGCCGATTTAATGGTCAGCATTCACATGAATTCTTTTCCGCTACCTTCTTGTGAGGGTGCAGCTGTCTTTTATGCGAAGGGCAGTGAAAGTGGGTTTGACCTTGCCAAAAGTGTGCAATTGAATATATGCAAATCTTTCTCGAGTGCAAGAGATTATGTAAGCGTGGGGGACTATTATGTCATCAATACGGCTAAGATGCCAGCAATACTTATTGAGTGTGGCTTTTTGTCAAGTCCTAAAGAAGAAAAGTTGCTTGTAAGCGAAAAATATTGTGAAAAGTTTTGTTACAGCATTTTGGCTGGGATAATCTCTTATTTTGAAATGTGATTCTTTTTATAGGGATTTTTTTAAAATTTTAGTATAAGGTGTTCTTATTAGATAAAAAGGAGGCAGCTGCCTTCTTTTAAGTTTTTATTAAGACAAATTTTGTTTGACTTTTTTTTGATTTAATTGTACTATACTTTCATGGAGAGAAAGTATGTTTATTGCTTTTAGTGGTGTTTCATCGAGCGGAAAAAACACTGTTATCAACGAGCTTGTCAAAAAAAGAGAAAATTTAAAAGTTTTGGAGCGCTCTTCTTGCACGACGCGTCCGCCAAGAGAGAGTGACAGTCAGTTTAATACATATATTTATTATTCTGACGAGGAGTTTAAAAAGGGCATTGAGGACGGTTTATTTTTTGAGTATGAAGATGTGCATGGGCATTTTTATGGCACAAATTTAGAAAGACTTCAGTTTGCGGCAGAGGATGTTAAGAATGACTATATTCGTGATATTGATGTCAAGGGCGTTGTCAATTTGAAAAAATTTTTCGCTGACAAATGTGGGCTTATTTCGATATTTTTAGATGCACCAAACGATGTTTTAAGAGAGCGACTTTTAAAAAGAGGAGACAGCCCTGAAGACATTGAGATAAGGCTTTCAAGAAGTGAGATGGAGCGTTCTTATAAAGATCGCTATGACCTTGTAGTTGAAAACATTGACCTTGATAAGACTGTTGCGACCATATCTGCATTTATTGATAAGGTCAAAAGAGTTTAAACAAAAAGACTGCATAATGCAGTCTTTTTTTAATTCAATTTTTGTCTGATTAAGCTTGAATATTTTTGTTTTCTTTTTCAGCGGCAGCTTGAGTTTGTTTTGCTGTCTTTTTCATAGATGTTATATGTTTTGGGGTGGTGGTTGAGGCTTTTGCAACAGCATCGACTTTGTTTGCGATAACTTTGCATTCTTTTGTAATTTTATCCTCGTTATTTAATGGGTCGATTATTCCTTCACCCTCAAAAACCAAGGTCTCAACACCATTGTATGAAGTCACCATTCCAATGCAGCCGTCAGCTTTGGCTATTGTGACAAAAAGAGGGTCTTTTCTTGTCAGACTTTCAAGAGTTTCAAATCTGCCAATATGATATATTTTTTGATTTATTCTTTTAGTTGCAACAGGCATTTTTTTGCCACCAAATTCTATTTCACTTACAATTCTGTCAAACAAAACTACGCGATAGGCAGACTTTGGAATTTTTATGTCGAGTATATTTGTTGTATCAACTTGTTTTGTCTTATTTTGGGGTACAACATTTTTGTTTGTTGTTATGCTGGCATAGTGTTTAATTTCCATTAGTTTGCCCTCCATTCTTTCATAGTTAGTTTAACCCAAAAAGGCAAAAAAGTCAATAAAAACTGCTTAAAAACTTTTTGAAGGGGTTTTAAGTTTAAAAATCGTTTGAAAAGTGCAGAAATGAAAAAGACAAGCGAATTTCAACTTAAAAACATTTTAAAAAACCTTTTTCGGCAAATATTGACAAGAATATATAATGACGAATGACGACATGTGTTTTATAATTTTTTTATGAAATCCAAATTAAACTATGTAATAAAATTCTTGGCATTTATGCTGCTTTTCTTTGTTTTGTCAAGGGCTGGTGTGAACGGCGAAATTTATCCTTTTGCTTTTGCTATGCTTTTTGCGCTTGCTTGGGCAAATCAAAAAGTGTGGTTGCTTGCTCCGGCATATTTAATAGGTTGCATTGCAAACAATTATTCCTTTGAAGGCATAATCTCGACTGTGGTGACAGTGTTGCTTTTAGTATTGCCTTATTATGTGCATATCGCCATCAAAAAGCCGATGTTTAAATGGGAGCTTTTTATTTTTGCAGGGTTAAGTCAGCTCTCTTTTGTTGTATTTTCTGCCTTAAGCGGAATGCAAATATATTATATAGTCCTTTCAATAGTGGTAGGGCTTGTCTATCTTTATCTGTCAGTTTTTGTGTTTGAGTCTCTTTTAAGGCGGGGATTTTCTTATAAGATGACACTTCCTGAGGTTATCGCAGGGGGGATAATTCTCATGAGTGTGGCAAGTGGGCTGACAAGTTGCAACTTTTTTGGCTTTTCTTTTCTTAAACTCTTTGTTGCGTTTTGTTTGCTTGCCATTTCACAGGTGACGAGCAGTGGAAGAACGATGATTTTTGCTGCTTTGATGGGGCTTGGCTCTCTTATAAGTGGAAATAATCCAATTTTTATGACGCCTTTTATCATTTGGGCGTTGGCTATAATAGCTTTTAAGTTTTCAAATAGAATTTTTTCAGCAATGGCTCTTCTTTTAAGCGAGGTGTTGATAATTTTTTATTTCGACCTATATTATGGCTTCAGCGTTGCTTCCTTTTTACCAGTGCCAATTGCTGCAATTATATTTTTGGCCATCCCTAAAAACTTTTATCAGTCACTATCTCTTCTATTGTCAACTGGCAGCGAACGAAGTGGCGTTAAATGTCTGTTAAATCGAAATCGTGACCTTATGCAAAGGCGGCTTAACAGGCTGGGTGAAGTGTTTTATGATATGAATGCTGTCTTTCGCAGTCTCATCAAAAAAGAGGCAAGTGAGGACGAAATTAAAGAAATGCTTTATGAAGAGCTTAAAAGCTCTATTTGCAAGAATTGTCCAGAACACAAGCATTGTCACCGCACCTTCAGTGAAGATACACGCAAGATTTTTATCAATCTTGTTTCGATTGCGTTTGCGAGAGGGAAGATAACTTTACTAGATCTTCCAAGCTATCTTTCATCAAGGTGTTCTCAGGCGGGGCGGCTTATTTCAGAGGTCAACACGCTGACCAGTCAATATAAAAATTACAGTCAACTTGTCGGAAACATTGATACCAGCAAACTTCTTATTTCAGACCAGCTTGAGGGGATTTCTCTTTTAATGAAGTCGCTTGCGGGTGAAGTTGACACCATGATAAGTCTTGACGGTGCTAGAGAACAGCGGCTTATAGATGAGCTTTCATCAAATAACATTATCTGCAGTGATGCGGTAGTTTATGAAAGAGATGCGCGCACCTTTATGGCAACTCTTGTGGTAAGGGAGGAAGATGTCAATAAACTTAAACTTCAGGGCATTACCTCAAAAATTTGTGGCAACAAAATGGTGATAAATGATGTTTATCCAACCGAAAAGGCTGGGCTTGTTGCGGTCAACTTAAAAACGGCGCCACGCTTTGATTGTATATTTGGATTGGCAAGCATGACCAAGAGCGGCGGCTCAGTTTCAGGTGATCGGCACTCGATTGAGAGGCTTGACGGAGACAGATTTATCTTTGCCATTTGCGACGGAATGGGCAGTGGTGAGGTTGCTGGAAAGAAGGCTGAGACGGCAATTGGATTGATTGAAAATTTTTATAAGGCAGGATTTGAAAGTGAAATCATTCTTTCTTCTGTCAATAAACTTATGAATTTGGAAGGTAATGATATTTTTTCGAGCATGGATATTTGCATTGTTGATTTAAAAGATGGAATAGGTGATTTTATAAAAATGGGTGCAGCAAGCTCATATATTCGTGGCGAGGAAGGCTGCGAAATCGTGGAGTGCAATTCTCTTCCTATTGGTATTTTAGACAATGCAAAGGCGGTCACAAAAAAGCTGGTCTTAAATAATCAAGACTACATAATTCTCTGCTCTGATGGCATAAATGACGCCTTTGGCAGTGACGGGGAATTTAAAGATTTTCTGCTTTCTGTCAAAGGTCAAAATCCTCAAGAATATGCAGACCAAATTCTTGAAAGGGCACTGGCGGCAAACAGCGGTTTTGCAGTTGATGATATGACTGTGCTAGTGGTAAAAATCTTTTAAATTTCTGGCTGAAGAAGCTCTAAAATATAAATGATAAGTTTGAGCTCTCGCTCTTCCATGTGGTCGGTGTAAAGCATGTTTAATGCAAAGTAATTATTTTTCAGCGGCTCATCAAGTTTTTCCATAAACTCTTTCTCGCATTCTTGCAATTCTTGACTTGTTTGATAATGCTGTTTATGATTTTCTTTAATATAACTTTTGTAAAACAATTTTGCAATCTCTTCCATTTTTCCCTCCTTTCAAGTAAATTTTGATAAGCAGAACAAGTTTTATCTTAAAATTTTGCTTATTCTCTTAACTATCTTTCACAAGTGTAATACAAATTTTTTAGAAAAAATCAAAAAACTCCAAATGGTGTCGAATTTTGTAAAAATATTTACAAAAATCGTCAAATATCAACATTCAGCTTTTAAGAGTTTTGATGAAAATTATTGTAATATATCTGCATGGAGGCAAAAAATGGGAAACTTTGGAGAAAGATTGAAAGAAATGAGAATAGATGAGGGGTTAAGTCAATTGAAACTTGCACAAAAGGTGGGGCTTACGCATGCCGCAATTGGTCATTGGGAGCGAAATGAAAGAGTGCCAAATTTGCAAGCGGTGATTATTTTGGCAAGGTATTTTAAAGTTACGCTTGATTATATTGCAGGGCTTGAATATTGAAAAGGTCGAATTTTGTAAAAATATTTACAAAATTCGACGCATGCTAAAATTCGGAGCGCTCTTATTTAATAAAATAATGACAAAACCATTGCAAGTTTGTGAATAAAAATTTAATTTTATAAGGTCAAGTTTAATTTAATATGTCGATATTTGTAAAATATTTTACAAAATTCGACTTTAAAATGAAGGTGAGATTTGTTAAAAAATAAAACCGTTTATTTTTGATTGATTATTTTTAATCAATTTTGATTGATTTTATTTTTATTTGCAGTTATACTAGAAGGGTATAAAAAGGAGATATATGGAACATCTTGCTCTATATCGCAAATACAGACCTGCAACCTTTGATGAAGTTGTTGGGCAAGAGCATATTACGCGGGCGCTTAAAAATCAAATTGCAACTGGAAGCATTGGACATGCTTATCTTTTTACTGGCTCTAGAGGAATAGGGAAGACCTCTATTGCAAGAATACTGGCTAAAGCTGTCAATTGTTTGGACAATCAGAATGGATCACCTTGCGGAAAGTGCGAAAGTTGCAGAAAGCTTGAAAATCAGGCGGATATAAATGTTATTGAAATTGACGCCGCATCAAACAATAGGGTTGATGATGTAAGAGAGCTGCGAGAGAAGGTTAAGTTTACTCCAGTTGATGCAAAATATAAGGTTTACATTATTGACGAAGTGCACATGCTGACTGACTCAGCTTTCAATGCACTGTTGAAGACATTGGAAGAGCCACCAAGTTATGTGATTTTTATCTTGGCAACGACTGAAGCGCATAAGCTTCCTGCAACTATTCTTTCAAGGTGTATAAGATTTGACTTTAGGCTTGTTGGGCTTGATGATTTGACAGGGCTTCTCAAAAATGTATTCGACAGTGAAAACATTGAATATGATGATGAGGCGCTTAAAGCAATAGCTGTTGCTGGTGAGGGCAGTGTGAGAGATACACTTTCCATTGCCGACTGCGTGATTGCTTACTCAATAGGTAAAGTCACTCTTGAGGGCGTTCAAAGGGTGCTTGGCTCGACAGATGAAAGTCTTATGGTGGAATATTTTGATAAACTTTCTAAAAAAGATGTCGGTGGACTTTTGCAACTTGTCAATCGAATTGATGAGGGCGGGAAAAATATGTCAATTCTTGTAAAAGACCTTTCTAAGCATGCAAGAAATCTTTTAATTTGCAAGTCTTGTCAAAATCCAAACGACATTCTCAATATGTCGGAAGAAAGTTTTGGCAAACTTAAAGCGCAAGCTGAAGGGTTTGATGAAAAAACTCTTATTGGCTATATGCAAAGCTTCGGCGGGGCAGAAAATGAATTGCGTTATACAATGTCACCACGGCTTTTGCTGGAGACTTTATCCTTGTCAGTTATGACAGGGCTTAGTGCGGATGAGGTAAAAAAAAACTGAAAACGCAGGCCAGTCAAGGTAATTTGTCAGTCAAAACTATTTGGGGCAAGGTGGTGCTTTATTTAAAGGACCATCACGAAGTTGCACTTCATGTTGCATGTGGAGATATAACTGATGTAGAGCTTTCAAATGGCAAACTTATCATCAATGTTATCGAGCGGGTCATTGTAAGCTTGCTTGAAGAGGGAAAAGGTAAGATTGAAAGGGCACTGCGCTGGCAGGGGCTTGAGCTTGAGGTCGAAGTGCGGCTGAAAGAAGTTGAAAGTAGCAAAGCGGAAAAAGATATCAAAAAACTTAAAGGCATCTTTGAAGATGTAAAAATCGAAAAGAAAAAGAATATTATAAATTGGAGGTAATAATATGGGATACGGAAATTTTGGAGGATTTGGTGGCGCAAACATGAATCAACTTATGCGTCAGGCACAAAAAATGCAAGAGGATATGGCAAAAGCTAAGGAAGAGCTTGAAAACACGGTTTTCACTTCTTCTGTGGGTGGTGGAATGGTTGAAGTAAAAATGACTGGTGCAAGAGTTATGAAATCAATCAATATTGAAGATGAGGTTGTTGACCCTGATGATAAAGAAATGCTTGAAGACCTTGTTATTTCTGCTGTCAATGATTGTCTCGAACAAATTACTCGCAAAGAGCAGTCAACCATGCCATCAGTGCCAGGACTCTTTTAATAGGTTTTGTTATGAATGAAGATACAATTGAAAAGTTGATAGAGCAGTTTCGCACCTTGCCTGGCGTTGGTTATAAAACTGCTCAGCGCTATGCTTTTTCTATTATTGAAGGCAAAGAAGATCGTGCAAAGAGGTTTAGCGAGGCAATTTTAGAGGCTAAATCAAAAATAGGTTTTTGCAAAGTTTGTGGAAATTTTACGGACAGAGAAGTTTGTCCGATTTGCACTCATCGCAACAGAAAAATTATTTGTGTAGTAAAAGACCCTAAAGATGTGCTTGCTATGGAAAAGGTAAAATCTTATCAAGGCGTTTATCATGTTTTGTTTGGAACAATAAGTCCACTTGAACACAGAGGGCCAAACGATATTAAAATTAAAGAGCTTCTTGCTCGCATTCAAGAAGACAAAGTTGAAGAGGTCATCATGGCGACAAACCCAGATGTTGAAGGGGATGCAACAGCCATGTATATTGCCAAACTTCTTTCGCCCCTTGGTGTGAAAGTTACTCGACTTGCTCAGGGTGTTGCCATGGGCAGTGATCTTGAGTATGCGGATGAGGTGACATTGTCGAAAGCTCTCGAAGCCAGAACGCAATTATAAACTGCGTAATGCTTCGTTTACTGAAAGCAGTCTCAAACACTCATTTACCCTTTAAACTCATGCTTGAGAGCTGCATTCGAGCCTTGCCTTACTTGTTTATAATTGCGTTCTGAAGCAGGAAGCGAGTAGGCTGCTGGGAGCAAAGTGCTTAGAGATACAAATTGGCGTAATGCTTTATTTGCTAAGTGCGAGAATGTTAAAAATTACTATTAAAATGTGCCTAAGGCATAACAGATATTGTATTATGTATAAGAGAAATCTTACTAAATATAGTATTATCGGAGAAAAAATGAATTTAATCAAAGAAATTGAAAAGTTATTGATGGATGCTGCAGATAAGGCTGGCTATAAAGAAAATTTATCGGTCAGCTTTTCTGCTCAAAAGGGAATTTGTGATTTGCAATGCAATGGTTGTTTTGCTTTATCGAAAAAGTATGGCAAAAATCCTTTTGACATTGCATCAGACATAATTTCTTATTTGCAGGGCAACGAGGACTTTGTTTTTGAAGTTGCGAAGCCTGCTTTTATCAACATTAAAATAAGCGACAAGGCCTTTGCAAAGTTTGCAAATTTTATTTTGGAAGACGAGCGCGGTGGTCTTGAAAAAAATGAAGTCTCACAAAAAGTATTGCTTGATTATGGTGGTGCAAATGTTGCAAAAGCTTTACATATTGGGCATCTTAGGCCTGCAATCATTGGTGAAAGTTTGAAAAGGCTTTATCGTTTGCTTGGTGATGAGGTCATCAGTGATGTTCATCTTGGAGACTGGGGGCTTCAAATGGGGCTTACCGAGCTTCAGCTTTTTGAAGAGGGAAAGCTTGACTATTATTTTGGCAAAGGCGGCGAGAAGAGAATACTTACTATTGAAGATTTGAATGAGGCATATCCAGCTGCCAACAAGCGAAAAGGGCAAGAAGAAGACTTTAAGAGAAAGGCGGAAGAGTGGACTCTTAAAATTCAAAGAAAAGAAGAGCCATATTATGAGGTTTATAAAGATATTAGGCAACTTTCGGTAAAAGAAATTTCAACCAATTATTCAAGGCTGGGTGCCACATTTGACCTATGGAAAGGCGAAAGTGATGCAAGTGATTATTGCAAGGAAGCTGTTGATTTTATCAAAAGCAAGGGGCTTGCTTATGAAAGTGAGGGGGCGCTTGTTGTTGATGTGGCTGAGGAAGGCGAGAATGTACCAGCTCCAGTCAAGGAAGATGGCGTTCAGAGATATCTTAATCCAATGCCTCCATGTTTAATTCAAAAGAGTAATGGAGCTGACCTTTATGCGACAACAGACATTGCGACCATTCTTATGAGAAATAAGCAATACAAGCTTGACCGTATTGAGTATGTCACGGATGGCAGACAAAAAATGCACTTTACACAGGTGTTTAGAGTGTGTAAAAAAAGCGGAATTTCACCAGAGGGGCAAGAGCTTGTTCATATCATAAATGGCACAATGAATGGCGCAGATGGCAAGCCTTTCAAGACACGCTCGGGGGATACGATAAAGCTTGAAGATATTATTGCGATGCTGAGGGATAAGGCAAAAGAGAAGCTTAAGTCAAATGGTGCTGAGGCCGATGATGAGACAGCGCTTATGATTGGTGTGGCTGCCATGAAGTTTGGCGACCTTTCAAATACGGTAAGCAAAGATTATGTTTTCGACATTGATAAGTTTATGTCATTTGAAGGCAAGACTGGCCCATATCTTCAATATATGGTTGTGAGAATAAATTCAATCTTAAGCAAACTTGAAGGCAGAGAGGGCGGAGAGATTTCTATTTACTGCGAGGAAGAACGCGAGATTTTGAGGAATATTATCAAGCTCAACTCGGCTTTTGGTATATGTTATAAAGACAGGTCATTAAATGCACTTTGCAGTGCGCTTTATGACCTTGCAAGTGCATTTTCTGGATTTTATAACAATCATAATGTGCTTGGTCAGAAGGATGAAAATAGGCAAAACAGTCAAATTTCACTTCTTAAAATTGTAAGGAAAAAGATGCTTCAAGCGCTGGATATTTTGGCAGTTGAAGTGCCTAAAAAAATGTAAAATATTTTCAAAAAAGGTATTTACATTTGCCAAAAAGTATGTTATCATATAGACAAGATATGGAGGATATTATGGCAGAAAATAAGCAGACTTTAAAATACAGAATAAACAAAGAATATCTTAAAAATTGCACAATCGCTCGAAAAGCTGATATAAATACAAACCAAGTAAAATTCTTCAGCGTAAATGCAAACAAAAAAGTTAAAGAAGATTTATTTGACGATATTGAAATGTTTTAATTAAGAAAAAGCGCCTTTATAGCAAAGGTGTTTTTCGTTTATATAGGGGGGATATATGGCAAAAAGTTGGGTAATTCAAGCTTTTGAAACTTCAATCAAAAATAAGAAAAAAATCATGAAGAAGCATGAAAGTGAAAGATTTGATGGTGTTGTCGAAAAACTTGAGGCTTTGGGTTTTAAAAAAGATGCAGATTTTTCATATACTGATAAGACCATGGGCAAAAACCATTTTAATCATCTTTTTGTAAATGAAAATACTGGTCTTATTGTTTTTCTTTATGCAATAGGTGAAAAAGATCAATATGTGCCAATGAATATCAAATGCGTTGGGCAGGTCAATAATAAATATTTTTCTATAAGTGGTGGTTACAGCAGAATAAGTGCTGTTTTAGAAAATATCAAACTGGTGCAAGAGTATGGAAACTGTGCTTCTCAATGGACAAGCATTGATTCTCATTTAAATTTGACAAGCGTTTACGACGAAAATTATTTTCTTTTCAACAGTCATCCAAACAAAGATATTTTGAATGATAAAATCAAAAGTGCATATGATTGTATTTACATAATTGGTGGTACTGTAAACAGCATTCTTTCGTCTGTCGTTGCTGCAGAAGAGCAAAACTTGGTCAGCAGCCGCACAAACTTGTATGTTATTCATTCTGATGCTGTTGCAAAGGTGATGAATGTAAATCCTACTGTTGATAACAAAATAAGCTACAGCAGGCTTAGAAAAGCGGAAAAAGAGCAACTTCAAAATTGTAACGAATGCAGAGGTTTTTGCTCGCTTGATGTGCTGGAAAATAATTTTGCTTCTACGCAAAAGGTTGATCAAAATATTGATGACGAAATTGAAATATAATTAAATGGTCAGGTTTGAAACCTGGCTTTTTTAAATAATCTATTGTCAAATACTGAAAAATTATCATATAACAAACTATGGTTAAAAATTACGATAGGGCTAAAGCGGCGGCTTATGCTAGAAGATGGGCGCTTTCTGCCAATCCAGAATATTATCATTTTGGAGGCATTGGCGGAGATTGTACAAACTTTGTTTCGCAATGTCTTCTCTCAGGTGGCGGCGTGATGAATTATGACCGGCATAATGGCTGGTTTTATAACTCTCAAGCGTCGCGTTCGCCAAGCTGGACATCAGTTGATGCTTTAATGAAATTTCTGTTGAGAAAGGATAAAAGTGTTGGGCCTTATGGAAGGGTTGTTCAATTGAATCAAGTTATGATTGGTGATATATTGCAGCTGCGCCAAAACCCCACGCATTTTAACCATAGTGTGATTGTGACAAATATTATAGGCAGACAAATCATAGTGTGTGCCCATTCAAATGATGCCAAAGACAAACCTCTTCAAAATTATTCTTTTTTTGAAGTTATGCCAATTCATATTGAAGGCATAATTGTAAGGTGACAATATTTGAGATGAAAAGTTTTAAATTTTTGATAACTTTATGATTGACAAAAAGAAAAGGTGTAGTAAAATATATATAGAATATAAAGGAGGAAAATCATGAAAAGCTTTATCGTTGCAATGGAAAAATTGCCTTTGCTTGTAAAGGTGTTGCTTGCACTTCCATTTCTTGACATCGTTTGGGTTGTTTATAGAATAATCAGATCTGTAGATAAACAAAACTGGGTTGGTGTGCTTATTGCTGTCATTTTCATCATCATTGGCATTCCATTCTTATGGTTGATTGATATGCTTTGTATACTCATCATTGGTCATGTTTGGTGGATTGACTAATTATAAAAAGGCTCTTCTTATTATTAAGAAGGGTTTTTTATTGTCTAAAATCATATTTAAATTATTATGTTGATGTTGATTTTTAGAAAACGATTTTTAAGAAAAATTACTAAAGTAAAAAAAAATACGGTAAAACATTTGACAATAAATCGGGGGGGGGTAAAATTAAATTATATTATTTATTATTTTATAATAAATGTTATTGAAAAGCTTTATATAGTTTATATTATAAAAAATTTGTTAAACTAAATATAGGAGCCTATGAAAATGAAAAGAAATTTTAAATATTTTTCACTTTCATTTATATGTTTGATTTGTTTGGCATGTGGATTGCTTATTCTTTTTACGCCACAGCTTAAAAATATACAGACTGACGCAAAGACGATAAGAACGACCATATATCTTTATGCAAGTGGTGGCGCGTTGAAAAGCAATTTGGATGCAACTAAGAATACTTTATCAGTCACCTCTGACGGACATACATACTCAATTTACGGGCCCGGTGCTTCTTATAATGTTAAACAGGGCATAGATGGCCCAGACCCAGACTTTGACTGGGGGCACGCCTTCATAAACTCTTCATCAACATCAAACTCAAGCTCAACTTCAGGCTCAGCCATCAGTAATAAAGACTGTGCTGTAAACTTATACCTTGAAGGGTTTAGGTCATATTATTATGATGTTTATGCAAATATATATGCGGATGGTGATTTTGAGAAGTTTGAGAAGAAAGTAACCAATTTTGATAGTTATGCAGATGCTAACTACGATAGTAGCAAAAATGCTCAACTTGCTGTTGGAATCTGGGGAAATGTTTCATTCAAGGTGGATTTTTATGTGTCAGCAAAATCTGTAGATGCCAAGCACTATCACAAATATTACTCTCCTGATGTCGGTACTACAACCAGTTATATAGGTTCGGTGACAACAGAATATGGTAAGAAATACCGTTTGCCTGCAACTTCTGTTAAGACGGGTTATCATTTTCAAGAATGGAGAGACTCAAACAATGTAAAACTTTCGACATATCAGAATAATGCCGATTGTGTAGCCTACACTATAAACCCTTATTTTTATGCGTATTGTCCTGCAAATGAATATGATTTGCTCTTTGATCCCAATGGCGGAAGTGTTTTAACTTCAAAAAAGACGGTTTATTATGACAGCAAATATGGCCACCTTCCAACACCTACAAGAACGGGAGATAGTTTTTTAGGTTGGTATACCTCAGCAAGTGGCGGGACATATGTTTCATCTTCTACAAAAGTGACAACTTTAGGCAACCGCACAATATATGCACATTGGGTATCAAATTCATACACGGTGACTGCAGATGTAAATGGCGAATACGGAAGCATTCCATATACAACTGGATGGACTGGCAGTGGGTCTATAGCAACTAAAAGTATCAATTATGATTCAACTTATGACACACTTCCAACACCTACAAGAACGGGCTATAATTTTACAGGATGGTATACAGAAGCAATTGGTGGAACAGTGGTAAGCTCTTCTACAAAAATGACAACGGCATGCGATCACACTATTTACGCGCACTGGACAGGGATATCATATTCAGTCCGGTTTAATTCCAACTTTTCTCCGTATACAACAACATCACAAGGCGGGTTTACATATGGCACACCTCATGCTTTACAAAGGAATACTTTTGTCCGGCCGGGATATACATTTAAAGGATGGGCTACAAGCGCAAACGGTGGAGTAATCTATTCTGATGGAGCAAGTGTAAGCAAATTGACGACTGCTGGTGCTTCTACCGTTGATTTGTATGCAGTGTGGGAGGCAAACACTTATAAAGTCACGGCCAATGCAAACGGAGGAAGTTTTTACATTTACGAATTGAAAGATTGGGTGATGAATGGAAATAATGTCGAAAAAAATGTAAAATTTAATTCGAGTTATGGACATCTGCCTCTTGTTAATGACAGAATAGGCTATGACTTTGATGGCTGGTATACAGATTTAAGTGGTGGAAGTAAGATCGAAAGCAATGCAACGGTGACGATTGTGGGTAATCATACATTATATGCACACTGGACGCCTAAAACAATAAACATTTGCTTTAATTCAAATGGCGGAGTTGGCAACATGGAAAGTATGCAATTGACTTACAACAGTGCTGCTAAACAGTTGACAAGCAATGCGTTTTCTAGAAATGATTATTTATTTAAAGGTTGGAACACAAGTGCTAATGGCAGTGGTACAAAATTTTATGAAAGACAATATGTTTCAAATTTTACAAATAATATTACCTTATTTGCGCAGTGGGATGAAACATGGAACACTTATGCTTCAAGCGGTCTAACTGGAAGTGGAACAATAAACGATCCATATTTTATTTCATGCAAGGAAGACCTTGCGTACATTTCAAAAGCGGTGGCAAATGGTATAACTTTTGCAGGAAAGTATTTTAAGCAGACTGAAAGTATAGATTTAAGTGGAAGATTGTGGTTGCCGATAGGCAGTGAGAAGACAGCTTTTCAAGGCAATTATGATGGCAATGGTTATTTGATAACAAATCTTACCACCTCAAGTGCGAGAGTTGAGAGTGAATCTGGCTATTATCTCTATTCAAATGTAGGTCTGTTTGGTTATACAAGAAATGCAACGATAAAGAATGTGAATATCATATCGGGTACTATCCGAGGCTATGATAATGTTGGCTCGATAGTCGGCAACCTCAACAACGGAAGCATAGAAAACTGCCGAAGCGGAGCAACAGTGACAGGACACAACAATGTAGGAATGATAGGCTATGGAGTAAGCACATCAATTTTGTCAAGCTATAACTATGGAAGCGTAAACGGAAATGACTATGTAGGAGGAATCCTTGGGCGTAATGGCGGAACAGGTACACGCCTTGAAAACTGCTATATGAAGGGCAGCGTAACAGCGTCGGCATCAAATGCAGACTGTGGAGGAATACTCGGCCAAACAACAACAAGCGGAATAACCTTGCAATCATGTGGTTTTATTGGAAGCGTAACAGGAGGAAGTAATACAGGCCTTCTTACAGGCAACTTAAACGGCGGAAGCGTAATTGACTGCTTTGCAAACTCTACAACAAACTATGCCATTACAAAGGGAAGCGGAACAATCAAGAGCAGCTTGTATATACAGAACAAGGATAACGACAACATAGTAAAGAAGTATGTGACCCATAGCAGCGAAACAAACCCATTTGCAAACTGGACACTGGCAGTAAACGATCAACCATTGCCAAAAGGGTTTTCATGGATAAGCAGCAGCGGAGGAAACTTAACAATGGAAAAACTTGCAGAGCTTGGGTATACAGCATTGTAAAAAATCGTTAAAACAAAAACTCTTCTTAAATTAGAAGAGTTTTTTTGCGACTTTGTTTATTAAGTGATTTTTGGCTTTAATTTTTTATTTTTTTATTGTTTGTTGAGAAAAGTTTGGTTTGACGCAGAGGGTATTTCACTTAACTCAAAGAAATTTATTATTGGTCTTTTCCTGCGCAACGCATATTGATAAGCCTGCATGGTGCCACTTTTTTTTGTTTGAAAATGTTTTTCATTATGAGGTGGTGTATAATTGGGATCGTAATAAAAAAGGCAAATGTCGCTTTCATCAATTATTTGTTGGTTGCGAATTATGTAAGCATTCTTGCCATCATTATAAGACTTTTCACATTTTACTATTTCATCGAAATATTGAAATTTTATTTCTTTATTGAGAATTTTTGAAATTCTTTTTTCAACTGTTTCTTTTTCCGTTTTTAAAATTGAGCTTTCATTTCTGCAATCAAATGCCACCATTTTGATTGAAGTAAAATCAGTTGATTGCAATGAGCTTACAATTTCCCAAACTTCATCTACAAACTCGCTTTTGCTGCTGAAAAGAAAGATATCCACATTTTTATTTAAAATTAAGTCTGCAATCAACTTTTTAAGCTTTTTATTTTCATCTTAATTTGTTTTAAATTCTCTATGTCCGATTATACTACAACTTGCCATTTGAAAACCTTATCTGTACAGGTTATTTTCTTATAAACTCAATAATATTTTTCTTTTTGTCTTGCGATAATTCCATAATAAGATTTACGAGCTCTTTGTCTTCATAATGGCTTTGAATATTGGGGCTGAAAAATCTTTCAACAGAAAAATTGCAAATTTCAAGTATTTGCAAAAGTCTTTCAATCGTTAATGCTATTCGGCCATTTTCTATTTGCGCTATGTATTGAGGACTTTTTCCTAATTGTAAACTTAATTGTCTGGCTGATAAATTTGCTTGATTTCTGACATAGCCTAATCTTGTCAAAATTTCTTTCATATCCATTTCAAATATCATGATTTAATTATAAATTAAAAATATATTTTACTATGAAAGCAAAATACATAAAAATTTTCAATGCCGCTCAAAATGAGTACTATAATACATAAATCTTCTTTTGTTTATTTTTAGTCTCATTAGTGAGAAAATAAAAAACTGCGATAGGCTGTAAATTTTGAAACTAGCGAAATGTTTAAAAGATACTTTATCATTTTTTGATAAAGTATCTTTTTATTTACAATCAAAATATTAAAAATAAAATAAATTATTTCAAAAGGCGAATATTTTGTTGTGTTTTTAATATTTTTTATGTATACTATGATTGTATAAAATTTTGAGGTGTTTAAAATGAGTATTTCATATAATAAACTATGGAAACAACTAATTGATAAAAACATGACAAAAACAGATTTAAGAATGAAAGCAGATATTGGAACTTCAACTCTAGCAAAGATGGGTAAAAATGAGCAAGTGAGTTTAGATGTACTCTTAAGGATATGTAAAGTTCTTAGTTGTGATATTTCAGATGTAATGGAAATTATTAAGGAGAATCAAAATGTGTAAAGGAGTTGCTAAACCTTTTTTAAAGTGGGCTGGTGGAAAAGGTCAACTTCTAAACAAGTTTGAAGAACTGTATCCGCAAGCATTAATTGATGGAAAAATTGAAACATATATTGAGCCGTTTGTTGGTGGTGGTGCTGTGCTTTTCAATGTGTTGCAAAATTATGAAATAAAAAAAGCATATATTAATGACATCAATAAAGAACTTATAAATTGTTATCGTTGCATTAAGGCAGATATTGAAGAAGTTATAAAGCAATTAAAAGCATTAGAAAATGAATATTTATCTTGTGTAGATAGAAACAGTTATTTCTACGAAGTAAGAAACAGATATAATGAAATTCACTTAAACGGACATCTGGACTTTGAAAAATGTGCTGACTTTATATTCTTAAATAGAACTTGTTTTAATGGACTTTATCGTGTTAATAGGGATGGCAAATTTAATGTGCCACATGGTAGATATAAAAATCCATTAATTTGCGACCAAGACAATTTGAGATTATGCTCTAAATTATTGCAAAGAGTAGAAATTAATTTTGGGGGTTATGAACAAGTTTTAGACAAAGCAGATAAAAATGCATTTATATATTTTGACCCACCATATAGACCACTTATAGAAAAGAATTCTTTTGTGAGCTATGATAAATCAGGTTTTGATGATAACGATCAAATTAAACTTGCAGATAATTATAAAGAACTCAATAAAAAAGGTTGTTTGTTAATGCTTTCAAACTCTGATCCAAAGAACACTAATGAAGAAGATAATTTCTTTGATGATATATATGAAGGATTTGAAATTGAAAGAGTTTTTGCAAAAAGAATGATAAATTGCCAAGCTAGCAGGCGAGGAGATATAACTGAAATTGTTGTATTGAATTACAAAAGGAGAAAAACTGATGAGTAATATTATAGAATTATCGGATAATGAATTAAAAGAAAGTGTGGAAAAACTTTATAGTTCATTTGATAATGGCTATGAATTTGAAGAGTTCTTGAAATACTTTTTAGAAAAAATCGGGCTCGAAGAAGTTGCTGTAACACAGAGATCAAGAGATGGTGGTATAGATTTGACATGTATAAAATCAGGAATTAACGGTTTGTCTAACTTAGATGAAGTAAAATATTATATTCAAGCAAAACGTTATAAGCCATCTTCTACAATATCCATAAAAGATTTAAGAGAGTTAAGAGGTGTAATGCCGTTGAATTATAAAGGGATATTTATTACAACGGCAAAATTCCCTGCTGGAGCAAAAGAATTTGCGGAAGAAGATAAATCAAGACAGATTATTTTAATAGATGGTAGAACTCTAGTGCAACAATGTATTTCAATAGGGTTGGGATTTAACTTAAAACCCGTTTTTGATGCAAATGCTTTGGAGAACTTAACATTAAAGAAAAAGTCAATCGAACATGCGATAGATAAGCAAAAAGCCGATACTTATGATATTGTTGTCAGCAAAAAGATTAGTTTAAACGATATTCGTGCTAGAATTTTAAGGATACCATCAGAAATTGAGAAAGAATTACCTAAAGATTCAGCAAAATTAAGCCTGATTATTAATGATAAGCAATACTCATTAAATATAAATGCTGAACGCACATATTTAGGTGGCGTAACTAAAATTTTTAAAGAAGAAGGCTTGATCTCTGAAAACAATATTTTTATTCCTAAAATTGCCCTTTGGCATTATTCTAAGGACAAAACACTCGTAGAGATTAAAGGAGAATAACACATGAAAAGAGATTTTAAAGAATGGTTAAACCAATTTAGAGTGAGCATTTCAAATTATACCTATTATGTTGATTTTGTAAAAGTGTACAACAACGTTGATAATATAAAAGTTGAATTGAATATTTTAAACTCACTTGTTGGATCAAAAAATATTAAAACTGATTTTGTGGACTTATTAAAAAAGTATCCCGAAACCATTAAATGCATCCCTATTCTTCTTGCGGTTAGAGGTAATGAAATAAGGGTTAATGATAACAATCAGGATATAAACTTTGTATTTAATAAAAGTTTGGATATTAATGTTTTGTCAGAGTTTATGGAAAAATCAGGTTTATTTGAACTAATTTCAAATAGAATAATAAATAACTTAGTTGATTATGTTCTTGGTGTTGAAGTAGGGTTGGATTCTAATGGAAGAAAAAATCGTGGCGGACACCTTATGGAAGATATGGTAGAAAAGCATCTTATTAATGTTGGGCTAAAAAAGGATGTTTCTTATTTTAAAGAAATGTATTTGGCAGATATTGAAAAAAGATGGAATATTAATTTATCTGCTCTTTCTAATAATGGCAAAGCAAAAAAGCGATTTGATTTTGTTGTAAAAACAAATAATTGTATTTATGCAATTGAAACAAACTTTTATGGCGGATTTGGTGGAGGATCTAAACTCAACGAAACAGCAAGAAGTTATAAAATGCTAAGTGAAGAATCAAAAAGTATTCCTAAATTTAAATTTGTTTGGATAACTGATGGAACTGCTTGGAGAAGTGCCAGACATAATTTGGAAGAAACCTTTGATATTATGGATGACATCTATAATCTCAAAGAATTAGAAAATGGTAAACTAAAGGAATTACTCAAATAATGAAAGAAGAAAAATTTGAGCTTGAAACCAATACTGTTTGGAGTTTTCCTAACCGTGGCAAATGGGCAACTCATGATGCAAAATACCGAGGAAACTTTTCACCGTATGTTGCAAAAAATATTATACTTCGCTATTCGGAGCCAAATGATTTAGTTTTAGATCAATTTGTTGGCGGTGGAACTACTCTAATTGAGTGTAAATTAAATAATCGCAATGCTATCGGTATTGATATAAATCCTACTGCAGTTGAAATAACAAAAAACAAACTAAACTTTGATTGTGATAACAATGCTAATGTCAATGTTAAATTAGGAAATGCTTGTTCTCTTGATTTAGGAGATGAAAGTATAGATTTAATTTGTACACACCCACCTTATGCGGATATAATTAAATACAGTGATGGTATTGATGGAGATCTGTCACAATTAAAGTATAAAGATTTTCTTGTAAAAATTGAAAAAGTGGCAAGTGAATGTTATAGAGTTTTAAAGAAAGATAAATTTTGTGCTATTGTTATGGGAGATACTCGTAAAAATGGAATGGTACAACCTCTTGGTTTTGAAGTTATGCAAAGATTTATCAATGAAGGTTTTAAGCAAAAAGAAATTATAATTAAAGAACAGCATAATTGCAAAGCTACAGGCTTTTGGAAAATAAATAGTGAAAAATACAATTT
>CARNVA010000003.1:49316-133707 GCA_949031345.1 uncultured Eubacteriales bacterium | reverse complement strand
CTCATTGATATAATCTTTAATAAAGCAAATTCCTTTAAATTACTATTACTTATTGCTTTTTAAAAGTTAATAAATTTTGTTTATTTATTAAAGTTTTCAAACAAGAAAAAATAATAATATATAATATATTTAATATATAGTAAATATTTTTAGATATTGACTTTTGACTGAGCTGGTGATATACTTTAAATAAGGAGTAGTCTATTATGGCATCATTCAAAGGTATATTAAAAAAGATATCAGGTGGTCTTAAAATGGTGGCAGCTTACGCACCAGGAGTACTTGCTCTTGCTGGCGTATTGGTCGCTTTTGGTGGGGTAATTGGAGCTGCTGTTTATGAAGATAAAATAGAAGATTTTAAAGAAACTCCAGTTTATGTTCAAGCATATGAAGATGATTTTGAAAGTGCAAAAATTTCTTTTGAAAATGAGGAAATTTCTTTTGAAGAATATCAAAGTAAAATAAATTATTTGGGCAGTAAAAACCATATAAAAGAAACAATAAATAATTCTGAAAGTGAAGAAACTCAAGAATATAAAAATTATTTAAAACAACAAGACATCAGCAAAACTGTTGCTTATTCAGGGCTTGGTATTTTTGTTGCATGTGGAGTTTTAAGTTTGGTCTGGTTTGTTGGCCCTGTTTCAGATAATATCATCACTTCAGCAGAAAATGATTTTGATTATGAAAGCGATTACGAAATGGAAAGAGCTAGGAAAATCCGAGAAGAAGAAAACAGAAAAAAGCTGGAAGAAGAAAATAAGAAACTGAAAGAGCAAGACAAGTTTTTAATGGAAGATAAAGATGAAGAAGAAAAAGATCTTCCAGACATAGCAGAAACTTATTATCAAGATTGATTTTATTTGCAAAATTGGAGGAAAAATGAAGGAAAAAACTGGTTTTTTAAAGAAAGTTTTTAAAGGGTTAAAACTTACTGCGACTACCATTCCGCTTGCCATTGCAGTTGCTATGCCTGTTACGGCGATTACATGCATTTCGGTAGCTAGTGTTACAGAGCCTAAGATTTTTGAAGAAATTGTTGAAACTGAAAACTTTGCAACAGCAAGAGATGCTGATCTTGAAGAGTTGACACAAAAGTATAAGGCAGGTGAAATTTCAAATGGAGATTATAATGACGAGCTTGGCAAGTTTGGTACAAAAACTTATATAAAAGAATTTCTTAAGCAAGATTTTGAAGGAAACGCCGAATATCTTACAAGATTAAAAAACAATGATGTTTTGTTTTATCTAGGAATGGGTGCTTTTGTAGGTTTGATTTTTACTACTTCGGGTGCAACTTATTTTGAACTTAGTGCAGCGTCAAAAATAAGGAAAAAAATACTTGGCACTTATGAGGAAGAAGAACCAAAAATTGAGATATTTCAAGACTGCGATGATGAAGACGAGCTTGTTGATATAAATAAAGAATAAAAAGTGGGAAATTATTATGGGAAAAGAAAAACATCCAAAAAGATTTGTAGGTATTATAAAATTGGCCAGCTTTTGGTTATTTCCAGCTTTAGCATTAGGCAGCCTCGGCGTGACACTTGGCACTGGAATTGCTGCTGGTACAATTGGTGGCGATTCACTTAATGATGACTATAAAAAAACTGCCATTTATGAAGAATATTATAATGCAGATATCGATGAAGCAAATCGCGCTTATGAAGCTGGGGAAATAAAACATCTTGATTATAATAATCGGCTTGCATATATTGGCTCAGACGATTATGTTTTAGAGATTATGAACAAAGACTTGGAAGGCAATGAAGAATATCAAGCAAGACTTGAAAAATCTGAGATATTAAAGACAGCATGTTATGTTTCTATGGGGCTGGCAGCGGCAGGAATTATTGGTACATTTGTTGAGATGGCGAACGACCCAGATAAGCTATGTAACAATGCGATTAACGATATTCGCTATACTGAATATGAGAAAATTGAAAAATTTGAAGTCAGTGAAGATGAGGAAGAAGAGCTTCCAAGTATTGATGAATCATATTACAATGATTAAATAAAGGGGAAAACATGGGAAAGTTTAAAGGAATAATTAAATCTTTAAAAGGCGGATTAAAAATGGTGGCATTTGCACTGCCAACGCTTGGCGTGCTTGTGGGCTTATCACTTACCATTTCAAGTTGCAGTATGGCGACTCCAAATGAAACTTTTTATAGAAGTTATAGAAATACTGAATATTTTAAAGAAGTTTATATGGAAGATGTGACAGCTGCTCAAGAGGCTTATAAAGAGGGCTATATCACCGATGCTGAATATCGAAGTCGAATTGCAAAATATGATTCAGATAATTATCTTGAAGAAAAAATCAGAGAAGACACAGAACATCCTGAATATAAAGAAGCTTTAGATAAAGTGGATGAAGGATTTAGAAATTCTATGATAGGTCTTGGTGTTTTTGGAGCATCTTTATTTTCAGGAGCTTTTTGGTATGGCACGGGTGGAAAGTCATTTTATAAATCTGCAGTTAATGACCTTGATGATGCAAAGAGAGAATTTAAAAAGAAAAATCCTCCTAAGCCAAAAACTCAAAAAGCGACCAAAAATTTTGCATTTAACGACGATGAAGATGAGCTTCCAAGCATTGATGATCAATATTACAATGATTAAATAAGGAGATATTATGGGAAAGTTTAAAGGTATTTTAAAAAGTATTGCAGGTGGCCTTCTTCTTGCGACAGCTTTTCTTCCAGGTATTGCTGGCATAGGCGGTCTTGTTGGAGCTGGAATTTCTGGCGTTGTTGGGCTTTCTTATGATCCTATGAATGAATATGGGGAATCAGCAATATATAGACAGGAATATTTAAATGATGCTGATGCTGCATCTCAGCAACATTTAAATGGAGAATTATCTGATGAGGAATATTATGAAAAGCTTCAATATTTCGGAAGCGATGATCATAAATATGAAATAGTGCAAAGAGATATTGAAGAGAACAAGTCTTATCAAGAAAGTCTTAAAAAGAGGAATGTTTGTTATGATTGGGCTAAAGGTTTGGCTATTGCTGGTGCGGTTGGTGCAGGTTTAAGTTTATTTTGGTATATAGGGCCTGTTGCAGAAAAGGCGACTGATGAAGCCGATTGGCAGTTTACTTGTGCAAGAAATGATTTTGATGAAGAAAGAAGAAAGGAAGAAGAAGCTGAAAGATTGAGAAAAGAACAGGAATATAATAGAAAACGCGAAGAAGAATTGAAAAAGCAGCTTGAATTAGACAGACCTTTTATTGAATCAGAAGAAGAGGAAGATCTTCCAGACATTGAAGACACATATTACAGAGACTAAGTAATTTTTGTTGTTTTATATCGGCTCAAATTAAGTTTAAAAGGATAAAAAATGGGGAAATTTAAAGGTTTTTTGAAAAAGGTAACAGGAACACTTAAATATGCGTTGGGTGTATTGCCAATAGTTTCGGCTTTGGGTGGAATATTGACATTCGCCGGGCTTGGAATAGGTACCACTTTGTATAGCAATAAAATCTATGATGATTTTAAAGAAACTGATTATTATATTGAAAGAGCTGAAGAAGGTTATAAAGAAGCTTATATTCAATATAATAATGGCGAAATAGATAATGCTCAGCTTAAAGAAAAGCTGGACTATTACCATGATAAAAAAGGCTTAAAAGAGATTATCGAAGAGGGCGGTGAGGAGACTGCCGAGTTTAAAGGCAAAGTTAAAAATATAGAAAACTGCGTAATTGGTATTATTACTGTTGGTGTACTGACTGTTGTTGGTATTGGAAGCTGCCTTGTTGCTAATTATGGCCATGACTTTATTGAAGATTTGTTTGATTCAGCTAAGGCTGACTTTAGTTATAAAAGTATAAACGATCCACCAAAATCACCAAAGCCACCGAAGGTGAAAAAGAAAAAAGAAAAACAAGAGGCAGAGGTTGTCATGGAATTACAATCAAAAGATTGTGAAAAAGCATGTGATGAAAATGGTTTTGAATATGACAATATAGAGCTTGAAGATGTAAATAAAAATTATTACATGCAATAAAATTAGAAATGCTCATATTAAGAGGTAAGAGCGAAAAATATAAAAGATGTGATTTTATAATAAAAATATAGACTGAAGAAGTCTATTTTTTTATAAACGAATTTTAAACATGATTTCAAAAAGGTATTATGATAGTGGTTATAACAAAAAAAGACAGAAATTATATCTGTCTTTGTGATTGCGAAATCGAGCATCTTGGTCCGATAAAAAATCACCAACTGCCTTACAAAACTTAAACTCCACCAAAGCTACCTTATGGCACACCAAGTGATCCTCTTAATGATGCTTCCGTCAGGACCTGACATGATTCAAGGGACTTGATTGCATAAGACCTTGATTTCATCGCCTAAGATTTTGTACGCATATTTGACAAAATTAAACCTCGCCAAGCATTCAACCCCACTATAGCGGATTGTGGGCAACAGAGCACCGCTAACTCTCCATCTAGCTCGACATTGTTATTATATCACAATTTTTTAAAAAATACAATAAAATATTATAAAATGTAATAATAAGTTTGTAAGATTATGTAATTTTTGATATACTTATATTTAAGGGAAGAGTTTATTTTTTTGTTTTATCAATTTCTAAAACAAAAGTTAAGCTTAAAAAATAAAAGAGTTAAGGAGTTTAAATTTGTGAAAAAAGAAGAAAAAACCAATTCAAAACGCTTTATTGACGCCTACAACAATATTGATTATGCTCTAAAGACGAGATATGGTTTAAACAGAGCTATGGGTTTTTCCGATCTTATCAGAAAGGCGGTTGTAATCAATTATGTGGTGAGAAAATATGAAGATGACCTTATTGATTATGGCAGACTGAGAAATGCAATTGTGCACAACAATAATGAAGACTTTGTTATTGCAGAGCCTCATATAAATGTTGTTGAGAATATAGAACATATTGAAAAACTTTTGACCACTCCGCCACTTGCGCTTGAGGCAGTTGCACAAAAGAATGTTGTCATTACTGATGCTTCAAAGAGTATGCGTGAGGTGATTATGCAAATTGCTTCATCGGGCTTTAGTAATATCCCTGTTTATAAGGCAAACAGGCTTGTTGGTGTTGCAAACGGTCAAAAAATACTTCACTCTCTTGGCAATTTTTTACTTGCAGGGGGCAGAGAGGAAGTCTTTTTGGATAATGTTCAAATTGAAGACATGCTTTCTAGTTTGACGGGAAGTGTATATTATGTGGTCAAGAAAGCTGATTGCACAGTTGAAGAGGCTCTGAATGAATTTGCAAAAAACCACAAACTTCTTGCGATTTTGTTTACAAGAAATGGGCTTTTGACAGAACAGCCTCTTGGGATTATGACAGGTGCCAATGTTGCCCAAGCTCAAAGTATAATAGAACAATATTAAAACAACAAAAATTGTTGACATTATTTTTTTGATATGATAAAATTATTTTCAGCAGGTTTAACTTGCATATTATTATAAAAAGGCGTTGATAAAGGACACGATTTTAAGTTTGGAGCTTTACAGAGAGTTGTTGCTTGGTGAAAGACAATAAGCAAGATTTAAAATTATCACCTTAGGAGCTTCAAAGACCAAAATGCAATTTTGCATGAGTAATTTTTGACGGGGCTTCCCGTAACAGAAGGTGTGGGTGTTTGCCCACAGATGAGAATACAAGTGGTTTATTAAGCCCCAAAAGGCTCTTGTTTCTTTTGGGGCTTTTTGCAATCTTAGTTTGCATCATAATTTTATTTTTTGGAAAGGTGATAAACACCACTCAAAATATATGTATTGGAGGAAAAATGTATAATAAAGTTGAAACAAAACTCGATTTCATCAAAAATGAAGACAAAATTTTAAAATTTTGGGAAGAAAATGACATAATCAACAAAGGTTTAAAATTAAATGAGGGCAGTGAAAAAAGCTACACTCTTTTTGACGGACCTCCAACAGCCAATGGAAAGCCACATATTGGTCATCTTCTTACAAGAGCTATGAAAGATATCATTCCAAGATATAAGTCAATGAAAGGATATTATATTTACCGCAAGGCAGGTTGGGACACTCATGGACTTCCAGTTGAGGTTGAAATTGAAAAGAAGCTGGGACTTAATGGCAAACAAGATATTGAAAAATATGGCGTTGATAAGTTTATTGAGCTTTGTCGCAGCTCTGTTTGGGAATATAAAGGTATGTGGGAAAAGTTTACCAAACGCATTGGCTATTGGGTAGACATGGACAACCCTTATATCACTTATGACAACAACTATATTGAAAGCATATTTTGGGCTTTGAAAGAGATGGATAAAAAAGGGCTTGTTTATAAAGGCTATAAAATTATGCCTTACTGTCCACGCTGCGGAACAACGCTCTCAAAAATGGAAGTTGAGAATGGCGATAATTACAAAATTTTGAAGGAAAATTCTGTATTTGTAAAATTTAAAAGTCTTGAAGAAGAAAACACTTATTTCCTTGTTTGGACAACTACACCTTGGACGCTTCCATCAAATGTTGCACTTTGTATGAATCCAAATGAGACATATTGCAAACTTACTCATGATGGCAAAAATTATATCATGCTTGAAAAACTTGTACCTACTCTTTTTGAAGAGGGAAGTTTTGAAATTGTCTATTCAAAGAAAGGCAAAGCTTTTGAATTTCACAAATATCAACCATTGTTTGACTATGCAAAAGACAGCGTTAAAAAGGGCTATTTTGTGATAGTTGACGATTATGTAACCACTGAGGACGGAACAGGAATTGTTCATATAGCGCCTGCCTTTGGTGAAGATGACTACAACGCTTGCAAAAAATATGACATTGATTTTGTTCAACTTGTTGACGAAAGTGGAAACATGAGTGAAAAGACAGACTTTGGCGGACTTTTTGTCAAAGATGCAGACAAATTTATCATTAAAAAACTTGAAGAGGAAGGCAAAATGTTTAAGGTGCTGCCTTTTGAACATAGCTATCCTCACTGCTGGCGTTGCAAAAGCCCATTGCTTTACTATGCAAAAGATACATGGTTTATAAAGACGACAGCATATAAAGATAAACTGGTTGACAACAATAACTCTGTTTATTGGTGCCCAGACCACATTAAAGCAGGCAGAATGGGCAATTTCCTAGCCAATAATATTGACTGGGGAATTTCAAGAAATCGTTATTGGGGCACACCACTTCCTTTCTGGGTATGTGAAAATGGACATACTCATGTTGTGGGAAGCGTGGATGAAATTGAAAAACTTTCAGGGGAAAGACCAGCTGATTTGCACAAACCAAGTCTCGATAAAATTACCTTCCCTTGTCCTCATTGCGGAAAAACTATGCGCCGCACACCTGAGGTTATGGATTGCTGGTTTGACAGCGGTGCTATGCCGTTTGCTCAATATCACTATCCATTTGAAAACAAAGAATTGTTTGAAAAAGCTTTTCCAGCAGATTATATAAGTGAAGCAATTGACCAAACAAGAGGTTGGTTTTACACACTTTTGGCAGTAAATACACCTCTATTTGATAAGTCACCATATAAGGCTTGCAATCTTCTCGGCCTCGTGCTTGATAAACATGGACTGAAAATGTCAAAGTCACTCGGCAACGGAATTGATCCTTGGTCAGTGCTTGATAAAGAAGGGGCGGATGGTCTGCGTTGGTATTTCTATAACAACTGTGTAGCAGGTCAAGGTATAGCCTTTAATGAAGACAACCTTATTGACCTTCAAAGAAAGTTTATGGGCACTCTGTGGAATGTCTATGCCTTCTATGTGCTTTATGCCGAGATAGACAAGATTGATCCAAGCAAATATAACCTTTCTCAGTGCAAACTTTCCTTCCTTGATAAGTGGTTGTTGTCTGAATATAACGCCCTTGTTGGCTATGTAAATGATGCACTTGATAAACTTGATATGCTCTCATCTTCAAGAAAGATTACAGAATTTGTGGACAAACTTTCAAACTGGTATGTTCGCCGTTCAAGAGAAAGATTTTGGGGCAGTGAAGAAAGCGATGATAAAATTGCTGCATACAAGACACTTTATGAGGTGCTTGTTGGGCTTAGCAAACTTATTGCGCCTTATCTTCCATTCCTTTCAGAAGAAATATATCAAAATCTTGTAAGAAATCTTGATAAAAATGCTCCAGAAAGCGTACATTTCTGCACATATCCTCAAGCTGACGAAAACTTTATAGACAAATCACTCAATGAAGGCATGAATAAGGTGCTTGAAATCGTGCTTCTTGGCAGAACTTGCCGTGCTTCAAGTGGAGTAAAAAATCGTCAACCTCTTTCAAAGGTTATGATTTGTTCAACAGGAAACTTAAATCTTGATGATGAGCTTGCAGCGCTTATTGAAGATGAATTGAATGTCGAAAGTGTTGAAATTCTTGAAAGAGCTGATGAATATGTTTCTTATGAGCTTAAACCACAACTTAAAACTCTTGGACCAAAATATGGCAAAAATCTTGGCGTAATAAGAGAATACTTGGCCTCTGCAGATCCAAATTTGATTGTTTCGGAAGTGAGAAAGGGCGAAAAAGTCAAGTTTATTGCTCCAGATGGTAGTGAAATCGAACTTGGCGAAGAAGATCTTCTTATTACACTTAAAAATAAAGAAGGATATTCTTCAGACAGCAATGGTGAGACAACTGTTGTGCTTGATACCTCATTAAATGAACAACTTCTTGAAAAGGGCATGGTTGCTGAATTTGTAAGCAAGGTGCAAAATCTTAGAAAAGATAGTGGGCTTGAAGTGGTTAATCATATAAGTGTTGAAATCTCTGGTGATGAAAATCTTTGCGAAGTTTTAAGTCGAAGAAGTGATGAATTTACAAAGACTCTTCTTGCTGACAGTTTTAAATTGGGCACAAAAGGTGATTTTTCAACAGAATTATCATTCAACGATAAAAAATTGAATATTTATATTACAAAGATGTAATGTTTTAAAAGGCGACTTGATTTAAAAGCCGCTTTTTTTAATCCAAAATTTTGCAATAAATTAAACTGGATATTGATTTTTAAACTGTTTTATGATAAAATATATATTGAAAAAAAGAGTAGTTATGGAAATAAAAGAAGGCATTTTATTAAAGGTTGACAACAAAGATTTTGTAAACGGCACTTTGACTATACCAGAAGGTGTAAAACAAATAAGTGACGATTTTTCGCAAAATTCAAAGAATTTGATAGACCTTGAAAAAGTGGTATTCCCAAAAATGATTACAAGTATAGGAGAGCGTGCTTTTTCTGGCTGTAAAAGACTGAAAGAGGTTGTTTTTGGTCAGCGAATTATATCCATAAAAGAAGAGGCTTTTGAAGGCTGCGGAATTGAAATTTTAAATTTGCCAGAAAATATTGAAATAATAAAAGATGATGCATTTGCTGATTGTAAACACTTGAAAAAAGTGGTTTTTCCAAAAAGCAGTTATACTTTAGGCATGTCCGTCTTTTCGGGTTGCAACTGTTTAACTGGTGATTTAGAGCTTGGAAAAGTTGAAAAGATTGGCTCATTTGCCTTTGAAAATTGTGTGAATATAAAAAGTGTATCGATAAATTCTGATAAACTTAAAGCAATTGACAATAATGCTTTCAATTGCTGCAAGTCTCTTAAAACTGTGAAACTGCCAGACTCTTTAAGCTCAATTGGCAGCTGCGCTTTTATAGGTTGTGAAAAACTTGAAAGCATAAATCTTCCTGAAAAATTAACGACCATTCCTAGTTGCCTTTTTATGAATTGTCACGCACTTAAAGAAATTGAAATTCCAGATAGGGTAATGACCATATATGTAAATGCTTTTTATAAATGTCACAATTTGCGAAAGGTGGTCTTCCCAAAAGAGTTGCATGCAATTGAAAGCATGGCTTTTCTTGAATGCTATAAACTTAAAAATATCGAATTGCCTGAAGGGCTTGTTCATATCAGTGATAAAGCCTTTGCAGATTGCTGGAATTTGAAAAGCGTGAGTTTTCCAACTACACTTGAAATCATAAATTTTGGCGCTTTTGACAGATGTTTTAAACTTAAAGAGGTTGACCTTTACAACACTCAAGTTGATAAATGTGCTTTTCAAGAATGTCTTTCATTATCAGATTTCACTTTGCGTGAAGGCAGCGTTGAAACAACTACATTCACAAAATGTAAGAATATCAAAAATATAAGAATTGGTAAAAAGGTAAAATTTCTTGAAATACCTTTTTCCAGCAGTAAAAGACTTAAAAAAATTTACAAAGAAGGAAATCTTTTTGTAATTTCAAACAATATCAAAAATGTGGATGCAATTGATATAGAAAAGCTTAATGACGCCTACATAAGTGCTTTGACAACCGTTTGGGATAAACGAAAAAATTTTATGGCGGACATTAAAAATGACAATCTTTTAAGACTTTACAACTTAATTTATAAAGAGCTTGAAAGTGAAGATTTTGCTGAGTTTTTTAATAATAAAAATATCAAATTTTTCAAACAGCTTCCAAATTTGCCAAAAGAAGATGAAGATTTCAACGCTTTTTGCAGGTTTTACTACAATTTAGGTGGTTTCCTCGCTCCAGTTGAAGAAACTCACACCTCAAAAACTGGAAAAGAAATTACTGAAAAAGTTGACTATGCACAAATTGTCGGAGAGTTTTTAAAAGAACAGCTTGAACAAGAAAAAAATATTTTTATCCAATCAAATGACCTGTTTTTAGAGTTGAAGTTTGGCAGATTTAAAAGTGATTTTACTAAATTTTTCATCAAAAAGGAAAATTTTGAAAAACTTTGCTCTCAACTTCATCGTGATAAGATGTTCATACAAAGGTGTTATTTGCAATATGAAAATGTTCAAAGGACAAATACCTCGCATAAAGGTGAGCAAAGACAACTTAAAATCACTGCTGAAAAATTTATTGATTATTTTACTAAAGATAAATATAAAGGGATTACGCCAGAGAACTATGATATTGCAAGCACAATTTCTCCATATTTTAACAAGCAAGAGAGTTTCGACAGTGCTCTTGAAATAAGACAAGAAAAGGAAGAAAATAATATTGGCGACCATATTTTAGGTGAGCCATTAAGTGAAGTGGATGTCTTTGGTCAAATTGAAGAGCTTTCAAAGATGATTAAAACAAAGGGTGAAAGCACTGTGAAAATTATGAATGATATTGCACAGGATAAATTTACTTTTGAATGGCTTGCCAAAAATGACCCTAAAAATTATATTCTTGGTAAGTTTTGTCATTGCTGTGCTCATCTTGAGTCTGCCGGATATTCTTTCATGCGTGCAAGCATTGTTCACCCAGATGTTCAAAACCTTGTGATTAAAAATGATGAGAATGATATTATTGCAAAAGCCACTTTGTATGTTAATCGCAAACAAGGCTATGGAATTTTCAATAATATTGAAATCAATAAATATATATTGAGTGAAGACAGAAAATTGATTTTCAGAAAGTTTCAATTGGCAGCTGCAAGTTTCGTAAAAAAATATAATTCTTTAAATCCCGAGTGCCCAATTAAGAAAATAAATGTTGGAATGGGGCATAACGATGCAAGAGAAATTATTGAAAAAGAGCTTGAAAAGGAAAAAACTCTCTTAGAGTCAATTAAATATGAAGAGTATGGCTCTATTGACAAAAGAGGAATGTCTGAAAGTGATGAAGAACAATATATTGTTTGGAAAGATTTGACTTAAATTTAAGTAAAGCGAGTTTAATCTCTGCAGATTGAATTGTCAAATTTTGAGATTAAAAAAAAGTATGAAAGAGGGAACAATTAAGCCCTCTTTTTTATGTGAAATAGGTTGCTAAAAAAATATATTTTTGCTAAAATAACAACAGACAAATAAATGAGGTGAAAATTGAAAATTGCAGAGAATTGGCAAGATTATAAAGTACTTGCAACAGGCGATGGCGAAAAACTGGAGCGTTGGGGAAAATATAAACTATTAAGACCTGACCCACAGGTGATTTGGCATGCTAAAAACCCATTAAGTGCTACAAAAGGCATTGATGGACATTATATAAGGTCAAATAGCGGTGGTGGAGGCTGGAAATTCTTTTCTAAAGTGCCAGAAAGTTGGAATATTGAATGGAATGGAATTAAGTTTATCATAAAGCCAATGGGATTTAAGCATACGGGGCTTTTCCCAGAACAAGCTGTCAATTGGGCAGATATGACAAAACTTATTAAAGAAGCAAACAGACCAATAAAAGTGCTAAACTTGTTTGCCTATACTGGTGGCGCAAGCGTGGTTTGTGCCAAGGCTGGAGCGAGTGTGACTCATGTTGATGCCAGCAAAGGTATGGTGGAGCGCGCAAAAGAGAATGCCACTTTAAATGGTATTACAACAATACGCTATATAATTGATGACTGTGAAAAGTTTATCAATCGAGAAGTCAGAAGAGGCAACCACTATGATGCAATCATAATGGACCCACCAAGCTATGGCAGGGGCGTGAACGGCGAAATGTGGAAGCTTGAAGATAATCTATATGATTTTGTCGAGCTTACAAAGAAAGTGCTTTCTGACAATCCACTTTTTGTGCTTATTTCATCATACACAACAGGGCTTCAGGCAAGCGTACTTTCAAATATTCTCAGTCTTGTTTTTGGAGAAGGAAACATTGACGCTGATGAAATAGGGCTTCCAACAAGCGAAAAAATAGTATTGCCATGCGGGGCAAGGGGAATGAAAATATGGAAAAATTAGTAGTTTTATATGAAGATAACCAAATTATAGTAGTGCTTAAACCACACAATGTGCCAACTCAAGCTGATGCTTCGGGTGATGATGACCTTTTGAGTATGGTTAAACAATATGTCAAAGAAAAATATAATAAAGAGGGTGAGGCTTTTATAGGGCTTGTTCACAGACTTGACAGGCCAACAGGTGGAATTATGGTGTTTGCAAGAAATTCAAAGTCAGCAGCAAGATTGTCTGCTCAATTTGCAAGTCATGATACAAAAAAGACTTATTATGCAATCACTTCACATGTGCCACAGGCAAAAACTGGAAGGCTTAAGCATAATTTAAAAAAGGATGAAAAAAACAATATAGTAAGAGTTGTACCGCTCAGCGAAGAGGGGTCTAAACTTGCAGAGCTTGAATATAAAACTTTGCAAGTTGAAGGTGATAATGCGCTTGTTGAGGTAAACTTACTTACCGGCCGCAGTCACCAAATTCGAGTGCAGTTTGCTGCAATCAATTGTGCCCTTTATGGAGATAATAAATATGGAAAAGAAAAAACTAGGGCGTCAAACAATCTTGGACTTTGGGCTGGACGACTGGAGTTTACTCATCCTACAACAAAAGAAAAAATGGTTTTTGCATGTCCTCCAGAAAATGTTTTGCCTTGGTCTAAATTCTATCTAGATAAATATTTTGTAAGATAATTAAGCTCAAAATGCATGATTTTTTCAAAAAAACAGCTAAAAATATCAAAAAAAATGTAAAATATATTAAAAAGAGGTGAAGTATGGCTGAAATTTCAGTTTTGACAAGAGATAAAATTGAAGAAAAATATAAATGGGATTTAAGCCCACTTTGCACAAATGATGCAACTTTCTTTGCAAAACTTGCTGAAGCTAAAGCTATGCTTCCAGCACTTAAGAAATATGAAGGAAAGCTCAACACTATTAAGGCAGTCAAAGAATATCTTAAGCTTGATAAAAAGGTGAGTGAGATTTTAGAGCCTGCCGAGCAATATTGTTTTCTTAAAAATACTGAATGTCTTTCAAGTGATAAATATAATGAAATGCAGGAAAAACTTTATGTTTTTTTAAGTGATTTCAGTGTTGAGACAGCTTTTGCTTTATCAGAGTTTTATGAGCTTCCGGACAGTATGCTGGATGAGTTGATAGCAAATGAAGAGCTTAAAGATTTTGACCGTATGTTTAAAAATATCAAAAAAGACAAAATTCATAAGCTTTCAAAAGCGGAAGAAAAACTTCTTGCTGGCATGGACTTCTTAGGAGGTTTTTCTGATAATATGGAAAAAGCATCAGATGTCGATTTTGATTATGGAGAGATTTCAAACACTTGCGGGCAAACCTTCAAACTTACTCAGTCAAGCTATGGCAAATTTATGCGAAGCGGTGATAGACAACTCAGAAAAGAAGCATTTTGCAAACTCAACGGCAAGTTTGGCTCGCTTATCAATACGCTCGCTTGCAATTATATAAATGAGGTTAAATCAGATTGCTATTTTGCTAAAGCGCGAAAATATGCAAGCGCTTTAGACGCGGCTCTTGAAAATGAAGAGGTGAGCAAGGATGTCTATAACTGCCTGATTGAACAGGTTGGTCAAAACCTGCCTATCCTATTTGATTATTTTAAACTTAAACAAAAAGAGCTTAATCTCAAAGATTTTTATATTTATGATGCCATGGCATCAACTGACAAGGGTGAAGAAAAGAAATTTACCTATGAAGAGGCTATGGAGCTTATTAAAAAAGCACTTTCTCCGCTGGGTGATGAGTATATAAAGTTGCTTGATAAGGCTCAGAATGAGAGATGGATTGATGTTTATCCAACCCTTGATAAACGCTCAGGAGCTTTTGAAAGTGGAATTTATGGTTTCCATCCTTATGTTATGACAAACTTTGAAGGAGACCTTGACTCAGTGTTTACTCTTGCTCATGAGCTTGGCCACGCAATGCATTCATATTATTCAAATAAAAATCAAGCAAGAGAGAAGGCAAATTATACAATTTTCTTGGCTGAAATTGCCAGCACCACCAACGAGATATTGCTTATAAATTATCTTTTGAAAGAGGCGAAATCGGCAGACGAGAAAAAGGCACTTTACAACAAACTTTTTGATGAGGTCAAGGGCACAATTTTCAGACAAACCATGTTTGCCGAGTTTGAACAAGAGGTGCACAAGTTGCATGAAAATGGCGACGGCCTTACTAAAGATAAATTGTGTAAACTTTACTATCAGCTCAACGAAAAATATTTTGGGCATGTGAAACTTGTCGATGAAGTGCAGTATGAATGGGCAAGAATCCCACACTTTTTCAATTCATTTTATGTTTACAAATATGCAACAGGAATGCTAAGCGCAATTTGTTTTGCAAACAAAATGCTTTCAAATGAGAAGGGTGCAACAGAGAATTATTTCAAGTTTCTTTCAGCTGGATGTGCTTTAGAGCCTGTTGAAATATTAAAAAACTCTGGTTGTGACCTTAGTGATAAAAAGACTTTTGAAAGCTGTTTTGAATATTTGACAAGCATGCTTAACAAGTGGAAAAAGCTTTAAACGTTTTAGATGTTTTATCAAAAAAAGCAAGATTTAAAGATAAAACTATTTTATTTTGACATTTTTCGCAGATTATTGTATAATTTAAAATATGTTGAAATTGAAAGCAAAAAATAACATTTTATTGATAACGCTGATAATGACGATTTTCTGTTTGTCAGCGTTTTTGTTTTCTTGTGGAAACAGTCAACCAAATGTTATCATTTCCGCTGGCGAGAATGGCAGTATAGAAAGCTATGAAAAAAATGGCGAAAAATATTATAGGGCAACTGCTGATGACTGGTTTGCTTTTTCAGGGTGGTATGATGGTTATCGAAAATATAGCGATAATCCAAATTTGAAGATTACCAGCAAAACTCCTAAAAAGCTGGAAGCTAGGTTTTCAACAAGCGGCACACTTACATTTGATAGACTTTTAAACAGCATGTATAATATATTTAGTGCTGGCTGTGAAAATAATGGCGAATATTTCAATTTTTCGCTAGAAGGCGATATATTATATAAAAATGCTGAAAATTTGACAATTTTTAATAAAAATACCACAGTAAGCGGCTATTTAAATGAAAATAAACGCGAAAAACTTTTAAGCTTTAAAGCTGGCGAGCAAAATAATTTAAAAAATGTGTTTGCCTATTTAGAAGAAAATCAAGAGGGGAAAATTTATCTTGATTTTGAAAATAAAAAATATTGTTATGGTGACTTAAATTTGTTTTCAAATCTTCATGATTTATTAAATCCATCTGAAGAAGCTTGGAATTGTGAAAAATTATTTCAAGATGCTTACTATCAATTTGATCGATGTTTTGGTCTGATGAATGATTATGGCTTTGTTGAAAGCGTTGAAAATGGCAAAGACACTTCAAGCCTTACTATAAGCTTTCAAAAGATTTTGAACATACTTAAAAACTTTTATCCTTCGATTAAAGATGATGGACTTAAACAGCTTGCAAATGTGCTTATTGGCGCTTATTCTGAGGAAAGTTTTCCAAAGATTTCAATTAAACTTGACATTGAATATGTTGATAATGACAGTGAAAAATTGAGAAATATTAAAATGGTTTGCGCTCTTTCAAAAGATTATCGTCTTACTTTTGGCGGAAGAATTATTACATTGCCAAAAGGTGAAATTTATATGAATTTAAATGCTTTTGATTGCGGCTTTAAAGAAGAGCCAGATGACAAGTTTAAGGAAGAAATCTCTTTCTATCCGCCTTATACACATAATGCGTTAAACTATCGCGCTGAGGGCAGCATTGCTTTTGTTTCAGAGGGCGAGATGGTGCAGGTGAAGGATAAATATGATGTGAGTATTGACGCAGATTTAAATCCATTTGCGCTTATTTCGTTTAAAGGAAAAAACTATCAAGATATAGATTGGTCACGATTGGGCTTTCTAAGTGCGAGAATTACGCTAAATTTAGATGGACTTGATGAAGCTGAAAAGAAAGCGCAACTTGCAAAACATAATAATTCCATCGATTATTTAAATATTTTAATAGACAGCAAACGCTTTGGCGGAAAGGTGCTTGTATATGCATCTTTCTATGATCCAAAAACCTTGCTTTCTAAGGCATATTTGATAAACAACAGCTTTGACCTTGATGGACTTTTTGACTTAAGTAAAGTTGAAAAAAGAGGTGACTTAAATCAGCGCCAAAACAACATAATTACAGATATTATTAAAACGGCTTTAGAATTGGCAGAGAATTATTATAAGGAAAATTTAAATCAGACCTTCTTTGAAATATTCAATAAATATCTATTTAAAAATGAAGAGTTTAAAGATTGCTTGTCTTTGCTGGATGATAAAATTCAAGTAAAGCTTATGCCTATAAGGGAAAAATTAAGAGAAATTCAAATCGGAAATGGACTTGGCACTGTGAAGCCAGATAAATATTTGTTTGGGGATGAGTCAATCTCAGAACTCGAAATTGATTTCAGTGAGTTTAAAACAAATTGTGTGGTCAAAGATGAGACTGGAAAATATTATGATAAACAAGGCAAAAGCATAACCGATGATTTTAATCAAAAACATAGCACGGTGACTGCTGTTGAAAAAATTTCAGAGCTTGAAAAAGAAAATTACAACTATGAAGAAATTGAAAAATTGTGCGGCAAAGTGGTTTCTGCTGATAGGGTGATATTGAGTGATGGAAATCTAAGCGAGACATACTTTGCAAATAATGGCATGCAGGAAAAGGTTAAACTTAAAATCATTAAGGTGCAGACAATCCAACTTGAAAATGGAAAAATTGCAATAAAACTTGCACTGCAAATTGATGCACCGTTAAATAAACCAAATGTGCTTGACATAAATATTTCTGACACATTTAATAATCTTTTGAAATTGCCTTATGGACTTCTTAATTACAGTTTTGAGACAAATTTGATATAAAAAACAAAAAATATGGGGTTTTTAGCCCATATTTTTAGTATTTCCTGTCATTTTTATTTAATTATAAGATTTTTGCATGCGTTTATACAAAATTTTATTTTATTCTACTATTACAATATCGCTTTGCTTTGGATATGTCAAACCAGCTTTATCCAGCTCTTTAATTGAAAAAATTGACATGTGAGTAGGATAAATTTTGCATGATGGATAGTCTTTAATAAGACCTTTTACTTCTTCAACGCAAAGATGTTTGTTTGTTACTTTTACCTGAGCGCAATCAATGAATGCGACCTTACTTTTGCTGATAATCTTTCTCACATTGTTGCACATGGCACTATCACCGCTGAAACCAACTGTTATGCCATTTTGCTGAATAGTGAAACCATAAGAATCAAGGTTGTTATGCAGCATTTTAAACATTTTTATTTTATAATCTCCAATATTGATTATTTTATTGTTTTCACATTCAATGAAGGTTATGTCATTTAAAGCTTCTTCAAGATAGGTCACCTCGACCAGTCTAAACATTGTTTTTAGGCGTTCTTTGCAGCCTTTTGGCGCAATGATTGTCAGCTTTTCTTTACTGTGATGAACAAAAAAGTCCAGCACAAGATGAATATCCATAAAGTGATCACTGTGAAAGTGTGAGATAATAATATATTTTGTTTTTAATATGTCATAGTCTTCAAACAATGTTTTGAAGCTGCCTTGCGGAATATCAAACATAAGCTCATCATTGATTATATAACTAGCTGATAAGTTTTTAGTCCATGTGCACATGCATCCAACAACATCAATTTTCATTGGTTTACCTCGAAAAAAAATCAAATTTTATATAAATTAAGTTTAGTGCAAAACGCTTTTTTTGTCAAATCTTTTCTTCAAGCTTAATATGATGCGTTGCGCTGTTTTTACATGGTATTTTTATAAATAAAAAATATTCAACTTTATTTTCAAATAGTATTGATTTTTTGTTTTAATATGTTACAATATAAATAAACAAGGGAGAAACTATGAGCGAAAAGAAAGACAAGAAAATACAAATTGACCAGTTTGCTGATAATCAGTTTCATGATGATGAGCAAATTCTTTCTGAGAGCGAAATTGACAATGCAGAAGATTACCTTTTTGGTGACCGTGATTCAGCTGTTCTTCGTCTTTCCCACCAAAAGAATAAAACAGACATGAAAGATATTATTCCTTTATTAAAACAAGATTTGTTAAAGTATGTCACTTATCATCATAAAGAGTTTATTGGTGATATTCACACTAATGTGCCTGTTTATGAGCTTATGAAACAGTTTAATAATGAAACTTTTGTTTCAAGACCTTGGAAATATGAGCCTTACATGGTGCGTCAACACCAACTTGATGAACTTCAAGCATGCATCAAAAATCCAGTTTATGTAAAGCGCTATCAGTATGACCGTCCAATTTATGAATTTCCAAATGTAATTTCCTTCCGTGACAAAAAAGCAAGGGCAACAGGGGAACAGGTGAAAACTGACATTCAATATTATCTTTCAAATAATGAAGATATTTTGTGTGCCAAAGTGGTCAATCTTAAATATAAACCAAGGGCATTGAAATATTTTGGTCGAAAGAGATATCCAAGCACCAAAACAGAAATTGAAGCTCGTATAAATGACAGGTTTTTATATGACCGAAGCTTGTCAATTTCTATGTATGTGCTTTTGGATGGAGATCCTAAAAAGGCTATGCCTTTTATGAGATATGACAATGACCCACATCCTCACACAAATGTTTGGATAGGGCAAGACAAACGCAAAATGGTGTTTGGCGAAGTTGCTCAGTCTCCACACTTTCATTTCCAAAGTGAAGAAGATGCAATTTTATGCTTGAGAAAATTTCGTTATACAAATGGCAAGGGAAAGTATCGCACAGGCAGATGTAATGCCATCGATTGCAGACATCTGAAAAATTATCTTATGAAAATAGATAATATGGGCGGAAAACTTGCTGAAAATGAATTGGCTAAAAATGGCACTTATGGACTTCCATTTCTCAAGATGAAGATAAATAAGAAAGTTTTAAAAATCAATGTTGACAATCTTGTAAAAGATTATCTTGACGGCAAATCGTCGGCAGCGCAAGGATATTTGAGATATTTAACAAAATGGCTGGACGCGACTAAAAATAATCCTGATTATGAAATGACAAAAAATAAATGTTTTGGCTCACTTATCAGAGCGCTTGATTTTATTGACTTTATGACAAATAATATGAGCACTGGCATGTATGGCTGTGATAGAAAAATGCTTTCAGAAATTGAAGTATTGGTGGCCAATGCAGTGGTCAATGTGATAAATAATAATCAAGAAGATTATTTGACAAATGAAGGAAAACCAAAATATTCTATTGAATGCAAGTTTGACAAGGATATAGAATATGAAGAAAGTTTAGAAGATGAATAATTTTTAATTTCTTTAAGGTTGTGTTTAAAAGCAAAAAAGATGCAAATGATGCATCTTTTTTTAGTTTTTTTCCATTTCAATTGACCGAATAAGCGCTTCCAATTCTTTTGCATAAGCTTGAGCTTCTTTTTTATCAACATTTTCACACATAATCCTGATTTTATTTTCTGTTCCACTCGCCCTCACAAGCACTCTTCCATTGCTGCCAAAATGTTTTTGAATGGCAAGAATTTTTGAAGATAGTAGGTCAGAATTTAATAAGCGGAATTTATCAACAACTTCCACATTGATTAAAATTTGTGGATAATGTTTGAAAGAATTTAACTTTGAAAGCTTGGTATTTTGCTGTTTGACCAAACTTGCAATGCTGAGAGCTGTCAAAACGCCATCACCAGTGCAACCGAGACTCATGTCTATAATATGTCCAGAAGTTTCGCCGCCAAGCGAGGCACCTTTATTTTTCATAAGCATAGCCACATATTTATCACCAACATCGGCTCTCAGCAGGGTGATATTTTCTTTTGCAAGCGCTACCTCAAGCCCTTTGTTTGTCATGCTTGTGCCAACTACATAAGAAGAAGGCGGAAGCTTGTGCGAAAGAATGAAAAGCAGGTCATCACCATCAAGAAGCTCTCCCTTTTCATTGCAACCTATTATTCTGTCTGCATCACCATCAAAGGCAAAACCCATGTCGGCATTATGGCGTTTTACAGCATTTGCGAGTTCATCAGGATAAAGTGCACCGCACTTGTTGTTAATCTTTTTGCCACTTTTGCCATTATTTAAAATGATTATCTTTGCACCAAGAGTGGAAAAAAGCTCTTTGGCTGTGCTGATTGAAGCGCCATTCGCGAGGTCAAGTACAATCTTTAGTCCGTCAAGACTTTCAATATTTGAAATAATATTTTCTTTATATTTCTTTATTAGACGCGGTTTGAAATAATATCTTCCAAGCTTTTCGCTTCCAAGTTCTGTCGAATAAAGAATTTTTCGCTCAATTGTCGCTTCAAGCTCTTCACTTATCTTAAATCCGTCATGGTCAAAAATTTTTATACCATTATACTGTCTTGGATTGTGACTTGCACTTATAACCACGCCATAATCAAAGCCTAGTGCCTTTGTAAGATATGCAATGACCGGAGTTGGAACAATTCCTATATCAATTACATCCACGCCATGACTCATAATTCCACTTGCGAAGGAAAGCGTCAAAAGGCTGCCACTTCTTCGCGTATCTCTTCCAATTATAATTTTCTTTTTGCAGCATAAACTGCCTAAACTGTTTCCGACTTTGTAGGCAATGCTGGGGGAGATTACCTCACCATAAATGCCCCGAAATCCATCTGTACCAAAATAAATTCCCATTTTTTCTCCTTTGATTATATATTTCGTTTTTAATAGGGTGTAATATGTTTTTTTATTTTAAAATAGAAGTTAAAGATTTTATTTATAAAATCTAAGAAAGAGTCTATGCCTCCCAATATTTTTTTGCTCTGCCAGGTTTGTTTTGCTGACGCGTGCGACCAATGACCATATCGTGCTTTTCGACCTTTTCAGTGACTGTGGTGCCTGCGCAAATATAACTATCATCTTCAATTAAGACAGGCGCAATAATATTGCTGTTTGAGCCAATAAAAACATGCCTTCCGACAATCGTTCTATTTTTTTGTTTGCCGTTGTAGTTTGCAAAAATGACCCCACAGCCAATATTGCAATCTGCACCCATGTCAACATCACCCACATAAGCAAGATGACTTATCTTGCAACCATTTCCGATGCTGCTGTTTTTGATTTCTACAAAATTTCCAACTTTGCAGCCATTTTTAATTAAAGTATGAGGACGCAACCTTGCAAATGGACCAATGCTTACATCATCTAAAATTTCACTATCTTCCAAAACACTGCTTAAAACTTTGCAACTTTTGCCGATTTTGCAACTTGAAATGAAATTTCCAGGAAGCAGGGTGGTGTTGTCGCCAATCGTTGTATCACCCTCAATGTGATTGTTTTCATAAATGGTGACATTATTGCCAATTTTGACATTTTCGCCGATAAAACAACTTTCTTTGTTTATAAATTTTGTCATGATTTCTCCTATGCTGTTATATGATAAAACGGCTACTATTGTGAGGAATTTGGAAATTTTCAAAAATAGTTGCCAAAAAGTGATTATTGTGATAAAATAATAATGATGCAGGTATAATTTAGCGGCAAAATGTACGCTTCCCAAGCGTGATTCACGGGTTCGACCCCCGTTACCTGCTCCAAAACAAAAATACACCATATTTAGCGGTGTATTTTTATTTTGGCATGATTTTGTATTGTTTTATAATTTTATGCATAATTTAGGCTCAAATTTGTTTTTTGTTAATTTCGGTCTTTATCAAAAAACATAAACTGGATTATTGTTTTTAGTCTGTTCGTAGGCCTTTAAAAACTGGTTGGCGCAAGTTTCCATCTTTTGTCAGCATCATATATTGAACAGTACAAACAAGCTTTGGCTCAATCCATAGGATATTTTTATCTGAATAGATTTCAAACAGCGGCTTATTTTTGGTGTGTGTTATTGCAAAATTTAATATAAAATTCTGTTCTTCTTTTGATATATTTAAATAAACTTTACCTCTATTTATATACTTGCCATTGACTTTTGTTGTCAAAACCAAATCTTTAATTTGATTGTCTTCATCAAACATTAAGCCACATATATAAAAATCTTCATCAATCAAATTTTTAATTTTAATCCAGTCTTTAGAGCGTTTTCCAATCTGATAGGTTGAGTTTTTCTTTTTGGCAACAATGCCTTCAAGTGAAAGTTGCTGAGTAAGCTCAAAAAGTTTTATTCCTTCATTTTCTACAATGCGACTTATGCTTAATAATTCATTTTCTTTTATATTGTTTTTAAGCAATTTTTTTCGTTCTGTCAAGGTTAGGTTGGTTGTTTGTTTATCGTCAAGATACAGAATATCATAAGCCACAAAATTCACCTTGTTTTTTTCCATTTCAAGCTCTATTCTAAACTTGTCTGTCAAAAGGCTTCTCTTTTGCAAAGCAAAGAAGTTTGGTGAGCCATCCTTATTAAGCGACACAAGCTCACCATCTAGAATACATCTTTTTTTAATTTGTTTGTGAATTTGTTTCAGCTCAGGGTAAACATCTGTTACATCTTTATTTCGCTTATTTTTTAATATTGTTTGCCTTTCATCTAAATAGGCAAGACAGCGAATGCCATCCAATTTAAGTTCGAAAATATAATCTTCGCTGTTAAACGGCTCACTTATATGTTCAAGCAACATAGGGGAGATGTTTTTCGTCTCAAAAATATCCATTATTGAGCCTTCTTTTTCATTTTTATTACTTTGTTTTTGTCAATGTTTTTCACGCTTTCTTGCAATGCTTCCATAAGATCGGTGATTTTGATTGGTTTTGATTTGTCGATTTCTTTGATTGTCTTTCCACTTGCTTTGTCTTTGATTGCTTGTTTTATCCTTTGATTGTATTCGTCTATATAGTCTTCAGGGTTGAATTTTCCTTCCATTGATTTGATAATGCTTTTGGCAAGAGCGGTTTCTTTTTCCGATATTTTGACTTTTATATTTCCAGCTGGGTTTCTTTGCAATTCTTCATTAAAGAAAAGCTTTGACAGCAACAAATCATCATCCTTGACCCATAATGCCACCACACATTCAGAATTTCCCAACATGGTTTTTGCAATTCCCACTTTTTTTTCTTTATTTAAGACAGATTTTAAAAGATAAAACGCTTTTTCACTCCCTTTATCCTCAGGTGCTACATAATAGGTTTTATCATAAAAAATAGGGTTTATTTCACTAAGCGAAACAAATTTGTCAATCAAAATGTTTTTATCTTTTTTACTTTTAAGCTTATCAAATTCTTCCTCTTCAAAAATAATATAATTGTCTTTCTCAATTTCGTAGGCTTTGACAATGTCCTCATTTTTGATGATTTTGTCATTGCAATCAACGCAGGTTTTCTTGTATTGTATTCTTGATTTGGTCTTCTTATCAAGCATATTGAAACCTATATCATTGTTTTTGATTGTATTGTGTAGGGTGACTGGAATATAAACCATCCCAAATCCAATCGAAGTTTTATAACTGTATGCCATTTCTGCCTCCATAAATAATATTTACAAAAAAGCGATTTTTAGGCACAAAACATCTCACAAATATTAAAATAGGGTTATTTAATTGACTTTTAAGGCTTGAGTGTGTTAAAAGTTAAGTGGAAGAAATGTTGTGGAGGGAAAATGGAAATAGAACAATATAGAGACTTATGGTTGAGTGAAAAGTTTGATGAGTTTGTAGGTTTTTATCCTAGAGAATTTTTTGTATTTGATAATTTCAGCTCTTTTGGAATTATTATGGAAGGTGAGTTTTATCCAACTGTTGAACATGCCTATCAAGCAGGAAAATTTTTTAAATCAGCTCCTGAAATTGCTGAGAAAATCAAAAGATGTCTATCTGCGCATGAAGCTCAAAAAATTGCAAATGCAAACAAGGATAAACAGGCTGAAGAATGGGATGAAATAAAGGTTGACTATATGGAAAAGTTGTTGAGATTGAAACTTGAACAAAATCCTTATGTAAAGCAAAAATTATTGCAGACTAAGGACTACTTAATTTGCGAAGATTCTCCAAAAGATGCTTTTTGGGGGATAGGAGCAAATAGAGATGGTCAAAATCAACTTGGCAAACTTTGGATGAAACTGAGAGAGGAAATAAAATAAGAAATTTATAATATTAAGGAGAAATTATATGAGTTTAGAAAACAGCAAAACTATTGAAGTATATCAAAATGGGGGCGCTCTGAAATATTTGATAAATTCAAAAGCGCATGATGAATTGGATTTAGAAAAGGCAAATCGCAAGCGTGAAAAACTTAATAAATTCTTTTTGCAATGTTTTTCATCACTTCCAAAAGGGGCTAGTATTTTTGAAATTGGCTCTGCAAGTGGTGAGAATGCTAAGTTTTTGAAAGATAATGGTTTTGAGGTTACTGCAAGTGATGTTGCCAATGATTTTATAGAAGAGGCGAAAAAACTGGGGTTAAATACGATAAAGTTTAATGTGCTTGAAGACAAATTGAAGGAAAGTTATAATGGCATGTTTTGTTGGAGAGTATTTGTTCATTTTACTGAAAAAGATTTCGAGGTAGCCTTGAAAAATGTATATCAGTCATTAAAAAATGATGGAATTTTTGTGTTTAATGTGATGAACAGAGAGACAAGAATGGTTGATGAAGAAATGGTGGACTTCCCAGGTGAATATTTTATGGGCGCGGAGAGATATTATCACTATTTCAGAAAAGAGTTTGTTGATAGCGTGGCTGAAGAGTTGGGCTTTAAAATTGTTGCATTCCATAAAGAAGGCGGCGATGAAGAAAACAAATGGCTTGTGTATACCCTTCAAAAATAGTCATTTAGTATTTGTTTTTTATTGTTTTGAAAAAATATTATTTTAATTTGAAACATGAAAAAAGCTTTGTTTATTCAATTTAAAATTTGAAAAATAAATTTTTCAAAATCAATTTTTAGGGGGAAGCTATGCTTGATGAAAATGGAAATTTTCAAATAGAACAGATTGATACTGAGTATATGGGTGTCAAGATTGGAAAGGGCTCATATTTTGGAAGAGGGCTTGAAGAAGGCTTTAAAGGGGGACATATTAAGTCAATCGGAAGATTTTCTTCAATTGCCTCAACAGCACAAATTCAGGAAAATCATCCTATGAATATGATAAGCACGGCAATGCTGTATGAAGGTTTTTTGGATGCAGAGGCGAGAAAAAAATGGTTTGATAGAGCCAAAGAATGTGACAAAAGCCCTAATAAATCTTTTCAAGTTGAAATAGGAAATGATGTTTGGATTGGCGCAAATGTTTTTATCAATGCTTCAACTGTGACAAAAATAGGTGATGGCGCGATAATTGGAGCTGGCGCTGTAGTGACAAAAGATGTTCCGCCTTATGCAATTGTAGTTGGCGTGCCTTCCAAAATTAAGGGCTATAGATTTGACAAAACACAAATAGAATGTCTGCAGAAGGTAAAATGGTGGAATTGGGACAATGATAAAATCAATCAAAACATTGATTTGATTTTGCAGCCAGAATTGTTTTTTAAAACTTTTATCAACGATTAAATTGTTTTTACTTTAAAATAAAATGAATTAAAGAAAAAATATTTTAAGCTTAAAATTTAATATAATATTATGATTTAAACAAAAAAACACGGATTTTTCCGTGTTTTTTGTCAATTTTATTAAATATTATTTAAAATTATTGAAAAATTACTACTGAGTCAATACTTGCTGTGCTTAAACATTTTACAACCACATTGTGATTTCCGCTTGAAAGCTCTTGCGAAATATATGAAGCACCATATGAGTCATTTGTCTTTTTCAAATCAATCGAGTTTACTTTTACACCGTCAATATAAACTTCAAAGTTATCGCCATATGCAAAAGCTGATAAAAGTGCAAGTCTTGATCCAACAAATTCAAAGGACATAGTTGCATTTGGTTTGCCAATATAAACATGCCCGAAAGTTGAATAAGTTTGCATTCCACTCCAATTTCCAGAATAAGTGAACATGTCGTTATCTGGTGTGTATTGCTTTCCATTTGAAATGTTGTTGCTGAAAGATATATTTGCAATTGCACCAAATCTTCCTTCAACAGTGCGTGTGACGACAAGTCTGTAATATCTGAAAGTGGTTAATTCAAAGTCAACTGCAATGGTGACGCCAGATACAGCGCCATTTTCAACTCTTTTCACTTCTACTAAATTATCAGCAGTTTCGCCAAGATAAAGCGTGAATGATTTAGGTGTCTGATTTTTGTTGCCTGCACCATTAAATAGTATACCTGTCAAAGTCATTTTGTTTGCATAAATTTCTTGACCTAAATCAACAGTAATTATCCAAGGAGCATTCTCAGAAACAAGGTTTTTAGAAGAGCAAACGGTGGTCAAGCTGTCATCAAATAAATTTTCAATAGGAAAATTGTCAGGGCAGGTAGATTCGCCGACGCTGCTTTGATTTAAATTTTTATAAACATTGCTGTAGGTGTAAGTATAATTTCTTGTATAGAAATAGTCACTTTCAAAGCCACTGTTTGATGGAAATTCATAGTCTTCTCTATATGCGTTTACATAAGATGGTTGAGCGGTTGAAGAAGGTGGCATAAGTTCTGCTCTGTTTGCTTCTTCTTCACTTACCTCATTGCCTTGATAGTCATAATAGTGAATCTCTGTCCTCACAGCTTCTTCAGGTGAGTCAACTTCATTGCCTTGTGCGTCATAATATTTTGTCACTTGAGTGAACATTGGCTCAGTCCATTTTGTAGTGCCAAGCCCTATAAAGCTAATTGTTGGAGTAGAGCCAACTATAAGCACCTCTTTGAAATAAATCCAAGAGTTTTCTTCCAAAGTTATATCAAAATAAGTCGAAGCATCGCTTGGTCTAAATAAATGACTATTTTTAATTATTGATGTATCTTTTATTGTTGCACCAAGATTGTACGTGCTTCCACCGTCAATCGAATAATAAAGCGCGCCATTCATTCTTCCTCGCATGAAAATGCGATATTTTCCAGCCTCATTGAAATAAAGTTTTCCGCTTAATACGGCAATAGAATTTTCAGTAACAAAATGATGAGCAGGGGCATTTGGAAATTTTTCATGATTTTCTGGGGTGTCAGCATAAAACCAAATGTCAGTGTTGCAATTTTGTGTAGGATTTGAGTGGGCTATGGTATTTACACTTGAGTGTCCAGCAAAGTTGTTTTCATAGGCAGCTTGAGCGTCTGTGTACATGCTCTCTGCTGAATAATTGTAAGTTGTTCTTGAAAGAATTGTCTTGTTTGTTTCGTGAGATTGTTCAAATTCAAGAACAAGGTCAACATCATCAACTTCAAATGCTCCGTCTGTTTTAGTTATTCCAAGTGTAACAATGATTTTTCCAGAGAAATTATCTTTTCCAGGTTTATATTTAAAATTGAAGTCATCAACTCGTTCAATTGTTCCACTTGCAGGGCTTGAAATGTTTTTAATAGTGTAGGTAAAACCTTCTGGCAAAACAACGCTTCCGCTTGCATATTGTCCACCTGGAGCAGTATATTTGCTGAGATCAATGTTGAAATCTTCACCATAAGGTATTACATAAGGCTGCATTGTCTTGAAATATTCTTTGTTTCCGTCATACATGAAGCTTCTTCCAGTTTGATAAACAGAAGATACTGGCACGAAAACTGGATAGTCTTCCGTTGGCTTCCATTTTTCAGCAGTTGCATCATCAATACCTTTAAGTATATCTTTAAAGAAGTAGGTCATGTCGTTGTGAGTAATGTCTTGCCAAGCTCTTAAATAGCCCGAATAGTTTTCGCCATAACTTTTGCTTCTTTGTCTTACTTTTGCTTTAATATAATTGTCAGGACCAAAGTTGTGAAGAAGGGTGGCATAGATTGCAAGCCCTTGTTTTCCATTGCTTGGTGAGCCGCCTTGAGCAATTTTTAATAAATCAGTAAGAGCCCAGGTTGCACTTGTATAACTGTTCCAACCGCCAAGTCCAGCAGCGCCATAACTTGAAATTCCTCTTGCAGCAGAAATTTTTGTAAACAACGCATAAGAAACGAGAGTCATTCCGTTGTTTGTGACTTCACCGCCATTTCCGACGCCATAACCTTGGAAATTGTGATGATATTCATGGAAATTACCCCAAGCACCAGAAGTGACCATAGAATTATAGTTTAATGATGAGCTCATCCAGCTGGCAGGGCAGTTTACTGAGCTTCTTCCAGGGAAGGCAACAGCGGCTCCCGCAGCTACAAATGGTTCATAAAGGAAGACGATGCCTTGATTACTTCCAGTTGTTGTCACGCTTGAAACCTTTTCCCAAAGCACTGCTGCTTTGTAAAGGTCTTCATAAGAAAAGTTTTGTGAATAAAGTTTTGGTCCTGAATGAAGCACGCCATAATTCCACACTTCCATATCAAAGTAAGGTGCAGAAGATTTTTTGTTTGCTTCAAATTCTTCTTTTGTAGTTTTACCTAAAATAAAATGAGAGTAAGCAACTCCGCCAGAAATAGTGGCAGTATAAGTTGCGTTTGTATTTCGTATGTAAAGTGGTCCGCCTACAAATGAGCCTACATAAGCTGTATAAACACCATCTTCTAAAGTTGCAGTTTTTTTGTTGACATTCATGGTGTTTAAGATAATTGGAAAGCGTTGCATTTGCCCCTTAGCAGTCCAAATATTATTTGCTTGACCGTTATAAAGAGCTTGACCGATATGAATAGTTAAACCACCAGTTGCATTCATATCAGCTTCGCTTATTTGAATTTTAATTATTTCGCCAGCAGGTGCATAAACTCCTGTGACAGAATAACTGCCATATCCTCTTGGTCTGATTGTGACTTGCTTGATAATGCCAGGCTCGTCTTCAGATACATCACCCATATAAAGTCCGACAGATGCAGAGTGCTTGTAGATGCGTCTATGTTTTTCATATTTGTCAAGGGCAGGGATAGGCTCTGCAGTTGTGCCATTATAAAGATATCCATTTTCATCCATCCATATATAGCCGCCGCCGTTTCCTGAGTTGTTGCGAGTGCCTGTTGCACAGAGATAGTTTGATTCGGCAATCAGAGCATCTCTTGCTGCGATTTTGTCTGGCTCCGAGCCGATTACAGTTGAAAGGGTATAACCAAATTTTGGATATACGCCAAGACCTTCATCTCTTGTTTTTTCTGGAACGCTACGCTCAACCGTTCCTATTTGTTTGCCTTCATAGCCAACAGCAGTTGTCGTGCTTCCATTTTCAATATCATACGGATATTTAACAATTTCGTCTTCGCTGAAATATGTCTCTTCACCAAAACTGATTTCTTGATAAGGATCTTTTGGTTTTAAGTCTCCACTTGGATTGTAAACGCCTCTGTCTGGTGCAGGAATTACAATTTGAGAGTCATTGTCATTATTACCTCCGTTATCTTTCTTCGGTAATGTCCCAATAATTACTCCGATTACAATTGCTATTACGAGAAAAATTGCCACGCCCGCTATAAGAATCTTCTTTTTCTTTGAGTTTGAATTTGTTCTTACTTGAGCTTTGCCTGTTTTTGAAACAGTTTTAGCTTTTGATGCGGGCTTTGCTGAAGTGGTAGTTGAGGTTGATGCCTTGCTTGCAGGCGAAGTGACCTTGTTTGCAGTAGTTGAAGGCTTTGTTGACGAAGAAACTTTACTAGCAGTTGCAGTGGTCTTACTTACTGTGGCTGAAGGCTTAGAAACTGCTTGTGCAGATTTTACTTGCACTGGTTTTTTAGCTGTTGGGGCAACAGGCTTCTTTGCGGCAGGGGAAGAAGTATTGCTGCTTTTTGAAACAGTTTTTGCGCCAGGCTTTAAAGCGTTGCTTGACGAAACAGGTTTTGCACTTTGAGGCTTAGCTGTACTTTTGGGTTTGTTGCTTTCTATCATATAATCTCCTTTTAATTTAAGATGATATTATTTTAATATTTAGTATACTAGATATTATATAAATTATTTAATATACCATTTTTAATTTTAATACAGTTTTTAAATCTTGTCAATAAAATTTTTCTTCATAAATTAAAGTCAGTTTTTATTCGCGTTAGTCAAAACATTTTTGCTTGCTAAACAACCTTAAATTAAGTTTTTTTCGTTTTTGCTTGTGTTTTTTTGCAGATTATATTAAAATTTAATTGACTTTATTAGTTAAGATTTTATTGGAGAATTTTATGATTGAAGGTAAAACAATAAGAGTAAGAGCGATAATTTTGCATGAAGAAAATTTTATGACTATGTATCGCGAATATAAAGATAGAAAATATTATACTTTTCCAGGTGGCGGCTTAGAAGGTGATGAAAGCGAAGAAGAATGTGTCAAAAGAGAATGTGAAGAGGAGTTTGGCATTGTTGTAAAGCCTATCAAAAAAGTCTATATATATGATGGGCGAAGTGAAGAGCATTTTTATCTATGCAGCTGGGTTTCTGGTGAATTTGGCTCTGGCAAAGGTGAAGAGTTTTCGCCTGACAATAAATATGGTCTTTATAAGCCTTGCATGAAGGCGATAAAGGATATTCCAAATCTGCCACTTATGCCAAAAGAAGTGGCACAATCTTTTTATCAAGATTACAGCAATTGCGGAAAGGATTTGCGTGATGATGTGAGAAAACTGAGTGCAGAACAAAACTAGTGCTTTTTTGACTTTTTTCATGTTTAAAAAGAAATAGAAAAAATATCTTGAAAAATCAACAAATTTATGTTAATATGAGAAAAAGGGGGAAACGCTTATGTTTAAAATAAACAATAAACTAAGAGAAAGCATCTTTTCAATTATGCCTGAGAATTACTCAAAACTTGAAAAAGCTGTCTTTATTTATTATCAACTTTGCAAAAAGCTTAATTATTCTATGGATTATTATCTAGAAGATGAACAGGTCAAGAGTTATTACACAAACATAGAAAATCTTGCTGATATTGATGGCGAGGAAAGGACAGATGTTGTTTGCTTTACCTTTAATGCAATTTGTGGTCAATTATTTGTTGATGCGGGCATCTTATCTGAAGAATTTTTGAAAGGTGAGGGCATGTTTGCTGACAATTCGATTGACAGATTTCATGTTGTTCATCAAGCTCTTGGTGTCGCAATTGATGAAAATCTTCTCTTTGATTGTGATGCAACTTATGGAATTGTTGATAATAATGACCTTATCAATATGAAATATAAACCTTCATTTGAAGGCTGGGAATGCTATGGTGATGACAAAGCGAAAGAAGCTTTCAAAAAGGCTGTTGAGAAGGTGACAGAAAGGGAGAGAAGTCTTTCTCATTTTGAAGAAGAATATCTTAAACTTAAATCACAAGAGAAAAGCTTGCAAGATTTCTCTTTGGAAGAAAGACGAGACCTCTTTTTGAAGATGGCAGTCAGTGATGATGTGCCAAAGTATTCTGTTTTGACTTTCAATTACCTTTTAAAGCTGAAACATCTTTTGTTTAAAAAGGAAGAGTTTTCTGGAAAGCTTGACAGAAAAGCAGAAGTCTTGTTTGTAAAAGACAAACTTGACAACCAATTAAAATGCCTATTTGTGTTTAATAAAGATGGTTATACTGATGACAAAGGCTATGAGGATTTTGAAAGCTTACAAATTTATGAAATTTCTTTGGCAGATAAGTCAATTTTGGAAGTTAAGCAAAGTGACTTTGCGCAAAGAAGAGAAGAAAGATATTTTGAAAAGTTTTCAAGAAGAAGCTCTATGCCTGAAATGCTTAAAGAAGGCAAAATTTATTTACAAGAAGTCTATGAGGGTGGCAAAGCTGTTTATGATGAAAGCCAAAAAGCAACAAATGTTGTGGGCTATTTAAGAAATCTCATTGAAGAGGGAAGACAGGTTAAAGCTGATGCTCAGGGTAATATACTAGGTTAATAGGTGGTTTTATTTATGAATAAAGAAGAAATTTTATTTCACTTAAAACAAAGATGCAAAAAATATCTTGCAGAAGATTTGTCAAAGACAAAATTATACACAAGCATTATGAATATTTTAGAAATTCCTGACTCTTTTAATTATATTGGGTTTATCACTTCAATCAATCTTTTAAAAGACTTGGGCTTTTCAAATGATGAAGCGACAAAGCTTTATGCAATTTTGATTTCATAAAGGGGCGTTTATGCAAATAGTAAACTATAAAGAAAAATATAAAAATGATTTAGATTATCTACAAATAGAGCAGTGGGGCGAAGGTGCAAATATCGAGGATGTTGGAAACAATTTGGATAAATACAACGCCAGAATTGCTGAAGAAGATGATAAGCTTATCGGTGCTTTAGTTTGGCATAAAGAAGATGAGAAAATATGCTTTATTGATTATATTATTTTGCGACCAAATTATCAAAAGAAAGGCTATGGAACAGATTTGCTCAGCGACCTTCTTTCTTCTCTTGATAAAGAGCAATTTGAAAAAGTTGAATGTGAAGCCATAGATGTTTTAGGTCATTGCAATGCCAAAAAACTTCTTGAAAGTTTTGGCTTTGATGAACAATATTCTGTTGCAAGTTATTGGGGAGAAAAATATCCTGACTATTATTGCAAAGATTGTGGAAGCAAGCCATGCAGATGCACAATGCATAAATACATAAAATATTTAAAATAAAATCCATTTATTTTAAATGGATTTTTTATATAAAAATTAAAAAGTTATATTCCAAAGTCACCAGCGAATATGCTTGAGGGCTTAAGAAAAAGAATAACAAAATTTGGAATGGTGAATTTATGAAACATATCGCGATATTAAGACAGCCTTTCTTTAATATGGTTTTGTCAGGCGAAAAGACGATAGAAAGTCGCTGGTCAATGAATAAAACCGCACCATACAATCGTGTTAATGTAGGAGATGTGATTTATCTTAAAGAAACTGGTAAGGCTGTGACGGCAAAAGCAGTGGCTGCAAGAGTAGAGCAATTTAAACTCACACCAACCATTGTTGAAGAAATAAGAATAAAGTATGGCAGAGAAATAGGGACTGATAAGTTTCAAGATTGGCAGGGCACGCTAAACAAAAAATATTGCACGCTTATTTGGCTGGAACAGTTAGAAAGAATAGAACCAATGCCAGTTAAAAAGAGTTTTGGGGCTGGTTGGCTTGTTTTTAATGATTGAAAAATTAAAAAAAGTCTTAGTATTAAATAGCAATCAAATAAAATAGTTGTTAATATAGTATAAATGCAGTATAATATAGTTGTTTGAAGGAGATTTATGGAAAATAAAGAAGAGAAAAATATTATGAGGGCAGTGTATATCCCTATAATCATTTCGCTTGCAATAGGTCTTGTAATAGGACTGACTATTGTAATATTAAGTTTTCGATTTTTTATGAATCTGCCAAGAATTGAAGAACAACTTAAGTTTTCTCCTTTTTATCAGGTAGGGCAATGGAAATGTGAAGAAGAAAACTTTGTTATTGTTTCCAATTTTGATGAAGAAAGTGAATTTATTATGCCTGACAATGTAAGTGGTGCTTTTATTTCTGAAAATGAAGAAACATATGATTTTACATTAAGCTTTTTGCCTACAAGAGGTTTCAATTCAAATTATGCGGTTGTGATATACTTAATATGCGAAGAAGCTGAAATTCGTTATAGTTGCTATTATAAGTTTAATGAAGAAAATTTTGTTTTGAAAGACATATATTGCAGTTTAGGAGAAGATATATTTGATGGCAAAAAAGAGTTGCATTTTAATAAAGTTGCTTAACAAAAAATCCGCATTTTATGTGGATTTTTTTTAACTTATTTTTAATAATTTACAGTTTTTTAAATGTGACTTTTAAGATTTTTTTTTCATATTTTAAAATGAGCTTCAATTATTTGACATACTTTTTTTAAATTGATAAAATTAAATTGTTTTATTGACGATTGACCTTAATATTGAAACGAATTTAATTTAAGGAGGAAATATATGGAAAAAATTATTCGTGTGACTGGAGAAGGAAGGGGAAATGTCAGCCCTGACACTATTGAAGTGAGACTTGGGCTTACAGCTCTTGACAAATCTTACTCAAAATCTCTTGAAGAAGTTGACAAAAAGGTGCTTAAAATTAAAGCAGAGATGAAAAAGCTTGATATTGAAGATATCAAAACTGAAAATTTCAGCATTCATCCACAAAAAAGAAGAGTTTATGGAAAGGCAAATGATTATAAAGATGTCTTTCTTGGCTTTGAAACATCACATAACTTAAGAATTTGCTTCGACTTTGATTGCAAACTTCTTGGAGATGTAGTTTCAAGCCTTGCGGACTCTTTAAGCGAGCCTCGTTTTAACATTTCTTTCACATCAAAGAAGACGGAAGAAGCAAAGGCTGATGCGTTGAAATCTGCCGTTGAAAAAGCAAAATCAGATGCTGAGGCATTGGCTGCGGCAGCAGGGGTAAAACTTGGAGATATTCTTTCAATCAATCACAGCTTTGGTGAAGTGCATTTCAGCTATCCAAGAAGTGCAAACTATGACTTTGCTGAAGAAGCATGTTTGGCAAAGAGTGCAGCTTCTTGCAGTGAAAGTTTTAGAGATATGAGCGTTGATGATATAAAAATTCAGGCAAATGTGACTATAGAATGGCAAATTAAATAATTAAAATTATTTATTAAAATGCATAAAAATCATTGTCATAAAAATTTGAATGTGCTATAATGACCATAGGAGGAATAATCATGGCAAAAACAGGAAAAGATTATTTTGGATTTGGAAGAGTTCTCAGCATTATCCTTGCTATTATCCCAATCACAGCACTTATCTTAGGCGTTGCAACAAGATTTTCTGAAGGAAAAATCGTCGCTGGTCTTTTAAGATTGCTTTTAGGATGGAACATCATCTGGATTGTTGACCTTATTCTTATGGTTTTGAATGGCAGAATTATGAGAATTATCCCTTGCTAACAAAGGGGCAAAAAGTGCTCGCAAATTATGCGAGTGCTTTTTTTATCTCAAATAATCGATTAAAAACGAAAATTTCGACCATGAATGCTAAAAGAACAGGTTAAAAAGTTGATTGTGAACGCTTGAAACAGTCTAAAATATTTAAAATTTGCAAAAATATGGCACAATTTGTCTAAGATTTTGTTTTATTGACTTATTATGGTTTTCATAAATATTTTGGATGAAAAGAGAGACGATAATGTTGGAGGTAAAAATGAAAGGAAAAAGAATTGCATTATCGGCCGTGATTATTATGCTTGTTTGTCTGCTTGTTGTTGGTGGAGTAAGCAGTGCTTATAGAAAGCGACCAATTGAAGTTAAAGAATTTTCAAGCGCACAGGTGATTGAATATGAAAGCGAAGAGGAAATTTTAGAGACTGCAGAAGATGAGACTAAAGAAGTTGGTGGCGAAATCATTGAAGGCGAGGAAGAAAGCTTGCCAAATGTAAAGACTGATTTATCTGAACAAATAAATGAAGTTTCAATTTGTGTGTATGGAAATTCAAAGGTGAGTTTGTCACCAGATAGAGCCAAAATTTCAGCAAGAATTGAAACTCTTGACGGTGAAATGGCAAAAGCGAAAGAAGCCAACTTTGCTTCTTTCGATAAAGTGATTGCTGCTTTAAAAGATATTGGAATTGAAGAAGAGCAGATTGTGCTTAAGCATTTCAATTGCCATCCAAATTATGACTATGACTATGGCAGAAATATTATAGGTTATTACAGCACCATTACTTTTGATGTCAAACTTGATGGGCTCGATAAAGTGAAAGAGTGCGCAAGTGTGTTGACAGAAAATGGAGTTACAAACATCAGTGATGTAATCTATGAAGTGTCAAATCTTGATGAAGAATACAACAATGCTTTGATGGCAGCTGTTGAAAATTCAAAAGAGAAAGCTGCAAAAGTTTTGGGAAGAGATGACCTTAAAATTGTAAGCGTAAAAGAGGAATATGTTTACTCATGCAACAGCCTTTACAGAAATTATATGGATGACATGTCAGCTTCTGACCTTATCGGAAAACTTGAAATTGAAGCTAGGGTGCTGGTTGAATTTAATTAAATATTAAGTTTTAGACAAAAAAGACGCAAAAAAACGCGTCTTTTTTATGTTTTTATTCTTTTGCAATCTTTTTATCTTGTTTTAAAAAGAATGAAAAAAAGCAAGTCCACATTTTAGTCATAATGTTTAATAATTGATTATATAAATAATTTGAAGCTTTATTTAAGCTATATAGCGGGAGGAAATATGTCAATTTTGGTGCTGGTGCTTCTCGGACTTGTGCAGGGGTTATGTGAATTTTTGCCTATTTCGTCAAGCGGACATCTTGTTTTACTTTCAAAACTTTTTAATGTTGAAGACAGTCTGTTTGTAAGCATAATGTTGCATGTTGCGACCCTTCTTGCCCTTATGGTAGTCATGAGAAAGGAAATCTTTTATTGTCTGCGTCATCCATTTTCAAAACAATCGATGACAATTGTGATTTCAACCATAATTACTTGCATAGTCGCAATTGTGCTTATGCCATTTATTACTGCTTCCTTTGAAGGCGTTATGCTGCCAGTGGCTTTTTTGGGCAGTGCAATATTGTTATTTTTGTCTCAAAAGCTTAGTGGAAAAGGTGGCGAAATAAACTATAAGAGGGCGGGAATAATAGGCTTTGCTCAAGGTCTAGCAATCTTTCCAGGTCTTTCGCGTTCAGGCACCACCATATCGGCTGGGTTGCTTGCAGGAGGAAATAAGGAAGATTGTGCAAAGTTTTCCTTTCTTATAAGCCTGCCAATTGTGTTTGGGTCATTGCTTTTGGAAATTGTCAAACTTGTGATTTTTAAAGAGACAATTTCTGTCAACTGGCTTGGACTTGCACTTGCATTTTTGATTGCATTTGTTGTGGGAATTTTGACAATTAAATTCATGCTTAAACTTACCAAAAACTTGAATTTTAAATATTTTTCAATTTATCTTGTCATTATTGCCATAGTTTCAGCAGTTATTTTGTGGTAAAATGCATTTTTTGTTTGATAAAATGATAAAATTACTATATAATAAAATTTAATAATTATATTATTTAAGTTATACAATCAAATTTAAAGTTAAAAATTCATAATTTATATTTAAAAGGAAAATGAAGTGGAGAATTTTCATAATAAAAGCATAAATCAAACACTTGCAGATTTTAAAGTCACTCCAGAGGGCTTGAGTGATGATGATGTCACACAGAGGGAGCGCACTCGTAAAAGTGATGATGATACAAAACAAAAGAAGCATGGAATAGTTTGGCGTTTCTTCGAACAATTTCATGACCTTATGATTATCATTCTTTTGATAGCTGCTGCCGTATCAATTGTGATTGGAATTGTTGAAAAAACCATGAATGAAATTATTGATGGAATAATCATTCTTGCAATTGTCTTAATGAATGCTATTTTTGGAGTTGCGCAGGAATACAAAGCAGAGAAATCACTTGAAGCGCTAAACAAACTTACGCAGCCAGAGTGCTTTGTAATGCGTGGTGGCTCACTTAAAAAAATCAGCACTAAAAACTTGGTAGCTGGTGATATTGTATTGTTAGAGGCGGGCACAATTGTTCCAGCTGATTTGAGACTTATTGAGGCACACCAGCTTAAAATAAACGAATCATCTCTCACAGGCGAAAGCCTTGATGTAGAAAAAAATGCTGAGGGAATATATAAAGATGACACACCGCTTGGCGAGCGTAAGAATATGGCTTATAAAGGTTCAGTTGTCAATGTTGGAAGAGGGCTTGGAGTTGTTGTAGCACTTGGAAGTGACACCGAATTTGGAAAGATAGCCAAGGTTATTACAGAGACTAAAGAAGAGTTGACACCTCTTCAAAAAAGCATTAAGGATGTTGGAAAACTGCTTACTTTTCTTGTGCTTGGGATTGCAGTTGTCACCTTTATTATCGAGGTTTGCATTTCGCCACTTAATGTAATGGATGCCTTCTTGACAGCGGTTGCAATCTCTGTTGCGGCGATACCAGAAAGCATGCCTGCAGTAATTACTATAATTATGAGTTTGGGTGTTGCGAGACTTGCAAAGCAGAGGGCGATAGTAAGAAAAATGCACTCTGTTGAGACGCTTGGTTGCTGTGAAGTAATTTGTTCAGATAAAACAGGCACAATTACCCAAAATAAGATGACAGTCACATCAATGTATTTCAATGGAAAAACTCAAAATGGCAAATTTAAACTTGATGAAACTGGAAATCTGCTTGTTTTGACTGGGCTTTTATGTAATGATACAAACCTTTCAAATGGAAAAATACTTGGCGACCCAACCGAAATTGCTCTTACAGAGCTTGGCAGAACGCTTAAGCAAGATAAATTTGAAATAGATAAAACTTACACAAGAATTGATGAAATTCCTTTTGACTCAAACAGAAAACTTATGTCAGTTTTGTGTGAATATCAAGGAAAAACAATGCTGACAAAAGGTGCCCCAGATATTTTGCTCTCAAGATGTAACCGCATTTTGAAAGATGGCAAAATTATGCCTTTGACAGAAAAGAATAGGGCAGAAATTCTTGAAAGCAATGAAGAGATGAGTGGCAGAGCGCTTAGAGTTATGGGCTTTGCATATAAAAACTGCGGTCAAGAAAAGTTTGAAGAAGAACAGCTTATCTTCATTGGTCTTATGGGCATGATTGACCCACCAAGAAAGGAAATAAAAGGTGCTGTCAAGAAGTGTAAAAGGGCAGGAATGCGCCCAATTATGATTACCGGCGATTATTCAAACACAGCCCTTGCCATTGCAAAGGAAATTGGTCTAGCAAAGAGCATGGATGAGGTTATCACGGGTGAGCAACTTTCAAAAATGAAAGATGAAGAGCTTGATGAACGCATTAAAGTTTGTTCAGTATTTGCTAGAGTTAGTCCTGAAGATAAAGTCCGCATTGTTGAAGCTTTTAAGCGTGCAGGAAAAGTTGTTGCTATGACAGGTGACGGCGTAAACGATGCACCAAGCTTGAAGCGTGCAAGTATAGGAATAGGGATGGGAAAAACTGGCACCGATGTTGCCAAAGAGGTGTCTGATATTATTGTAACTGATGACAACTTTGCAACCATTGTGCTTGCCGTAGAAGAGGGCAGAAAAATCTATGGAAATATTCAAAAAACAGTCAAATTCCTGTTTTCTGCAAACCTTGCCGAGCTTCTGTCACTGTTTATAGTCACACTTGCTTTTCCAAAATATGTGTTTTTGTTTCCAGTACAAATTTTGTTTGTAAACTTAATTACAGACAGTTTGCCTGCAATCGCGCTTGGTGTCGAGCTACCTGAAGCCAATTTGATGGAACAGCCGCCTCGTGATAGAAACAAGAGTCTTTTCTCAAATGGTATTGGTTGGTCTATTGTAATTTTGGGTATTGTTCAAACAATACTTGTAATCGCCTCTTATGTTATTGGTCTTAAAATGTTTAATGACAAGATTGCTGTCACAATGGCATTCTATACATTAAATATTGTTCAAATGTTCTATCTGACTTCAATGAGAACAAATAGTCCATTCTATAAATCAAAACCTCATAAAAATCTCTTCTTTTTGTTGTCACTTGCCTTCTGCTTTGCTCTTCTTTCTCTGTTTGCATTCACGCCACTTAGAGACCTGTTGTCTCTTGTTCAGTTGTCTGGAATGCAATGGGGTGTGGTATTTGGCTTGTCTGCGGGAATGTTTATTTTCAGTGAAATTTATAAAGCTGTTGAAAATGTGGTTAAGAAGAAAAAGAGAGGAGAAAAAATATTTAATAAAAAGGAAGCTGAATAAGCTTCTTTTTTATGTATAATACTTTCACAATAAACTCAAAATTTAATATTGACAAATTATTTAAAAAGGGTTATAATAATAAAAAATAGGGGGATAAATATGAAGAAAATTAAATATTCAAGCATTAAAAATTTTTCAAAGATTGGTCACATTTCACATGTTGAAGAAATTCCAGTTTTTGAAAGCGAAAAGGAATTTGCTGACTATGTTTTTGCAAGCGATAATATTGATAAAAAGAAAATTATAAATGACCTTTTTGAAACTGCAAGCGAGGAAGAAAAATGGTATTATGGCGAAGAAGTTGTAATGGATAAATGCAAAAAGCAGGCTTCAAGAGAAATCAATGAGCAGGTAAACGAGCTTAGAAGAAACATGCTTGCTGAAGCAAAAGAGTATAAGGGTGAGTATTTTGCAGTTTTACATTCACAATATTTAGGACATGGCGATTATTTGACTGTTAATGATGGTATTTATGCTTCTGAAGAAGTTGCCAAAGTTTGTGCTGATATTTTAAATGAACAATACAACCGCCAACACACCGTTGTTGACAACGAAGGCAATGCCACTGAAGATGAAAAAGAATTATAAGGATTAAAATGAAATACATTAAATATGACGATGTAAAAAACCCTTTTAAATGTTGCTTGAAAGACCAAGAGCCAAGAAAAAATAAGCAAGGACTTCTGTTTTTAGAGCATAGTTATGGCAATTTGCAAAAGGCGGGGAATTGTGTGATGCCTGTGTTTGAGTCAATTGATGAGTTTAAGGGCTTTGTTGAATATTACAGAAAAGATATCATCAAAAAAGCTTCGCCATTAAAGAAAGATTACTATGTTTTAAAAATGAGAAAGTATGACACATGCACGCTTTATTATGATTTTGCTTTAAATCTTTTTACCTCGGTGGAAGCGGCAAATGCTTGCAGAGAATATCTTAAGAAATTCATTTCAGTTTACAAAGAAGCAGACTTGCGAATTTGTGATAAAGATGACAATGAAATTGATATAGAAAACTTAAGCGGTGATGAAAAAATAAATGAATAAATAAGAGATGGAATAGAAACAATTGGTTTATATTCCATCTTTTTTGATATCATAAACAAGATTTGAGTTATTAAATTTCTAAAATGTCTTTTTGCAATTTTGTCGACATAAATTTTGATAAATTTTTTAAAGGGTGCCAAATTTATTTGACTAAAATTCATTTTTGATTATAATTTAACTAGCATTGCATGAGTTTATCTTTTAAGTGGTGACTTTTTTAAAAATTTCTCTTGCACATATTGGAAAAGTATGGTATAATAAATTAAGGAGAAGTTTATGGGAAGTTTACTTTGCAACTGGTTTGAAGATTGGGGTAGGTCAATTCGTGACGGTCTTGGACATACTGGCGTAATCATATTCCTAGTTGTCTTTTTCTCACTTGCAATGTTGTTATTTTATGGAATTATCAGAAATGCAACAATTACAGTAAAACGAAAAATCTCTTGGGGATATATCGTAATGCTTGTGATAGTGATTTTATTCTTTGCATGGTTTTGCTCAATTCTATAAAGATTTTTTAAGGAGACAAGATTTAATATGAATACTTTTATTTCTACCTTGCTTGATGGTGATATTACAAGTGATGCGGCAACCAAAGCGTTGCCTATAATTCGCTATGTATTTTTTGCGGTAATCGTTGCAGCAGCAATCGTTATGATAATCACTACACTTTTACAGTCAAGTGAAAACAACAGTGGAATGGACGCTTTCACTGGTGCTAAACAAGAAAGTTATTATTCTCAAAACAAGGGTGCATCAAGAGATAGTATTTTGAAAAGAATTACCATTTCTATGGCAGTAATTATTGCTGTCCTTGTGCTTGCATTCTTTATTACAGAGCTTGTTGTAAGTGTAAACGCACCAAGCACAAGCATGATTGCAGGTTTATAATGACAGCAAAAAAGATTTTAATTGATTTGTTAAAAAAAGATAGTCTTTCTTTTAAAGGGAAAGACAATCTTTTTTCTTTTATTTCAGCGTCCTATGACCTTCCACTTGAGCAAATTAAGCAGGCATACTCCGAGCTGGAGCGAAATGGTCAAATTTTAGAGCTTGATAAAAACCATTTCATTTCTGTTCCTTCAAGGGGCTATGTTAGAGGCTCATTTATGGGAAATTCAAAAGGTTATGGTTTTTGTCATTTAGACAACAGTGAAAAGGAAGATATTTTTATTCCAGCTAATATGTGCGGTGGAGCAATAGATGGTGATAAGATAGTTGTCAAAGTGCTTTCTGACAATGAAGATGGCTCTGATGGAAAAGTTGTCAAAGTCTATAAGGCTGTAAAATATATGGCTGGTGTTATTGTTAAAATGGGAAGTGCCTTCTTTTTAGAGCCAGACAACAATCATGTACCTTTCAAAATTAAAATTGCTGGCGGAATTAAATTTGAAGAAAATGATAGAGTTACCATTGAGGTTTTAAGAGGAGATGTTCCTACCGGAAGAGTAATCGAGGTGCTTGGCAAAGCGGATGATATTAAAGCTTGTGAGCTTGCTATTATAAGAGACCATCAACTTTATGAAACATTTACAAGCGATGTGGTTGAAGCTGCCAAGAAAATTCCGCAAGAGGTAAGTCAAGACCAGAAGAAAGGCAGGGTTGACCTTACAAATGAAATCATTTTCACCATTGATGGAGAAGATGCAAAAGACCTTGACGACGCAGTTTCTATTAAGAGAACAGAAAATGGATATATATTGGGTGTTCATATCGCTGATGTAGGTGAATATGTCAGATACTCAAGTGTGCTTGACCAAGAAGCTTATAATCGTGGAACAAGCGTATATTTCCCAACCTCAGTGTTGCCAATGCTTCCAAAAGAGCTTTCAAATGGAATATGCTCATTAAATGAAGGGGTTGAAAGACTTACATTGACATGTGAAATGACACTTGACAATGAGGGAAATGTAAAATCGCACAAAATTTATGAGAGTTTCATTAAAAGTGTAGCTAGGCTTAATTATACAAATGTTTATAAAGTATTGTGCGGACAGCCGGCAGATGAAAAGACAGAAAGTGTCAAAGAGCAGCTTGTTGTTATGCAAGAGCTTTCTCATAAAGTGCAAGAGAAAAACCACAGAAATGGCAGTCTTGACTTTGAAATTCCTGAGGTGCAGTTTGTGTTTGACGAGCAGGGTATGGCTGTTGGATTTGAAAAAAGAGACAGAAATGATGCGCATAGACTTATTGAAGACTTTATGGTGCTTGCAAATCAGACAGTTGCCAAAGAGTTTTGTGATAGAGATATCCCTTTTGTGTATCGTGTGCATGAAGCGCCTCGAAAGGAAAAGGCTTTAGGTGTCATTGATTACCTTAAAGGTCTTAATATTAAAACTCCAAAATTGCCAATTGAGATTACTCCTGCTTATTATCAAGAGCTTATAGCTTTATGTGATGGCAAACCATATACTGAAACGGTCAATAAAGTTATCTTAAGGTCAATGCAAAAGGCCAAATATTTCAATGAATGTTGGGGACATTTTGGATTGGCACTCAATTATTATTGCCACTTTACCTCACCAATAAGAAGATACCCTGACCTTACTATTCACAGAATTATCAAAGAAGTGCTTCGAAGTGGTCAGCCAGAGGGAACAAGAATTGAAGAGCTTGAAGAATTTACCTTTGATGCAAGCAATCAGTCAAGTTTGACAGAGAAAAATGCTGATAAGGCAGAGCGAGAAGTTGATGACCTTTGGAAAGCTTATCTTATGAAAGACAGAATTGGTGAGCTGTTTGAAGGGGTTGTTTCTTCAGTTACCAACTTTGGAATATTTGTCGAGCTTGATAATACTGTTGAAGGGCTTATAAGAATTGAGGATTTGCCTGACAATGGTTTCTTATTGTTTGAAAAACAACTTAAACTTAAAGGGCATAGGTTGACTTTTGCTGTTGGAGACAGAGTGGAAGTGAAACTGATTGCTTCAAATGTTTTCACAAGAAAAATAGATTTTGCTTTTGAAAGATTTGTTAAATAATGAGCTAGGCTTAAATTTTAATTGTCAATAATCTTAGTTGTTTTAAAGGTTTATATATGATTATTTTTAGGTTGCTGTATGCTTAAAATGGGGGTGGGGCAGGCAGGTGGCAAGCACAAAATGTGCTTGCCTTCAAAGTCCACGATTTTTGAAAAATTGTGGACTTTGAAAAAAAAATCTCTGATTTTTTCCTGTCTGCCCCAATAGAAAACTCCCGGCTCAGTTTTAAAACAAAGCCATTTAAACATAATTTAGCAAAAAAGATGTTAAATTATGTAAAAAATCACAAAGAAATCATAATTTCAAGGAAAATAACAAAAAATAAAGAAAATTTATCAAAAAAACATAAAATTTTAATATTTTTAATAAAAAATTTAACTAAGGTATTGAAATATATAAAATTTAGTGTTATAATAGGAGTCGAGATGAAGATAATAACTAATAACAAAAAAGCTTATCATAATTTCTTCGTTTCAGATTTGCTTGAAGCTGGAATTGAGCTGAAAGGTGGAGAAATAAAGTCTGTTGCAGGCGGCAAAGTCAGTTTGAGTGATAGCTATGTTGAAATCAAAAATGGCGAAGCTATTATGAAAAATTGTTATATCGCAGCAGTTGACGGAGCGTCTCAATCTGACAGTCAAACAAAGCGAGCAAGAAAACTTCTCTTACATAAAGCTGAGATAATTAAGCTAGAGCGAAAAGTCAAAGAAAAAGGCTTTTCAATTGTGCCAACAAAGGTTTATCTAAATGGCGGCAAAGCCAAAGTTGAAATAGGTCTTGCAAAAGGTAAAAAACTTTATGATAAGAGAGAAGTCCTGAAGGATAGGGCAGTCCGAAGGGATATCGACCGAGCAATCAAAAACGACTAACCCTTGTTTTATGGGGGCGTTATTGGTTTCGACGGGGAGCATTATTTAAAATGCAAAGCACGCGGTGTTGCTCTCACCTAAAAAGGAGCAAATTGCAAATAAACGCAAACAATAATATCGAGCGCATGCCAAGCCGTATGGCTGTAGCAGCTTAAGCTCAAAAAAAATCTTTGGTTGACAAAGTTTCAACCTCTTCACTATCTTTTCACTAGAAGATAGAGCGAAGATTATTTTAGGTGCTCTACATTCACAAGTTTGTCTTTGCAGTGGATGCAATTAAAAAAGGCTCGTTTATAGAAAGTTGTGTATGGCTTAACTATAAATTAAAATAAAGCATATACTAAGCGTGTAGAAAAGTTTTGAATAAGTTTTTCGGAAGCGGGTTCAATTCCCGCCGTCTCCACCAAAGCTTAAATGGTCAAAAACAAAAAGCCAATTTTATTAAAAGGAAGTGTAATTTATGAGTTCAGTAATTATCGCAGTTGTTGTTGTACTTGGCATCATTGTTGCAGGAGGATTTCTTCTTTACTTTTTAGGTGATCTCCTCATGGGAATTTCTGGCAAGAAGAAAGATGTCGATGCAATCAGAGAAAAACAACTCAAAAAACAAAAAGACCTTGAGGCAAGAGTAAATGCTCTTGAAAACAGCCAAGAGGCAAAGAAAGATCCTCAAATTGCTACCGTTCTTTTCAATGGTGGTATGGTTGAAGCGTACAATCCAAATGAGGAAGAAGCAGTTGAAGAAGCTGTAGTTGAAGATGTTGAAGAAACAGAAGAATATTCAGAAGAGCCAGTTGAAGAAACTGAAGAGGCAGCAGAGGAAACTCAAGAAGTTGAAGAAGCAGAAGATGATACTTCTGAATATATCAGACAACGCAGAAAAGAGCTTCTTGAAAGACTTGCAAGAATGCAAGAAGAAAGAGAAGAAACTGCTGAGCAAGAAGACAGCGAAGACCTTGTTGACCTTAGTGAAGATTCAGTTGAAGCTCCTGTAGAAGAGTCTGTTGAAACTGAAACTACTGAAGAGTCAGTAGAAGAAACAACAGAAGAAGCTCCAGCTGAAGAGCCAGTAGAAGAAACTGAAGAAGCTGTTGCAGAAGAAACTGCAGTTGAAACAGAAACTCCAGCAGAAGAAGTTGTTGAAGAAAAGGCAGAAGAAGAACTTGCAGAGAAGGTAAGAGCGGAAGCAATTACAGTAGCAGTTGCTGATGGCTCAAACTCTCTTGCCGCAAACTTTACTCTTGAAGAACTTGAAGCAAGACTTGTTGAAGAACAAGAAAAGCTCAAATCAAACGAAAAAGAACTTCGTCAATGCAAGAAAGAATTTATCCCTCTTAGAAGAGTTAAAAACACTCTTGAAAGTGATGAGAAAAAACTTCGCAGAAAAGAAGCACTTGTTGCTAAACAAAAAGTTGTACTTTATGGTGTAAACAACTATGCTGATATCGATGAAGAAAAAGCTCAAAAACTTGCTGAAGATCTTGATCTTCTTGATGGACTTAAACTTTCTGTTCAACACTGCCAAGAAGTTATGGATAAAAACCAAGAAAGATATCCTCTTCTTGAAAAGATTTTCAATCTTTTAAATTCTCAAAATGAACAAATCAAAGAAGATATCAAAAATATTCAAGACGCAATTGCTCAACTTAAGGGCGAAGGCGACCAAGAATAATAAGAATGCTGAGTTGATACCGAAGAACTCTAAAATTATTTTTAATAAAAAAGCAGACCTAAAAAGGTCTGTTTTTTTCTAATTGTTGATTTTTGATATTGACTTACACCTGTTGATATTGTATAATACTTATGATAATATGGAGAGAAAATGATACAAGGAAATCTTACAAAACTTGATAATGATTTTATTACAATCTGGTCACATTATGTTTTATATCGTGAGATTGATAAAGATGCACTGAGAAAGCTCGCTGAATTGGGACAAATCAATGCTGTTCAGTCATACTATCTCTTTTTTAAAGAAACAAATGCTAAGGTTGATGGAATTGTAAAAGAATACAGGGGATTAAATCCTGATGAAATATTTGCTCAAGCCAATAAAGAGTATTTCTATGGCTCAAAAGACATCGAAAAGGCAAATCAACTTTTAGAAGAAATCGCTGATAAGCAAGATGAGTATAATAAAATAAGAGAAAAATATTATAATACTTCATATTATAATACTTCTAATTATTACGATGAAATAGAGCAACTTGAAATGATGATGAATGTGAAAGCTTCTGAAAGAAGAGCTTTAGAAGAGCAATTCTATGCAATTCCTTTTATAAATAATAAACGCAATAGTATAAGAGAATATTGGAATATTGGCATTCAAACAGGAAATCCATTGTTCAATGAAAGAGCGGTAGAGATTCAAAAAAGCATGCCGCTTGCAGATTTAGATGATTTAAGAAAATGTGTAAAAACAACAAGAAAAGGTCTTATGAAGCGTTATAAGAAAGATAGAGAAGATGTTGCTGTTAAGTTTGGTCTTGCAAAAAATCTTGTTTTGTTTCAAGCTTCAAATAAAGAAAAGGAAATCGCAAATGCAATATTAAAACAACTCGCTTCAAGAGAATTATCGCAAGAGTTGCAAGCTTATGATGAAAATCATTGTCAAGATATTTCATTCCTTGGAGAAGACGATGAGATTTTGCCTGAATTTGATGATTAAAAATTGTTGTAAAATTATTTGCAAATATGCGACTTTAAAATGATTTATAAAAAATGATATTAAAAAACACGGAAACTTCCGTGTTTTTTCCTTTAAAGCGTCTTAAATCACAATATTTATAGACCTTCGCCTTACAATAAAAAGCAAAATAATTATTCATTCACCCTGAGAACAAGTCTGAGCCTATAGGAGCGACCCATAGACTTCTTGCCCATCACAAGCAGGAAGTGGAGTGGTACCACCAAATTTCACCGAACATTCAGATTTATTCTTGAATAATCCACTTTGGACATACGGCTACTTTTACGACAATCTTTTTTATACATCACTTGCGTGACTTCAAGTCCAACAATCTTGTTTGTATTTCTTTGCATATTCTCAGCACAACCTGCCAAACTGTTTAAAGATTATTCTCCACAGGAGCGTCTATTACGATTGCAAAAGACTGCCTAATTTATTAAGTTGCTTTCTTGCACTGATGCTTTAAGTTGCTTTTTTTAAGCTTCTGCGGTAGATTCACACCTATCGCAATGACTGTCACTTTAAACCTATCAGTCGAAAGTAATTCACTTTTTCAGCACCCTCTGGGGACCGTGGTAAGCGGTTGTGCACCCAGATATAAACATTGTGATTTAAGACGCCTTATTAAAAGGTTATGAATATAATAATCAAATTGTTACAAAAAGTCAATAGTAAATTTAAAAAAATATTAAAAATAAACAGCAAAAATTTTCTTTATATAGTTATTTATTATTATTTTTAACTTTATTTGTATGTAAAATAATTAAAATCAAGTTTAAAATCATTTTAAAAGAAGTTGATTTTTAATATTAGAGTATTTTTCAACACCAATCAATTTCGGCTTGATTATGTTCTGCCAAGAATTTGTTGCATTTTGAAAAATGTTTGCAGCCAAAGAATCCTCGATATGCAGAAAGTGGGCTTGGATGTGGTGCTTTAAGTACAAGATGCTGTGAAGAAATAAGTGGCTCAAAACTTTGAGCGTAAGAGCCCCAAAGCAAAAATACAGCAGGTTCTTTTCTATTTCCAATAAGCTGAATAATTTTGCGTGTTAAAGTTTCCCAGCCTCTGTCTTTATGTGAGTTTGCTTGTCCTCTTCGCACTGTCAAAACAGTGTTGAGAAGAAGCACTCCCTGATTTGCCCAGCGTTCAAGATTGCCATCTTTTTTGCAGACAATTCCAAGGTCACTTTCAATTTCTGTCATAATATTTACAAGAGAAGGGGGAATTGTTACATCACTTGGCACAGAAAATGACAACCCTTGTGCTTGACCGGGCTCATGATAGGGGTCTTGACCAATTATGACAACTTTGACTTTGTCAAATGGAACATGATTTAATGCATTAAAAATATTATCCTCAATAGGATAAATTTGATATTTTGTGTATTCATTACGCAAAAAATCTTGCAAATTTTTAAAATAATCTTTATCAAACTCATCTTTTAAGAGCTCAAACCATTGTCTTTTAATTTTAATCATGTTTATATTATAATAAAAATAATGATTTAAGGCAAATTTTAGCAAGAATTTTGTAAAAATTATTTAATCAATTTTTTTATGTAAGTTTTGTTCAATTTTGGTGGCAAATTTATTGCATTTATGATAAAATAAAATTGTTTAGAGGGGAAATTTATGAAATCAGAAAAAATATGGGAAAAGTATTGGAGCAATTTTATTGAATTGACTGATAAAGAGCAGCAAATAGTCTTTAATGAAAATCCTTATCATGCTTTTATGCCATTTGGAATAAATGACAGACAGCTTGATGTGGAAAAATATAAAGCGCCAATCATAGTCATTACTTTGCCTAGGGCTCGAAAAAAGCCAGATACTTTTATTTTAATAGGAAAGTTTTGTCGCACTTTTGTGAATGGAATAGGAGAGCGTTTTGAGAAACTGCACCACTTCGATTATTTAGAAAAAATTCTTGAGCATCATGAAAATACTTTGGAAGTGTTGAATAAAGATTGTCAGTGCTTACAGCCTTCAAAGTATTTTATGTCAATAATTTATAAGAGCAAGCATTATGTAATTCCGTTAATTTATAAAAATTTTAATGAAAAACAAAAAGAGCTTTGTCATAGTGCAACTAATACTGCAAAGGTGATCTTTAACGACCTTTTAAATTGGGTGCATGTTTGCAAAGATGAATTTGATTTAAATGATGTTGATATTCCTTTTGAAGAATATAAAAAAGAAAACGGTATTTCGACAGATATAGATTTTTAACAGGATAAGTTTTTTAAAACAACAAAAACTTTAAAAAGATATAAAAAAACACCTAAACAGGTGTCTTTTTTTTATTAAATTATTTATTTCTTGTTTCAACAGCTACAGCAAGGGCAACAGTTGCACCAACGATTGGGTTGTTTCCCATTCCGATAAAGCCCATCATTTCAACATGAGCAGGCACTGAAGAAGAGCCGGCAAATTGTGCATCACAATGCATTCTTCCCATAGTATCTGTAAGGCCATAACTTGCTGGGCCTGCAGCAACATTATCTGGGTGAAGTGTTCTGCCAGTGCCGCCGCCAGAAGCCACTGAGAAGTAAGTTTTGCCATTTTCAAAGCACCATTTTTTATAAATTCCAGCAACAGGGTGTTGGAAACGCACTGGATTCGTTGAATTGCCTGTAATTGAAACATCAACTTTTTCATGTCTCATAATTGCAACGCCTTCTGGAACATCATAAGAGCCATAGCATTTTACCTTTGCTCTATCTCCGTTTGAGAAAGCTTTTTGACTTACGATTTTAAGTTCTCCAGTTTTGTGATCATAGTTTGTTTCAACATAAGTGAAGCCATTTATTCTTGAAATAATGTAAGCAGCATCTTTGCCAAGACCATTTAAGATTACATTGAGAGGTGACTTTCTTACTCTGTTTGCACTGGTTACAATTCCGATTGCGCCTTCAGCAGCAGCGAAACTTTCATGACCTGCAAGGAAACAGAATGATTTTGTTTCTTCATTTAAAAGCATGCTTCCAAGTCTGCCATGACCAAGACCAATTTGGCGTTCGTCAGCAACAGAGCCCTTTACGCAATAAGCTTGCAAACCTTCGCCAAGACAAAGGGCTACCTCACTTGCCTTTTCTGTGCCAGTTTTAAGAGCGATGGCAACACCAATCTCATAGGCTTTAACTGCGTTGTCAAAGCAGATAGGTTGGATGCCTTTTACAATTTTTTCAACATCAATGCCATTTTTGAGGCAGAGATTTTTTGCTTCTTCCAAACTTGCGATGCCATACTTAGCAAGCACAGCATCAATGTTTGTATTCTTATTTGTCATATCCATCAATCTACCCTCCTTGGGTCAACAAATGAAACACCTTCATTATAGCGACCATAAGTTTTTGTAGCTTTAGCAACAGCATCTCTTGGGTCAACGCCTTCTCTAAGAGATTTCATAAGAGAGCCGGTTGAAACATATTCATAACCGATAATTTCTCCATTCTCATCAAGGGCTTCTTTAGTGATATAGCCTTCAGCAAGGTTTAAATAGCGTGGACCTTGACCTTCTTGAGAATAAACTGTGCCTACATTGCTGTTTAAAGTCTTTCCAAGGTCTTCAAGGGCACTTCCAACAGCTAGTCCGCCTTCAGAAAAGGCAGATTGACTGCGACCATAGACCAGTTGCAAGAAAATTTGTTTCATTGCGTCATTGATTGCATCGCAAACAAGGTCGGTGTTGAGTGCTTCAAGAAGTGTTTTTCCTGGCAGTATTTCTGCAGCCATAGCGGCAGAGTGTGTCATGCCAGAACAGCCAATAGTTTCAACAAGCGCTTCTTTAATAATGCCGTCTTTGACATTCAATGTAAGTTTGCAAGTGCCTTGTTGAGGTGCACATTTTCCGCAGCCATGTGAAAAACCAGAAACCTGTTCAATTCCTTTTAGTTGTATCCATTTTGCTTCCTCAGGAATAGGAGATGGACCAAAACCTTTCATATTGATTGGACAACTCATATAATAATTTCCTCCGTAAAATATTGTAGCTTAAAACGCCCAAATTTCAAAATAAATTTGCATAGTTTTTTATTATTTAACATTGAATCCTTCTTACATTTAAAAACTTGAAAAACAGGCATGCAATATAATAAAATTGATTTTAAAAAATTCAATTTTAAAAAATGATTGACAATAAAAATTTTGTTTGTTATACTTGCTTTAAATTAAGATGGTGGAATAAATCTCAGTAGCCTTTTTTTGAATGACCTTAAAGAGAGTAAGCGGTTGGTGTAAGCTTATGGCAGGAAAGAGAGCGAATTACAATTATTTCAAGTCTTACGCAGCTTTCCTTGCGAAAAGGAAAATAAGGATTGATTGTTTTTTATATCTTTACAACGCTTTATGTTTTTGCTAGTCAAAGAAACAATCAATTGAAATTAGGTGGTACCACGGAGGCATGCTTCGTCCTAATAAATTGGGATAAGCATGCTTTTTTAATGGCAAAAATAATGTTTGATTTGACATGATGAAATTATTTGCTATCATAGGAGATAAAAATAAACTATAGGAGAGAAAAATGAAACATAAAGGGACAGAGACAATAGAAACAGAGAGGCTTATTTTAAGAAGGTTTAATCAAAGCGATGCTGGCGATATGTTCAAGAATTATTGCAGCAGAGAAAAGGTCACAGAGTATTTGACTTGGAAACCATATTCAAATGTAAAACAGTGTGAGGAGCGTTTGCTAAATGTTACACTTCCAAAATATGATAAAATTGACACTTATTGTTGGGCTATTGTTTGGAAAGAAAATAATGAGGTGATAGGTTGCATTGATGTGATTGAAAGCTTGGAAGACTTAGAAAGGGCAGAACTTGGCTGGGTTGTTGGTGATGATTATTGGGGCAAGGGAATTATGCCAGAAGCAGGAAAAGCAGTTTTAAATTATCTTTTCAGTGTTGGCTATACAAGAATTCAGGCACTTCATGATGTGGAAAATCCTAAGAGTGGTCGTGTTATGGAAAAAATCGGAATGAGCCATGAAGGCAGAGTAAAAAAATATTGCCGCAATAGCGATGGCGTGCTGGTTGACTGTGAAATGTGGGCAATTGTAAAATAATAAAACTTGAAATTATAAATAATAATTAAATATTAAAAATTAAAAAAATAAATAAAGAAATTAAAGGAGAGATGAAAAAATGAAAAATATTGATACAAACTTATTTAATGTATTGAAAGAGCGCGGACTTTTATATCAATGCACTGATGAAGAAGCATTGAAAAAACTTCTTGAAAGTGGCGAAAAAATAGCTTTATATGAGGGGACTGATCCAACGATGGACAGCCTCCATGTTGGACACTGCGTGCCATATTGCATTTTGAGACGCTTTCAACAAGCCGGTCATAAGGTTTATCTTTTGATGGGTGGAGCAACAGCATGTGTTGGTGACCCTTCAGGAAAAAGTGAAATGCGTCAGCTTATGGGTAAAGAGCTTATACAAAAAAACATAGATAAAATCAAGGACAGCTTAAAGGTGTTTTTAGACTTTGAAGGCGAAAATAAGGCTGAAATAGTCAATAATGCTGACTGGTTTAAAGGCTATGATTATATCGATTTTATGAGAGAAGTTGGTGTGCATTTTAATGTAAACGAAATGCTGACAAATGAAATATATGCAAACCGCATTAAAGAGGGCGGACTTACCTTCTTTGAAATGGGATATATGCTTATGCAAGCATTCGATTTTGTGCATTTAAATAAAGATAAAGGTTGCAAACTTGAATGGGGCGGTGCTGACCAATGGGGGAACATTGTTGCAGGAGTTAAACTTGCAAGAAAACTTAATTTTGCTGATGGTGGAAATCGTGAAATGATTGGTGCAACAAATCCACTTTTGCTTACACCAGAAGGTAAGAAAATGGGTAAGACAGAAAAAGGGGCAATATGGATTGACAAAGATAAAATTTCTGCTTACGATTTCTATCAAGGTGTATACCAAACCCCTGATGCCTGCGTTGAAATGATGTTTGCCCTTTTCACCGATTTGCCAATGGCTGAAATTAAAGAAATTATTAAAGAAGATATTGTTAAGGCAAAGAAGCGTCTTTGCTTTGAAATAACCAAATTTGTAAGAGGTGAAGAAGATGCCATACTTGCACAAAAAATGAGCGAAAATCTTTTTACACAAGGTGGAAATGACGCTCCAGAATTTGAAATGCAAAAGACAGAATTTGAAAGTGGAGTCAATATATGTGATGTTCTGTTTAGATGCGGGCTTTGCTCATCAAAAAGTGATGCAAGACGAATGATTGAAGGGGGCGCTGTTTCTATGAATGGTGAAAAGGTCTCAGACTTTTCAAAAAGCATTACAACAGCTGATTTTGATGAAAATTCAATCTTACTTAAAAAGGGCAAGAAAAACTTTATTAAGGTTGTAATTAAATGAAGTTGCTAAAAAATAACGAAATAATTGAAAAAAAATCGAAGTTTTATGGCTTTTTATTTCAAATTGAAAGCGAAGAAGAGGCAAAAGCGGCTATAGAATGGCTTCATAAACAACATCCGAAAGCAACTCATATTTGCTGGGCGGCAAGGGCTAAAACACCTTTTTATGAACGGGCAAATGACGATGGCGAGCCTGGCGGAACAGCTGGCAGACCTATTTTGTCAGTTTTACAAAAAAGAGATTTAAACAATGTTTGTCTTGCAATTGTGCGCTATTTTGGCGGAATAAAACTGGGTGCTGGTGGGCTTGTGCGGGCATATTCCAAAGTGGCAGCGGAGCTTTGTAAATAAGTTTGAAGATTGTTTTAAAGAAGATTTTTAGCATTTTTAAAGAAATGTTTAAGATGTTTTTATAAGAATTTTAAGAAGTGTATTTAAAAACGATTTTAGAAAAATAAAATATTTTAAGTATTTTTGGGGGAATAGTTGAAAGAAATCACAGAAATTGAGAAAATTGGCAAAGGTTTAAGATATAGATTGTTTGTTGATGATGAGCTTTTGGGTGTGTTTGAAGCAGAAATTCTTGCCAAACATTGTCTTAAGTCTGGACAGAAATTTGAGGACAGCTTTTTTGAAGAGTTGCTTATAGAAAATGGAGATTATGCCTGTTTCAATCGTGGGCTTTTGGCACTTGAAAAAAGTATGAAAAGTGAAAAAATGCTTGTTTCTTATTTAAAAGAAAAGAAATATCCCTATTCATGCATAGAAAAAGCTGTCGAAAAACTTAAAAGTTATGGCTATATTGATGACGAAGCTTTTTGCGAAAATTTCATCTCTTCTTATATGTTTTCAAAAAGCAGAAGAAAGTTGAAATATGACCTTCTTTCTAAGGGTATTGATGACGAAATTGTGGAAGAAAAACTTGATAAAATGCTTAATGATGAAGGTGAAGCAGAAAAATGCTTCAAATTGGCTGAAAAATATATGAAAAATAAAGAATTTGACCTTAAAAATAAACAAAAACTTTTCAATCATTTGGCAGGAAAAGGTTTTGAATATGGACAAATTTCATCAGTTTGGGAGAAACTTGAAAATGATAGGAATTGATTTAGTAGAAGTGGCAAGAATAAGCGAAAGTGAAGCCTTTGTAGATAAAATAGCACTAGAGGGCGAAAAAACTTATTTAAACAGCTCTCCAGTGCTGAAAAAACAAAGAATTGCTGCATTATTTAGCCTAAAAGAAGCAGTTATGAAAGCTTTGGAAATGGGAAAAGACAGCGGAGTTGTTTTTAAGGACATTGAGCTTTATCATGAAGAAAATGGCAAGCCTTGTGTAAGGCTTCATGGCAAGGCTTTAGAAAAGTTTGAAAATTGTTTTTCAGGCAAAAACTTGGAAGTATCGATTTCTCATATAAAAGATTATGCCACTGCAATAGCAATGATTATTTAAAAATTAAAATTGACGCATATTTGCGTCTTTTTTTACGCAAATTAAGTTTAAAAGATTAAAATATGGGAGATAATCATGTCAAAGCAAAGAGAATATGCTGCAAAGCTTCAAGAAAGATTTGATGAGTTTGATAAATCGGATGAAAAAATTTCTTCCGTCATTCATGCAATCTTTGGTGCGGCTCCGCATAATATGCTTATAGAGGAGGAAATTCTAAAAGATTTTTATGAGGGCTCGCCTCAGTCTTTTAAAGATGAATTTTCCACCTTTGAAAAAGTCGATTTGATTGATTATTGGGAAATTGTAGAGAGTGACTGGAACAATAAAAAGAGGTGAAATTTATTATGCTGATTTAAGCCCTGTCGTTGGAAGCGAACAGGGTGGTGTTCGTCCAGTTTTAATTTTGCAAAATGACATAGGAAATAAATATTCACCAACTGTCATTGTATCGGCAATTACAAGTCAACTTGGGAAAGCAAAACTTCCCACTCATATCGAGCTGTCAGCCTCTGATTACAACCTTCCCAAAAATTCGGTTGCACTTTTAGAGCAAATTCGCACCCTTGATAAGCGTCGCCTTCAAGAAAAGGTCACTACGCTTTCAGCTGATAAAATGAGAGAGGTGAACAAGGCGCTGCTCATTTCACTTGGCTTTTAATAACAAAATAAAACTGCTTCATGCTGAAAATTGTAACAAATTTAAAAACAATATAAATTCAAATTGCTGTCAAAATTATCAAATAAATTCATCTTGCGACTTGTGTCGCATTTTTTTGTATTTTATCGAATAATGTTCTTGTAATTTCCTGATAAATTTGTTATAATCAAAACATTATGGAAGCTATCAACATTATTATTTCAGTATTGTCTTATATAGGCACTGCACTTACTATATTGACATTATATAAAGTGATTTTCTTTTTAGTGGGAATATTCAAAAAGAAAAGATATCCTGAGGCGAAGCAAAAGCATATTTATGGACTATGTATTGCCGCAAGAAATGAAGAAAAGGTTATTAAAAACCTTCTCGACAGTATAAGCAATCAAGATTATCCTAAAGAAAGGTTGTGCGTCTTCGTAGTTGCGGACAATTGCACTGATAATACAGCACAAATCGTGCGAGATTATGACAAAAGCAAACTTAATATTGTCGTTTATGAACACAACAATCCAGACGAACGCACAAAAGGTTATGCCCTTCGTTATTTGTTTGACCAAATCAAAAAAGATTTTGGGATAGAGCTTTTTGATGGTTATTTCATCTTTGATGCCGACAATGTATTGCAAAAAGATTATGTTAGCAAGATGAACGACGCTTTTGATGATGGAAATAAAATCATAACATCTTTCAGAAAGTCAAAAAACATGAATCAAAATTGGATTTCTTTTGCCTATGCTATGCACTGGCTAAGAACATGCCTGCTTGAAAATCGCGCAAAAGCCGTTTTAAATCAAGCTTGCAGAATACAGGGGACAGGCTTTTTGTTTTCAAACGAACTTGTAAAAGATGGTTGGAATTATGTTACACTTACAGAAGACCGCTCTTTTTGCAGTGATGCAGTCGTGCAAAATTATCGAATTGTCTATTGCGAAGATGCAGTTTTCTATGACGAACAGCCTTATAATTTAAAAGTTTCATGCAGACAGCGTATAAGATGGGCAAAGGGACATTATCAATCTTTTGCTGAAAATGAGCCTAAATTGATTAAAAATTTGTTCAGTAAAAATAAATATTTCCCAACTACTTACGATTGTTTCTGGTTAAATTTCCCAAGCGCGGCTGAAGGCGCTTTAAGAAGAATACTTACTAGAATTTTGACAATTACTCTTGCTTTTCTTGCCTGCGACTATTGGGGTGGAGTAAAAGGACTTCTCATTTTCTATGCCTCATATATTTTTAAAGCCTTCCTTTCTGGTGTAGGCCTTGTGTTGTTGATACTTATTTGTTATCGCAAACAACTCGGCAAAATGCCAGTTTGGAAAACAATTTGGCACACCATTTTATTCTTCCTGTTTGACTTAATTGGAAATTTTACATACTATATTGCTTTATTTACAAAGGTGGAATGGAAGCCAATTCCTCACGATACTGTTATGGAAATGGATAAACTTGACAATCAAAATAAATAGTTGAAAATAAAAAACTTATCATTAAATTTGATAAGTTTTTTTGTTTGCAATAGATATCTTTAAAAAGTTATTTTTCTATATAAAACATTTTTGTCATTACTTTAATTACCCAAGAGCGAGGGAAGAATTTTTGCACTTGATATAAAAATTTATTACGAGCACCCATTACATATTGAGGTTTAAGCTTTCTCTTGCCAATAATTTTGACCATAATTTTGGTCGCTTTCTCAATTGACATTCTTTTATCTTCACGGCTGTCAATACGCTCGGCAGAGCAGCGGATAGCCTCTCCATAACGCTCATTTGTGTCATAACTTTTCTGACGATTTTTTGTGAAATTGGTTTTAATGTCACAAGGACAAATAGCAGTGACCTGAATTTTTGTCCTTGAAAGCTCCATTCTAAGACAATCGCTCAGACTGCTTACTGCTGCCTTACTTGAGCAATAGAAAGCTCTAAAAGGCAATGGAAAGAGGGCGCAGGCAGAGCTTATGTTGATTATCTTTCCATTTTCACGCATTAAAGGCAGACTGCATTGAATTGAGTTGACTGTGCCTAAGACATTTACATCATATTCCTTTTGAATAAGCTTGTTGTCAATAAGCTCAATTGCGCCAGAAAGGCCAAAGCCAGCGCAAGGGATGAGAATATCAATCTTGTCTATCTTAGTCTTTATTTCGTCAAATATAGCCTTCATAGCTTGATAATCAGATACATCACAGCAATAATCATCATCGCATAAACTTATTCCGATTACATTATCGCCATTTGCAGTGTAATAATTTCTTAATGCCTGTCCAATTCCGCTTGAAGATCCAGTAATTATGATATTTTTTTGTGTTTTTACTTTTTTCATCTTTTTTCTCCGTTATAATATTCAACTTAAAGTATATAATAAATTATGAAAAGTGCCAAATGATTTGACATGTTTTTGATATTTTGATACAATCCTATTATATTTGGAGGAATGATGAACAATACTAAAAAAATTTTGTTGATACTTGCAATCGTCTTCTCTTTTGGAGATGTTGCATGGAGTATATATGATATTGTAAGTTATTTTCAAACTGATGTTACTGTAAGGGCAGCAATATTCTATTTGATATTTACTTTTATAAACCTTGCTGCTTCAATTGCAATAATCGTGCTTTTGACAATGGCTATTTGGAATAATGGAAAATATTTTAGGTCGCGTTATGGTTTATACATGGCGGCACTGACTATTTCAATTATCTTAAATCTTTTCTCAATTACCTCAGTGCTTCTTATTGTGACTATCTTTATCTCTGATTGGGTTTGGATTAAGCCCCAAAAAGAGGTGAGAGAAGAAGGTGTAATAATTGAATATGTCAACAAAGAGGATAAAGCAGATACTAAAGAAGAGAAGATTGCTTCTCTTAGAAAACGCCATGAAAAAGGCGAAATTTCAGATGAAGAGTTTCAAGAAGAGCTTACTAAATTATTGTAATCAAATAAAATTTAAAGCTTAAAAATGATAAAAAAAGACCATATTAAGTGGTCTTTTTTTAGTAATCTTTTAAATTAAATTTTACTTGTCTTGTTTTTTCGCTTACTGGTGAAGAAGTTTCCAAGAAGGGCGGCTATTTCTTCGCTATGCCGATCATCATAGACAATTTCAACCTTATGATTTAGTCTTAAACTTGTAAGTATCTTTTTGCACAATTCATCTTGCGAGCTGGTCTCTTTGCAACCATAAACGACTTTTGCTATTCTTGCATTGGCAATAGCACCCGCGCACATAGGGCAGGGCTCTAATGTAACATATAATTCAAGATTGTCAAGGCGCCAAGATTTTAATTTCTTGCAAGCCTTTTCAATAGCAATAATTTCACCATGTTTTATTGCATTCTGGCTTTTTTCGCGATTGTTATGCCCTCTGGCAATTATCTTTCCATCTTTGACTATCACTGCTCCAATAGGCACTTCATCCTCTTGATAAGCTTTTCGAGCCTCTTTTAAAGCTTCTTTCATAAAATCCAACATGCTTATATTTTAATGATTATTTTTTGAAATGTAAAGTCATTTGATTGTAATTTACAAACATTTGTTGTATAATTAAAAGATGAAAAATATTCAAAATGAAATAAAGACAGAAGTAGAAAAAAGAAATATCTATAAAGATGATGACAGCGGAAAGGTGTTTTTAATTGCTATTGCATCACCACTTTTGCTTGCGCTTATTATCTCTTTTGTAATTTCTCAAATTGCAAGAGGTCAAGAAATAGAGTCCAGCGTAATTACTGACAACATAGGCTATAGTATAGCATATTCTATTTGCACATTTCTTATGTTTGCTGTCATTTTCTTCATGTATAACAAAAAAGAAAAGATAAGTTTTAAAGCTGTAAATTTGAATTTTAAAATGAAATGGCATACCTATCTCTTAATGGTATTAGTGGGTGTAATATCCCTTTTCGGTATTCAATATTTTATAGGTGCATTTGACAACTTCTTAAAAGTTGTTGGCTATCCTTTAGACAACTCTTTGTCAGGGCTCAACCCAACATCTTGGTGGACATACCTATTATCAATTGTGCTTCTTGCTGTTTTGCCTTCAATATATGAAGAGTTTATCTTCAGAGGAATGATTTTAAATGGGCTTAGGTCTCGATTTAATGACTATGTATCAATTTTGCTTTCTGCACTTATGTTTGCCATTATGCACAACAACATTCAACAACTTGTTTATCCATTCTTGCTTGGTTGCATAATGGGGTGGATAGTGCTTAGAACAGGCTCACTTGTAAGCTCTATTCTCGTGCATTTTATAAACAACTTTTTGGTTGTGACTTTTGCATATATTGAAAATGCAACTGGCTTTTCATTATCTTTGGCAGATACATGGTGGTTTTATTTGGTCGCAATAGCACTAATGGCGACAACCTTTGCAATCTATTATTTAATAGACAGATATTACTTTAAACATAAAAGCAAAGAAGAGCGTCAACGCACTTCAATCAAGACTTCGAAATATCTTTATATATCATTTGCAGTCGCTGGTGTTTTATATTTAGTGGCAACAATTACAACCATAGTCATGGGCTAGTTTCGACAAAACAGGAAAAAATTCGACATTTTACTACAAAAGTAGACAAAAATCGTGCTTGATTTATTAAAAATTTCATAATATATTTAGTTGTACAATCGTACATTACATAGGTAAAAAGGGAGAAGGATGTCTTATAGAAATAAATTACTTAGGATTACTCTAATATGCTATCTTCCAATTGTTGTTTTATTTGCGACAATTAGAATGCTTTCAGCTTTTGGAGTATTAGATTTTTTAAATAATGAGTGGGGAGGATATGTCCTCAATATAGTCATACAAGTAGGGCTACTTTTTTGTCTGTCCATATTCTTGTTTGCTTTTTTAATGAAATCAAATACCAAAAATGTTTTGAAGTTTTTTGGTTTCAGAAAGATACGATTTAGACAGATTTTGATAAGCATATTGATTGGAATTGTAGTTTATGTTTTAAATGTGCTTATAATGACCTTTATCAACGCATTGATGTCAAGTATAGGTTACAATTTTTCAAGTGGTGGGGAAAGAATGACTTCATATCCAATTTGGCTGCTTTTAGTCAACTTGTTCTTCACTGCTGTCTTGCCAGGCGTATGTGAAGAAGTTGCACATCGTGGAATGATTTTAAATGGATTCTCTCAATTCGGGCCAAGAAGGGCGGTTGTTTTATCGGCGCTGTTGTTCGGTCTTTTGCACCTAAATGTAGAACAGGTGGTTTATGCAACTTTAATAGGAATTTTGGTTGGCTATATCTCACTTAGGACTGAAAGCATTTATCCAGCTATGATAGTCCATTTTATGAACAATGCTATTTCAGTATTTATGGGCTTTTCAAGTTTTCATAATCTTGGCTTTGACGCTGGCTTCCAAGTATTACAATCATGGCTTAGCTCAAGCCCAATTCTTACAATTATGTTTATGATTTTGCTTATTTTTGCTTTGTTTATCTTTCTTTTCTGGCTGCTGTTTCATTTGTTTAAATTTTCTGCACTTGACAGAATGGGAAAAATGCAAAAAGCTATGGTCGAGCAATATGAAAAAGAAAGATATCTTTATGAGATTGAAAATATTAAAAATGGCAATTTCGATAGAGTGGATGATACAAGCATTCAAGAAAGATTTTTGGATAATTTCGACAAAATTTACAATGAAAAAGCAAAACAACTTGGCTATCACAGTGATATTACCTTCAATTTACAAAAAGAGCCAATACTATATGAAACTGATAAAATTGCTAAAATAATTTTGACCACTATTATTGTGATTATGAGCACAATCACATTGTTTACTTTTATTTGGGGCATTTTATGATAACGATAAGGGTAGTTTGCGTTGGAAAGCTTAAAGAAAAGTTTTGGCAGGAAGCTCAAGGCGAATATGTCAAAAGACTTTCGCGATTTTGCAAAACAGAAATAATCGAGCTTGAAGAACAAAATAAATTTGATAATATTGAAAAAATTATTGCTTTAGAAGGTGAAGAAATTTTAAATTCACTTTCTGGCAAAAACATTTTGCTGGATTTAAATGGCAAAGAGCTTTCAAGCGAACAATTTGCAAACAAAATTGAGACGACTGCACTGGAAAACAGCACAATCACATTTGTTATTGGCGGCTCTTATGGAGTAAGCAATGCAGTCAAACAAAAAATAGGGGATAAGCTGTCTTTTGGAAAGGCTACTTATCCTCATAATTTAGCAAGAATAATCTTGCTTGAACAGATTTATCGGGCTTTTATGATAAATTCAAATTCTAAATATCATAAATAAAATGCTGCGATTATAATAATTAAAATAAATTAAAAAACAAACTGCAAAAAAGACAACCACAAAAGATGACAATAAGCGTTATGATTGAAAGATTTCTGTAATTCATAGCTCGCCTCTGTCATCAAAATGTTCGTCAAACAAACCGCTTGAATGTTTGTGAAAAGAAGCTTCATCTTTTTCATGTTCACGGTTGAATTTTTCTCTTAATTCTTCCTTATAAACATCTTCGCCGCTTTCAATATTATGAGCGTGGGCATAAGCACCTTTTTCAAAGATTGAGTCTTCTTTTTCCTCTTTATCCTCTTTTTTATCTTTGTTTATTTTATTTGCGAGGTCTTTTTTATTTCGTTTTGAAAGAATATTGAGGGTGCCTTTGCCTTTTATCAGTTTGAAAACAAGCACAAAACTTGAAGCACCTACGATAATATAGATAATCCTTGACAATACGCTGGCTTGATAGCCAAATATTCCAGCGACAAAGTCATATTGCAAAAGACCAATCATAAGCCAGTTTATAGAGCCTATTAAGGTCAATAAAAAAGAAATTATGGTAATCATAGAATTTCCTCCTAGTATAATGTTCGCAAATCACGAAAAAAAATGCAAAAAACATAAAATTTGTTGACTTATTTGTGAAAAATGAATATACTATAGAAGGTAAATTGAAAAAATCAATAGTTACTTTGTCAAAGTTGAATGATGGAGTATTTTTTTAAATTTATAAAAGGAGCTAAACATGACACATTTTTTAACCGCTGAGGGCAAAAAGCAATTAGAAGAAAAATTAAATTATTACAAATCTACTAGAAGGGTTGAGGCAAGCGAAAAGATTGCTATTGCAAGAGAATTTGGCGACCTTTCTGAAAATTCTGAATATGATGCAGCTAAGGAAGAACAAGCACAAATCGAAGCTGAAATTCATGAAATGGAAGATATTCTCTTAAACTGTGAAATCATTGATAATTCTGCTACAGAAGGTCAGGTAAGCATTGGCTCTACTGTCACAGTGTATGATGAAGAATTTGATGAAAACCTTGTTTTGCAAATTCTGGGCTCAACTGAAAGCAATCCAGCAAAAGGCATCATCAGCAATAATTCACCAGTAGGTGCAGCCCTTATCGGAAGAAAGGTGGGGGAAAAGGTCACTGTTAAAATGGAAGGCGGCGACATAGTTTACAAAATTTTGGAAGTAAAACACAATTTTTAGAAGATAAATTTGCAAATTTGACAAGATTTCTCTTGCCAAATTTGTTTTTATGTAGTAAACTATTTAAAATAGTTTTATAGTTTAAAAGGCAATTTTTAATAGATAGGCAAAAATATTATGATGTTTAAAAATTCTTGTAGACTCTTATTTGCAAACTTTGCTGAGGTATGGAAACTTCTTGTTTACCATATTTTGTCTTTTGCAATCAGTGTGGCTCTTCTTGCCGTATTTTATAAAAACTATATAGACTATGCCACAATCGCAAGCGCAAATGCAGGGCTTCCTACAGCTTGGGAAACAGGCACATTGTATGGTGCAAATTTCTCGAAGTCGCTTACAATTGTTGCAAATTTCATGGTTGAGTTTTTTAAGGTTATGTTTACCTCAAATATCGGAATTGGCATTTATTTTTGCGTGATTATCTTCCTTCTTTTGCCACTTCTTATGAATATTGGAAAGGTGGTAAGTTGCGAACTTATGTATGGCTATATGTCAGCCTGTCAAAGACAAAGCTTCACGGGCACCTATCTTAAAACACTTAGAAGCTCACTTTCTTATTCATCTGTCAAAGTGCTTTATGCAATTCCTTTCAACTTTTTGATTTTGTTTGGAATGTGGGCTTTGACCAGAATTGACAACGGCGTTTTTGACTATTTTATGCCGGTTGCTTTTGTGCTTTTAGCTGCCGCTTTGATGGCGATAAAAGAGCTTTTTAATGCTGGATGGGCACCTGCTAAGGTTGTCTATAACCACAATGTATTTTCGTCTTATACAATTGGTATGAGAGCTGTGCTTAGAAGGGGCGCAAGAGTTTATTCAACAGCTTTTATAATCTATCTTCTTGCAACAGTGCTTGCTATGGTGCTTGGCCTTTATGCAATCATCGTGATACTTCCAATTGTGCCAATTTTTGTTCATATCTTTGAAATGGTTGCCTTTTTCTCAAGTCAAGGCATGAGATTTTATGTTGATAATGACACTATTTTGTCACCAAAAAGACTTGAAGAAGTTGACAAACTTGACGACGCAAAATACATTCTGTAAAATTTCTTAAAGCACAAATATTAAAGTTTTTGAAAGCAAAACTTAATATACAAATGAATTATTTACAAAAGAGAAGTCTTTAATTTAAAGACTTAATATTTTTGTGGAATAAAAATTTAAAGTCACTTTTTAAGTTGAGTATGAAAAAAAGATTGCAGGGCAGTCTTAAAAATAAAAAAAGGAGAAAAAATGAATAACAACAAATTAAAAATTACATTTCTAGGAGGAGTAGGCGAAATAGGAAAAAACATGACCGCGCTTGAATATAATGACGAAATAGTCATTGTTGATGCTGGTCTGACTTTCCCTGATGACGATTTGCCAGGAGTTGATATTGTAATTCCTGACATGAGCTATATAATTGAAAATAAAGATAAGGTGAAAGCTCTTCTGCTTACTCATGGTCACGAAGACCATATTGGCGCTGTTCCATTCTTACTTGAACAAGTGCCAGTTACAATCTATGGATCAAGACTTACTCTTGCGCTTGTAGAAAATAAGATGAAAGAACATCCAAAGGTTAAATATAAGACTGTTGCTGTAAAGCCAAAAAATGTATTAAAGATTGGCAATTTCATCATTGAGTTTATTAAAGTCAGCCATTCTATTGCCGGCTCACTTGCGCTTTCAATAACTACACCAGCGGGCACTATTGTGCATACTGGCGACTTTAAGATTGATTATGAGCCAATTGATGGTGAAATGACAGACCTTACAAGACTTGGCGAAATAGGCCGAAAGGGTGTTCAACTTTTGCTTTGTGAAAGCACGAATGTTTGCCGAAAGGGCTATTCAATGAGTGAAAAGTCTGTTGGCAGAACACTTGATGACATAATTAAAAACCATGCAAATAACCGTATAATTGTGGCAACTTTCGCTTCAAACATACACAGAATGCAACAGATTTTAAGCATTGCTGAGAAGTATAACAGAAAGATAGCATTTACTGGCCGAAGCATGATAAATGTCAGTGAAGTTGCATTGAAACTTGGTGAGCTTAAATTCAATCGAGAAAATATTGTTGACCTTGAAAAAGTTGATAAGATGGACGATAAAGAAATTCTTATCATGACTACTGGCAGTCAGGGTGAGCCTATGAGTGCGCTTACTCGCATGGCAGCTGGCGAATTTAAAAACCTTAAAATAAGACAAAACGACCTTGTTATTTTGTCAGCTTCTCCAATTCCTGGAAATGAAAAAAATGTTTATAATGTCATCAATGCTTTGTATAAACTTGGCGCTGATGTTATCTATGACGAGCTTGCTGATGTTCACACTTCTGGACACGCTTGCCAAGAAGAATTAAAACTTATGCACAGCCTTGTAAAACCAAAATTCTTTATGCCAGTGCATGGTGAATATCGCCATTTAAAAACTCATAAAGAGCTTGCAATGTCACTTGGTATGGAAGGAAGAAACATCTTGCTCCCAAGCCTTGGAATGCAGGTTGAAATCACTCAAAACTCAATGAAAGAGGGCAAGTTTGTCAAGGCTGGTCAGCGTCTTGTTGACGGAATTGGCATTGGTGATATGGATAGTAATGTTCTTAGAGAGAGAAAACAGCTCAGTGAAGACGGAATTTGCGTAGTATGTGTTAATATCAACAATGTTGCTGGAGAGGTAATAGGTGATCCATTTATTATTACTCGTGGTGTTGTGTATGCTGATGAACAAGAAAGCTTTGTTCAAGATGCAAAAGCTTGCATTGTTGCTTCATTAAAAGAGGCAGATCTTCGCGGTGTTGACCCAACGATGATTAGGGCATCTCTTAGAAGAAATGTGTCAAACTTCATTTTCAGACGCACAAAAAGACGCCCAATGATTTTGACAATAGTTACTTTAGGGTAGGTTTTTATGCAATATGATGAAATGCTTGCAAACTTGGAAACTTTCGCTCGTCAAAACTTTGTCCCAATTGTGCGTGAGAAAACAATTGAAAAAGTTTGTGAAATACTTCAAAAGGAGGGCTGCAGTGCCGTGCTTGAAATTGGCACTGCAATAGGCTATTCTGGCATAAGAATGTTGCATGCTTCAAGTCAAATCAATTTGACAACTATAGAGAAAAATCAAGATAGATTTTTACAGGCAAAAGAGAATTTTAAAGAATTTTGTTGTGATGAAAGAGTGGTTTCAATCAATGGTGACGCGTTGGTCGAAATTGAGAAACTTCAAAGTGAAGGCAAAAAATTTGACTTTATTTTCTTAGATGGTCCAAAAGGTCAATACTTTAAATATCTTAAAATTTTAAAAAATCTTTTAACTGTTGGCGGAATCCTTTTTGCAGATAATATACTTTTAGGTGGACTTCTTCAAGATGAAAGCCGCGTTTGCCATAAAAACAGAACAATGGTAAGAAATATGAAAAGTTTTATTGATATGCTTGAAAAAGATGATGATTTTGAGACGAAGGTATATGACATTGATGATGGTTTCAGTATAAGCAAATTAAAAAAATCGGCAGAATAATAAATTCTGTTGTTTTTTTTTGATAATTTTGTTACAATATATCTATTATGGAGTTTGAATACGATATAATAAGATTTTTTCAGTCAAATGCGACAACGGGATGGATAGCTTTTTTCCAAACAGCATCAATGCTTGGAAGCTATCTAGGTTTTTTAATAACCTTTATAATAGTGTTTATCAAAAACAAAAAACTTGGACTTGCTGTTGCGCTCACTTTTGCCATAGGCTCAATAATAAACTATGCGCTTAAACTGCTTATAAGAAGACCTCGTCCATTCGACACATACAGCGATATTTTAAACCTAGGCAATGAGGACGGCTTTAGCATGCCTTCTGGACACAGCCTATGCAGCGGAATATTTGCAACTTTTCTTATTTACACCTTGCTTACTTATTCAAAAGACAGGTGGACAAAGGGGCTGGGCTGTGTTGCAATCGGCTTGCTTCCAATGCTTGTTGCACTTTCTAGAATGGTGCTTGGCGTGCATTATTTTACAGATACGCTGCTTGGCATAACTTTGGGTGTATTATTTGCTTTTTTTGCGATAATGTTGTATTATTATCTTGTCAAAAGATTGCCTGCTCGAAAGGGAAAAAGGCATTAAAACTGTAAAAAGTGAAAAGCTTTAAAAATGTTTTTCATTCATGCGTATAGGAGAAAATATGGAAGAAATATTGTCAATAGTCACTAAAAATGAAAATGAGACAATGCTTGTAGGCGAAAAACTCGCTAAAACAGTTGGAAAAGGGGTTGTATTTACTCTGGTTGGAGATTTGGGTGCTGGCAAAACTCATTTTGTTAAAGGTTTTGCAAAAGGACTTGGCTCTGACGAGCTTGTCACCAGTCCAACATTTACACTGCTTAATGTATATGAGAAGGGAAAGGTGCCGGTGTATCATTTTGATATGTACAGGCTTGAAAGTCTTGAAGAGGCTGAGGAACTTGGCTTCAACGAATATTTTGACCTAAATTCACTTGACGGAGTTGTGCTGGTGGAATGGCCAGAAAAAGTTAAAGGACTTATCAACTGTCCGCATATTCAAGTCAGAATTGAAAATATAGACGACTCTTGCCGTAAAATAGTTATCGGAAGCGTTGGAGGGAATGAATGATTGCAATTTCTACTGCTTATAAAAAGGCTTTGATTGGAGTTGATATTGAAGGAGCAAAAGCATATAAAGAGCTTGACTCAAACTGCAAGCATAGCGAAAACATTCTTCCTTCACTTGATGAAACAATTGCTAAAACAGGAAAAAATTTTAAAGATAATGACTGCTTTGCACTTGTTGTTGGGCCGGGCTCATTTACAGGTTTAAGAATTGGAATATCACTTGTAAAAGGCTTTCTTGCAGGGGGCGGCGAAAAGAAAATTGTCGGCGTAACAACGCATGAGCTTATGGCATATACATATATTAAAAAATTCCAACCAAGCGAAAATTTCACATGTGTTGTAGATGCTTTAAGTGGTCTGTATTATGTTTGTGAGTTTTCCTCACAGGGAGAAAAGCTTTGTGAAGAAAAACTGATTGAAAGAGAACAACTATTAAATATAAAGGGCAAACTTATTGGTTTAAGCGAAGAAAATGTTGATGAGGCGGCTGAAAAAGTAGAGCCATCAGCAGAAGATTTGCTTGAATTGTCACTTAAAAAACAGCTGGAAGATAGGTTTGTAAGACCAGAAGAGCTTAAACCTTTATATCTTCGCAAAAGTCAGGCGGAAGCGAGCCTTGATAAAACAAAATAATTATTAAAATTTATTAAAAATTTTGAAAAAATGATAGACATTTGGCAAATACAATTGTATAATGTGGTAGAAACATTTAGAGATATGTTTTAATAAAAAATTAAATAAAAACAAAACTTAAATTTTAAGGAGAAAACATGAAAAAACCAGTTTATATTAGATGCCCTAGATGTGAGTTGAACTTTATTCAAAAAAAGGATAAATACTGTTCTGTTTGTAAGGCAGAAATGGAAGCTAAAAAAGACGACCTTGATGATGTGGATTTAGAGCTTTGCCCAATTTGCAAAACAAACTATATTCAACCAGATGAAATTATGTGCGCAAGTTGCCTCAAAGAAAGAAGGGGTGAGGATGGCGAGCTTGACAGCAATTGGGATGAATATATGATGTCTTCAGATGATGACGACGATACTATGTCTATGTATGATGAACTTGGCGAGATGGCTTCTGTAAATGATATTACAAAAGCTGGCATGCTTGACGATGATATGGGTGAAGATATGGACTTCTCAGAAGATGAAGACCTCGACTTTGGTGATGAAGAATTTGCTGATGAAGGGGAAGAGCTTGATGAGAGCGACGAAGACTTCGATGAAGATTTCGACGATGAAGAAGACGATTTCGATTATGACGATGACGACTTTGATGACGACGAAGATGATGATGACGAAGGCTTTGACGATGATGAAGACTAATTTAAAAAGCATCAATTATTGATGCTTTTTTTTAGCTTTATAAAAGAGTAAAAATAGTAAAAATAGTAAAAATAGTAAAAAGAGTAAAAAGAGTAAAAAGTATAAAAGTAATAAAAATTATAAAAGTAATAAATGTGATAAGAGTGATAAGGGTGGTAAAAGAAGAGAACCAAGAAAAATAGATAAGCCAAGTAAAAGAGAAAAAAGGGTAGAGTGGTAAAAGTGAAAAAATGAGATAAAAGTGAAAATGTAGTTGAAACTATACATAAAGTTGAAACTGATACATAAAAAAGAGGCAAGAAATTGCCTCTTTTTTTTAAAACAAATCAAAAATTATTTTTCTTCTTTATTTTTTGTTTTGTTTTCTTTTTCTTTCATTTTGTTCTCTTTTTTAAGAAGTTTTGCTTGCGCTTTTCGCTCTCTTTGCTCTGCTGTCAATCTTTCATCTTCTTCCATAGCAAGTTTGCTTTCAATTGAAAGGAGATACTCAGCACTCATGCAATAATCAATCTTTTCTTTGATAATATTGATTTTTTGGTCAAGTCTTGTGATATTTGCATTATATTTCTTAAATTCAGCTTCCATAGCACGAGTGAGTTTTCCTTCATTCTCTTCACGCTGTGATTTGAAATATTCTTTATGCTCATTTTCAAGCTCTTGTTTATCTTCTAAGAGTCTGTCTTTTGCTTTTTGAAGATCTGCAACTTCAGAATCTCTCTTCTTTTGAGCTGCAGCCAAGATTAAATCATGGTTTACGCTCTTCTTTCTGTCATAAGTTTCTTTCTTTATTCTGTCAATTTTCTTGATTTTGACCTTTCTAAGAGCAAATCCGATAATAGCTATTATAAGAGCAAGACTCATAATCAATGAAGGAATTAAAATCCAAAGGTTTGAATCAGCTTGGCTAGGTGAGGTTTCGTCTGTGTCAGTGTCGTCATCTTTGTCATCCTCATCAACTTTGTTACTTTCATTTGCTTTAAATACTGTTTTTTCAAAGCCTGGTGCTTGAGAAACATTTGCAAATGTATATTCATCAACAGATTTGAAATCAAGATTTGTTATGATTGCACTTCCTGTAGTATTGTCGCAGTCTGAAACAAGTGAGAAAGCAATCTTTGGAGTAGCAGCTGCCTTAGCTTGAATATAAACTTTATATGTGTGAAGCTCTTCAGTTGCGATTAAGTTTTCAATCGCTTCATAACCATCAATTGTGACCTTAACTCCATATTTGCACTTATGATCTTTATTTGAAGTGCCAGCCTTGTCGCCAAAGATGGTTGCAAGATCGAAGGACAATTCATAATAAGAATCTGCGCTTACTGACATGTTGTAGGCTGATTGAAGGGTAGAGCTGCATGCAACAACATTTGTAATTACAAGCAGGTTGTTGTCGTTTTTAATTCCATAACCATTTTCTTTGCCATAGGCAATTCCTGCAATTGTACCGCAATTGTCTTTGTCATAGTTGCTGTCATAAACATGGTCAATGTTTAATGTATAAGCAGGTGAGGTCTTAACTCCGCTGAAAGCCCCATTTTCTAGGTTGAGATAGAAACTTCCAAGCTCAGTTTTATTTACAGCAGTGCTAAACTTTTCTTCAAATGTTGCATCAGTTGTCAGGCTGAAATTGTCAAGATATACAATTCCGCCAACTTTGTTGTCTTCATCACCAAGAGAAACTTTTACTTGAACGCTGTGCGTTACTGTTTCAGGAGTGTGAATATAAATTTCCATGTTTGACCACTTATCAAGGCTTTGAATGGCATCTTTAGTAAATAATACTATTCCATGCTCATCAATAACTTCAACCTTGATTTTAGAGCTTTCTAAGTTTCCAAAATTTTGGTTGTAATAGTCGAAACTGAGTTTATAAAAAGAGTTGTTGTTTATTGTGGTGCTGCTTGAAGTAATTGATTGGAAGCTGTTTTTGCTGTTGAACATCATATAAACATTGTTTGGATTGCTTGTAGCATTTGGATTTATTCCTGCCCAAGTATATTTCCCTTTGTAAAGTCTGTCATATTCTTTATTATCAGCAAGATATAAAATTCCGCTTTCATTTAAATTTTTATCATCTTTTTCCTTTTTAGTAGTCCAGCCAGAAGCTATAACAGGATATTTCCCTTCATCATCTGCATTCTCGCTCTTATTGAAAGAAGGGTTTGTGATGGTTTCGCTGCTTCCATCATTCCATTTAAACTCAAGTTGGTTTGACGCGCCTGAGAAATTTGAATGAATTTCGCGTTCGATTTTAATATCATCAATTACAACGCAACCTTCAGCAGCTGTTTGATTGTCTCCAAGCCATAATTCAAGGTTGACATTTGTATTGTAAAGGTTGTGCCCTTTGATATAAAACTCTACATTTTGATAATCGTTTATCCAAGCGTTTGTAACATTTGAAGTTATTCCGCTTGTCTTTCCATTTTGAAGCTCATAATAATTTTTTGCTTCGCTGTCACTTGAAAGGTTTGAATAAGAATAAATGCTGTCATTTTCATTTACTTTCAAATAGAAAGAACCTGTTTTCATGCCGGCAACTTTCATTTTCAAAGAAACCTTTAAAATGCTGTGAGCTTCAACTAAAATGTCTTCGCTTTTTACTCCGATATAACCACCACTTGAATATTCATTTGAGTCAGTCCAAAGTACAAGTGCCTGATTGTTGTTGTAGGTGAGTGTATCACCAACATAATCATATCCAGTCAAGTCTTTAAAGTCTCTTTGTTGCATATTGCGTATATCAACAATTCTTGCTGAGCCATTTGCTCTTCCACCAGTAATGATTTGCCAGTGCTGACCAAGAGTGTCTGTATTTGCAGGAATGTCATCCTCGAAATCAAAGTTATAGCCCTCTGTTCCTTCAAAAATATAAAATTCTGGCTGAAGTGCATCAATTAAAAATGCCGAATTAAGCTTGTTGTTTGTCCAATTGTCTTTATCAGAATATTCAATAAGCAAATTGTCTTCATTATTATAGTCATAATCTTGACAAAGCTCCATAAACATGTTGTGAGAATATCTGGTTGCATTTACATTATCAAAGAAAACAGCACCTTCACTTCTAGTTTGACCGCCATTGCTTCCAAGATAGAGGTCTAAGGTCACAGTCTGTGCTTTGTTTCCAGTTGCAACAAAGAAATAATATTCTTGCCAAGTAGTGTTGCTGAAATTTTCATAACCAAGCTTTATGCTTTGCTCGTCTTTATCAACAAGACCGTTGATATAAATAGAGCCATTTGCAAAATCGTCTCCATTGAGCATAACTTTTGCAGAAACTGAAAATACATAATAAGAATTTGCTTCAAGTGTGATAGAGCTTGACCTATATCCCTTATAAGCTTTGACATTCTTTTGCTCTTTGTTTTCTTTTGAATTTATCATCAAAATACGACTGTCACTGCCATGAGCGCCAGGGTTTTGTGAAAGCATATATTCTTCTTTATTTTTTGAGAAAGTGGTTGTTTCATCATTTCCTTCCTCGGTATTACTGCCACTGCCTACATCAATAAGCATTCCAGTAGCACGACTTTCTGTTTCAATCGCATTCCATCCAGAAAGAGAGTCACCCTTTACAAAAGGGGTGCCACCTTGAACAAAAGATGAGTTTGTGATTGAAAGAATTTCATGCTTATATCTCACATAGGTTTCCGCAGCTTCAACATTAGGGGTTTTTGCGAGAGCAACTCCTCCAAAGAGAGCAAATGGAAACATAAAAATAGCACATAATTTTAAATATTTAGAATTTGATTTGTTTCTTTTTTTAGTCATGTTCCACCTTTTAAAATCTTACCCTAGTAGTATACAACATTTCTTATAAACAATCAAATAATTTTAAGCATTTTATTTATATTATTTAATTAAATAAAGGTAAATTAAAATTTGTAAGTAAAATGTTGATGACATGCTGGTAAATTTAACTTGTACTAGTTGAAAGATTTTATAATTGTTTAAATAAAAATAGACAAAACTCGGCAAAATAAGACAAAGGCAGGACACAAAATATGAAAAATGCCTGGCTGAAAATGAATTAAGAGGAAATCATGGCGGAGAAAAAATTGAAAAATAAGAACAAAAATGACAATAAAATTAAGAAAGAAAGTGACAAAATCAGCAAAAATTGGGGTGAAAAAAAGGCTGTCAAAAAGGTGAAAAAATCAGGTGAAAAACCTAAAAAAAATGCCTTAAAATTGGATAAAAAAGGGGGGCTTTTTGATGCAAAAAAGCCAAAAAAATTGACAAAAAAACAGAAAATGATGCTGATTTTTGCAGGCGGAATTATTGGCTTTTTAAATGGCTTTTTTGGAGGCGGTGGAGGCATGATTTGTGTGCCAATTTTGCAAAAAGTATTAAATCTTGACGCAAAACACTCGCATGCAACTGCCATTTTGGTTATATTTCCGTTAAGCCTTATTTCAGCGTTTATTTATGTCATAAATGGCTATATCAGCTCCCTTCCACTGCTGACTATTGGACTTGGCGTTGTTCTTGGAGGAGTGCTTGGCTCATTTGCACTAAAAATTCTTCCACCAAAGGCTGTGCGGGTGATTTTTGCGATTATTATGTTTGTGGGAGGAATTAAATTGATAATATGATTTGGACAATTGTTTTAAATGTGCTTTTCGGCTTTATTTCAGGCATTTTCGGGGGACTTGGTATGGGTGGTGGAACGCTTTTAATTCCACTTCTGTCAATCTTTCTTGGAATGGAGCAAAAGCTTTGTCAGGGGATAAACTTAGTTGCATTTTTAGTTATGGCTTTGTTTTCTCTCATCATTCATTTTAAAAATGGTTATGTGGTCACAAGAGGAATTATTTTTATTGTTTTAAGCGGCATTGTATTTTCCGTTTGTGGCGCTTTAATAGCAGGTTTTTTGCCAAGTGGAACGCTTAGAATTGCTTTTGGCGTGTTTTTGTGTATATTATCTGTATACCAAGGTATAAAAGCAATTAAAAATTAAAAAAGAATTAAATAAATAGTTTACAACCGCCTAAAAATATGTTAAAATAAGCCTAAATGGAGGAAAAATGGTAGACAAGAAAAAGTGTATCAGTTGCGGTACTTGTGTTGCTATATGTCCAGTTGGGGCAATCAGCTTTGATAAAGACGGAAAAGCAGTGATAGATAAAAAGAAATGTATTCACTGTGGTGCTTGCGAGGCAAGCTGCCCGGTTGGCGCAATAAAGCTTGATTAAGGGGTTGGTTTTTAATGGAAAAAATAGCGATTATAGAGCTCAATGAAACAGCTCTCAAATTGTCGATTTATAAGGTGAGTGGAGCAAACTATGCCTTAGCACTTTCAGAGCAACAATCAGTTGCCATTGGTGAAGAAATATATAGGGAAGAGCTTTTAAGCCCTCAAATAAAAAATAGAATTCTCAGCGTGTTCAAAGTCTACAGAAGGATAATAGAAAATTTTGGCGTTGAGAAAATTTTTGCTGTGGCTTCAAACATTCTTACAAGGGCAAGAAATTACAGAGGATTTATTGACGAGATTTACAATAATACAGGTCTAGGCTTTGCAATCTTGTCAGATGAAGAGCATATCAAATATCTTTTCAATTCTGTGGTAAATTCAATTGACAATGCAAAAGGTATTTTTGTATATGTTGGGGCTTTTTCATCTTATGTTGTAAAATATAATAGGCGTGCCATTCTTGAGAGTGCGACTATTCCTTTTGGCGCTTATAATGCTTGCGAAAATGGTGAAACAGACCTTGATAAGCTTTCCCTAGCTTTAAGAAAGAAAATTTCTGGCTGTGGAATTGTGGTTGAAGAAGATGAGGCTACAAAATTTGTCGGTTTAGGAAACGCATTCCTTTCACTTGGAAAGATTGCAAAGAAGATAGAACGCTATCCTCTTGATATAGACAACAATTACTGCCTGTCAAGAGAGACAGTTTCAAAGACTTTTGATTTTATCAAAGGACTTGAGCTGGACAAGATTAGAAAAATTAAGGGCGTAAGCTATGATGATGCAGATAAAATTGCTTCTGGTTTTGCAATCATAAATGCAATGTGTGAAGCATTGTCAATCAGCAACATTTCAATTTCAACAGCAAACCTTACTTCAGGTGTATTGGGGTTGAATGTAATTTCGCTTATTCAAGAGCGCGTTAATGACCTTTTGTCAAACTCACTTGACAATTATTATGAATTTGCAAAAGACGAATTTTCAATCAATGAAAGCGTGCATAGTTTGGCGGTAATTTTGTTTAAACAACTTAAAGTAATGCATAAGCTTCCAAGATATTATGTAAAACCATTGAGAATTGCGGCATTTATGTATGACAGTGGAAAATGTATAAATTTTGAACAATTTTCAAGACATGGCTTTGAAAAAATTGTATATTCAGATATAAATGGCGTTTCTCATAGAGAGCTTCTTATTGCAGGTTTTATTTGCGTATGTCAAAATCTTGACGAATTTTCACTTAATGAGTGGATTAAATATAAAGACATTCTTACAGACGAAGACCTTGATGCTGTGAGAAAACTTGGCGTAATTGTTAAACTTGCAGTAAACTTAAATGCTTCTAAAAACAATGTTATTAAAGATGTTGTATGTGACATCCTTGGTGACTCAATAATTATGAAGACCATTGTTGAAGGGGATGCAAGTTATGAAATCAATGAGGGCATGAATGTCGCAGTTGATTATAAAAAGGTTTATAAAAAGAGTCTTCAAATAATTTAAATCTGTTTTTAATGCAAAAATATCGATTTAAAATATATTTTTGAGAAAAATTGGGCATATTTTAATATAAAAAGACAAATATGTTTGAAAAGGAGAAATTGCAATGAAAAAAGAAGTTAAAAGCGTAATTTCAGTTGTTTTGACACTTGTTATCATTCTTGCAGTTTCTTTTTTTACTACTTCCTGCCTCTTGCCAAATTTAAAAGACTGGTTTGGAAAAAGGACTTATTCTCAGACAAATTGCCTTACATCAACAATTACAGAAGATATGGATGTATATGACATTGCAAAACATTATCGTGATGGAAATGCAACTGTGGCAATATTGGTTACTGGATACAACAAATCTACTAAGAAAAGCTATGAGTCGCTTGGCAGTGGTGTCTGTGTGGCTTCAAATGGCTATAAAACCAATCTTGATAATCAATATGTTGCAAGCAAGGGCAGTTATATTGTTACAAACTATCATGTAATTGACTTTTATGACAGCAATGAATTTTCCAATTTAACACTTGAAATAATGACCGATAATGAAAACACATATGATTGTTCATTGCTATGGCATAATAAAGACTTGGATGTTGCACTTATTTATTGTGATGAGGTAAACTTAAACTATGTGACTATGAAAGATAGGCTTGTTGACACTGAAAGAAGAGATAGGCTTGATTATGAACAAATATTTACAATAGGCACACCACTTGAATTAGATTATCTGAATCGTCTTACAGTGGGCAATGTTGCAAGTGATAATCCAATGATATTTTATACATCAGAAAAGATTTATCCATACACAACTGCAAACGGAACAGTTAGTTTCACAAACTATCCATCATCTTACAATTCAAGGACAATGTATGATGTTGTTTCAAATGTATATGAAGATGTTGTTGATATAGCACTTGGAATTTCACCAGGAAATTCAGGTGGCGGATGCTTTGATAAGAATGGATATCTTATCGGACTTTCAACGCTTGGCGGGGATGTTGATGAGACCAATGGAAATCAAATGAATGGCATGGTTGGCATATATCCAATTGTAAAAGTGCTTGACAGAATAATAGATAATAATGAAAATAATGCTGCGCATGATATTTTCACCTTTGAAAGTCTTGGCATTAAAGGACTTGATGCAATTGAAGCTTCTTATGCTTCATATATTAAAGAAAGGTCTGGTTATGGCAATTATTATCTTGACAAAACGATTTATTCAACAAGCTATTCAAAAGCATTTAATTTTGATGATGCAGGCTTTTATATCATTTCAAATTCAAGCAAATTTGCAATTCCAAATGGGAATTATATTACATCAGCGAAACTGAATAATGAAGCTTTGGTTGAAATAAATAATAGAAATGACCTTATATATCTGCTTTTGAAGACGAAAAATGGCGATAAAGTGGAATTTAATTATACAAGTGGGCTTATTACAAAAACAGCTACAATCAATTTTTAATAGAAGAAATATTTAATTTTTGTACTATTGGAGAAATTATGAATAAAATAAAATACGCAATCGAAATAGGTGGTGCCTATACAAAAATTTATGTAAAAGATGAGGGCTTTGCTTTGTGCGAGCCTACATTGCTTGCTGCAGAGCCAACGCCTCAAGGCTATAAAATTATCGGGCTTGGTAAACAGGCAAAAGATATGCTGGGGAAGACTAATGACAGCGTGGAAGTGTTCAGTCCAATCACAAATGGTCAAATAAACAATTATGAATACTTAAAACAGCTTTTACTATATTATTTTGAACAGCTCGGCTTTAAAAAGAATTATGACTCTTGCATGGTTTTAATAAATGTTGGGCTGTCAGATAGAGATAGCGACAACTTTCTTGCAATCATGCACGACATTGGCTTTAAAGAGGTAATTCTTATTCCAACAATCATCTGCAGTGCAATTGGGGCAGGGAAGAATATAAGTTCGACTAAGACCAATCTTGTGGTAAACATAGGCGGTGCAAATACTGATATTGCAGTAATCAATATGAATTCAATAGTAAAAGGTGCAACACTTGGTATTGGCGGCAGAGCTGTTGATGCGGCTATTGCAAACACTATCGCATATAAACAAGGCATTGTTGTGGGCGTGAGCAGTTGTGAAAAATTGAAAATTGAGGTTGGCAGTCTGTATAAAAATGACAGTTTGAATATGGAAATTACTGGGGTGGATATAGACAGCAAAATTCCAAGGTCATATATAATTTCATCAAAAGATTTGCTTGAAGTTTTAGAGCCTTTCTTTGAAGAAATTATAAGAACAATTGATGTTACAATCACCTCGCTTCCACCAGAAATTTCAACTGATATTATCAATAATGGAGTGCTGTTTACTGGCGGAATGAGCAAGACCAATGGCCTTGAAAGCTATTTAAGAACGCATTTCAAATATCCTTTTAAGATTGTAGAAGACGCTGAAAATGTTTCAATCTTAGGTGCGGGAAAACTGCTTGACGACAGAGAATTGCTTGAAAAAATTTTAGAGAATGTTTAAATTTAAAAACTTTAAGTGCTTAAAAAACAATTTAACAATAATTGACATAAAAGGGAGGTTTTCGACACAACTTCTCTTTTATTATTTTGTTCATCTTTGTTAAAATATTAAAGATAATAATTCAATTATGACTGGACTTAAAAACTATTATATTTATCTTAAATTTAAAATTAAGAGGTGACTATGGCAAGAAAAATTGTTATGACAAGTGGAAAAGGAGGGGTTGGCAAAACGACTGTTTGTGCCAATCTTGGCATTTCTCTTGCAAAACTTGGATTTAGGGTTGCGCTTATAGATGTTGATATAGGTTTGAATAATCTTGATGTTGTTATGGGCGTTGAAAATCAGGTAATTTTTGACATAACTGATGTCATTACTGGCAAATGCAGACCCAAACAAGCAATAGTGCAAGACAGACACATTTCGTCCCTCTATATATTGCCATCTTCTCATGCTTACAATAAAGCAAATATATTGGGTGAACATGTCAAGAATGTCATAGAGCAAATTGACAGCAGTTTTGATTACATATTGATTGATTGCCCAGCTGGCGTAGAAGCTGGTTTTCATAGGGCGGTGTTTCCTGCCAATGAGGCGATAATCGTTGTGACTCCTCATCTTTCCTCTATAAGAGATGCTGACAAAGTTTTGGCTCTTCTTGATGAATATAACATCGAATATAAAGGGCTTGTGATAAATCGAATGAGGGGAGACCTTCTGCTTAATGGTGATGTTATGACTATAGAAAGCATTGTAAGAGCTTTAAATATACCTTTGCTGGCTGTTATTCCAGAAGACGATGCAATAGGCTCTTCTTGCTCAATCGGCGGCAGATTGCAATCTATCGAGAGTGCAAGGGCGTTTACTCTTCTAAGCGAAAATATTCACAATGGCTCAAAGAAAATTTTTGATTGTACATACAAGTATAGAGGTCTTGTGGGTTATCTAAAAAGAAATATCAAAAAAAGAGTTTAAAGAAAGCTGTATGAAAACTTTAATAATGACGAATTAAATAAAAAGGAGAAAATATGGATTATAAAATATCAAGACGACTTAATTATATTTTAAACAATGATAAAATGAGCGACCCTCAGGCAGTTTGTGACATTTTAAAAGAGGAATTGAAACCAATTATCGAGACCTATCTATCTCTTGAAAAAGAGCCTATTGTAAGATTTAAAAAGGATAAAAATAAGAATATATTTTTTATAGAAATGCAGGCAGAACGAATAAAACCTTTTGGCTATATTCCTTATTAAAATAAAAAAGGTTTAAATTAAACCTATATAAATAATAAGATTTAAATAGAAAATATAATTATTTTTCAAAAAATCAATGTAAAATAGTTTAAAATTAAAAAAGATTTCAATTTTATTTGATAAAAAATATTTAAAAATAAAAAAAGTTACCTATAAAAAGGTAACTTTTTTTTAAAAACTAAACTCTTTCCCAGCAAGCATATAAAGTTGTGTCGCCAGTAATAACAATTGATCTAAAGCCTTTCCCAGTGTTGCTTGCAACTCCGTTTTTCCATGGAGAAGTGCCCCAAGAAGTAGCTTTAAAGGTTTTAGGGTCAATTTTTATTGCTGTAAGATAGCCTTTGCAAGTAGGTTGATAAACAGTAAGGTCAAGCTCTGTGTCTTCTAAGACTCTAATAGGGTCGATAGGTGTGGCTGCAGTGTGCTGTTTTGCGCCTGCGGTGCAACCAAAAACCTCATACCATCTTAAATCAAAGCTTACTGTGTAATAAAGTTTTGTTTCAGCATCCCAAACACATTCTACTGAATAGTCAATGTTTGGCATTCTTGTTTCAACAGCAGAGTAATCATTTTCTATTATTCCATTGATATTATAACCACCAAAAGTGAATATATCCCTTTTTGTTTGTGTGCCGTCATCAATGTAATAAGAATTTTGACTTGCAATGTTTATAGCAGAGCCCTGCCATATGCTCATAGAATAGTCGCAAACTTCACCATAAGCAGATTTAACTGAAAGTGTATATTGATTTCTTACAAATAGGTTAAGATTGTAGTCTGGCATTATAAGACTGCCAGTAAATTCATCATTGAAGTTTGCATCAAGATAAAGTTTAGTGTCATCTTTAATCTTATCAATTCCGGCAAGGTCAATTTCTTTTCCGCTTGACAGATATACTGAATAGAGCAGCTCATCGCCATCATATAGTTTAAACTCATTGCAAATTTCCACTTTTTGAAGTTTCCACTTTGCGCAGAGTATCAAATCTGTGTTTGGCATAAATGAATTATTGAAGATTTCGCCATTTTCGTCATTTACAAACCAGCCTTCAAAACTATAAGTTGAAACTGTTTTTCCATCTTCAGCAATCTCTTGCTTGAAGGAAAGAGATGGTAATACAATTTCATTTCCTTCAAGGTCGGTGATTGCATCAAAATTCTCATTGCAGTTTGTAATAAAACTTATTGTTCTGTAATATCTTCGCTCTTCTTCCCATTTTGCATAAAGGGTAGTGTCAAACTTTGGCATTTTGTCACTTTCAAACAGAGAGTCTTCTTCGAAGTTGCTGCTTGTATACCATCCAACGAAGGTAAAGCTTGCATGACTTATTCCATCGTCTGTTTGATAATTTTCAAGTGTAGGAAGGGTGATGTCACTGTTGTAAACGCCAGATATATTTGGAAGTGTTGTGTCGCAATTGGTTATGAAATTAAGTGTGCGAAGCTTTTCGCTTGCAACTGTCCATTCGCCACCAGCTGTTCTTTCCATGTTGGTGTCATAGGCAAATTTATATCCTGCTTCATAGTCATAAAGCTCTTGCATATTTGCATCAATGTTCTTGCCATAGTCTACAACTTTAATAAGTTTGTCTTTATTATCAGCTCCGTTTGTTTTAGGTGTAGAGATATTTACAAGCCCATTTAAAACAGATACTTGAAGTGCCATTTCTTGAAGATAACTTTCTCCATTTACATCTTCACCAATGTATGTGCGGAGGGTGAGATTTCCAAGCACTTTATTGTCAACAATTTCTGCAAGGTTGAATGTCATGTCATATTCAGTTTGAGTTTGGGTTTTCTTAATTGCATATCCGCTTAACACATTGTTTAAGTCGATTGTTTCGCCCTGTCTGTATTTTTCGGCAGGCTTTCTCATTTGATTCATTATGGTGTCAGTGAAACCAAAACCAAATTGAACATAGTTTAATATGTCAGCAAAGAAGCCATCAAGAGTGGTTTTTACACATTGTTCATAAAGCTTTTTGTTGCGGGTCTCTGTTCTATGCATAAAGACATTGCCATCTTTATAATAAACTTTCAGACTTCTGTCACTTACATTTTCAAACAGTCCTTTTGTTATAAAAGCGATAGTTGGAATGTTAGGGAATGAAACAATAAGCTCAAGATTTTTGTTTACAACTTTGATAAATACTTCAAAGTATATTGTATCAAGTGCCATGTCAAAGAGTTTTAAATCAACATAGCCAGTAAGGTGGAAGTCTTCGCGCTTTGACATATTTTTAGCTGCATTAAACAACCTAAATATTTCTTCAATTGGGTCATAATCATCTATATTAAGCTCTTTCTTAACAAGAAGCTCTTCTTTTCCAGAAATAGAAGCGTTTAAAATTATGTTTCCAAATGCGGTTGAGATAGAAAGTTGTTTATCGTTGTTTTCAAGAACAATTTCCATGTCGTTTATTGTCAAAATGAGTTTATTTTCAATCTTATCAGCGCCAAGCTTAAGCTCGGTTGTATCTCCCTTTTCAATTGATTCAACAGTGTCGCGTGTTATTCCAATAAGATTAAGGATTGGGTCAATTAAAGTTTCCATGCCTTCAGTTAATTCTTTAAGAGCATCTGGAAGGGTGTCTAAATCTGAATAAAGACGAATTTGATTTAAAAGATTGAGATAAACAATATTTTGATAATAATAAATTTCAATTACGCCGTTATAAACTGTTGTTTTTAATTCAACATAAAGCTCTGCTTCCTTAGAAATATTGATTTCTACCGGAATAACTGTGCCATCCATGTCTACATTGATAACACCAGAGATTGTGTTTGATTTAACAATCTGAAGAGCATTTTGAATAGTTGGAATAAAGTCTGCAAGGTCAATGTAGCTTTCTGTGCCAGCTGAAAGGTTGTTTTCAACATATTCAATTGTTTGAGCATTTACATTTGCGCCAAAGCCATTAAATTGAATTGCTGTAAGCATTTTATCAACTACAGTGAAGGTGATTGTTTTGTCACCGATAGGAACGATAGTGTTGTTTCCGTCAACAACAATGTTTTCAAAGAATGATTTATCAATTTTAGAAATGTCAAGTTTGACATTACTAAAGTCAAGGTCGCTGCCAAATTCATCAGTGAGAATAGCTATCAATGCATCCATATCCTTGTTTGCAACAGCAGTCAAGACTCTTTCAATTAAGTCAACTGGAAGGTTGGTGCCAAACTCAGCATTTACCATAGTAAGAAGCTGAGGAAGGTCGTTGATTGCAAATTTAGCATAGATATTTTGATATTCAAGATAGATTACATTGTTTTCGAGTAAGATATTTACATTATGGTTGTCATATTTTGCATTTATGAAAGCTTTAGCATTTAAAATATCTGCATAAAGCTTAGCATTTACTTGATAATCAGCATAACTTGCGTTTAAGTCAAGAGCCACTTTTCCATCTTTAAAGTAGTTGAATGCACCTTCAGCAACTTGTAAAATACCAGAATTGATGATAACTTTAGCAAGGTCAAGTACATCTTCAACAGGGGTGTATTGACTGTCATCAAAACTTGGGATAACGATACTTTCGTCACTTCCAACAACTGAAGCAGAAATGTCAAAGCCTTTTACGCTTGAAGAAATGAAAAGCTCTTTAGCACCATTCTCAATAGCAATTGAAAGGTCATTAAACAGGGTGATTACAAAGCCATTTTCTGTTTCAACAAGTGACTTGATGAGAAGTGGATTGATATTGTTGTCAAGGATATCTTTGAGTGAATTGATAATTTCATCAGTATTAAAATCAATTGAGAGGTTGATATCAGCAAGGAATTTCTTGATTGCGTCAGGCAAAGTTGCAACTTCACTTACAAGCATAAGTTTATCAGCGGCATTGAGATAAACCTTGCCATTAAGGTATTCAATAGAAATTAAATATCCTTCAATTTGAGTAGAAATTCTTGCATAGATTTCATTTTCTTTAGAAATGCTGTAGTTAAGTGAAATGTCAAATTTATCACTCTTTACATTGATAGCTCCAGAGATTGTGTTTGATTTAACAATCTGAAGAGCGTTTTGAATAGTTGGAATAAAGTCTGCAAGGTCAATGTAGCTTTCTGTGCCAGCTG
>CARNVA010000003.1:14486-49216 GCA_949031345.1 uncultured Eubacteriales bacterium | reverse complement strand
CAGGGTGATTACAAAGCCATTTTCTGTTTCAACAAGTGACTTGATGAGAAGTGGAGTAAATTCTGGTTTTAAAATATCTGCTGATTTTTTAATGATTTCCATGAAATCATGAAGGTCAACATCTATTGTAATATTGCTTAAAAAGTCAATTATTTGGTCAAAAATTGTATCAGTATCAATAATAAGTTTGAAAGCATTTCCAGCGTTTACATAAATTTTGTTTTTAAGTTTTTCTATAGTAATGTCGATATTTTTAATACTTGTATAAAGTTTAAAATACTCATCTTTGATTGAACCTTCAAAATTTATTGGAAGATTGAAATCTTTATAAACTATCTCAATCTTGCCCGAAAGGGTGTTTGATTTAAATATATTTATTGCATTTTCAACTGTTGGAAGAAGATTTGCAAGATTGATATATGCCGCTTCGTCTTCTTTTAAACTAAATTCATTGTAAGTAATTACGCTTAAATTGGCGTTTACACCAAGCCCAATAAAACTTAATTTAGACAAGGTTTCGTCCTCAACAGATATTCCGATTACGCCTACATTTTTGATTGTAACAAAGGTTGTATCATTATTTGTGTAAACACTTTCAAGCATTGACAGGTCAATTTTGCCAAGCTCAATGTTAAGGTTGTCAAGCTCAAGTCCACTTAAAGAAGCTAAAACATTTTCGCCATTTTCACTATTTAAAATTTCAACAATTTTATCAAGTGGAAGGTTTATTCCAAATGAACGCTTAAGAAAATCATCAACTTTATCAAGGTCATTTAACTGGAATTTTGCAAATACATTGCCGTATTCAATATAGATTGTTTTATCAAGATAAATCAAATTTAAAGCCATATCTTGCAACATAACTTCAATTTTGCCGCTTGAATTTTTAGTATTTATATAAGCTTTTCCAGCAATCTCAATATCGTTGTATAAGCATGATATGTCAAAAGCATAATTGTCGTTTTCTTTTACATATTTGACAGCAGCAGCGGCTACATCTATAAGTGTTGAAAGCTCTATATACTCTTTATCGTCACGGTTTGTGATATGCAATGAGTCAGGATAAGAAATTTCTCCGCCAACAGCTACTTTTATATTTTCTGCTTGATAATCAAAGCTTATGTTGTATGGTTTGTATTCTTTATCGCAGGTGATTATAAGATCTTGATTGATCATTGGAAGGGTGATTGTTAAATTTACAAGGTCGCTATCTTCAACAGCAGTTTCTTTCAAGTTTGAGAATAGTCCAAGAAGCTCAGAGATTTCAAGTCCTCCCAAATCTGGAAGTATATCTGGCATTTCAAAGTTTAAAAGCCCCATAAGTTTTTGCGCAGAGCTCATTAAAGTGGCACTTTCAAAGGAAAATTTTCCGTTGAAAACATCAATATAGGCTTTTCCATTGAGATAAGCAAGGTTTAAATCAATTGATTGAGCTGATTTTTTTGCGTCAATCTTAAGCAAACCTTCGAAGGCAATTCTTTCTAAGCCATTTGTGAGGTCTATTTCAGCGTCAAGATTTATCACAAAATTTTCTATCTCAGTGTCAAGCTTAATCGACATGTCAAGGCCAAGGTATCCACATTGAGCTAAGTTTTCCACCATGCTTGTAAGCTGGGTTGGAAGTGTCGAGTCGGGAAGTTTTGATGGGTTGTTTCCCTTTGATGAGTTGCTGTTTGAATAGTTTACAGACATGGTAATAACCCCGTAGGCAGATGCCAGCGAGACTATTAAATATACCAAAGCATAAGATAGATATTTAAAAACTTTTCTCATGATATTTATCCTTTTATAAGTGGAGGCAGGGTGACATCAACATTGAATTGATAATCAATTAAAATTGTGCCGTTGCAGGTCACACCCATACCAAATTTGACAGCTTTATAACTTTCAGACACCTCTGTAGTTATAAGATTCCACCTGCTGTCGATAGTGGCAGTGTATTTTACACTATAAAATTCAGGGTCAGCTTCAAGTCCGCCTGTTCTGCGAACTTCTTTATAATAATTTAAAATGCTTGTAACAGGGTCAAGATTAAAAGTAATCACATAATGTCCAGTTTCCTCATCCTTTTTCATATCGCTTGAAAGAATGGTCTTTTCTGAAATAATATATGGTGTAATTCCGCTTGGTAGACTTCCTGTCAATGCTTCATAATCATTTTGTGAAATTTGTCGATTGAAATGCCAGTCAGCATTCTTTTGCTCGATGTTTTGACCAGTATAAATTTCAATATCCTTATTTCCTTCCATATAGTCAAAGTTTGCAACTGAGATTGTTCCTTTACTGATTGACTCAAAAGTGTAGATGTTGTCAAAATGTCTTCTTTGGCTGTAAACCGTTTGAGTTATGCCAAGAGAGATTGCTTTTCCATTACCTGTGAATAAGAAAGAATCAGCAAGTGAGGCATTATGAACAGCAAGCAGCACATTGTCGACAGCAGACACATCATTTGGTGTCTTATTGCCAACATAGTCAAGCCAGTCTTTGTGTTGACTTGCGCTTGTAATAGCAGGGAAGTTTGTGCTAAGCACAGTGCTTACAGGTTTGATATAGTCTGCAGCGCTGAGCGAGCCGTAGTCAACATTTGATTTAAGATTGACATTAAAATACCACACTCCAAGACCGCTTCCTGTAAAAATTCCAAGTACCATGAGGGTGGCAAGAACTCTCATCTTGTGAGAAAAAGTGGTCTTCTCATAGTTTTTCTTGGCCTTCTTAACTTTTTTTCCTTTTTTCACCTTTTTGCCAGCGTCTGTTGCAGGCTTGTCTTGCTGTGAAAGGCTTGTTAAAGCCGTTGTCTCTTGTTTTTCTTTTGTTTCTGGTCTAATTTCTTCTGTTTTTCTGTAAACGCCTTCTTTCATAGAGTTTTCAATTTCCTCTAAAATCTCATCTTCGCTTGCTTGATTAGCAGAAGGCTTGTCAACCTCTTGTGACAAAGAATTATCATTTAAATCAACATTGTTTTCCTCACCAAAAACAGAGGCTTCTTCTGAAGTCTTATTAGATGATTGTTTATTAAGTTTATTATTATTTTCGCGCTTAGACGCGGTTTTATCGTTGTTATGGTTTTTGGCCATGTTATGCTCCCTCTAAAATCAGGGGACAGAGCATTACCTTTGCTTTTTTGACATATTCAATTGTATATATGGGAACATGGGTTGTCCATGTGATAAATATTTAAAATTATTTTAAGGAGTAAGAGTCAAAGTGACAAATGGGAATGCTGCTGAAGCAGTTTTTTAAACTTTCTGGTTTGCAATTTTATGCATAAACCTAAAAAAATCCCCTTAAATTTGTTGTAATCAATTGCCAATTAAAATGGTTTATATTGTAAATAAAATCAGATTACGAGTATATTATAATATAAATAAAATAAAATGTCAATAGATTTTTGCAATTTTTTGTTGATTTTTCATAAATTTTTTATAATAATTATTCAATAATATGAATAAATATTCATAAAAATTGCATCAAATATGACTTGATTATATAAGTATTGTATGTTATAATACAAGTATAAGAAACAAAGAAAAAAGCGAGGATTAAAGTATGGAAAAACTTAATCGCAGAGAGCAAACTTTAGAAAATATTTTGCTTGATATAAAAAGAAATTTGCCTAAAAAAGAAATTACTGCAGGGGGTGCTCTTGCCTATTTGAATGGGCTTGCGCTTGTCTATAGAAAGACTATTTCAGATTATGAGCCTGCTGCAAAAATTGTCTATGAAGTAAACATGAAAGAAATGCTTTTCAGCCTTTATAAGAAGGGTGAAAACAGGGGGAAAGATTGCGGTTTTAATGAGGCTTTTGACCTGTATTTTAAGGCTCTTCCAAAAGAATTTGTTGACCTTGTAAACATAAATCTTTTCAGAGGCAATTTTGATAAGAAAAAGGTGGAAAAAGAGCTTACTAAACTGACTTACAAAATCGCTATGAAGGCAGCTTCTTTGAATATGAGAGTTAAAAAAGAGCCTTGCTCGCCAAGCCTTGACGATGTCAAAATAAACATTAAAAATTATCGTGAAACCAAGAGAGTTTTAAGAGAAGGACTTGGTGATGAAATAGGCAAAAAGAAGGGTGGAGAAGGCTTAGAACAGATGGGTGAGTATGTGGAAAATCTTGCCAAGAAGATTATCTCAAGTGAAGTTGAATATGCCACAAACCTTGCAGAAAGCGTTGTAAGATTTTATTCAAATGTAGAGCTTGACAGGCAGGCTGCTGCACGAGAAGCATACTTTAAAAACCATGTTTATGTTGATAAAACAATATAAAAGGTTGTAATAAAAAAATATTTATAAAAGTTAAGAAAAAATGCTTGACAAATATAAATATATAATATAAAATAAAAGGCGTCTTAATCTAAGGCGTTTTTTGTTTGCACTAGCCCCGCGGATGAAAATTGACCTTAATCATGGACAGGTTCGGAGGAAAAATGAAAACATATTTAGCTAAACCAACGGACATTGAAAGAAAATGGTTCGTTGTAGATGCGGCAGGCGCTCCACTTGGTAGAGTTGCTACTACAGTCGCAGATATTTTAACTGGAAAAACAAAAACTATTTATACACCAAATGTAGATTGCGGTGATTTCGTTGTTGTAATCAATTCTGACAAAACTGTTCTTACTGGAAACAAACTTGTTGACAAAAAGCACAGATGGCACACTGGTTATGTAGGTGGCCTTAAAGAAGTTGACTATGGCACTTTGATGACAAACAATTCTCCTAAGGCAATTGAGCTTGCCGTTAAGGGAATGCTTCCAAAAACTTCTCTTGGAAGAAAGCAAATCACAAGACTTCATGTTTATAAAGATGAGGCACACAAGCACGCTGCTCAACAGCCTCAAAAAGTTGAAGTAAAAGGAGTAAGAAACTAATGGCAGAAAAGAAGACAAAGTCAGTTAGCCAAATTATTTCAACTGGCAGAAGAAAAAAATCTATTGCAAGAGTAAGACTCTTCCCAGGCACTGGTAAATGCACAGTTAATGGAAGAGAAATGGGGGAATATCTTCAAAGAGATACTCTTCTCTTAGTTGCTCGTCAACCATTTGATGTTACTGAAAGCGGAAACAAATATGATGTTATCGTAAGAGTTGTTGGCGGCGGTATTTCTGGTCAAGCTGGTGCTATTTGCCACGGAATTGCAAGAGCACTTGTTAAGGCTGATGAACAATATAAAGCAGAGCTTAAGAAAGCTGGACTTCTCACTCGTGACCCAAGAATGAAGGAAAGAAAGAAGTATGGTTTGAAAAAAGCAAGAAAGGCTTCTCAATTCTCAAAGAGATAATCTTTTGGCTTATTTCAGTTTACAAATTTTGCAAAAAACATGGTTGTTTTAAGCCATGTTTTTTTATATTAAAAAACGCTATTTGCCTGTAAAATAAAGGGGTATAGCGTTTTATTTAAATAATAAAAATCAATTATTCCATCATAATGCTTTTGATTGATTGTTTTCGTATTTTAAGTGTATACAAAAGCATGAAAAGTTCATAAAAAACAATGAAAGAGGCAAAGGAAATTGAAAGAGCAACAAAATCAAAATGATAACTTGTCATGTTTGGATAATTTGCAAATATTTGAGTGGTGACAATCTTGAGTAGCCCATATTGATAGAAAGTGCCAATAATAAAACCAAGGTATGCAAAAGGTCTAAAGCAGCCTAAGATTGAATTTGAACACTGGGTGTAACTATATCCAAATACCTTCATCATTGATATGGTTTTTGAATTTCTTTTTACAATGCTTGATATTGAAAGATATAAGATTGAGATTGAGAGGATAAGTCCAATTGTTACCATTATATATGAAAAGACCTCGCTTGCAAGTTTGGTCATTGAGAACGCCATTTGCGTCATTGCAGAAAAGCAAAATGTTGAGAAAATAATCAAGAAAATATAGATAAATTTATCTTTGATTACGCTTATAAAAAGGTCTTTTAAAAAGCTGCTTTCTTTGTTTTTGTTGGTTTTAACTTTGGTCGTTTTAATCTTTTTAGGCTTTGTTGAAGGCATCTCTTTCATTAAGTTTAGTGGTGACGATTTAAGCTTTATGAAGGCATACAAAACTGAAATTAAACCAAATAAGACGCAAGGCAGGACGATTAAATATAAAATCAAGATAGGGTGAAAGTGAATGGAGGTTTTTGGAAGAAGTTTATCAGCATTTTGTGCTTGATAAAAGATTGGCATGAAAGCGAAGGAAAGAGCAAAACCTACAATTCCGCCCAGTAATTCGCTAAGTCCAAATATCCAAAAATACTTTGCGATAGAAATTTTTGAATATCCTAAAGCTTTTAATATTCCAAGCTCTTTTCCATGTGTATCAATATAGTTTTTAATATAAAATAGCAACATGATTATAGAAGTGGCTACAAGGCATAATCCGGTCACTACTGAAACCAGTTTGCCGGTTGCCACTTGTGCGTTATAAATTATAAGTGAGTCGTTGTTTATGATTAAGTTTCGCATAGGAATGAGGTCAAAATTATAATTTAAAAACAGCGTACATACGAATACAGCACAGCATGCAATGATGGAAATGCCAAATAGTTTAAGTGTATCTTTTATATTTATTATCATCTTTACAAATCCCTTTTACCAACCAATCTCAAACGCAGTCTTTGGGGAAGAATTTACTTTAATGCTTTCAATTTTGCCGCTGCTTAGTTTGACTACTTTGTCAGCCATATCAGCTATGTTTTGATTGTGCGTTACCATCAAAATTGTAAATTTGTTTTGTTTGTGAAGCTGGCTTATGAGGTTGAGGATTTCACGACCAGTTTGCTCGTCAAGGGCTCCTGTAGGTTCGTCAAGAAATAAGACTTTTGGCTGCTTGGCAATCGCTCTGGCAATGGCTACTCGTTGCTGTTCTCCACCTGAAAGCTCACTTGGATATTTATGCATTTTTTCTTCAAGACCTACAGCTTTAATGATTTCTTTGTAGTTTTTGTTATTGACAAGCGCCGCACCCAACTTTACATTTTTTTCAACAGTGAGGTTTGGCAATAGGTAATATGCTTGAAAGATAAATCCAATATTATCTTTGCGAAATAAGGTAAGCTCTTTATCTTGCATGGCGGTGATATCGATATTATCAAACACAACTTTGCCACTGTCGGCCTTTTCAAGAGAGGATGCAATGTTGAGAAGGGTAGTTTTTCCAGAGCCTGAAGCACCTAAAATTACAACAAATTCGCCATCTTTAATTTCTAAATCAATGCCCTTTAAGACTTCTTGTCTTGCTGTTTTATTGCCATAAGATTTTTTTATGCCAATTATATCAATCATAATTTCTCCTATAAAAGCATTCTGCTTTTTTATTTTAATTTATTTTTATAACATAATTTTCTATAAAATCGTTATATATTTTAAATAAAGTTTGATAAAAAGTCAAATATTAAATTATATAATACATATAAAATTAAGTTTACTTTTATTTGTAATAATGATATATTAAATTAAGAAAACGGAGATAATAATGATAGAAAACAAAGATGTGAAAAGTTATGAAATCATAATTGTAGGTGCGGGCGTTGCAGGAATTTCTGCCGCTATTTATGCAAAGCGTGCAGGAAGAAAAGTGGCTGTTATTGAAAGAATGCTTATTGGTGGTCAGCTCAATTTTGTAGGCAAAATAGTCAATTATGCAGGTTTTAGCGAGACTGATGGAGCGACACTTTCTAATCAACTTTCTTTACAGGCAGAAAAGCTTGGAATTGAAATAATTTATGATGAGGTGCTTGAATTTGAATTCGACGGCGTTGAAAAAGAAGTTAAGTGCAAAAAAGGAACATACAAAGCTAAAGCAATAATATTGGCACTTGGTGGAAACCCACGAGAACTTGAAATTGAAGGTGAAAAAACTTTTAGAGGCAGGGGGGTAAGCTATTGCGTGCAATGTGATGGAAATTTCTTTAAAGAAAAATATGTTGCAGTTGTCGGAAGCAATCAAGCTGCAATTGATGGGGCGTTATATTTAAGTAAACTCTGCAATAAGGTATATCTTGTTTCGCGTTTTGATATTAAAAATTTCTCTATTGAAAACCTTTTGAAGCAAAAAAATATAGAAATAGTTGAGGGAGGCGAGGCAAGACAGATTATCGGAGATGACGCCGTTACGCAGGTAATAATTGAAAAAGATGGCAAAGAAACAGCAATTTTGGTTGATGGAATATTTGTTGTAAATGGAAACAAGCCAAATACAGCACTGCTCAGTGGTAAAATTGAATTGTCAAAAGAGGGCTTTATTATCTGTGATGAGGCAATGCAGACTTCAAAAGAAGGCGTTTACGCTTGTGGTGATGTTCGCCAGTCAAAATTAAAACAAATTTCAACAGCAGTTGGCGACGGTGCAATAGCAGGTGTTGAAGCAAGTCTTTATGTTCAAAATAGCAAATAAAAATCAACCAAAAAGAAAAATATAACACTTTTAGAATAGAATTTTGTTATAAATTACTCTTGTGGGTGAGGGCTTGAGTTTATAAACGCTGCACTGTTTGAAGCAAGAAATATCTTGCCATATTTGCTGTTTATTTGGTCCATTGTAATAGAGCTGTCTTTCTCAAAATTTTCAAACATTGAAAGCTGTCTTGTCGAAGCGCTTGATAGAGAAGACACTTTTATCCTTATGGCACGGATAGGATAGTTATATTTATATATTAAATCGCAAATGACCATTGCGTGCTTTGCGATATCTTTATATGAGTTTGTAGGCGGGATTTTCATTGATTTACTGACCGATTTAAGCTCGTTTGATTTAAGTTTTACATATATTGTTTGACCGATTACATTGTGTTTTATCATGCGATGTGAGATTTTTTGTGCTAAAAAATAAACCACTTTTTCAATATCTTTTCGTGATGAAATATCTTTGATTGTTGTGGTGCCATTTCCTACACTTTTAGGTGGAGGTAGTTTGTAATAATCCAGCACAGGCACATCACGAAGTCCAAGCAAATCATTTTTTAAATTTATTCCTGTAATACCCATTACGCTGTTAAGATAGTCATCTTCAAGCATTACGAAGTCTCCAATGGTTTTTATTCCAATTGACGAAAATCTTTTTTCAAGTCTACTTCCTATTCCTACAATTGAATTTAATGGCAGTGAATAGGTGATTTGTTTGAAATTTTGATAGGATATTTCGGTAGTGAAATCGGGCTTTCTCATGTCAGAGCCAAGTTTAGCAAAGATTTTTGAAAAAGATACCCCAACAGAGATTGTTATGCTTAGCTCTTTTTTAACTCGCTCTCTAAGCTCATCTGCCACCTGCTTAGCCGTTTTTTTTAAATATTTTTCACATCCTGTAATATCCAACCAGCATTCGTCAAGGCCAAGTGGCTCGACATAATTTGTATAGTCAAGATAAATATTATGAAGCTCCTTACTGATGTCTTCATAAAGATCATAGTGGGGCGCAAGGCAGATAAGGTTGGGACAAAGAGCTTTTGCTTCGCCAATTACTTGACCTGTTTTTATTCCAAACTTCTTTGCTATTTCATTTTTTGCAAGTATTATTCCTGTCCTTTTTTCTGGGTTGCCTGTGACTGCAACTGGTTTATCAAACAAAGATTTATCATTGCTGCATTCTACAGATGCAAAAAAGTTGTTTACATCTGCGTGTAAAATAACCCTGTTTTTTGTTTGCTTTTTTTCTTCCATTTGTTGTATAATAAGTAATCGAATGGAGAAATATGCAGTCTAAAACAATTTCATATAAAAATCATTTTTGTGATATGCTTGCTTGCGCGCTAGGTGAGTATTTTGACTTTTTTCAAGAAGATGAAAAAAGAGATTTATATCTTGAAAAATTAAATATAGAAGAATTAAATTTGCTATGCGAGTATGCGATAGTAAAAAATAAACTTGCAGGGGTGAGGGAATTAAATCTAAAGGTGCCGAAAATACTGAATGCAGGTGAGTTATTTGATAAATACCATATTGACGGAAGGGAAATTCTATCTGCCCGCCAAATGTCTGACTTGACGACAAATCAACTTGTTGGCGGGCGGATAATGCTGTTGATAGAAGACCTGCTTGACTATAAGGAAGGATTATTAAATGAGATTTCTGATTTTTTAGGAAGAGTGGATATCCCAGTGGTTATTTGTCTTGGTAAAACGCTTGAAGAAGTTGGAAAACTTGTCAATCGATATGGCAAGTCACCAGCAGAAATTCTTGAAGATTTTGGCTTTTTAGATAGAGAATGTTTTCTTTATGGACTAAATTTTTTGGATAAAGAAGATCAAAAGCTGTTATTAAATTATAACATTCATCTTATATTTTCACCTATTTCTGATGCTGAAGAGGGAAGAGGTGCAATAAATTTATATAATTTTATTTACAATCGTTTAACATTTGGTTTTTCAAGTGGAAAGTGTTATAATATAGACATGTGTGGTGAGGCAAAACTTGCCCAGTTTAATACAAATAATCTCATGTATCAAAGAGGGCTTGTAAGTCTTGATGATTTAAATAAAGCGTTGGAGACAGAGGAAATAGAGCCTTTTGATAAGCAGACTCTTGAGAGTGAGTTTATGAGATTAAAAAAACATGCAAAAGAAATTGCAGAGAGAATAAAGGAGTAAAAAATGAATCTAACTGAAGTTTTGGCACAAGAATTTGGATTGAAAGTTGAATATTCGCAAAATATTATCAACTTGTTGGATGAAGGTTGTACTATACCTTTCATTGCAAGATATAGAAAGGAGATGCATGGCACTTGTGATGACCAAACCTTGCGTGCATTTGCTGATAGGCTTAAATATTTAAGAAACTTGAATGAAGAAAAGGCAAAAGTTGAAAAAACTATCACCGAGCAAGGAAAGTGGACTGACGAGCTTAAAAAAGCACTCGAAGAGGCAAGAACACTTACTGAAGTTGAGGATATCTATCGTCCATATAAGCCTAAGAGAAAAACAAGAGCCACTGTTGCGATTGCAAAGGGTCTTGAGCCTCTTGCAGATATCTTGCAAATGCAATCAAAAAGTTATGTGATAGAAAAAGAAGCTGAAAAGTTTATCACTGAGGAAGTGAAAACTACAGCAGAGGCTATTCAAGGCGCTATGGATATTATTGCAGAGCGTATCTCTGATGATGCTGAGCTTAGAAAAGAGCTTAGAAAGCTTATCGAAGAAAAAGGAATAATTGTTTGCGAGCTTGTTGAAAATGAAAATAGCCCAGTTTATGAAACTTATGCAAACTTCAAACAAGAAGTTAAAAATCTTCCAAGTCACAGAATACTTGCCATCAATCGTGGTGAGAAAGAAAAATGCTTAAAAGTTGAAATTCAGCTCAATCAAGAGCTTGCTATAGGCTCAATAAACAAGCATTTCAAGAAGAATAATCCAGATACTGATAAAATTATGGAAGATACAATCGCTGACAGTTATGACCGACTTTTGTTTCCTTCGCTTGAAAGAGAATGCCGAAGCAATTTGACTGATAGGGCAAATGAACAGGCAATAAAAATGTTTGAAGTCAACTTAAAGCCACTTCTTATGGAAGCGCCTCTTAAAAACAACATTATCCTCGGTCTTGACCCTGCTTACAGAACAGGATGCAAGATTGCTGTTATTGACAAGAATGGTAATGTTCTTGATACAACTGTTATCTATCCAACACCTCCACAGTCAAAAACTGAAGAGTCAATCGCAAAACTTAAAACTCTTATTGACAAATATAAAGTTGATATTGTTTCCATCGGAAATGGAACAGCATCAAAAGAGGCTGAAATTTTCGTTGCAGAGCTTATAAAACATGTTTCTAGACCAGTAAGCTATGCTGTAGTAAGCGAGGCAGGAGCCTCTGTTTATTCGGCTTCTAAGCTTGGTGCAGAAGAATTCCCTGACTATGATGTTTCACTCAGAAGTGCAGTATCAATTGCAAGACGCCTTCAAGACCCACTTGCAGAGCTTATTAAGATTGATGTTAAATCAATTGGAGTGGGGCAATATCAGCACGATATGCCTCAAAACAGACTTACAGAGGTGCTTACTGGGGTTGTAGAAGATTGTGTAAACAGCGTAGGCGTTGACCTTAACACAGCAAGCCCTTCACTTCTTAGTTATGTTTCTGGTCTTAATATGTCGATTGCAAAAAATATCGTTGCTTATAGAGCGAAAGTAAAAGGTATTAAAAATAGAGAAGAGTTGTTGTCTGTTCCAAAACTTGGCCCAAAAGCTTACGAGCAATGTGCTGGTTTCTTAAGAGTCGTAGGCGGTGAGGATATTCTTGACAACACAGCTGTTCACCCAGAAAGCTATGAGGCAGCAAGAAAGCTTTTAAAATTGTTTGAAATGAATGAAGAAGATGTAAAAAATGGCAACATTGCAAATCTGCCAAAACTTATCGAACTTAAAGGGGAAGCTAAAGTTGCTAAGGAATGCGAAATTGGTGTTCCAACTCTCAATGATATTACAAAAGAACTTCTTAAGCCTGGTCGTGACATTCGTGAAAGCATGCCAAAGCCAGTGCTTAGAAGTGATGTAATTACAATGGAAGATTTAAAAGAGGGTATGGTATTTTCTGGCATTGTGCGCAATGTAATCGACTTTGGTGCATTTGTAGATATTGGAGTGCATCAAGACGGGCTTGTCCATATTAGTCAAATTTCAGATGCCTTTATTAAGCATCCATCAGAGGCCTTGAAAGTAGGGCAAAGAGTTGATGTTAAAATCCTTTCTGTTGACCTTGCAAAAAAGAGAATTTCACTTACAATGAAGGGAATTGAAAAGGAATAATATTATTCCTTTTTCTTTTAATGAACATCATATTGTATTATGTATGTTATACAAAATACTATATATAGTACTAAACAATAAAATCAATGTTTAAAATAATTATTTCATAAAACAATTTTAAGCATAAAAAAGGAAATGTCATGAGTAAATGTCCTTATTGCAACACATCTTATAATGAAATTTTGCAGACAGGTTTTGTTGGCTGCAGTCGTTGTTATCAAGAAATTGAAGAGCTTAAAAATGCTGTAAAAAAAATGTATAGTGATAAAAAACATAGAGGAAAACGGGCGGTGAAAGATAATGGAAATATTTGATAACATAGCCATTTCTTCTCGAATAAGACTGGCAAGAAATGTTGAAGGAATTAAGTTTTACACAAAACTCCAAAGCGATGTTGATGCAAAATATATTGAAGGTGCTGTGATTAAAACTTTGGAAAAGTATGATTCATTTAATTTTTTATCATTGAAAGATTTGTCTCTTAACGAATGCAATGCTCTTTTTGAACAACATCTTATAAGCAAAGAGCTTATTGAAAACAAGGATATTTCAGGTGTGGCAATAAGCGAAGATGGCAAAATTATTGTTATGATAAATGAAGAAGACCATATAAGAGAACAGTGCATAGAAAAGGGCTTCAATCTTTATAAACCTTTTCGAAGATTATCTCAAATTGATGACGAAATCTTGAAAAGCCTGCCCATTTCTTATGATGAAGAATTGGGATTTATCACGGCCAGTCCTTCAAATTTAGGTACAGGAATGAGGGCGTCCGTTATGCTGTTTTTGCCTGCATGTGAATTGTCGGGAAGAATGGATGAAATATTTGCTCGGGCAAAAGAAAACGGACTTACTATTCGCGGCATTTATGGTGAAGGAAGTAAGGCACTTGGATATTTTTATCAAATTTCAAATCAAGGCTCTTTAGGGTTTGATGAAAACGAAATCATAGATAAGGTCAGTGAATTTATCTATTCCTTATGCAATGAAGAAAAAGAAATGCGAGAGGTTTTAATTCAAGAAGACTATGAAAAATATAGAGATATGACTTTGCGAGCGTATGGCACTATTACAAATTGCTATAGCCTTCAGGAAAGTGAAATGATGGAGCTGCTTGCAAAAGTTAAACTTGGCCAGGTTTTAGGCTTTATTGATATAAACTCAGATGATAAGTTTCAAAAGCTGTTTTATGAGGGATGCAGTGCAAATCTCGGTGAAATTTTTGAATTATTTAACAAAAAAAAGGAAAACATTGTAAGAGCGGAGTATATTTCAAATAAGGTGAGAGAATTAGCTCAAAGGAGGCTGTAATTATGAATTATCAAACATCATCATTTTCGGATAATATTCAAAAAGTGATAAAAAATGCAAGCAAGTTTGCTTTAAGGTTTGGCTCAAATCTAATTGGAAGTGAACACATATTATATGGTCTTGTAAGCGTAAAAGACTGTCTTGCTGCAAGGCTTTTAAATGAATATGGTGTAAGCGAGTCAAGTCTATTCAGTTTTTTTGAAGAAAATGTAAGCTCAAGTGATATGTTTGGCGTAAGTAGCACTGTCGAGATGACTCCAAGGACAAAAGACTTGTTTATGGTGGCTCAGCAAATAGCTGTTTCTATGCGTCATGCCTTTCTTGGCACAGAACATCTTTTGCTTGCCCTTATTTCTTCTTCTGGAAGCGTAGCTTACAGAATTTTAGTCGGTCATTATGAAGTTGATATTGAAGAGCTTAAGGCGAAAGTAATGTCTCACTTAAGTGTTTTTAGTAAAGAAGAAGAGGGGAAAGAGCCTGTACAAAGCAGCGTAAACAGTCAGTCGAACAGCACTCTTCCAGAAAAACTGCTTGAAATGGGAACGGATATTACTTTAAAGGCCAAAGAACTTAAACTTGACCCAGTAATAGGCAGAGAGGAAGAAATTCAAAGAGTGGTTGAAATTCTTTGTCGTAAAACAAAAAACAATCCAGTGCTTATAGGAGAGGCTGGCGTCGGCAAAACGGCAGTGGTTGAGGGGCTTGCGCAAGCGATTGTTGCAGGTGATGTGCCTGAAATTCTTAAAGATAAGGTAATTTATTCGCTGGAAATTGGTGGGCTTATGGCAGGTACTAAATATCGTGGCGCCATGGAAGAAAAGCTTAAAGATGCCATTGAAACCATAATTGAAAGTAAAAATATAATCGTCTTTATAGACGAAATTCATACGCTTGCACAGGCTGGCTCTGATAAAGGCGAGACTTCGCCGGCTGATATGCTTAAACCTTATCTTGCAAGAGGGGAATTGCAAACAGTTGGTGCGACAACTACTGATGAGTATAGAAAATTTATTGAAAAAGATAAGGCTCTTGAGCGTCGTTTTCAGCCAATTCTTGTAAATCCTCCTTCAGTTGCTCAAACAATTCAAATATTGCGTGGTCTTAAAGACAGCTATGAAGCTTTTCATAAAATAACAATTACCGATGAGGCTATTGAGGCGGCTGCGGTTTTATCTGATAGATATATCACAGACAGAAGCCTGCCAGATAAAGCTATTGACCTTATTGACGAGGCAAGCAGTAAGGCAAAAGTGCATTATACAGTAAAACCTCAAGAGGTTAGAGTAATCGAAGACAAAATTAAATCATTATCTGCAAATCGCGATGAAGCAAGTTTGCAAAGAAATTATGAAAAGGCGGCAAAACTGCAGTCAGAGATTATAAACCTTGAAAATGAGCTTAAGAAAAAAAGCGAAAAATTTGTTGTAAATAAAGAGCAAACTCCAGCAAATGCAATAGGCGCAAATGAAATTGCTGAAGTTGTCGCTAAATGGACGGGTATTCCAGTTACGAAAATCACTGAAAGCGAGAAAGAAAAGCTTCTTCATCTTGAAGAAATTCTTCATAAACGTGTTGTTGGACAAAACGAAGCTGTTGACGCGGTTGCAAAAGCAATAAGAAGGTCAAGAGTGGGGCTGCAAGACACAAAACGCCCAATAGGCTCATTTCTCTTTATGGGACAAACTGGTGTGGGTAAAACCGAGCTTTGCAAGGCTATTGCAGAGGCTATGTTTGACGATGAAAACAACATAGTCAGAATTGATATGAGTGAGTTTATGGAAGCGCACAGCGTTTCAAAACTTATAGGCTCGCCTCCAGGTTATGTTGGATATGAAGAGGGTGGTCAACTTACTGAAGCAATCAGACGCAAGCCTTATTCAGTTGTCCTGTTTGATGAAATCGAAAAGGCACACCCTGATATTTTCAATGCTCTTCTACAAATTCTTGATGATGGCAGATTGACAGATGGGCAAGGTAGAACAATTTCTTTTAAAAACACCATAATAATTATGACCAGCAACTTGGGTGCAAAAGAGGTTAAAGAGCATAAAAAACAACTTGGCTTTGGGTATCATGAAGAGGAGGAAGAAATTGATTCTAAACGAATTTATCTTGATGCCCTTAAAAGTAAGTTTAAACCAGAATTTATCAATAGAATTGATGTGGTTTGCATATTCGATCCATTAAGTCAAGAAGACCTTGTCAAGATTGCGAAAATTTTGATTAAAAACATCAATAAAAGACTTAAAGAAAAGAATTTGTCACTCAAAATGACACAAGATGCACTTGAGTTTATTGTAAATAAAGGCTCGAATACAGAATATGGAGCAAGACCGCTTAAACGATATATTCAGCAAGAAGTTGAAGACCAAATTGCAGAGAAAATTTTGCTTGGAGCACTTGAAAAAGAGGGCGAGATAATTATTGATGTTGAAAATAATAAATTAACCTTTAATAATGATTAAAAATGCTTGGAGAAAAATAAAAAGTTTGTTAATATATAGACATAGGAGGCTATTGCTATGAAAATTGATATTATTGAAAGAGGGGGCTATAAAGTAAGCCAACACCTTGAAAGAATTTTGAATGAAAAACTTTCAAAACTTGAAAAATATTTTGAGGATGTGAATGTAAAAGTTGTTTGCAGCACAGTTGCAAAACAAGAGAAACTTGAAATCACTGTTACAAGCAAAGGATTGCTTTACAGAAGTGAAGTTTCATCAGATAATATGTACAACAATATTGACATTGCTCTTCCAAAACTTGAAAAGCAAATTGTAAGAAACAGAGAAAAGAAAAATGCAGTTAAGGGCAGAGGCTCAAAACAAGAAAACTTCCTTCCATTTGAATTTATTCAAGGCGAAGTTGAAGAACTTCCTTCAGTTTATAAACAAAAGACATTTGAGCTTGAGCCACTTCTTCTTGATGACGCTCGCTTTGCAATTGAAAGACTTGGCCATGATTTCTATGTGTTCTTGAACGCTGAAACTGGCAAAGTAAATATTCTTTATAAAAGAAAGGATGGCAAATTTGGTCTTATCGACCTTGTTTATTAAGATTGAAAAAATAACGGAAATTACTCCGTTATTTTTTTGTCTTGTAATTTTAATTTTAATAATATCTTTAATTGTCTATAAATCAAAACAAAATACTTATACATTTCTAAATTTAATATGAAAAAAAAGGTTGTTCTTTTTTTTAATTTAAATCAAACTTTATTTGTATTAGAGATAAATTATATTTTCACTGATAGCAAGCAATCTTTTATCATGGGATACGACAATGACAAGAGCGTTTTCTTTTAATGTTTTAAGCTTTTCTAAAATCTTTTTGACATTTCTTTCATCAAGCTCGTTTGTTGGCTCGTCGAATATATAAACTTCAGCTTTCTTGCTTGCGCATCTTATAAAATTTATCCTCTTTTTTTCGCCGCCCGAAAGAGTTTCTTTAATATTTTCATTCCCTTCGTTTTCACGCTTAAATACCTCTTCAAGCTCAAAATATTTGATAAGCTCTTGGCTTTCAGGCGAAAGTGTTTTTTGAGGATAGTCTACATTTTCGGTGAGTGTTCTATCAAAGAAATTTTCGCCTTGAAAGGAAAGTGATATTCTTTCATTTTCAAAGAACAATGAATTTAATTTATATTGGTCATTTATCAAAATTTCACCACTTTTGTATTCTTTAAGACCAAGCATACAATTAAGAAGGGTGGTTTTTCCGCTGCCGCTGCCGCCAGCTAGGCAATTGATTTGACCTTTTGAAAAAGTCACATGTTCAAATGTTTTTGAAAAGTCTCCCACTTCAACTTGCATATTGCTTATGGTTATCTTTTCTATAGCATTATCTTGTGGCAGTTTGTAGGCTGTCTCGCTGTTTTCATTTTTCAAAATTATAAGATTTTCAGGATTTGCCTTTAAAAGCAAAAGTCTTGAAATTTTGATTGAATATTGTTGACAATTGCCAAATATAAAGGCAAGATTTTCAACTGAATTAAAAATTTGCATCATATAAGGAATGATTACGATAAGCGTTGAAGCAATATCCGATACATTGTTTGATGAAATAAACACTACAATGGAAATCGTGCAAGAAAACTCGATAATAAAGGTCATCAGCCAATATATAAGGTATGTATAAGATTTTTTCTTTTCATATTTATAATATTCTTTATTTAAATCATGCAATATTTCAAGCTCGGTCGCTTTAGTCTTAAAAAAACTGATAAAAGGAAGGTTTTCAATGTTGTTTAATGCATGATTGCTGATTTTTCCATTTATTTGTTCAAATCTCTTATAGACTTTTTTGTCAAAATGAATGCGAAACCAAATTGACAGCGAAATAAATATCATGGTCGCTATAATAATGATGAAGGCGTAAATGTTTATATTTGCTATGTAAACTATTGCAATAATGGATGAGATAATTGGCACAAGGCAGTTGACAAGCAGGGTTTGAATTAAGTGCGTAACATTCTCGCTTGCATTTTTTATAATATAACTTGCTTCGCCATTTGTCATATTTAAGTTGAAGTTTTTTCGATATTCAAGCACATATTTCAAAGCTTCTTCGCTGGTTTTGTTCATCATTCGAGTGCCAAATAATCTGATGAGTGCTCTCACACAAGAGCCAAGCATTGCACATGAAAAAAGCAGACCAAAAGCAATCAAAATCACCGATATATTCGACATTGATGATGGGAATTTTATAAAAAGTATAGATGCATCATTTCCAGATAGTTTTGCGACCACACAAGCTGTAACAAGCGGAATTAAAAGATCAGAGGATACTCTTAAAACGCAAGCAAACAAAAGTGTTATAAAAATTGCTTTTTCTTTTTTATTAGCTATGTTCCAAAGCAGCTTGCAAGCTGAAAAAATTCCTAGTTTATTCATAGTCTAAATTATATTCCTTTACAACAGTTTTGTCAATATTACTTTGTTGTTTTTAATTTTCAAAAGCTAAACTTATTAAATAAGAAAAAGGAGATTGAAAAATATAGAAAACAGGGGGATGAAAAATAAAAATAAAAATAAAAAAAGCCGATAAATTCGACTTTTATTTTTTTAATGTATCAAGCATTTTTGAATAATGAGCTTTCTTTCTGTCTGCACTGTTTTTGTGAATAACATTGTCTGCAGCAGCTTTGTCAAGTAAAGACACAACTTCGCATAAAAGTTTTTCAGCATTTTCAACTTCTTTGTTTGCAACAGCAAGTTTAAACTTCTTAGCAAAAGTAGAAATTCTTGATTTAACAGCTCTGTTTTCTGCAGTTTTTTTCTCGATTATCTTAACTCTTTTTTCAGCTGATTTAATATTAGGCATACTTTCACTCCTTTATATTTTACTACATCAAAGTATAGCATATAAAAAAGTATAAATCAAGTAAAATAAATATTTTTTTTAAAATTTAACAAAATAATTCTATGTTTGATTTAATTGATGAATGTGGAAGTGATTTAAAAAGTTTTGGATATAAGGTGAAAAACCTTGATAGGTATGGAATTACCTATGCTTCTTTGGCAGTTAAAACAGATGATGAGAGTGACAAAATCGGGCTTGCAAAAGGCGAATATTATATCTTTAATAGTCCGTTTGTTTATGAGCTGGGAATTGAAAATATAACCTTTCTTTCTTCGTTGATTGCTAAGAAATTGAAGGAGTTATTTAAGAATTTTAAACTCAAAAGAGACAGCAAAGTGCTTATTGTGGGACTAGGAAACCCCGATATAGAAGCAGATAGGCTTGGCAAAGAGGTCTTTGATAATGTTGAGATAAGACCGCTGAAAAAAGAAAATAATATATTTAAATTTTGTCCAAATATTTTCTTTTCGACAGGAATAGACACTCAAAGTATGGTTAAAATGTTTGCACGAGAGCTTGAGATTGACTTGATTATATTGATAGACTCGCTGACGACATCCAATCTTTCCAGGCTTGGAACATCCTTTCAAATTACAACAAGCGGAATGACGCCAGGAAGTGGTGTAAATCGTTTTGGAAGTCGAATTTGTAAAGAAAGTGTTGGGGCTGAGTGCATATCAATAGGTGTGCCTTTTATGATTTATTCAAGCGCATTAAATGAAGACAATAAAAATGAAATTATATTGTCACCAAAAGATATCAAAGAAAATGTAACGCAAGCAGGGCTTGTAATCTCATATGCTTTGCAAGAGGTGCTTAAATGAATTATTATCTTTTAATACCATTTTTTATAATACTGATATTGTTTTTTCCTATAAGACTTGAAGGAAGGGCTTCTTTTAATGTGTTTGAAATGTCTGGTGCATATGGTTTTTTCGTGTTTGGAATAAAGGTAGATTATCAGCAATTTTGGATTGAAAATAAAAAACTGCTTGCCAAGAAAGACAACTCGCTTGAAAGTCATGAATTTGATATAAAGGGCAGAGACTTTATGTTTTTAAAAGTGTTTGCTCTTGAAATAAAAGATAAAACAAGACTTAAAGAGTTTTTTGTTTTTTACAATTTAGGCGTAGGAGATGCCTATAAAAGTGCAATGCTTGGTGGATTTATAAATGTTGCACTATTGACTTTTATGACCTCTCTTAAAAACACAAAACCGACAGCTTCAATGGGAGTTTATGACACAATTTCTTATAATGGTCATGTTTGCCAGTTTGCAACAAGGCTTCTTATGACAATTTCTTTGTTTGATGTTGTATATTCTTTGTTGCGTTCGGTTATTCTAATAAGGAAATTAACAAATACAGAAGAAACTAAAAATGGAGGTGAAAAATGAAATACTACTCAAGCAGTGATAATATTCAAAATCTTATAGATTCTGCAATGGATAAAATTAAAACAATTGTTGACTCAAGCACTGTAATAGGTGAAAAGGTTGAAACTAGTGATGGCACAACCATTATTCCTATTTCAAGGGTCTCTGTCGGATATGTAGTTGGAGGTGGTGAATACGCAGACCTTTCTTCAAGGCGGGTGGCAAATCATTTTCCAATGGCTGGCGGCTCAAGCGGTGGAATGAGCCTTTCTCCTGTTGGCTTTTTGATTGTCACAGAAGGCGATGTGAAGTTTGTAAATGTTGAAAACAAATCTCTTTATCAAACAATATTGAATTTGTTTAACAATCTTATTTCAAAGATAGATGAAAATGCTGCAAATCAAGCAAAAGCGCAAGAAGGATATTATGAGCAATCTGAATATAAAGAGGGACAGAGTGATGAAATTTAAAATTTTTCAAAAATCGCTGTTTGTTGCCGCTGTAATATTACTTGCAAGCATTCTCTTATTTTTAGGCGTCTCTTCTGCTGCAAACGCAGGTGCAGTTAAGGCAGAATATGCACCGACATCAGCAAAGGCTATGTGTGTAATGGAGGCTGGCTCAAAGAGAGTGCTTTACAGCAGCAATGAAAAAAGCACTATGCCTATGGCAAGCACGACCAAAATTATGACTGCCATTACTGCAATTGAAAACTGCAGCGACCTCGATAAAACATTTGAGATATCGCCTAAATCGGTGGGAATAAGCGGAACAAGCATATATCTTCGAAAGGGAGAAGTTATGTCAACACGCGATTTGCTTTATGGACTTATGCTTGTCTCTGGTAATGACGCATCAGTAGCCATTGGTGAGCATGTAGCAGGCAGCTGCCAAAAGTTTGTTGAGCTTATGAATAAAACAGCACGAAAGATAGGTGCAAACAACAGCCATTTTGATAATACACATGGTCTTGACAGCAAAACTCATTTTACTTCAGCCTATGACCTTGCTCTTATCACAAGCTATGCAATGGGGAATAAAACATTCAGAGAAATCGTTTCAACCAAAAACATTAAACTGACAAATACTGATGGCAAGATAAGATATCTTAAAAATAAGAATAAACTTTTAAATAGCTTGGAAGGCTGCTGTGGCGTTAAAACAGGTTTCACAAATGACGCAGGCCGCTGTCTTGTATCAAGTTGTGAGCGTGATGGAATGACCGTAGTATGTGTTGTTCTAAATTGCGGTCCAATGTTTGAAGAAAGTGCTCAACTTCTCGAGAAGGCTTTTAATGATTATAAACTTATTGATTTGACTGCAGGTTATGCATATAACAATCTTATTAGAGTCATCGAAGGCAAGCGTGAAAATGTAAGAGTATCAACGCTTGGAAAGTGTCTTTACCCGCTTAAAGCAAATGAAATGTCAAAGATACGATATGAGTATGAAATAAAAAATGAATTGGATGCGCCTGTTAATAAAAATGAAGAAGTGGGCGAGATTAAAATTTTTATCGATAATGACTTGCATTTTTCTGAGAAAGTGTTTACAATGGAAAGTGTAAGGAGAAGTTCTGTCTGGGCAAAAGTAAAAGAAATGATAGAACAATGGTAAAATGAGATTAAATAAATTTTTAGCTGGCTGTGGCGTGGCTTCAAGAAGAAAATGTGATGAGCTTATTAGTGAAGGAAAAGTTGAGGTAAATGGCGTAAAAGTAGATTCATTGGGGCTTAAAATAGATGAGAAAAAAGATAAAGTTACAGTAGAGGGAAAGGCAGTAAAATTGCCTTCCTCTTTTGTATATATAAAACTGAATAAGCCAAAAGGTTATGCTTGCAGCGCAAAAGATGAAAAGGGCAGAAAGACAATTTATGATTTAATAAATTGCGAGGAAAGGCTATTTTCAATTGGCAGACTTGATTATGATACAGAAGGGCTTATAATTCTTACCAATGATGGCGACTTTGCAAATAAGGTTGCTCATCCTAAGTATGGCACAGAAAAAGAATATAAAGTGACTGTAGAAGGCGAAATCAAAGAAAGCGAGCTGGCTGTTATGCGAAAAGGCGTGGTTGTTGAAGGCGAGCGTATGCCTGCGGCAAGGGTGGAATGGCTTTCTTATGAAAATGGCTTTACAAAATTGTCTGTAATTATTGATGAAGGTCAAAACAGACAGATAAGACGCATGTTTGAGGCAATTGGTCATCAGATAAAACTTTTGAAGAGAGTGAGAATAGGTGGAGTTAAACTCGGTGGATTAAAACGCGGCGAATTTAGAGATTTGACGGAGGCTGAGTTAAACTTGCTTGTGAGGTCAAAATGAAAATTGCAATTATAGGTGGCGGAGCTGCTGGTTTAATGGCTGGCGGCTTTTTGTCAAAACAGGGGCATGCTGTCACTATTTTTGATGGAAATGAAAAATGCGGTAAAAAGCTTTATATTACTGGCAAGGGCAGATGTAATGTGACAAATGCTTGTGAAAAAGAGGTATTTCTTGAAAATGTGGTAAATGGTCGCAAATTTATGATGTCTGCTATCAATCAGTTTTCACCTTCTGACACTCAAAATTTTTTTGAGAGTTTAGGCGTTAAGCTTAAAGTAGAACGGGGAAATCGTGTCTTTCCGCTAAGTGATAAAGCAAGTGATATTATAAAGGCTCTTACACTTCATTGCGGAGATTGCGAAATCAAATTAAATGAAATGGTTAAGGCAATAGAAAAGAAGGAAACATTTTTTATTGTGCTGACGAACGATAGCAAATATCAATTTGACAGGGTGATTATTGCAACAGGAGGAATGAGTTATTCTTCCACAGGAAGCAAGGGTGATGGCTATAAATTCGCAAAAATGCTTGGTCATAATGTGGTAAAACCAAGAGGCGCTCTGGTGCCAATTAAATTAAAAGACAAATTTTGCTGCGAGCTTGCTGGTCTTTCACTTAAAAATGTAAAATTAACTGCAAATTACAGCGGCGGCAAAAAAAACTTGTTTGGTGAAATGCTATTTACCCATGACGGAATTTCTGGTCCAATAGCACTCTCGCTTTCAAGTTATATATTTCAAGAAAGAGAAGTTAAACTTGAATTGGACTTTAAACCTGCGCTTAATTCAGAGCAGCTTGAAAATAGATTGCTGAGAGAATTTTCAGAAAATTTAAATAAAAACCTAACATATATTATTAAAGGTTTGCTTCCAAGAAGTTTGGTCGAAATCTTTTTGAACAAGGCTGTGATAAACGGTGAAACAAAGGTAAATTCCGTTTCTAAAGAGCAGCGAATGAAAATAATAAGCCTGTTGAAAGCTTTTCCGTTAAACTTTGATGGTTTATATCCAATTGAGGCGGGTATTATCACTGCAGGTGGTGTTGATTTAAAAGAAATAAATCCAAAAACTATGGAAAGCAAACTGGTTAAAGGTTTATATTTCATTGGCGAGGTGCTTGATATAGATTGCTTGACGGGAGGGTTTAATTTGCAAACCGCTTTTTCAACAGCCTATGCTGCAGCTGCGAATTTAATTTGACAAAACAAAAATATTTAATTTAATATAAAAAATAAATTCTATAAAAGGAGATAATTAAAATGTTTCATTTTTATCAAATGTTGTTATGTATGCCAATAAGAATGAGTTATCCTGCAAAGATTATAGGAAAAGAAAATATTCCAAAGGGAAGCTGTATAATTGCAAGTAACCACACCTCAAATCTTGATGCGATTTTGCTTGCACTTCATACTTGGGAGAAAAAGTATTACCTTGCGAAAAAAGAGCTTTTCTCAAATAAAGCATCTTCTTCTTTCTATAAGGGGCTTGGTTGTATCAAAATTGATCGCGAAAAAAGCGATGTAAATGCAATTAAGACTTGCCTTAAGGTGCTTAAAGATGGAAAAAAATTGGTTATTTTCCCAGAAGGAACAAGAAATAATAATGAAGGAATGGAGCTTGGAGAAGTAAAACATGGAGTTGCCATGTTTGCAACTAAGGCAAAAGTGCCAATTGTTCCAATGTTTATTCAAAAGAAACCAAAGTTTTGGAGAAAAACGAGAATTTATATTGGAAAACCATTCGAGCTGGATGAGTTTTATGGAAAGAAAATGTCAAGCGAAGAACTTGCTGTTGCTAGCGAAAAAGTGGCAGAAAAAATGAATGAGTTGCGCGAATTATCTTTAAATTCTTTGACAAAAAATCGATAATTTGCTAGACTTTTACAAGAGGTATTTATGGACGAAAAAATGGAAGATAAATTTAGTTTAGAGGCAATTGACAAAACTTTTACTACTTACACTCGAGGACAAATGTTTGATGGGGTGGTGGTGATTAAAAGAGAAGATGGCTGCATTTTTAATATCGGTGGAAAAAATGATGCATACCTTCCAAGCAGTGAAGTTGAAGACTATGAAAATCTGAAAATTGGTGATAGATTTAAGGTTATTATTTTAAATTCAAAAAATGAAGATGGTCTTTTGGAAGTGTCAAAAAGTCAGGCTGATAATCAAATAATTGCAACTCAAAATGCAAATAAGCTCAAGCTTGGAAGTAAAGCTACCTTTGTTGTGACAGAATTTAAAGGAGACAATTTAATTTCTAAAATGGGGGAATATAAAATCGTTGTTCCTGTAAGTGAAATGTCTTCTAAAGTAAGAGACCCAAGACGCTCAATTGGTCGTCAATATGAGGGAATTGTCACAGAAATCGATAGAAATGAAAAGAAGATAATTGCCAGTATCAAAATGCTTGAAGACCAAATAAGAGAAAATAATGAAGAACTTTTTTGGCGTTCAATATTCATAAATAAAATAGTAAATGGCAAGGTAAAAAAGATTTTAAATTATGGCGCTTTTGTGGAAGTTGGAGGAATTGATTGTTTTGTTCATATTTCAAACTTAAGTTATGAGCGCATTTCTCAACCAAGTGATGTGATAAAAGAAGGAGAGGAATATTCTTTTAAAGTAATTGAAGTTGACAGAGAAAATAAAAAAGTAGCTTTAAGTTTAAAAGCTTTGCAAGAAAGCCCAAGAGTAAAGGCTATAAAAGAGCTTGAAATAGGGCAGGTTTATGAAGGGCAAGTAATCAAAATTTTAAATTTCGGTGCTATTATAAAACTTGAAAATGGGGCAACAGGCCTTCTTCATATTAAAAATGCAACAGAAGCAAACAATAAACAAATCTATGAAATTGTAAAACTTGACGAGAAAATTAAGGTGGAAATTCTTGATATAGATTTTGAAATTGAGAGAGTATCATTTAAACTTGTTCACTAGATGTTGTAGTATGTATGTCAGATATAATACAATCAGTGCTGCTAGTATGCAAAAAATATTAAAAATTAAACTAAAGATCTTTAAATGAAACTTTAAAAAATATTTTTAGAATTTTAAAATTAAACTCATAAACTTAAAGAAGAAGTTTATGAGACAAATGCTGATGTGGCTCAGTTGGTAGAGCAATGCATTCGTAATGCGTAGGTCGTGGGTCCGAGTCCCATCATCAGCTCCAGAAAATTTTATTTTTAATTTATTTGTGCGTCTAAAAGTGCAGGCAAGATTTACTTGCATTGGAGTATATCAGCGTTCGCATGCGCTCACTGAACAGCTCAAAATACCTGAGTATAATGTCTTTTTATAAAAAGGAGAAAATATGGCTAAATTGGTTGTTGAAGTAGGCATGCCACTTGACAAAAGTCTTATTTATTATCATGATATGCTTATGAGGCATGGATTAGACATGCAATTTGCCTGCGTTACACATGATTTATATTATACAAAAGCCGAGAATTTTGATGAGGCTTTGACAGATAGTCAAATTAAAAATGAATGCGTAAGACTTCGGCACCTTGAAGGCGTTATTGGTATAAATAAGCGACCTAAAGATGATATAAATGAAATTGTGCGAAAAGAAAAGGATCTTCTTGCACAAGGATACAGAAAGGTTTTTGATACGATTAAATTTGATTTTCAATATCATAAAGAAGGAATGACAGGTTACATTCAATTGCAAGACATTAAAGACCTTGGACTTTTGCTTTATTATGATAACGGCCATTACTATGAATTGCCACTTGACGAACAAAGAAAAGCGTTGTTTAATGAATTAAACTCTTATGGCTTTAATTTTAAAGAAACTGATTTAGGGTTGGATAAGTTGCGAACTTTGTATTTTGGCAAGCCTATGTTCAGCAAAAATCAAAATGCATAATAAATTTTTGATTTTCGCAAATTTTACTAACATTTGAAAAATTTAATTAAGTATAATAAGCAATACAAAAAGGAGAAAAATATGCATAAAGTTGACGTGGTTATAGGGGCTTTCTTTGGTGATGAAGGGAAAGGAAAAATTATAGATTATTTATCAGTAAAATCTGATATTTCTGTTCGTTGTGCTGGTGGAAACAATGCGGGGCATACAATTGTTTTTGATGGAAAGAAATTCGCAATGCATCTTATTCCGTCAGGAATTTTTTCGGGAGCAATTGCTGTGATAGGGAATGGAGTTGTTATTGATCCAGCTGTTTTGCTTGATGAAATAAAAATGCTTGAAGATGCTGGCATATCTATAGAAAACTTAAAAATAAGCAGCAAGGCTCACATAATTTTGCCTTATCACAAGGAATATGATTTATTGGAAGAAGAGATAAGAGGTGAAAATAAAATTGGCACCACCAAACGCGGCATTGGGCCAACATACAGTGACAAAATGAGTCGTTTTGGCATTAGAGTTGAAGATTTTATTTCTCCTAAATTTTATGACTTGTTAAAGCAAAATTTAGAAAATAAAAACAAATTGTTGGCATTATACAACATGAAAACTTTAGAATTAGATGAAGTTTTTGAAGAATATAGTCAGTATGCTAAAATACTAAAACCTTATGTTTGCGATACAGTTAGTTTAATTCATAATGCGCTTGAAAGCAATAAAAAAGTTGTATGTGAAGGGGCTCAAGCAACTTTACTTGATATAGATTTTGGAACATATCCATTTGTTACAAGCTCCAATACAACTATTGGAGGAATATTAAATGGAAGCAGTTTAAATGCCTCTAATATTGGCAGAGTTTATGGAGTAATCAAAGCATATTCATCACGCGTTGGCGAAGGCCCTTATCTAACTGAAATCAATGATGCGACTGGTGATTTAATTCGTGAATTAGGGCACGAATATGGAACAACTACAAAACGTCCACGCCGTTGTGGCTGGCTTGATTTAGTCGCTCTTAAATATGCAGTTAGAGTTAATGGTTTTACCGATATTGCGATGAATCATTTAGACACTATCGGAAAACTTAATGAAATTAAGCTTTGCGTTGGTTATTGTGATGAAAATGGTATTGTTACAACAGATTATACAACCAATACTGATGAACTTAGTAAAATGAAACCAGTATATCAAACATTTGAAGGGAATTTTGATGCAACTGGAGTTAGGAAGTTTAATAAACTTCCTAAGAATGCAAAAGCATATATAAAAGCAATCGAAAATTTTATAAATGTCCAAGTATCAATTATTGGAACAGGCCCAGATAGAGAAGATTTAATTGTAAGAAAATAAATATATACTGATAAACAATTTTTAACAGTAGTAAATTAAATATAAGGGGAATTAAATGAAAAAAATAGCATTTGAAGAAGCACAGATTTTTAATAATAGTGAATTGTGCATTGCAACTGAATATGTTATAGAAGGTTATGGAGAGATACATAAAGAAAATGAAACTATTACTTTTAAACAGGGTGATGCTATTTTAATTGATAAAGGTGAAAAATATTTTTGGATAGCAAATTGCAAAATTGCTATGTCTTGCTCTCCTGCGTGGACACCTCATCAACACAAAATAGTGCAATGAAAATAATTAAATGCGAGAATTTTTCGCATTTTTTTTTATTTTTGATTTTGAAATTTTTGACAAATTTCGTCTAAAACAAAATTCGACAAATTTTTTGTTGACATATAGTATTTTTATAATATTTAATTATATTATAATTGGAAAAACAATAGCATTGAAACGATAAAAATATAAAAAAATAAGGACACGAATGCCCTTATTTCATCCCACCAATGCGGGTGTGATTAGAATACATATATTTGAACTCGTTATGTTATTCCATAATTATTTTAACATAAGTTGAAAAAGGAGTCAAGCGAAAACATGAGAAAATATTATTTAGGTTTAGATATTGGCACAAACAGCTGTGGTTGGGCGGTTACTGATGAAAATTATAATATTCTTAGAGGCAAAAGAAAAGATTTATGGGGAGTTAGACTTTTTGAAGCTGCCAAAACTGCTGTTGAAAGAAGGCAAAAAAGAACAAACAGGAGAAGGCTTGATAGGCAAAAGTTGAGACTTAGCTGGCTTAATGAAATTTTTGCACCAGAACTTGCAAAAGTTGATGAAAAATTTTTGACAAGACTGAAATATAGCAATCTTTTATTGGATGATAAACAGAAATTTGGTCTTCAAGGAAAAAATTCAATATTTTTTGGCGAGGTTGATGGAAAGAAATATACAGATAAAGACTATTTTAAAGAATATCCGACAATTTATCGGTTAAGAAGAGAGCTTATTCAAATTCCTGCAAGGGATATAAGATTTTTATATCTCGCTTTGCATAATATTATCAAACGCCGCGGGCATTTCTTATATGCTGGTGAGTTTGGTGAAAACACTGACGCATTTTCTTTTATAAATGATGCAATTATAAAAATGAATGAGCTTAATGAGGAAACCAAAGATTTTGATCTCAGAGAAATTACACAAGACATAAATGAAAAGCTTATAAAAAGTATTTGTTCAAAGAAAGGGCTTAGACAAACTAAGACTGAATTTTGCACTCTTTTAAATGCCCAAACTAAAAAAGAAAAAGCTTTCGCTTCAGCTTTGGTTGATGGAAAGGTGAGCATTAAACAACTTTTTGCAGTTGAGGTGGAAAATGATAAACTTGAGTTTTCAAATGAAACTGTTGATGAAGCTCTTGAAAAACTAAGTGCTTTTATTTCTGATGATGAAATATTTGTTTTATCTCAAATGAAGGAAGGATTTTCTTGCTTTCAATTAAAAGTAATTCTTGGTGATAAAACATACATTTGTGAAGCTTTGGACGAAAGTTATAAGACGCATCACAATCAACTTAAATATTTTAAAAATTTTATTAAAAAATATTATCCTGAAGATTACTTTGATCTATTTAGAAACAACAGAGATAATACAAAAGTCAAGGATATTACAGTTGGTTATGCCCAATATGTAAATTGCAATTTAGTAGGCGGAAAAAAGGGTGTGACCAATATCAATGCAAGCGGCTCAAAAAGAGAACGCAATGAATTTTATAAATATGTAAAAAACATTCTAAAAAAGACACCGAAAAATGTAGATCTTCTTGAAAAGTTTGAACAAGAGAAAAATGAAATCTTAAATTTAATCGAAAATGACACTTTTCTTTTAAAACAGAGGTCAAAAACAAACATAGTTTTTCCAAATAAACTATACAAGGCAGAGCTTCAAAAGATACTTGAGATAAATGCTACTAAGTTTGATTTTTTAAATCAAAAAGATGAAACAGGTTTGACGAATGCTGAAAAAATTATGGAAATATTTCAATTTAAAATTCCATATTTTGTTGGCCCTATTTCAGAAAACAGAGATGAAAAGTCAAATGGGTGGGCAATAAAAGAAAGAAGTTTGGATTTTAAGCCTTGGACAGTTGAAAAAATTGTCGATTTTAATAAGGCGGAAGATGATTTTATTGCCAAAATGACAAACAAATGTTCCTATCTTAAAAATGAAGATGTGCTTCCAAAGCAATCAATCATATATTCTAAATATAGAGTTTTAAACGAGCTTAATAGGCTTCAACTTAATGGCAAGAATATATCAGTCGAAATTAAGCAAAGAATTTTTACAGGACTTTTTGAAACTCGCTCGAAAGTGACAGTAAAAATGCTTAAAGAATTTTTGGTTGCAGAAGGTGAATATTCTAAAAGCGAGATGAATGATATTGATATAGGCGGAATTGACAAAGAATTTGCAAATAATTATTCCTCTTTTGCGGTTTTCAACAACAGCGAATTATTTGGGAAGCAATTTATTGAAAATAATTTAAATCTACTGGAAAAAATTATCAAATATCATACAATCATTTCGGACAAGCAAAGACTTGAACAAAGGTTGAAAAAAGAGTTTGGAAATGTGCTATCAACTCAGCAAATAAAGTTTATAAAAGGACTTAATTTTAAAGATTGGGGAAGTTTGTCACATGAATTTTTGGTGGGGCTTAAATATGTAAATAAAGTTACTGGTGAGATTACATGTGTGCTTGATGAAATGTGGAATACAAATCAAAACTTGCAACAAGTTTTAAATAATACTGATTATACTTTGAAAGATTTATTGTATAGTGGTGAAGAAAAAGCGATTGAAAATCTAGTTTATGATGATGTGCAAAGCCTTTATTGTTCTCCAGCTGTAAAAAGAGGTGTATGGCAAACCCTGCAAATAATTAAAGAAATATGTGCTGTAATGGGTGGCATGCCTGAAAAGGTTTTTGTGGAAGTGTCAAGACAGGATGAAGTAAAAGGTGATGCTGGTCGAAAACTTTCTCGTAAAAATAATATTGAAAATTTCTATAAATCAAAAGATTTCAAAAAAAGCGTTTATATTACAGCTGATGAAATTACAAATTTGCTTAAAGAATTGAATGGTAAAGATGTCAATGAATTGAGGGCTGAAAAGTTATATCTATATTTTCTGCAGGCGGGCAAATGTGCCTACTCGGGAAGCAAGATAAATATCGATGAGTTGAATAATGATTATTTATATGATGTTGACCATATAATTCCAAGGTCGATTATTAAAGATGACAGCATCAATAATAAGGTGCTTGTAAAAACAGAATTAAATAAGTTGAAAGATAACAACACTGTGCCGCTTGAAATTATAAGCAAACAAAAAGATTTTTGGAAGGCATTGCTTGAAAATAAAATGATGAGTAAAGAGAAATATGACAGACTTATCAGAACAGAGCCGTGGACAGAAGAAGAGCTTGGAAATTTCATTGCAAGGCAACTTGTAGAGACAAATCAGTCAGTAATGACTGTAATTGATTGTCTGAAACAATACATGGATAATCCAAGAAAAATTGTATATTCAAAAGCTTGCTTTGTCTCTGACTTTAGACATTTAGAAGATTTTGAGTTATATAAAAGCAGATTGGTAAACGATTTTCATCATGCTCAAGATGCTTACTTAAACATAGTTGTGGGCAATATTTTATTCAGTAGATTTTCTGATGATCCAAGAAATTTCTACAAATCAAAAAATAAAAATAGTAAGCTTACAAAGAATATTGATAAAATATTTAAAGGAGATGTATATTCACCAATAACTAATGAAATTATTTGGTCAAAACAAAGGGATTTGGAAAGAATCAAGAAAACATGCCTAAAAAATAGCCCTATAGTAAGCTATATGAATTTTTCAAATTTGAATGGAGCCTTTTACAATGAAACGGTGCATAAATCAAAGAAAAATAATAAAGCTTCAGGTGCAAAATTTGCTTTAAAGGGTAAAACAGAAAATCCATTAAACGACTTTGAAAAATATGGCGGTTATAGTGATATAAGTAACGCTTATTTCATGGTTGTTGAAAGCAAAGATAAGAAGGGGAGGATTTTAAAAACAATTGAAGCAGTCCCAATTTTTGCGGTTAGACAATATATAAACAAGCCAAATTATGAAGAAAATATTTTAAATTATGTGGTAAAAGCAGAGGGATTAAACGAGCCAAGGGTGCTTATAAATAAAATCAATCTTATGTCAACATTGTTAATAGGAAAAGGTGAGTATTATATCAGTGGTAAATCTGATACTAAATATTCTTTGCATAATGCAAACCAATTATATTTGGATAATAATACAATCAATTATATTAGAATTATAGAAAAATATCAAAAGATAGTTGTCAATAAAATGGATGAAACGCTCGAGCAAACAGAAGAAATGATAATAGTTTCAAAACCTAAAAAAGAAGGGAATAAAGCGCTTGTATTAAATAAAATAGAAAATGAAAAATTATATAATCTTTTAATCGAAAAATTGTCAATGAATTGTTATAAAGATATGCAATTAGAAACCGTATTGCGAGAAAAGTTGATAAATAGAAAAGCTTACTTTGAAAAACTTAATGTTAAAGATCAGGCTATACTTTTACATAATGTTCTCAGCAGAACATCGCGTGGAGCAACAAAAGCAGATTTAAAATTACTTCAAGATGGCAGCGCTGTGGCAGCTATTACAATAGGCAAAAATATTACAGATAAAAATATAATACTTGTGCAAAGGTCTGTGACTGGTTTGTATGAAAAAAGGATAAGATTATAATGAGTTTTAGAACGGTGGTTATTAAACAGCGCTCTAAACTTGATTTAAAATTAAATTATTTGGTTTGCAGAAACAGTGAGGAGAAGAAAATTTTTATTCCTGAAATATCAGAGCTTATTTTGGAGTCAACAGGAATTTCCCTCACTACTGCACTAATAAGTGAGCTTGTTAAAAATAATGTCAAAATAGTATTTTGCGATCAACAACATAACCCAGAAAGTGAAGTTTTGCCTTATTATGGCAATTATCGTACATCAAAGAAACTTAGGGAGCAGATTGCATGGAATAATGAGGCTAAGGGAAAGGTTTGGAAAGAAATTATTAAAAACAAAATATTACAACAAGCCAATTTTTTGCAAGAACTTGGGTATGTGAAAGAGAGCGAAATGCTTTTCAATTACATGCAAGAAATAAAACCCAATGATGCAACAAATCGTGAAGGCCATGCAGCAAAGGTATATTTTAATGCTCTTTTTGGAATGGATTTTGCTCGCAGAGAAGAAGCGAAAGTCAATGCCGCATTAAATTATGGATACGCGATTGTGCTTTCTTGTTTTAATCGTGAAATTGTAAAGAGTGGTTACTTGACTCAACTTGGCATTTGGCATAGAAATGAATTTAATGATTTTAATTTGGCGAGTGATTTTATGGAGCCTTTTAGAATTTTAGTGGATAGATTGGTTGTTAATTTAAAAGAAGATGTTGATTTTCGTCTTCAGATGCTAGAAATTTTCAATGTTCAATTGAAAATAAAAGACAAAAAATTTTATTTTGAAAATGCTATCACTGCTTATTGCAATAGCTTGTTTGATTGTCTTGCAAATGGTGGAAATGGAGATATAGCATTTTATGAGTTGTAGATTTATGAGAATGATGGTATTTTTTGATTTGCCCATGCTTACAAAAGTAAATGTCGTGGCATATAACAATTTTAGAAAATTTCTTTTGCGAAATGGATTTATTATGATGCAAAAATCTGTTTATTCAAAACTTGTGTTAAATAATAATTCAACCAAACTTTTAAGAGAACAAATTATTAAAAACTTGCCTCCAGCGGGTCTTGTTCAATTGCTTACGATTACAGAAAAACAATTTGCCGACATTGAATATATGGTTGGAAAAAGCAATGGAAAGGTTGTTGACAGCATGGAAAGGGTGGTGAAACTATGAAATTGGTGCATCCCAATATTTCAAGACACATTGATTTTGAGAAGGCAGAAAATTATCAATTGGTGATTGAAAATGCAAATGAATTTTACAAATTGACTAAAGAAATTATATCTCAATGTAATGGTGAAAACGGTGAATGGGTTTTGTCAGAAACATTTCCCATTGAATTAAATAAAAACGCTCTTATAATGTATAATTTTTATGACTTATCTTGTAACAATAAAAAAACAGAAAATCTGCTTAAAACTCAAATATTAAAACTTGCAAATGAGGTGGATTTTATCGAAACTTTATCAAATATAAATAAAGCATTGATTGACTTAAACGATTTAATTGTGGAAAATATAGATTTTAATATTGAAACGAAGAGTGAATATTCATTTGAAGAGCTTTTAAAGTTTGTAAAA
>CARNVA010000003.1:0-14476 GCA_949031345.1 uncultured Eubacteriales bacterium | reverse complement strand
ATATAAATGTTCATAGCAAATTAAGCAAAATAAAATTGGTTATTTTTATAGGTCTTTCAGCCTATTTAAATGAAGAGGAAATTAAAAGTTTAACTAAAGACATAGCATATAAAGATTTAAGAGTATTATTTATTGAAAGCAAAGAAAGACAAAAATTAGAAGATGAGATAAAAATAATTATAGATAAAGATTTGTGTGAAATCTAAATTTGTGCTATAATTGAAGTGTATTTAGAAAAATGCCGTAAGCATGACAGCTTTCAAACATTTGAGGTTTGAGAGTTATGTTATTCTAAATACCACTAAAACGTCCAAGTGAATTTTTCGCCTTCGCCACACGTTTGAGAGTTATGTTATTCTAAATACCACTAAAACTAGGCTTGCTTTTGAATTGCAAACCTATCTGTTTGAGAGTTATGTTATTCTAAATACCACTAAAACTTTGTCAGCCCTTTGAAAAAATACAAGCATGTTTGAGAGTTATGTTATTCTAAATACCACTAAAACTTTAAGTTTTCTAGTGAAGCCTGCAAAATAGTTTGAGAGTTATGTTATTCTAAATACCACTAAAACTCAAACGCAACAAACACGCAACCGCCCTCAGTTTGAGAGTTATGTTATTCTAAATACCACTAAAACTGGTCGGACTTATACGAACAGAGCAAGAAGGTTTGAGAGTTATGTTATTCTAAATACCACTAAAACAATATACTCTAATTGTCTTCTTTGCTGAATGTTTGAGAGTTATGTTATTCTAAATACCACTAAAACACAAGGTTTTTGTCGACGGGGCATGGCTTAGTTTGAGAGTTATGTTATTCTAAATACCACTAAAACTAAGAATATTGTTCTTCTCTTGGGTGTCTTGTTTGAGAGTTATGTTATTCTAAATACCACTAAAACCGAAGAGAATAATGAGAACCCACCAGCCATGTTTGAGAGTTATGTTATTCTAAATACCACTAAAACAGCCAAGACATATAGAATATATGACAATCCGTTTGAGAGTTATGTTATTCTAAATACCACTAAAACAAAGACAAACAAAACAACTATATACATCTAGTTTGAGAGTTATGTTATTCTAAATACCACTAAAACCAAAATATGAATATTGGAAATGGGTCTTGCGTTTGAGAGTTATGTTATTCTAAATACCACTAAAACGTGGATATGAAACATTCCTTGATAGTGTTCGTTTGAGAGTTATGTTATTCTAAATACCACTAAAACTTCTTTCCAGTGCTCCCAAATTATTCTGTAGTTTGAGAGTTATGTTATTCTAAATACCACTAAAACGAAGGAACAATAATGGACTACATGGGAATTGTTTGAGAGTTATGTTATTCTAAATACCACTAAAACTTTAGAGAATGATGCTGAAGAAAATGCAGCGTTTGAGAGTTATGTTATTCTAAATACCACTAAAACTTTTTCTCCTGCAGAGTTTTCAAACTTTCTGTTTGAGAGTTATGTTATTCTAAATACCACTAAAACCAACATGTGGGCACAAATTCAAGTATTTTTGTTTGAGAGTTATGTTATTCTAAATACCACTAAAACGAGGTTGACTCTTGAGGTGAGAAATACCCTGTTTGAGAGTTATGTTATTCTAAATACCACTAAAACATTGATAAATTACTTGAAGCAGATTTGAGTGTTTGAGAGTTATGTTACTTTTGTTTATAGTTTTGGTTGTTTTTAAGGGATGAGATTATCATTCCTTTTTTTAAAAAATCACTAGAGCAGGGCTTAGTGATTTTCGGCTGTTGGTATAGTTTTCTTTTTCCGTTTAACGAAAAATATTATAAGTTTTATAGTTAGTATCAGGGCAAGGAGGCCTATAAAAATATACAAAATTATTGAAGTAGATGTTGGGAATATCGTACATATAAACGTTACGATAAGTCCGCATGCGAAATTTCCAAGAGTAACAGACAGGAAGGTTTGCCACAGATTTAGTCCTAGCAATATTGCAAGGCAGGTGCCGCTCCAAACTCCTGTAAGAGGTACAGGAAAAGTTACAAACAGCACAACATATATTATTTTAATTATAGTGCTACGAATTTGTGATTTATGTTGGCGGTTTTGGATAACTTGGCTTGTATTTTTTAAGTCATCTGTGAAAAAGCAAAAGATAGTATGGAAGAATTTATATTTATCAAGCCAGGTGTAGATAGGCTTAATAGCTAAGGCGAGAATAGGTATAACTATCGTACTGCCTAGAAATGCTATGCCCAAGGCTTCCCAAGATGAAAGAGCAAACTCGCCCCAAAAACCTTTACTCATTCCAAATGGGATAGCTCCTTTAAGCTCGATTACAGGTATTAAGGCAATCAAAAAAGTAGCAAGCAGAGTGTTGCTTCCAAAAATATCAATAAAAAGATTTGATATAGCCTCTGTCATCTAACTCATTTCTCCCAGAAATTTTTAATCAAAAATATAGAATATAAGGTCTTCGACCATAAAAATAAGCATTATCGTAATAATTGGAATTAAAATAGCCCAATTTATTTTTTTATTATTTGAAAGTATTATTCTTTTAAATATTAAGAAAATGTTTAGTCCCAGCAGTATTATTCCGACCAAACCCAATTGATAGACAAGTGATATGTAGCCATTATGGGCACTGATTGTTGAAAGGGCTGAAGCGCCAAAGCCTTTTCCGAAAAACAAGACTAAAGGATTTTTGAATATGTAAGTTAAATATTCCACCCAAAGAGAATATCGGTCAGTTGTAAGCATGTTCAATACATCAGCAAAACTATCGCATTCATTGGCATTGCCAATAAAACGATTTATATAACTTTCTATTATACTCGGGAATGTGAAACTAAATAGAATTGCAAGAATTACTAAACAAGAAAAAATAATAGATGTGGTCTTGAAATAGTTTTTAAAGCTCCAAATAAGCAGTATAATTAAAATAATGCCTAAAATCAACAAATAGGTCTTAGAAAAGGTGAGAAAACCAATTATTGCAATTAAAGTGAAAAAAATAATGTCAAATCGGTCAAATTTTTTGCTTACTATGAAATAAGCGAGCAGAGCGAGTAATATTTCACAAAACATTGCAAGTACATTTGGATGAACGAATAAAGCCATGAAGCGAGGAATATTGTCATTTAGAGAAAGCATTTGCATGTAGTTTTGAAGATATGGTGAAAAGTAATAAGTTAAGCTAAACATGCCGGCGATTATTAAACTGAAGCAAACAAGTTTTATATTAAAATGTCCTCTGAAAACGCGTTGTTTTTCAGATATCATGTTGAACGCTATGAAAATCGCAAGGCAGCCGCATATTTTTATCAGAGCATTTTGATTTAACGGGCCAATTGGTAAAACGCAATAAAGAAGAAATGCCAGAAGGGTGATTATAAGAGTGAAATTTGGGCTGTTTTTTTCAATGAAGAAATAAATTATATAAAACTTAACTATGTAAACAATAACGCACACAATAAATAAAATTGGACTTATATAAACATTTAAAAAACAAAATGGAAGAGAAAAAAATATATAACTTATTCCATTTTCAAGATTGTCAAGTCCCACCATCAGTGCGAGAATAGGGAAGGCTACATACATCATTCCACCCCAAAAACAATGACAAAAGAAAAGTATAGAAAGTAAAATCAAGTTATATAGGAAACGCTTATTTATATAAAATTGTAATATTTTCCTAAGTTTTTCCATGTGTAATTAAAAATTTAATAAGTTTGAAGAAGTTTAAGTTTAAATAACTTTATATTTCTTCAATAGATGATGCGGTTGAATGCAAAACTTCTTGATATTCAACCTTGCTTTTTTCATCTATAATACTATTTGCCATAACAAGACCTAAAGCATATTGTTCTTTGCTTATTTTGTTGTTATGTAAGAGATAATCAGAATAAAAATATTCGCGTTTGCTTGAGCCTGCACCTTCTGAAGAGCTGTCTGTTTTAAATAAAACGCCGATAGTTTTGAAGATTATTTTAATATCTTTCCATAAGGTGACTTTTTCTGCATATTTAAGCTCTTCTTCAAAAATGCTTTCCCAGCTTGCCTCGCTTCTTCCGCCAGCTACTTGAGAGGCACCAGTAAGACCAGGTCGTTTGCTGTAAGCAGGCAAGACTTCTTTATCATAAAAAATCATATCCTTCACAAGCCTAGGTCTTGGGCCAACTATGCTCATGTCGCCCTTTAAAATGTTGAAAAGTTGTGGAAGCTCGTCAAGGCTTGATTTTCTTAAGAATTTGCCATATTTTGTAATTCTCTGCTCATCTGGGAGAAGATTTCCCTTCTCGTCAGTTTTGTTTGTCATGCTTCTGAATTTGTATAGTTTAAATAATTTTCCATCTTTACCAGGTCTATATTGCCCGAATATAACTTTTCCACCAAGCGCGCATTTTGAAATGATGAATAATACAAAAAATAATGGTGCTAACAAAATTAGTACCAACAAAGATATGCAAAAATCAAAAAATCTTTTAAAAATACACTCATACAGTGTTTTTTTTCTGCCTTTCATTGTTGCCTCGAGTTGCTTAGTGAATGTAGATTTATGATAACATACTTTGTATAATAAGTCAAGAATTAACTGCGAAAAGATTTTTCAGGCTTTGACAGCTTATCAAGGTTTAAATAATTACATTCAAAATTGTTTAATTCCATCTTTTTAAGCTTTAAACTGAGGTCGTTTCCAATCATCTTCAATCTCATTTCATATTTTTTAAAGATTAAAAGAAAGTTGCTTTTATTCCATAGATAAGTCTCTTTTTTGTCACAAAAGTCCAGTAAAAAATCTCTATCTAAGATAGCTAGTGACAAATCTATAAGCCCCAGTCTAAACATGATCTTTTTGTATGTTTTATTAAGCTCTAAAGCAAAATTATAAAGCGATTTGATTTCTTTGGTTTCGTTTTCTGTGAGGTTTAACTGGCAAAGACAAAATTCGCAATAGTTTTTTGTGTTGCTGATTATTGCATAATCTTCAATTATCGTGTCTTTAAATCTCTTGCTTTTCATAATTCCTCACATAGTCATTATATTAAAATCAAGCTTCAAATGTTTAGGAAAAACAGTAAGAAATTGTCGAATTTTATCAAAAGATGACGACGAATTGTCGAATATGCCAATATTTGTGAGCTTTAAGTATAAATATGATAAAAATTCTTGATATAGAAGTAAAGGGTTGTTTTATTAAAAAGATTATGTTATCATAATTAAGGCAATGTTTAATTAAAGCAATTGAAATTGCTTAAAATAAAAAGGATATAATAAGGACGATTATGAAAGACTTAAAATTGAATAACAGCAAAATTCTTTTGCTTTGCACAACTGATAATATGATTTGGCAGTTTTTAATTCCACACATTCAAGATTTAACAGCTTATGGGGCAAAGGTGGATTGCGTCTGCTCAAAAACTGGCTTTTGGTTTGAAGAACTTCAAAATACATTCAACTTTAATATGATTGAAATTGATATGAAAAGAAAGCCTATCAATTTGACAAATTATAAGGCATATAAAGCAATTAAAAAACTATATAAACAAAATAAATATGATTTAATATATTGTCAGCAACCAACTGGTGGTTTTTTGGGGCGATTTGTAGGCAAAAAATATCATATTCCAGTAATTTACACAGCTCACGGTTTTTTCTTTTTTAAAGGAAACAGCATACTCAAAAATTTGATATTTAAGTCAGCTGAGAAATATATGGCAAGATATACTGACATTTTGATTACTATGAATGATGAAGATTTTGAGGCAAGTGCAAAATGGAAAGCAAACGAAAAATATAAGATAAATGGCATAGGTCTTGATTTAGCCAAATATTCTGAAGAGAAATTTGATAAAGAGAGTTTTCGAAAACAACTTGGCATAGATGAAAATGAAAAAGTACTTTTATCAGTGTCCGAGTTTATTCCTCGCAAAAATTATAAAACTATGCTTGAATGCGTTGCTCAAATATCTAAAAAAAGAAGAGATTTCAAATATATTCTTTGTGGCACGGGTGCCGAGCTTGAAAATATGAAATCACTTGCAAAAGAGCTTAATATTCAAGATTTGACATTATTTTTAGGCTATCGAAAAGATATTGACAAGATTATGCAAGTTTCTGACATCTTTTATCATCAGTCTTTTCATGAAGGGCTTACAATGGGAATTATTGAAGCAATGCATTTCGCTCTTCCAGTTGTTTCATCAAATGTTAGGGGAAATAAAGACCTTATTGCTGACGAAAAGGGCGGTTTTTTAACTGAGCCGCTTGATATGGCTTCTCAAATAGAAGCGATTGAAAAACTTATGGATGACAAAGATTTGTGTCAAAAAATGGGGAGTTACAACAAAGAAAAGTCAGAGAATTATTCACTTGAAACTGTGAAAAAACAGCTTAAAAATATTTATAAAGAGAATGGATTGATTTAGCTTTAAATATACAATTGTCAATTTTAATTTAATTTAATTTAAATTTAAAAAACCGATTTTAATATTTATATATTAAAAGGTTGACTAAAACCATTTTAATTTGTATATTTAAGAGGGAAAAAGTTTATCGAAAAAACTAAACAGGCAAGGAAAGGATGGAAAAAACTAAAAATTTAAAGACAAAACTTCCTTATAAAGAAAGAAGAAAAGTCTATCTTGATAATATGAAAAAAGACTCCTATGTTTTAGGGGCAATGGTAAAAAAGAATTTTAAGGCGCAATATAGGGGGTCTATACTTGGTGTTTTGTGGACCATTTTAAACCCACTTTTAAACATGCTTGTGCTTTCTTTTATATTTGCAAATTTATTTGGAAAAGGGACAGGCAATTATCCAGTTTATCTTTTGTGCGGAAATATAATTTTTAATGTTATGAGACAAATTACAACTCAATCACTTACCTGTCTGGTGACCAATTCCGGCCTTATAAAAAAGACAAAAATTTCTTATTCAATATTTCCTCTTTCAAATACATTCACAGCATTAGTAAACTTTGCGTTTTCTTTTATCTCTTTGATTATTGTCATGCTTATTGTTAAACAAGAGTTTCACTGGACGCTTGTCATGACAGTGACAATTTTGCCAGCTTTGATTTTGTTCTCGCTTGGTCTAAGTTTCATTTTAGCAAGCTTGTATGTATTTTTCAGAGATATTAAACATATCTACACCGTTGGAGTTACCCTTTGGCAATATTTGACGCCTTTGTTTTACACTGCGACAGCAATAGGCAGTGTAGTTGCAGTCAAAATAATCAATTTAAACCCAATGACAGTTTTTGTAACTGCATTTAGAGACATTGTTCAGTGGGGAGTTGTGCCAAGTGGAATAACTTACCTTATAATGTATGGTTGGGGTTTAGGCATGCTTGCTGTTGGATATTTGTTCTTCGCAATAAACAGAAAAAAATATATTTTGTATATTTAAATTATAATAAAAAGGAATGCTATGGCCAGAATTTCAGATGTACACAATAAAGAAAACTTAATTGAAGTTGAAAATGTAAGTTTAAAATATAATAAGCCTACCGAGAGGGTGGATACCCTTAAGGAGTTTTTTGTCAAACTTTTTAAAGGTAAACTTAGATATAACGCCTTTTGGGTGCTTAATGATATATCTTTTGAAGTGAAAAAGGGTGAGAGTCTTGCTTTAATTGGCTTGAATGGAAGTGGAAAATCATCTCTTTTAAAGACAATAGCAGGTGTTTTGGAAGCAACTGAGGGTGAAATAAGACTGGGTGGAACAATAGCCCCTCTTTTAAATCTTGGGGCAGGGTTTGACATGGAGTCAACTGCAAAAGAAAATGTGTTTTTAAATGGAGCAATACTTGGATATTCACGAAAGCAAATGAAGGAAAAGTATGACTCTATTGTTGAATTTGCCGAGCTTGAAGATTCAATGAATGTGCCAATTAAAAATTTTTCATCAGGAATGCTTTCAAGGCTTGGTTTTGCCATTGCTGTTGATGTAAAACCTGATATATTGCTTGTTGATGAGATTTTGTCGGTTGGAGATATCAATTTTAGACAAAAATGTCATAAGAAAATTGAAGAATTGCTTAAAGGCGGCACAACACTTATTTATGTTTCTCATAACATGCCTGAGGTGAAAAAACTATGTCATAAGGCGCTTTGGATAAAAGATAACCAAATGCAAATGTATGGCGACTGCAGCCAGGTTGTTGATGAATACTTGAAATATTGCAAAGAGGTAAGTGAAAATGGCAAGAAGAAGCCAGTAGAGCTTATCGAAACAAAAAACGAAGAGGAAAAAGAGAAAAAAGTGGTGCCAATTGTTTTGGCAACTGACCACAATTATGCAAAATATGCAGCCGTGACAATTCAATCTATATATGAAAATCGCACTCAAGCAGAAGATGTTTTATACAAAGTTTTCATCTTTCATGATGAGGAAATCTTACCTTCTGATTTAGAATTTTTTGAGGGGATGAGCAAAGATAACCTCAGTGTTGAATGTGTCAATGTAGGCAATCTTATTTCAAAAGAAATGTTGTATTCAAGGGCTCATTATTCAAATCAAATGTTTTATAGATGGTTGATTCCAGAAGTGTTATATCAATATGATAAGGTGATTTATCTTGATTGTGATTTGGTAGTGACGGGCGACATTAAAGAGCTTTTGGAAATAGAGCTTGCTGAAAACGAAATTGTAGCTGGAGTGAGAGACACAATAGAGAAAGATAGGATAAAATATTATATCAGAAAGGAGTTGAAGGTAGAGCCAGAGGGTTATATCAATTCAGGTGTGCTTTTAATAGACACTAAAAAATTTTTTCATCAAGATATAAAAGAGAAATGCTTGAAACTTCTTAGAAATCATTCTGTTTTAATGTGTCCAGATCAAGATGCACTTAATATTGTGCTTAAAAATAATATTAAACTTTTATCGGAAAAGTGGAATCTACAATGGGGAAATATAGACCTTTTTGATGAAAATCTTGATAAAAAAATAGGCAGTATTATTCATTATACAACTGAAGTTAAGCCTTGGAAACCAAAAGGTGCGAACTTGCCACTTGCTGAATATTTTTGGAAATATGCACAAAACAGCCCTGTAAATGATGAAATTATTAAAGAAAATCCCAAAACAGAGGCTAAAAAAACAAAAAAGCCAAAAAAGAAAAGAAATAAATTTTTAAGATTTTTCACTTTTCCATTCAGACTTTTAAGAAAGTTTTTCAGAAGCTGGAGAGATGTTGGCTTTAAAAATGCTTTGCATGAGATTAAATGTGAAATAGGTTATGTATTTTATAGAATTAAAAATAAAAAATAATTGATAGAGTTTGAAAAATTTATTGCAATCATAAGGAGAAAAAATGAAGATAGAAAAAGTTTCACTTAAGTGTGCCGTGTGTGGACAAGAAAGTATGCAAGATGTTTATTACAGCACAAGCACAATTGGCGCAGAAAGACACCTTGACCTTAGATGTGATTTTGGCTCTGTAAATATACCAATTCAAGAATGCCCATTCTGCCATTATTGCGATTTTGACATATCAGAACAAAGCACTGTTGATGAGGAATTTATAAAAAGTCAACCTTATCAAGAAGTGTTAAATTCACAGGTGTCGGACAGTGTTAAAAAATATCTGTTGTCGGCAATGATAAATGAAAGGGCAGGGAAACAAAAATCTGCAGCTTTAATGTATTTAGGTGCAAGTTGGACTTTTGAGGACTCCGAAGATGAAGAAAATACACGACTCTACCGCAGTAAAGCTTTAAATTTATTGATTGACATTGCCTTTAGAGATGAAGATGGTGATATTTTATTGCAATGCGTTGATTTACTAAGAAAAAATGGCGAATTTGAAAAAGCACAAGAATATCTCGACATGTTGACAGTTGATTTGAATGCTCAACTTGAAGAAAATAAAGATAATGCACAAGCGCAAATGGTCAAGAAGGTGATGGATTTTGAAAAAAATCTTATTTTAGCTTTGGATAGTAAAGATTATCTTATGAACGACATTGACAGAAAGATGGAGTTTGTTGATTTTAATGCTTTGTTTACAAAAAACAGCAAATTTTCTAATATTGAATGTTCAATGCTTGCTCCAATATTTTATGAGATGCAGGATGAATATTTTGTTGCTGCTTGCAAATATTTGGAAACTGGAGAAAGAGAAAATTTATCTTTTGGGAAATTTACTATTGACAAAATCATTAAAGATTACAGGCTTGACAAAGAAGATTATCTCAAAGCACTTATGGTGCTGAATAATTTGAAACAGTTTGGCGAAAATGCTTATTTGATTTACAATCCAATTGTGATAGAATAGATGGATGACTTGGAAAGAACATTACAACAACGCATTAAAATTTGTTGATTATAAAGATAGAAATTCACTTATTTGGCGGAATAAAAAAGACAGATTATTTTTCTGTCTCTTTTTTATCTGTTTCATAATTGTCTTGTTTTTCATTAAGATTTTTAATTGTAATTTCAGCCGTTTGAGATATGTTAGTTTCTGCTTTTTCGTTGTTATTTAAAGCTGCCTGTTTCTTAGGTAATATTACATGATAGGAAATGATGGCTGCAATCACAAATATAATATTAAGAACATTACAAGCCACGCCTACATAAGAGGCTATGTATGCGTTATAAGCAATCCAAATAGAGCTGTTTGCTATAAGCCCTATTCTGACTACTAAAAGATTTTTAAAAGCAAGGCAGATAGTGCATAATAGAATGGAAACAATCATGATTATGTCCATATTATCACGCCATAAAAACCCAATTGCCACACCAAAGCCGCAAAAAATAATTGCCATAGGAATTAAATAATATTTAAAAGGCATGGCTTTTTTATCAAGATAAAGATAGCTTATTCCTCGCACAAGATTGCAAGCGTTTGCAACCGCGGGAAGAGGACTGCTTTGACAAAGATAAGATGAAACATAAAAAACACTTGCAAGCGTCATATAAACAAGAATAAATTTCTTGCTTTTCATTATTCGACTTGAAAGGTCAATTGTCATCCCCAGTCCCATTAAAACTTGTGAAACTATATACAATGCCATAATTTTGTATTTTAGCATGAAACATAAAAAAATCAAATTTAATTTAAGAATTTTGTTGTTTTTTTGAAAAAAGAATGACAATTTGGTTGAAATTATTGATAAAATTTAAAAAAAAATTATAATAATTATATAAAAACTGGAAGTAGTGTTGGAGCATTTGTTGGATATTCACAAACAACTTCTTCAATAAATGATTGCTTTGCAGCTGCAAATATACAATCGGATTTAAATCACGGACTTTTTGAGGGGAATATTGATTTATTAAATTGTGTTTTTGAAATAAATGGTGACAAATTTTGCAAAGGTGACAACTTTACAAATTGGTCAGCGTTAAGTGATGGCAGGCCAATTCCAAGCGGTCTGGTTTGGCTTGCTGGTGAGGACTTTCGGTTTGATAGTGATATAACTGGCTATACGAAAATATAATAATTAAGCAAAATTGACAATATTTTGCAATAAAACGATAAAAAATTTGTGTTTTTTAAAGCTAAATGATATTATGATAATAAATATTATAAAAATCAATCTATAAAAAAGAGGTGAGTTAAATGGAAAATTTGGCGTTGTATGCAGAGCTTTTAGAGGCATCTTCTAATGCAAACAAAGCTTTTATTAAAAGTGAAATGGCTTTGAATGATGGAAATGTTGAAGATTGTCAAAAGTTTAGTAAGGAAGGTCAGGTGCTTGTTAGGGCACTTATGAAAGACACTTTTATTGAAATTGAAGAACTTGGTGAAAATGATGGTGCAACAAACGATTATGACTATCCAAACAATTTCGAACTTATCAAATCACTTAATGAAATTGCTGTCAATGTTGGCTCTTTAATAGCTTCTATTGATGATGAAAGTGTTACAAAAATATGTCTCCCAAGTCTGTTTAAGGCAATAAATACGACAAAAGAAATTTATAGTGCTTTGTTTGAAAATTAAAGCGCTATAAAACATGTTTAAATAATTTTTATTTTAAATTTGCTATCCATTCATCAAGATTAAAATTCACGCATGCTGGGCTTGTTGAGTGGAGCTTTTTTATTTCAATATTGAAATTAAAATTCTTTGTGAGAGTGTCATAAGCAAGTGCTCCATTACAAAGTATTTTTTTAATGTTTGGATATTGTTTTATTAAGCCATTTAGGTCGCTTAAAACAATGTTTGATTTTGACAATGTTAGGTCGCTAGAGCCCTTTAAATCACTTTGCCAAAAAACATCCCAAAGTGCAATTTTATGTCTTTGACACAGCATTTTCTTTTCTTCAATTGTTTGAGGACATTCTTCATTGAATGCGGAAGCTAAAACCTTCCAAAAACGATTTCTTGAATTCCCATAATAAAAATTGTTTTGGCGAGATTTAACTGAAGGAAAACTTCCCAAAATCAAGATTTCACTTTTTTCGTCTATAAAAGGCTGAAAGCCTGAATAATTTTCTTTAATTTCCATAAGTTTTATTTTAATAAGTTTGTTTAAATTTGTAAAATCTTTTTTATCAAATGTTTGTCAAAATTATAACTTTTAGGTATAATATAATACTGATGAAAAGGAGATTTATATGATAAATGTTGCCATTGATGGGCCAGCAGGCAGTGGAAAGAGCACAATAGCAGAAATTTTGTCTAAAAAACTTGATTATAGAGTGTTAAATACTGGCTCTATTTATAGAGGAATGGCTTGCTCTTATAGAGATAAAAATTTAGGAGTCTTAAATGAAGAGCGGGCAGAGCAATTTCTTAAACAATTAAAAACCATTGAAATTAAGTTTGTGGGGGACGAGCAACATGTGATTGTTGATGGAATTGATTATACACCTTTACTTAGACAGGAAGAAATTTCTAATATGGCGTCGCATATTTCATCCTTCAAAGCAGTAAGGGAGCGTATTCTTGATATTCAGCGTGATTTTGCCAATGAATATAATTGCATCATGGATGGAAGAGATATTGGCACAGTAGTTTTGCCAAATGCTCAAATTAAAATTTTTATGATTGCCTCTCCAGAAGAACGCGCAAACAGACGCTTTAAACAGGTTGAAGGTGAGACTTATGAAGAAATTTTAAAGGATATTATGGCAAGAGATTATGCCGATGAACACCGTGCCGTAGCACCTCTAAAACCTGCAGATGATGCTGTTATTTTAGATACAAGCGACATGACTATTGAAGAAGTAGTTGAAAATTGTTTAGAAATTATAAAATTAAAACTTGAAAAGTGAATGGTTTTATGATAAAATAAAACTAATGAGGTGCATTATGGCAAAAATTGGTGCAGATTATTATCCAAATATACATTCTATAGAAAAAATTGTAAGAGAGATTTCTAAAGTTGTTAAAATTGATGACGCAATTAAGCTGGACTTCAATGGAGAACCTTTTAAGCTCTATAGAGATTTTAAAACTAGTATTTTAGGTGTAAATAACTTTGTTGTCGGTGGCTCTATGGAACAAAGAAGAATAGAACGCCTACACCAAATTGATATTGGCGCTTTAGACAGAGAAACTCTTTTCTATAACCCAGTAGAAGTATATAAGCTCGCTTGTGAAATCAATTATGTATTAAATACAGTTGAAGACCCATACAAAAGAGCAACTTCTTTTAAAGTTTTAAATAATGAAATGGAAATGCTTTTGAAGAAGGGTTTTAATCTTGAAGAAATAAAAAAGGATATTCTTTTAGACAATCTTTTGGCTTTTAACGAAGTTGATCCTTCACATATTCATACTGATTTTAATGAAGCACTTGTTGAAAACGCTTTGAGCACTTACAACACTTTGTGTAAGTATGATAAGAAGTCTCCTTATTATAACATTTTTGAACAATATAAAAATGCAGTGCATGAAAAAGATGAAACTTTGGCTGATAAGAAAATGATGCAGTTTAAACAACAAGTTAAAAACTATGATTTAAATATGCTTAGAATGTATGTCTACAACAGAGCAATAAGTGATATACTTGCTGGGCTTATGCAACTTCGCTATTCTTTAAAAGAAAATCATTCTCTTGACCAAATTTCTAAAGTTGTAAAAGTTAAACCAAGTCCATATATCAAAGGGCAACAACCAATTGATAGGCGACAATTTAGTGAAGATTTGATAAAAAATGTCTATAATATTGCTACGGTGCAAGGTGAATTTTCTTTGGGAGATGTGTTTGATTTATTTAAGGCTGTTACAAGAGAATTAAAGTTTGAACATAGAGACCTTGACGCAAAAGCTTGTATAAATTATTTTGCAGATTTATTAACTTTCTATAAAGATTTGGTTGATATGGAAAGTCAAAGTGAAATGTATTATAATGCTGATGATGAAAGATATTAAAATATGAAAAAGATGTAATGAAAATTATATCTTTTTTTTAATTAAAATTTTTCAAAATAAGCCAAGATGATTGATTTTTTAGTGCATGTTTAAGCGGTGGAAAGACCTACCCGCATGCGTTGTGGGTATAAAATAAAAAAAGCGTAAAAAAAGGTA
>CARNVA010000002.1:120731-162673 GCA_949031345.1 uncultured Eubacteriales bacterium | reverse complement strand
TATTATTTTTTTTGGTGAATTTATATATATTATATAATTTTTTATTATTTTTTTTATTTTTAATAAAATTATCGTTTATTCGTTTGTATTTTTGATTTTATTTGTAGTACAATATATGTGATAGTAATTTTGAAATCTTTTGTTGTAAAATTTTGAAAGATTTTTAAAGGTGAGGTTTATATGGTAAGAGTAATTCCTAGAAGAACCAAAGTTAAACTTGAATTTGTAAGAGGTTTCACAGGTATTGACTTAATCATGGCGCTTATTGTAGCTGCGGTGCTTGTAGTACTTGCTGCTTCAAACTTTGAAGGACATATTTGGGTGGCAATGGTTTGGGCAATCTTTGCGCTTTCTTTGTTCTTTAAAATTGCAGACAGTGACCGTTTTTACGTGACGATAATGCACCTTGCCAGGTTTTCTCTTCAAAAGAAAAAATATGCTAAAGCGCCTAAAAACAAAAAGGGCAACATGAAAGATATCATTCCTTTTGAGGCAATTCATGAAGACAGATTTATTTCTTATGGTGGTTATTATGCTGCAGTATTGGAAGTAAAACCTATTCTTTTTGGACTTTTGAATGAATATAGTCAAAACAATGTAATTGATGTCGGTTTTGGAAACGCGCTTAGAAGACTTGAAGATAATCAAGTTTGTGAAATAGTAAAACTTAATAAAGCGATGGTGCTTGATAGTTATACATACATTGAAAATAAAAAATATGATAGATTGCTTGATCAATTGTATGAAAAGCAAATGAGCCAATCTGAAATTGATGCTCGTGCGCCTATCTTTGAAGAGCGTGTGACTTTCCTTGAAAATAAAAACAGAACAGAAAAAATTTATAAAGACTATTTCTATTTGGTGGTGCTTGGCAAAGACCTTGAAGCGCTTGATAATACTATTGGCGGTATGGCCAATGCGCTTGCAACTTCACTTACTCCTGTTACAACTAAAAGATTAGCAGGGGCTGATCTTGCAATTTTCTTAAAAGCAAACTACACAAGAGAATTTAATGAAAGGGACCTTGAAAATATTCCTTATTCTGATTATGTAAAATGGGCAACTCCTGACACAATCAAGTTTTCTTCAGCTAAGTATAAGGTTGATGGCGTAAATTATCGTACTTATGCCTTAAATGAATATCCATTGCAAGTTGGCAATGCGTGGGGTGCATCTTTCTTCCTTCTTGACAGAACAAAAGTTGTAATGAAATTCCAAAAGGCTCCTCAATTTGAATCAGAAAAGAAAATTGATAAAGCCATAATGGATATGGAAACTAAGCTTTACAAGACAGGAAAGAGTAGTGCTCGAATTGAAATTGAAACGCACCTCGAAACTCTTAGAAATCTTCTTCAAGAGCTTAAAACTTCAAACCAACAGCTTTTCGATGTAAATACTTTCATTACTGTTGAAGATTCTGCAAGAAAAGAAGTTAAGTCAATGCTTAAGCAGGAAGGATATCGTTTTACTGAACTTTTTGCTCGTCAGCTTGATGGCTTTATCAGCACAGGAATTTCAATGCGTGATAATATTAAAGAGCTTCAAAGAGGTGTTCCAACTTATACACTCGCTGGTGTTTTCCCTTTCATTTCTTCTGAGCTTCAAGACGATGGTGGCTTCTATTTAGGAGACAACTCTTATCCAGTTTTCATTGATTTCTTTATGCGTGATGCTCAAAGAGTAAACTCAAACATGATGATTATCGGAAAGTCAGGGTCAGGAAAATCTTTCTCAACCAAAACACTGCTTGCAAACTTTGCGGCTGACAATACAAAAATCTTCATTGTTGACCCAGAAAAAGAATATTCTGAACTGTGCGATGCGTTGAAGGGTAAGGAAATTGATGTAGGCTCATCTCTTCAAGGTATTATCAATCCATTCAACATTATCAGAGCTCTTGATAAAGATGATGATGAATTTGGGGGAGATGATGACTTTGATGAAAATGGAAATCCTATTAAACGTGATGACTCTTTCAATCAGCACCTTCAATTCCTCGAACAATTTTTCAGAACAATTTTGCAAGGTATCTCTTCAGATGCCTTTGAGGTAATCAATACACTTATTTTGGAAGTATATGAAAAGTTTAACATCAATGAATATACTGACCTTAGAAAATTAAAACCAGAAGATTATCCAACCTTTGATGATTTGTATGAGCTTTTACAAATAAAACTGGGCGAGGCAAAAGAGGAGTTTGTATTAAACAACCTTCGTGTCGCTCAAACTTATATTCGTAAGTTTGCAAAAGGTGGCCGAAACTCAAACCTTTGGAATGGTCCAACATCAATTGAAACCAACGAAAACTTTGTTTGTTTCAACTTCCAGTCTCTGATTGCTGGAAATAACGAAATGCTTACAAATGCTCAAATGCTTTTGGTATTCAAATATATTGAAAGTGAAGTTATCAATAATAAAGACTACAACGAGTTGCATGCGACAAATCGTAAGATTATTTTGGTAGTTGATGAAGCCCACCTTTTCATCAACCCTAAATACCCACTTGCCTTAAACTTCATGACTTCTATGGCTAAGCGTATTCGTAAGTATGGTGGTATGCAGATTGTAATTACTCAGAACATCAACGACTTCGTCGGATCTGAAGCAATTAAAAGACAATCGACTGCGATTATTAACGCCTGTCAATACTCGCTTATATTCTCTCTAGCGCCAAACGATGTAAACGACCTTGTCGAGCTTTATAAAAACTCCGGTGGTATCAATAAGGCAGAAAGAAACAGCATTGTAAGTGCTTCTGTTGGTCAAGCGTTTGTTATCACTTCTCCAACCTCGAGAACAATGGTGCAAATCAGACCTCTTCCTTATGTTTACTCAATTATTGAAAAGAGAAAAAAGAAAAAATAAATTAAGATTTTCTGTCATGGTCATTGCTTGAAAAAGTGATGACCTATGATTGAATTTAAAAGGGTATGTTAAATGACAAAATCTAAAAAACTTAGTATTTTTATTTTAGGGTTGTTTCTTGTATTGGCAAGCTGTATTTTTGCAGCCTGTGGTAAAGTAGACTACTCAAAAACATACCTGACTTCACAAAGCGGTGAATATATTGAATTGTACGCAGATGAAGAAAAAGAACTTGCCATAACCATTCAAAATCCGGTAAGCGATATGAATAGAGGACTTATCTTTTCACAATCCAATCCAAATGTTGCAAATATAAAGCAAATTGCCGTTCAAAACAATACAACAACTTATTCTATCAAAGGTGTTTCTGGTGGTCGCACCAATGTTGAATTTATGACTGTTGAAGGTCGAAAAAGTTTGACTGTCACTATATATGTAAAAGAATATTCAGATTTACTTCAAAGAGCAGACAACAGTCTTTATGTGACAAAAACAAAAGATTTGACACCAACTTCAACTGATTTTAAATTTAAAGACAGCGCAACAGAGAGAGAGCTTGATTTCTATTTTTATGGAAAATGTACAACTCAGGATAAACTTACATTTGAAGATATATCATCAAATAATGGATATATCAACAGCTTTGTAAGTGTAAAACTCTACAGCGCAAATGACAAGAATTATCTTATATTTACAGATAGAGAGGGTGGTTTACACACCCTTGGAAAGTCAACAAAAGTTGTTGGCACAAATAATGAAAGATTTGAATTTATTGATGCCGAGCAAATTGAGTTTGGATATGACTTTGATTTTGAAAATGTTTCTGATGTTGAAGCAGGTGATAAATTCACTTTTGTTGCAGTTTACAACAATGATAAATTGCAAGAAGAAGGCGGGAATAGTGAAATTTTATGTGAAAGAGAGTTTAGTATTTTAGATGACATTGTTGAAGAAGATTTTTCACATGAATATGGTTATAAAATCAATGAAATAGACTTTGTTGCAGGTGGCCAAAATGTTTCTTATAAAATAGATGACCTTAAAAATGGCGTAATTACCTTAATTCCAAACTATACAACTGTCATAAAAGACAGCGCATTCTTAAATGGTTATACAGCAAATTATTTGACTGTTTATTTGGAAGTTTCAGTCAAATCAAACAATCTTTTGAAATATAAATTTAAAACTAGAGACAATTTTATTGCAAACAGCAAAATTATTGATACATTAAATGATGGTGAAAACACAATCTATTATCTTGAAATAAATTGTGGAAATGGCAGTGCAAATTCAACCTTCTTTGATTTGAATTTCTATTATGAAGGCTTTGAAAACAGCAAAGACAGCAATGTAAACTTTACATACAGCATTCCAGTAGAGGTCAGAGTTATTCCAGTAACATTACTTATAAATAATGTTGACTTTGCGGAAATTGAAAAGGTTTATAAATTTTATAATAGTTATGCTTCTGTTGATTCAGGTTGGCAAGAGTTTAACTTTACTGTAATTCCAGAAGGTGCTGAGTATGATAATTTAGTGATTGATCTAACTGATTCTGACCTTCAAATAAAATACATGAATGTCGTATATACGACAGGTCTTGTGTCAATTAAAAATCTTAAAGAGCCTGTTTATATTAAGGGCGGAGAAAGTGCAGAACTTACAACGGCTGTCAAAAATCTTCCTGTTTCAATGGACTTCAATATTATTGAAGAAGATAGTCTGAAAACTGATATTCAATATGAAATTGTAAGAGGTGCAACATATCTTCGTTATACAGACGAGGAGTATAAATCAGCGGTTTATCTTGAAAGAAGTGATAAAGAGGTTTTATTTGACAAACTCTATGCCGATGCTGAATTTTCAAATGCAACATTTACGCTTGAGTCTGGAAAGGATGTGGTTAAATTTGAATTTAAAGACAATCTTTATGATGTTGAAGGCTTTAATTATTATTTAAATCTTTATATGACTCCAAGAGATACAGGCTCGGGAACATATACAGTAACCTTAGATAATGGCGTGCAAACTACTATTACTATTGATGTAAGAGAGGCATTAAAGACGCTTTCGGTTGCAACTTCAAATGAAGATAATTCTATTAAATTAAAAGAAGACAACGAAAATTATTCTCTTATATATATGTTGAATAGGACGGGGAACAATTATTTTGATTTGAGGTTTATTGCAAATGACAACAGAAACTCAAATGCAATTACTTTGATTGACCTTGATGTTGACTCAGCGTCTATTTCTATAAGTGCTGGGGCAAATGACTCTTATTTAATTTATTCAAGTCAATGCGGAAGATATAACATTATATTTACCGTTCAAGGCTATGCAATAGAAGACTTTAAGAGAAGCAATACAAGTATTGAATATACAATAGAGCTTGTTACCTATGAGCTTGCAAATGACATTTATGTTTACAAAGTAAGCGATGGCTTAAATAATCAATATCCATCAAATACAAGCGCAAACTATGTAAATGTTTACACAAACACTCACAGCAGTGAGCTTAGAGAAGCTAAACTTGAAGTTTCTCTTGCCAATACTGAAGCATATTTGTTTAAAGCACCATCTTCAAACAAGTATGTTCCAGCAAAATTTTCTCAAGAATATATCTATTTTGAAAGTGATGAAATTATCTCAAAAGATAATAGAGAGCTTAAAAATATGTATTATTCAGCAACACAATCAAACATCTACACTGTTGGCACTTTTGGTACTTTTGATACCGAGCGATTGGTGTTTACTGCCTATCCAACAAATACCAATGGAGGAAGAATAAGACTTATTGCCCATGTAATGCAATACAGTCAACTTTATTCATTTGTTGTATACATAAATATCTTGCCATATAAAGAAGTTGAAAGAATTACCTTGCAGGAAAGCACGACGGAGCTTCAATTTTCGATTTTTGAGCCACAGCAAAGTGTTATTGCTTATCCAACAAATGCTGACGCGACAAATGGTGAAATTGTTGCACTTATAAGCGGCGGTGTTGTGATGGCAGGTGAGGGAGATGATAAGACAACTTATCAAATGTTCCCAGAAGGCTCTATCAGTTATATAGTAAGCAATGGAAAAACACAAGTCACCTTTAAAGTTGATGAAAAGTTTATTGCGGCAGTACAGGCTTATCAAGAAGAAATGGTTGCAAAAATTTCTATTGTTGCAAAAGACTGGCTGGATGTAAGTGGAAACTTGCGAAGCGGATATAGTGAATTTGTTAAACCTATTAAAGCAAAATTTGCAAATGGAACAAGAAAAAATAGATTTTTAATTAAGAATACCGATGATCTTCTTGCTATTAAAGATAATTTGTCAGCACACTATCAAATTAAATCAACTATTGATGCTTCTACTATTTCAAATCTGTTGCCACTTGGCGAATTGAAAGGCTCTATTATTGGTTTGAATGAATATTCTGGAATTTCAGGAATTGAAATTTCAAAAGCTTATAATAATCAAAGTCACTATGGACTTTTCAGCAGCATTGCAGAAGGGGCATACATTGAATATGTTCAATTTGAAGGCAGCTTTAATATAAGCACAATTGATCAAGCTTATATTGGATTGGTCGCAGGTGAAAATAAGGGCAGGCTTATAAATGTCGGTGCTGTAATTACAAGCTCAAATGTTGAAATAGGTGGGGCTACTAGCTTCTTTGGTGGGCTTGTTGGTCGAAATACTGAAGGTGAAATTATTCAAGATTTTACCTTGTTTGAAAGCGATGATTCAAATACAAGATCAATCAATAAGGCAGACTATGACAATATTAAAACAGATGCAAGCGGAAATGTAATTTCTATCGGAAAAGATTATGGCAGAATTTCTTATGCGGGAAAGACTCCAAGAATTACTGTCATGATGAATGATTTTGTTAATGTAAATTATGTTGTAAACAGCAACAGCAAATATATAGGTGGACTTGTAGGTGAAAATACAGGCATTATCAGAAAGGTTGACAGTAATAAGTTGTCTTTCACTGGCTATTCAAACTACATGGCTTTCTCTAAAATCAAAACAAATTATGAAAATGAAGTTTCTCAAGTTACAAACTTAAATATTTATACTGGTGGCTTGGTGGGCTCTAGCAGTGGCTTGCAAAGTCAAATTATAGGTGGTTATAATAGTGTATTAAATAATACAGTTGAGTTTAATCCATATTTGGCATACAAGACTGAAGATGAAAATGAAACTGAAGAAAACTTTGACTTCGAGGCAGGAAGGGGCTTACTTGTTGGTGGTGAAGTTTGGAGTTATGGATATGTCAGTGGTGTTGTCGGAAAAATTTCAGATGTAAGTGATTCAAATAAATTTTCTGGAATTACTGTAAGAACATTTGTAAGAGGTCTTAATAAAGGCATGGTTGCTGAAGTTTCACTTTTTGCGTTTGTTGCAGAAAGGGTAAACTTGACGAATGCTTTTGCTGTTCAGGCAGTGGATGATGGAAAAATAAATGAAGAAAGCTCTATGCTTGTGCTTTATAACAACAGCAATCCTTATCCTAGCTTAAACGGCAATAACGATTTTGACAAAAATGACATAATAAATCTATTGGGTTTTGGAAATGCTAGTCATGGAATTTCATCATTAAATATTGATGCTCCAAATATCGCTGTAAATGCATTTTCATATCTTTCAAGAAATTATCTTGAAATAGAGTATGAAAACGAAACAGATGAGCATGGAACGCCAGTAGTAAACAAGAAGCCACTTTATGTAAATACAAATAAAACGGCTTATTATGGTGATTTTATAATTGTTGCAGAAGACAACAACAGAAAAATTGTCAATGAACAAATGAAGTTTGCCAAAGGAGATTTAAAATATCTTTCAGTTGAAGAAAATTTCAACAATAAAATGATAAGCAAGACTGGCAAAGGAAATAAAGATATTTATTATGCTTATTATTTTGAGGTTGCGTCAGTAATTGATAATGATATGTCATCTCTTCAAATGGCAATAGACCCTGTGCTTAATAGGGTAAGTACAACAAGCAAGCTTTACCCAATTAAAATAAATGGTGAAATGACATTTACTTCACTTTCTAAAGATATTTTAGATGTTGATAGTATGGGCAAATTTACCATCAAAAAGACAGGTCTTGCGTTGCTTACAGCTTCAAGTGTGCTTAATACAAATGAAGCGCTTAGTTTCTATATTTATGTGGTAAACTATTTTGATTCTGAATCTATGGTTGCGGAAGAAGATAAGCATTCGATTGTTTATCCAGCAGCATCAGCATCTTCAGTGCCTGTTGATAAAACAACTGTTGAATTGCGAGGAAATAATTCTGCGTCATTGTATGTTTTGCCAAGATATACTTTTGCTGAAGATAAAACTTTAAGTTTCAGCTCAAATGATAAAGGTGCTTCATATTTTGGTGGAGTTTACTTCTATTTGGCTGCAAATACTGAAGTTACCGCTGATGTTTCAATAATTGTTGAAAAACAAACTATTGATGGTGTTGAAAAACCAATTTATTTCTATGATGAGCTTGGTAATCCTGCGTCTTTTGACAAAGATGGAAATCCAATTGAAAGCAGTCTTGAAATAAATGTCATTGGTCAAACAATTACTATTAGAAGACTTGATAACTCTGTGCAGGGATATTATAAACTTAGAATAGTGCCTATGCTTAAAGTTACTCAAGATGATGATGTTTATTTTGCACAGACAAATAGGGTGCTTGATAACGCTGAAGTTGATTATAAATATGGTGCATTAGAGATAAAAAATAAAAATTATAATAATGTCCCAATTCAGACAAGCAAGACCATCATTGAAGAAATAACTATAATTTCAACCGATGAAAATGAAAAAAATCCTTATGTTCACATTCTAGGACTTGAAAATCAAGCTTTGCAAGGTGATTTGAAAGGACAAGAATATCAACTTACTTCAGACAAAGAAAAACTATTCAATGTTTCTATTACAAAAACTAGTACAAAAACTTATGATAATGGAACATACGAGATTAAGTATAATCTTGAAATTTCAATAAATCGCGATGCTCAAATTTACAAAGATAGATACAATAATGAAATATATGGAATTTATACATTAAATCTTCAAACAAGAAGCAATTCGTCGAAGATGCGTACAATTTATATAGATTTTGAAAGAACAGGGGTTACTTCAATTGTTATTGACAATTACACATCTCTTGACCAACTGAATAAATCTATGACTCTATCTTCATCTTCAGACCTTGCTTATCCAGGTCAAAGTGGATTGTTGTCATTCACAATAAATCCAGAAGACAGTGATTTTGATTACATTTTGATTGAAAATGATGACGCAAATTATGAAAGTGGTCACTCACTAGCAGCGTTTAGTTTGGTTGCTAGATATCAAAATGAAGTGGCTGAAAATCATAAAAAACTTTTTGAAGAGGGTATGATTGCAGGCTCAATTGTTTCAAAAGGCTTAAAACTCACTCTTGAAGAGCTTGTTTCTGTTTATGGAGAAAGCGGCAAGAATGATAAGAAAGGTTTTAATCCTTATAATGGTGTTGTATATATCAAATATGACACAAGCTCAAGCAATGTAATAGATTTATCAAATTGCAGAGTAAATATTTCAGCTTACAAAGATGGAAAAGTAATTTATAGTGCAGGCAAAAATCTGACTATTAAACTTCAAAATTATGTTGCTGTTGAAATTGATGGCAAAGAGGGCATTTCAAATCAAAATGGTTATTATATGACCTATAAGGTTGCAAGAGGTCTTAAATATAAGCTGAATATCAACTCTTATGGCTTTAAGCATGATGCAATCAACATAGTTTCAAATTCAAGTTTAGGAAAAATTTCTTATGAAAATGGCAGTTGGTATTTAACAATAACAGATGCAAACATTGACTATCCAAACAATGAATTTGTGCTTACAACTTCGGCGTCACAACAAGATGGTGAGACTGTAAGAAATGCTGAAAGTCAAACTCGAATTGTGGTTTATGAATATGTTGTAAACTACAACAATGATCGAGATAAAAACTCAGATATTGTAAGAGGTATGGGAGACGGAATAATAAATATTCAGGTTGGTACTCAAATTACCTTTGCTGTAGACTTATATTCTTTCATTGAATATTCATCAGCTATCACTGGAGTTGAAAATAAGATTGAAGAGTTTATGAGAAGTCTTGAAAGATATGGAAAATGGAACACCATTACCAATCTTATCACAGATGACCAACCAGACTATAAAATGGCTGGCTCAACAACCGAAGAAAGACAACAATATATGCTTGGCTATGAAGCAAATGGGCAGAACAAGCAGCACAGCAACTATTATTTCAATTCTGATGGTTTAAGTGTAATTCCTAAGCGTACACATGCGCCTGAAGAAAAATTCTATTATTTTACTTTTGAAGGATATTATAATGTAAATAGTGGAATTTATACTGCTGAAAATTATATTGAGGGTGCAGCGCAAGAGAAAATTGAAACTCAGTTTGTTATGAATGTTTATTCAACAAGCAGTGCAGAAAGTCCAATTCCAATTTACACTTATTCAGATTTTGTCAAAATGCAACAAGGTGGATATTATATCTTATTAAATGATATAACGCTTCCTTCAACCAGTGATGAAGAGGGTGGAGTAAAGGCATTTACACCAATCGTTGGTGATTTTGCTTCATTTGATGGAAATGGTCATGCAATCAATTTTGCAGGCACTTATGATATGGGCTCCCTTTCAGAAATAGGCATATTCAGCACTATTGAAACAGGCTCTATTGTCAAAAACTTAATTGTAAACTATACATCAGCAAACGACGGCTCGGATGAAAATACCGATCCTAATGACTCTGTTTATGGTCTTTTTGGTCTTAAAACTGTAAAATTTGTTACAACTTCCGAAAGTTTCATGTTTGGTACAATTGCGGCGCAAAATGCGGGTATAATAAGCAATTGTCAAGTAATTTCAAATACTGTTGCTGGAAATAAGTATTATCTGACAATAAAAGCTGATAATGCGTTGACTGGAAGCAGTTATGCAGGTGGTCTTGTTGGTGGAAATAGTGGATATATAACTAATTGCGGCGTAAGTTTAAATGCAAAAATGCCATACAATCTTGCAGGTGTAGTTGCACAAAATAATAGGAAAGTTGCAGGGTGCTATTTCAAAGAAGGCAACCTTATCAACAACTCTCAATATGATCAACATATTGCAGGTTTTGCAATAAGCAATTCAAATGACGCACAGATTATTACAAGTTTTGTTTCTGGCGGACAATCGAGTGCAAGTCTGTACAGCAAAGACAACAACAGCAGCATAGTTTCTACGCTTGCTGGCGGCGGATTTATTTATAGTAATGAGGGTACAATTAAAGATTGTTACACAGATATCGACCTTTCAAAGACGCTTTCAGAAATGGCAGGCTTTGCATATAGAAACAGCGGAAAAATCAGAAATTGTTTCTCACTTTCAGTGTTACGAAGCAATACTACTGCTTCTGCTGGTTTTGCAAGGGCAGAAACTATCGATGGTGTGAAAGGTGTATTTGAAAATTGCTATTATTTCTATAATATCATGGTTTCAAATGAAGATAAAAATGAAGAAATGCTTGCTCAAGGGCATTACGGTTTTGGACACTCAGACAATAAAAACATCAATGTATCTTTATATGCTGTTGAATATAAAGGTGTTGAAAGATTGACTCAAGGACAATTCGCAAATGTTGAAAAATACTTCAGTCATTATTCATATGATGAAAACTTAAGCACAAAATCTGTTTGGTTTTTCTCTCGTGGTCACCAATCAAATCAGTATATTGAATACATTCCAACAACTGAGAAGATTATTTTGCCAGGAGACGATGGAAATGATCAAAGTAATACAGTTTATAGACAAGAAGTAATTACTTTTGGTTTAAATAGACTTGCTTTGGTTTCTCCAAATGTCAGAGTATTATCTATCAGAAACTTTGCATATTCTGAAATAGATGAAGCTACTGGAAATGTGACTTATTTCTATTTGGATGACTCTCAAGCTCCAGATAGAGGCTCATTGCATAATCCTAGATTGATTACTGATGCCAATACAATGGAAGCAGAAATATTAAATCAAACTGCTTCAAACTATATAAATACTACAAATTACAGAATTTTATGTGATATAAGTTATGCAGAATTTGAAGGACATTCAAATCTTTATAAGGTTATCTATGCTGGTAATCTTGAAGGAAATGGAATGGAAATTTCAAATATAGGCCTTGTTTATATGGACAGCCGCACAAATGGAGGAATGTTCTCGCAAATTGGTTATGCGGCAAACAAGATTGGCTCTGTGAAAAACTTAATTATCAAACCAAGAGAAGTTGTATTTAACAATACAAATAATGTCGGCACGCTGGCAGGTACTTTGAAATATGGTTTCATATATGATATAAAAGTTGATGCACAACCATACAATCTTGCTTCCGTTTCTGGACTCAATTTTGTTGGCGGCATTGTGGGAAGAGCTGTTTCTTCCTTTGAAATTAAAGATGTTTACAGCAACGCAAATGTATGGGCAGTTTATTCTCCAATAAATGACTACACATATACCGAGTCTGCTGGGCAAGAAAGCAGTTATTCTTATGCTGGTGGTATTGTTGGTTTTGCAGGTAATGGAAAAATATTTAATTCTCATGTTGACAGCATTCAAACAATAGTAGGCAGCAGAACAGGTTTGGCATTTGGTGGCTTAGGTCAGGGCGCAAAAGTTGAATATACTTTTGTAGATGTCGAGCCAGGCTTCAGAATGAGGTCAAACCATTATGCAGGCTATGTTGCTGGTGAAGTTGCCGGATATTTGGGGCATGCTTATGTTTCAAATAATAAAGCTATTGAATCTTCGTTCTCAAGTGTGCCAAAGGCTGCTGTGGGCGTTGGTGGAATTGCTGGAAAACTTTGTGGCGGAACAATTGAAAATTCGCAGATAGAACAAAGTTTCAGAATTTCAAATGCAGAAAATGAAACTGCGATTGAAAATGTTGGAGGTCTTGTTGGTACAGTAATTGGTGCATCAGGTATAATCTCTACAATAAAAGATTGCGTAGTAAATGCAGATTTTGCTTCATCTTCTATTCTTGGTGGGGCAGTAGGCGGTGTTTCTACAGCTCTCGTAATAGATAGTGTTGCTGTTAAGTCAAAAACTCTTACTATTTCAGGAAAGAGAGAAAATCCATGTCTTGGCGGCATTGTTGCAAAAATAAGAAATACTGATTTTGCAGCACTTGAAATGATAAACAGTTATTGTCAAGCAGATTTAAACATTACAACATTTACTACAGGTATTGCTTCAACTGCAAGTGTTGGTGGACTTATTGGAATGTGTGAAGGTGAAAAGATACCTACACTTTCATATTGTTATACAACTTCAAAGATTAAAGCGGAAGTTTATGATTCAAGAGCATTAGGTGCAAATGTAGATTTTGGCTCTATAAAAGATAATGACAAAATCAATTTTACTTATAATATAACCTCAAATAATAATCAAAATAATAATTTTGAAAGGGTGTATTTCCTTGGCGGAAGTCAATCAACTTCAGATTCAGGGGCAAGCTCAAATGTTATTTACAAGGGTTTATCAAAGAATTTGGTTGAATTTACTTCAAGGGCAAAAGCACTTCCAATACAATTGTCAGTAAACAATTTCGGTAAATCTTCGGTGGGGTATATGCAAGAATTGTCTTCTACTGATATCAGCAGTGGTTTAAATATGAAAAGTTTACAAGGTTTATATGGCAATAAGTATCAAATTGGCGAGGCAGTAACTTCAAATAGTAAATTTGATGCAAATGAGTCAATATTCTATAATGTATTAAATAAAACTTATAGTACTTATTATAAGCCTTCTGGTTCAAACACAAAAGCTGTTGCAGTATTTGTAAAAAATCCAGACACTCACAATAAATATATTTTCACTGAAAATATTGGCAGTGGTGCAACTCAAACGCAAAATAAATATATTTTGGATGAAACTAAGTTGTGTTGCAATACATTGTTCAGAGGAAGTGATGGAGAATATTATAGACAGGGTATCGATTCAGGGGAAAAAGGTTATACAAGATTGGCAGACGGAAAATTTGTGGAAGATTCTGCAATTGATGTAACCTTGACTGAAATTTGGAAGACAAGCAATGAAGCTTTCAGTACATTGTTTATTGAAAACAGCTTTACTTGGACAGGGCAAGAATATATTTAGCAATCGAAAAAGTGTTGGCTTTAAGCTGACGCTTTTTTTTTGTTTTGCTCGGCTTTTTTCTGATTATTTTTCTTAATTTAATTGATAAATTGTTTAAAATTTTTGCAAGTTGACAAAATATTGCCTTTTTTGCAAAAAAAATATAAAAATTTTTGTATAATTTTTTAAAAAAGGTCGAAAAAGTATTGACATGAAATTAAAGAATTTGATATAATTGTAAATATTCGTGATTGTGAAGCATATTTTTATTAAGTAACTTAATAGTTTTGGGGCTGTTATGGGCTTTTTGTGCCATAAAGGCTTTTTTTATGTTATATCAATCACTATGTTAAGGAGAGATAAATGTCTGTCAATGTAAGAAAAGTTAAACAAGGAAAAGTAGAGAGAATGACTTTTGGTCATTGCGAAGAGCTTATGAAAGTCCCTGCACTTCTCGAAATTCAGAAAAAATCTTATAAAGAGTTTTTAGAAAAGGGAATAAAGAAAACATTAGATGAATTTTTCCCAATTACTGACTATTCAGGCAAGGCAAAATTGTATATAACTGAAATTCTACCATTTCAAGAGCCAAAATATGATATTAAAGAGTGCAAAAGAAGAGGAGCTACTTATTGCGCACCTTTAAAAGTTAAGGCTCGTTTTGTCGTTGAAGAAACTGGACAAGCGGTTGAACAAGAAGTGTTTATGGGTGATGTGCCAATGATGACAGACCAAGGTTCTTTCATATTCAATGGAATTGAAAGAGTTGTTATCAACCAAATTGTCAGAGCTCCAAGTGTTTATATGACAAGAGAAAAAGAGAATAATGCCACATTGAAAGCACAAATGATACCAGTGCATGGTACATGGATTGAAATTAAGCAGGGGGCAAACGAAAATCTTAAGATTGTTCTTGAAAGAAAGAGCGTAATCAGTCTTGGTGTATTCTTAAAATGCTTTGGCTTTACAAACGAAGAAATTGTAAGACTTTTTGGTGACAATCGTTATATTAAATATGTTATTGACAAAGAAACTCAAACAACTCAAGAAGAGTGCTTGCTTGAATTTTCAAGAAAGACAAGACCAACAGATGTGCCTTCAGTTGAAAGTACAAGAAGCTTCTTAAATGCTTCATTCTTTACAGATGCTTATTATAATCTTTCTAAAGTGGGTCGTTATAAAGTAAATAAAAAACTTGCTTTAAGAGAAAGACTTCCAGGACTTATCAATGCAGATAATATCGTTGTTGATGGTGAAATTCTTGTAAAAGCTGGCGAAGAATTTAATAAAGAAAGTGCCGATAGAGTGCAAAATGCTGGCGTAAATGAAGTTTGGATTCAATTCAACGGCAAGCGTCATCTTATGAGAGGTAACAATCGTGTTACTTTGTCAAAAGTGCTTGACTGCTGTCAAGAAGAGCTTGGAATATTTGAAGATGTTTACAATCCTGTGCTTAAACAAATTTTAAGTGAAACAAGCTCAAAAGAAGAAGCTCTAAAGGTAATTAAAGAAAATGCTAAAGAGCTTGTAATAACTACTCTTACTATGGATGATATTCTTGCTACTGTTTCTGTATATCTTGATGTTCTGGAAGGATTTGCTGGAATTGATAAGATTGAGCACCTTTCAAATAAGAGAGTAGCTACAGTAGGTGAGCTTACTTGCAATGCATTTAGAAGCGGAGTTACTAAACTTTCTGTAAATATTAAAGAAACTCTTCAAGGTCGTGAATTTGTCGAAGTTACACCTTCTCAAATTATGAATCCTAAAGCAGTAAATAAAGCGCTTCGTGATTTCTTCTCACAATCACAGCTCTCTCAAATCATGGATCAGAAAAACCCTCTTTCAGGTATTACTCAGAAGCGTCGTGTTTCTGCTATTGGACCTGGAGGTATTAAAAAGGAGAGAGCTGACCCTGAAATTCGTGATATTCACTATACTCACTATGGCAGAATTTGTCCTATTGAAACACCTGAAGGTCAATCAATTGGTCTTTTAAATACGCTTGCAACTTATGTAAGAGTAAATGATTATGGCTTCCTTGAAACACCTTATAGAGTTGTTGATAAAGAAAGAGGAGTTGTTACAAACGATATCGTTTATAAAATGGCTGATGTCGAAAACGACAGCTATATTGCTCAGGCAATTGAGCCTCTTGACAGTGAAGGACATTTTGTAAACAGCCATATTATTTGCCGTCACGGCTCTACAAATATAGATGTTCCAGCAAGCAAGGTTGACTATATGGATGTTTCTCCAAAACAGCTTATTTCTGTTGCGACCAGCCTTATTCCATTTGTAAGTGGAGACGAAGCTAACCGTGCTCTTATGGGTGCGAACATGCAGCGTCAGGCTGTGCCTGTAATTAAACCAGAAGCTCCTATTGTTGGTACTGGTATGGAAGCAGTTGCTGCACATGACAGCGGTTGCGTTATTCTTGCAAAACACAGTGGAAAAGTAACTTATGTTTCAGCTGACGAAATTAGAGTGCTTGCTGAAAATGGACAAGAAGATATCTATTCACTTATCAAGTTTGCAAAAGCAAATGACGATGTGTGCTTCAACCAAAGACCTTGTGTTGTGAAGGGTGAAATGGTAAGTGAAGGAGATGTACTTACTGATGGCTATTCAACAGATAATGGAGAACTTGCCGTAGGTAAAAATGTTCTTATCGGTTATATGAACTGGGAAGGACAAAACTTTGAAGACGCTATTTTAATCAATGAAAGACTGGTAAAAGAAGATGTTTATACTTCTATTACTTTATATGATCATGAAATTAAGTGCCGTACTACTAAGCTTGGTGATGAAGCTATCACTCGCGATATTCCAAACCTTGGTGAAGACGCACTTAAAGACCTTGATGAAAATGGTATAATCAGAATTGGTGCTGAAGTACAACCAAATGATATCTTGGTTGGAAAAGTTACACCTAAGGGCGAAACTGACCTTACACCTGAAGAGAGACTTTTAAGAGCTATCTTTGGTGATAAAGCAAGAGATGTAAGAGATACATCTCTCCGTGTTCAACATGGTAAGGGTGGTGTAGTCGTTGATGTTCAAGTGTTCTCAAAGAAAAATAAAGATGACCTAGAGCCTGGTGTAAACATGTTGGTTAGGGTCACTGTTGCACAAAAAAGAAAGATTTCTGTCGGTGATAAAATGTCAGGTCGTCACGGAAACAAGGGTGTTGTTTCAATTGTGCTTCCAGAAGCTGATATGCCATATATGGCAAATGGTCAGCCAATTGATATTGTACTCAGTCCACTTGGTATTCCATCTCGTATGAATATCGGTCAGGTAATGGAAGTGCATCTTGGACTTGTTGCTAAGACTCTTGGCTGGAAAGTTGCAACTCCTGCATTTGATGGTGCAACAATGGAAGACATTAAAGAACTTCTTTCTGAAAATAATTTCAGACCAGACGGAAAAATTCAACTTTACGATGGAAGAACAGGTGAACCATTTGACAACCTTTCAACTGTTGGAGTTAAATATATGCTTAAACTTGAACACATGGTTGACTCAAAAATCCATGCTCGTTCAATTGGTCCATATGCACTTATCACTCAACAACCACTTGGTGGAAAATCACTCTTTGGTGGACAGAGATTTGGTGAAATGGAAGTTTGGGCTCTTGAAGCTTATGGTGCAAGCCATATCCTCCAAGAAATGCTTACAGTTAAATCAGATGACCTTAACGGCCGTCTTAGAACTTATGAATCAATTATCAAAGGTCTTCCTATTGCAGAGCCTGGCATTCCTGAATCATTTAAGGTGCTTGTGAAAGAATTGCAAGCTCTTGGACTTGATGTCAAGATTTTGGCAGAAGGAGATAAGGAAATTTCACTTTCTGAGCTTAGTCAGGATGAACAAGATCAGCCAAATACAATATCTCAAGATACAGAAAAAGACCTTGCTGAAGGTATATTTGATTTTGATGAACATTTGAATAATGCTGCAGAAGAAGAATCAGCTGAAGTTAAAGAAATCTATGAAGAAACAACTAAGAATGACCTTGACAATCTTGATATTTTTGATGATTTCGGTGACTTTGATGAGTAATAAAAAGGGGATTTGATATGTTTGAATTAAACAATTTTGATTCTATAAAAATAGGAATCGCCTCACCAGAAAAGATAAGAGAATGGTCTCATGGTGAGGTTACTAAACCTGAAACTATCAATTACAGAACTCAAAAGCCTGAGAGAGATGGTCTTTTTTGCGAAAAGATTTTTGGACCAAGAAAGGACTGGGAATGTCAATGCGGACGCTATAAAAGAGTCCGTTATAAAGGCGTAGTTTGTGATAAATGCGGCGTTGAAGTAACAAGAGCGAAAGTAAGAAGAGAGCGTATGGGGCATATTGAACTTGCTGCCCCTTGTACTCATATTTGGTTTTTCAGAAATGTTCCATCTAAAATTGGAACTCTTCTTGAAATGACACCAAAGGTGCTTGAGCAAATTGTTTACTATGTTTGTTATGTAGTTTTAGACCCAAAGCGCACTGACCTTGCTTATAAGCAAGTTATTACTGACAAAGAATATCATGAAGCCTGTGATAAATATGGCTATGATGCATTTGAAGTAGGAATGGGCGCTTCTGCGATAAAAAGACTTTTGTCTGAAGTTGATCTTGAAAAAGAGGCAAAATCTCTCAAAGAGGGCTTGCTTTCTATGAAAGGTCAAAGAAGAATTAAAGCTATTAAGAAACTTGATGTCGTTGAGTCTTTCTTAAAGAGTGGAAACAATCCTACTTGGATGGTTTTGGATGTAATTCCTGTTCTTCCACCTGACCTTAGACCTATGGTGCCAATTGATGGTGGCAGATATGCAACAAGTGACTTAAATGACCTTTACAGAAGGGTTATCAACAGAAACAATCGTCTTAAGAAATTGATGGAGCTTGGTGCACCTGATGTAATCGTAAGAAACGAAAAGCGTATGCTTCAAGAGGCTGTTGACAACCTTATTGATAATGGTAAAAGAGGAAAAGCTGTTCAAAGCTCAAAACAGCGAGATCTTAAATCACTTACAGCAATGCTGGGTGGTAAGCAAGGTCGCTTCAGACTCAACCTTCTTGGTAAGCGTGTAGACTATTCAGGTCGTTCGGTTATCGTTGTTGGTCCAGAGCTTAAGATGTATCAATGTGGCGTTCCAAAAGAAATGGCTCTTGAACTTTTCAAACCATTTATTATGAACAGACTTGTTGACCTTAATAAGTCACATAATATTAAGTCTGCAAAACGCATGATTGAAAAAGAAGAACCAATTGTTTGGGATATTTTAGCGGATGTTATTAAAGACCATCCTGTATTCTTAAACCGTGCTCCAACTCTTCACAGACTTTCTGTTCAAGCTTTTGAGCCTGTACTTGTTGAAGGAAGAGCAATTAAGTTGCACCCATCAGTCTGCGCTGCTTTTAACGCTGACTTCGACGGTGACCAAATGTCAATTCATGTTCCTCTTTCTCTTGATGCAAGAACAGAGGCAAGAACTTTAATGCTTGCATCAAACAATATTTTAAAACCATCTGATGGTGACCCAATTGTTACACCTTCTCAAGATATTATTTTGGGTTGTGCTTATATGACAATTGAAAAGCCAGGTGCTTTAGGTGAGGGCAGCATTTATGCTTCTAAAGATGAAGCAATTATTGCTTACAATACACAAAGACTTCATCTTCAAGCTAAAATTAAAGTTAGACTTGAAAAAGTTGTTGATGGAAAGAAATATTCAAAAATTATTGACACAACTGTAGGTAGAATTTTGTTTAACGAACAAATTCCACAAGACCTTGGTTATGTTGACAGAACAAACCCAGAGAATTATTGTGACCTTGAACTTAACAGAGAGATTGTTAAGAAAGATTTAGGAAATATTTTGGCAAGGGCTTATGATACTCATGGAACTACAGAGTGTGCTAAACTTGTTGATAAAATTAAATCAACTGGATATAAATATGCAACACTAGGAGCTCTTACTGTTAATGCGTTTGACATTACAGAGCCAAAAGAAAAATATGAAATTATCGCTGAAACTGAAAATAAAGTAAGAGAGAATGAAAAACTTTTCAGAAGAGGTCTCATTACTGGTGAAGAAAAGGTTAAAATCAACAACGAATATTGGACTGAGACTAAGTCTAAAGTTGTTGAAGCTGTAGTTGCAAACATGGCTGACGACAACCCATTCAAAATCATGTATGTTTCAGGTGCCCGTGGATCTACTGACCAGATCAACTCTCTTTGCGGTATGATTGGTTTGAAGGTTACTGCTTCGGGTGAAATGGTTGGACCTATTAAGTCATCTTTCGTTAAGGGTTTGTCTCCAATTGAATACTTTATTACTGCTCGTGGTATTAGAAAATCACTTTCAGATACAGCTCTTAAAACAGCGGACTCTGGTTATCTTACTCGTCGTCTTGTTGATATTTCTCAAGATGTAGTTGTGACAACGGAAGATTGCTTTGCTGACCTTGGTGAAAAGGTGAAAGGTGTTTGGGTGACTGACCTTGTTGTAGATGGTGCTGTTCAAGAAACCTTGGCAGAACGCATTTATGGAAGAGTTAGTGTTGAAGATATCGTTGACCCTAACACAAATGAGGTTATCGTTCCACAAAATACTATGATTACCAAAGAGCAAGCTGCAAAGATTACTGAAGCTGGCTTAACTAAAGTGCAAATCCGTTCACTCTTTACCTGCCGTTGCAAACATGGCGTTTGTGCTAAATGCTATGGCAGAGATTTGAGTAATAAGAGCATGGTAAACATTGGTGAAGCTGTTGGTATTGTTGCTGCTCAATCAATCGGTGAGCCTGGTACACAGCTTACAATGAGAACCTTCCACTCTGGTGGTGTTGCTTCTGCGCTTGATATTACACAAGGTCTTCCTCGTGTTGAAGAAATTTTTGAAGCAAGAAAGCCAAAAGGTGAAGCTCTTATTTCTGAAGTTGCCGGAAAGATTACTGTTAAACAAGACCCTAAGTATTATTATTTCACTATTGCATCTCGTGAAGGAGATGTTGAATATGAAGCAAAGAAACCGGTTGTTCTTCTTGTCAAGAATGGTAACATGGTTTCGCCTGGTACTCAGCTTACAGCTGGTGCTATAAATCCTGCTGATCTTCTTAGAATGACAGGTGTGAAAGGGCTTCAAGAATATATGCTTACACAAGTTATTGACACATACAGAGGTCAAGGTGTTAAAGTAAATGACAAGCATGTAGAATTGATTATCAGACAAATGCTTAAGAAAGTCAAAGTTGAGTCTTCTGGTGACACATCACTTCTTCCAGGTGAAATTGTTGATGTATTTAAGTGTGATGAAGAAAATGAAAGAATCTTGCAAGAAGGTGGTGTTCCTGCCACTGTTAAGAGAATACTTCTTGGTATCACAAAGGCTTCTCTTTCAACAGAAAGCTTCCTTTCTGCTGCTTCTTTCCAAGAGACTTCAAGAACGCTTACTGATGCATCTGTAAAGGGAAAAGTTGATAATCTTCTTGGTCTCAAGGAAAATGTTATTATTGGTAAACTTATCCCAGCTGGAACAGGTCTTAAGAATTATAGGTCAGTTATGCCTGTAGTTATTAAAGATGAAGATGATACTGATGTTGACGCTATAGCTGAATAATTAAAATAATAAAAACTACACTAAATTAAGTGTAGTTTTTTTATTTATATCTGTTTTTGATTTACATTTTTCGGCAATTTTTGTATAATTTCTCTATAATGAATAAAAAGGTTGTTTCAATTATTGTTGCCTTATCTATCCTGGCATTATCGATTGTCTTAATGCTTGTCTTTTTGCTTAGCGCTAATAAAGGAAAAGATTTGCCAATAGGAGAAAGCTTGACTATTGAAGTAGATGATATAAGTTTAGGGAAGGGAGAAAGTCGGCATGACTTTTATAAAGTAAATGATGAAAATGCTTCTGTTTCTTTTGAGTTGAATAAAGATGGAATTATCTTAATTGATAAGGATAAAATTGAAGGTTTGAATGCAGGAGAGGTTGTAGTGACAATTTATGCCGAAATTGAAAACCAAACTGTAAGCAAAAATTTTAATGTTAAAGTATATGACGAAAATTTACATGTTTCCATTATTCATATAGATAATTGTTTCTATATTCAAGAAGATAATATATTGATTATGGAGAAAGAAATAGCGCAATTTAGAATAGAAGTTTTTGATAACTTAAATCAACCAATAAATGATTTAAATTATAAAATAATATGAGAAAATGAAAATGTAACAATTGAAAAAGAGATTTCTGGCATCTTAATTTCCTCAATTGAAAACTGCCAACTTTATTTTGTTTTTAATGATTTAAACTTTACTTTTTTATTGAATGTGACTACAGCTTTTAAATGAAAAATTTATCAAAAAAGACCTTGCAAGCAAGGTCTTTTCCGACGGCTAATTTTTTTAACTTAGGAGAAAGCCGTCTTATATGTACCTGACTTTCGTCAGTTACAGGTATATAATAGCATAACAATAAAAATATGTAAAGTATTTTTGTAAAATATTTTACAAAATATAAAATTTTTTTATAAAATCTAAAAATTAGAAGTTTTTTACTATCAAAAGAGCATAAAAAACAGAAAAATAGCCATTTTTTGTGAAAAATGTGCCGAATTTAATATATTTTAGACAAATTAACTATTTAGTGATTTATGTTTTAAAATGAAAAAACAGACAAATTATAATACTTTTTGATAATAAAAACAAATAGATAATGAATTGGGCATGAAAGGAATATCAATATTATTGAAAACAAAAAATAAAAAAAGGTTTGGAATAAATCCAAACCAATATGGTAGCCTCTAGGAGAATCGAACTCCTGATTCCGCCGTGAGAGGGCGGCGTCTTAACCGCTTGACCAAGAGGCCATATTATTAAGTAACATTTGAATTATATCAAATCATTTTCCAAAAATCAAGTGTTTTATTTATTTTTTTAATTTTATTTTGTTTTTCATTAAAATTGGGTTATACTATATAAGTATTAAAGTTATTTTATGAGGTTTTTATGTTTGGTAAAAAAATAAAGATCGGGGTAGCTTTTGGAGGCGGTGGTGCAAGAGGTTTCACACACCTTGGCGCAATCAAAGCTTTTGAAGAGTTTGGCTTAAATTTTGATTTTATTGCAGGGACAAGTGCTGGCAGTCTTGCTGGTGCTTTTTATGCTGCAGGTTATAGTTTCAAAGAAATGTATAATATTATAAAAGACATTAAAGAAAAGGATATAAGAAAAAACTTTATTCCTTTTACTCCTTCAAAGCTTGACGCTTTGGGGGAAATAGTAATCAAAAATCTTGGGGATATAAATATTGAACAGCTGCCAAAGCCATTTGCTGCTATTGCTGTGGATATTAAGACCACGAAAGAAGTTTGTTTTGCAAAAGGCAATCTTGCAAAAGCTGTTATGGGAAGTTGCGCTGTACCAGGAGTTTTCCAGCCTGTTGTTTATGACAACATGATTTTATGTGATGGTGGGCTTCAAAATACCATTCCAGCAGATATTCCTAAATATTTTGGATGCGATTATGTAATTTCTGTTGATGTGAATAAGTCGCGTACTTATGGTACTGACAGCACTAAAATTTTGGATGTCCTTTCATGTTCTATAAGAATTTTAATGAAAAGTAACGCTGTGCGTGGTTATGTAAATTCTGACCTCGTGATAGCACCAGAAACTAAGAGATTTAAGTCAACAAGGACAGATGGAATGGAAGAAATGATAGAAGAAGGATATAAAGCAACCATCGATGTTATGCCACAAATTATGGAAATTTTTAATAAGAGAAAGGGTGTAAAAGTTAAACCAGTAAATAAAGATATTATTTTTATAAGATAAACTAAACAAAGGTATATGATTAAGAATAAACGAAAGAAACTTAAAGACAAAATAAAAGAATCTGCATTGGTGACAAGTGAGTTTTATATTAAGCTTGCTTTTACTATATTTTTTGTTGGGCTTTATCTTTTGATTTTCTTTTTATGTGATGGAATAATTTTCTTTGAGCCTGCAAAATATAGCACTAATTATAAAAATGAAGAATTTCAAGTGCATGTAATTGATGTTGAAAATGGTGATGCTTTTCTTATAAAATTGCCAAACAAAAAGACTTTAATGATTGATTGTGGTGAAGAAAAATATTACAGAAATGTTTCTTCTTATATCAAACAATATTTTTATTATGAAAAGCTTAATCAAATTGATTATTTTGTTTTAACCCATGCAGATAGTGACCATATAGGCTCTGCAGCAAAGATTATCAATGATTTTAATGTAAAAACTTTATACAGGCCAAAGCTTTATTCAAATTATGAAGTAGAAAACGATTTGATTGAAGAAGATTATAATTTAGAAATGAGTAATATCTATAATGAAGTCATAAAAAGTGCTTATAAGAAAAAATGTGACATTCAGTTTAATGAAAAGGGAAAGTCCATCAATATAGAAGGTTGCAAGATTGATTTTCTTTCTCCCCAAAATGATAGTTATTCGGTAGATAATAACTACAGTGCAGTTTTAATGCTTACTTATAATGAAAAGAAATTTTTGTTTACTGGTGACATTGATGAGAGCATTGAAAAAGTTTTGCTAGATGAATTTGGTCAAGCTTTGAAAGCAGATGTGTTGAAGGTGGCACATCACGGCTCTTCAACCTCATCTTCACAAGCATTTCTCGAAATAGTAAATCCTGAATATGCAATTTTATCAGCAAGTGGGCACAGCTCAATCTTACCAAATTTTGATGTTGTAAATAGAATAAAAGACAACGATATAAAAATATTGGCAACAGCAGATTGTGGAAATTTCGCTATGAAAGTCGATGGCGATAAAATTGAATATTATATTGCAGAAAAGCCTGATAATCATTTAGTGCTTATTTTGTCAATTTTTATAATTTTAACTTTTATTATATGGAGAGACCCTTTTAATATTATAAATAAGACAAGATTTAAAAATAAATAATAGTCAAAGCATTGTACATTATTGAAAATTTATGCTAAAATAAGGTATGACTGAAAATCAGACCAAAATCAATATATTAGTTGTTTCTTTGAATGACAAGTTTTGCAAGAATGTCGCGACTCGTTTAGCAGATAAGCTAGATATGTTTGTTGCAGACTGTCTGCAGATGATTATATACGAGCTTACCAACCCAAAGCAAGTTTTAGAAAAATGTGGCTTTGAATATCTTTTAAAGAGAGAGCGAAGTGTTATGAAACATTGTGCAGAATTTTATAACACTGTTATGTCTATTGATTTTGAGCTTTTTAAGGAGTTTTATGAACATTTTGATAAATCAATCATTGTCTATTTGAGATTGCCTGAAGAGAAAGCTTCAAAAGTGGCAAACAAGATTGACTATGAGGTGAGAGACAACCTTTTAATGCAAAAGTCGCAAATTGTGGTCGAGATTGAAAAATGTTTGGTAATTCAATCTGTAAAAAAAATTATTACTGAATTAGGAGAATTTTATGAAAATTGCTGATAAGACCTTAAATTATGTAAAATCTATTACTGCTCAATCAATTTCCAATGCTGGAAGTGGTCATTCAGGTGCTTCGCTTGGAGTGAGTGCAATGATGCTTGCACTTTTTAAAGATCATTATAATTTTGATATTTCTGACACTGATTTTTTAAATAGAGACAGGTTTGTATTGTCTGCTGGACATGCTTGCCCAGTTTATTACACTTTACTTTCTTTGTTTGGCTTTGATGTCTCTCTTCAAGACCTTAAAAATTTGAGAGTATTAGGATCAAAAACGCCAGGTCATCCAGAACATCATACAACGGATAGTGTGGAAGTTTCTACAGGACTTTCAGGACAGGGGGTTGCAAACGCTGTTGGAATGGCAATTGCTCAAACTATTATGGCAGAGCGATTTAATAGTGTAGGCTTTCCTATCATCAACCATCATACTTATTGTCTTGCAGGAGATGGATGTCTTATGGAAGGCGTTGCGCAGGAAGCTTGCTCACTTGCGGGCAATTTAAATCTTAATAAACTCATTCTTCTTTATGATTCAAATGATGTAACTATGGATGGAAGCTTGTCGCTTGTAAACAAAGAGAATGTTACCAAAAAATTCAAGGCAATGGGCTGGAATGTAATTCGTTGCAATAATGGAAACAGCTATGAAGCTTGTTCAAAAGCTATCGGCAAGGCTAAGCGTTCTGATAAGCCAACAATTATTATTTTTAAGACTACAAGTGGCATAGGCACATCAAAGGAAGGCACATCTTCAATTCATGGCGTGGCTCTTAATAGTGATGAGCTTAAGATTTTTAATAAGAAAATGGGTGTTTATGAAAATTTTTATGTGCCAAACGATGTTCGAGATTGGTGTATGGCAAGCTCACGAATGGGCAAACTTAATCATGAAAAATGGAATCAAAATTTAGCTGTTTATGCAAATTCAAATCCAGAGCTTTACAGGCAATTTACCAACTTTTTTGACAAGAAAAAAATTGATATGGACAAGCTTGCAAGAAATTCTTACAAGTGGGAGGGAATGTCTGGGCGAGAGCTTAATAAGATTATCTTAAACGAAATTTGCGAAAAACTTCCACAATTAGTTGGAGGTACTGCTGATGTTGCTCAGCAAAGCAGTTGCTTTTTAGACAATGCGGGCAATTATAATATTGGAAATAGACGAGGAAGAAATATTCATTTTGGAGTGCGTGAGCATGCAATGGGGGCTATAATAAATGGAATAAGCCTATATGAAGATTTTATTCCTTATTGTGCGACTTTCTTGAGCTTTTCAAGTTATATGTTGCCAGCTGTGCGCATGGCAGCATTTATGAACTGCAATTCAATATTTTTCTTTACACACGACAGCATTTGTGTAGGCAAAGATGGCCCAACACATCAACCTATTGAAGAGCTTGGAAATTTAAGGTCAATCATTGGTCTTACTACTTTCAGACCATGCGACGGTAATGAGCTTATGGCTGGCTATAAGCATTATTTAACAGCTGGCGGACCTGTTGCTTTTATCCTTTCTAAACAGTCTATGGAGGTTGTGGACGGGAAGTTTAAAGAAGCTGAATTTGGCGGTTATATTTTAAAACCTGCAAGAAAGGACGCTGACATTGTTATTTATGCAACAGGTAGTGAGGTGTCTCTTGCATTATCGGTTGCAAATGAGCTCATGAAAAAATATGATGTAAGTGTGGTTTCAATGCCAAGTATTGAAATTTTTGAAAAACAATCCACTGTTTATAAAAATAAAGTGCTTCAAAAGGGTGCTTCATTAAGAGTTGCCATTGAGGCTTCAAATGACTCTACTTGGTATAAATACCTTGGAGATGATGGTCTTTTTATTGGTGTAGAAGATTATCAAGGCAGCGGAGACGGAAAGGAAGTTTATTCTAGGGCAGGCTTTAATGTGAAGGAAATTGTAAGAAAAATCACCAGAAAAATGACAAAGTCTTTTAATTAAATTGAAGCTTGATTTATTGTGAATGATAATATAAATAGATAAAAATAATTCGAGTAATTTCGACAAAAATGCATATTATATGACACAATATTAAATTCATTAAAAGTCATCTCTTTGTATAATATATAAAGAGGTGATTTTTATGTTTAATAAGAAAAGTATTGTTTTAAACGGTGTTGACAATTCTTCTCAAAAAGCTGTGTTAACTTTAGAGTGTGACGGACAGATGGCAAAAGGCAGATTAAGGCTTTATAATTTTGGCACAGAGCCAAAGGGAATTATAAGTTTAGGCTTATACCAAGATGGAAAGGTTGCAAAAGCAGGGCTTATAAGATGCTCACAAATGCTTTATACTTTTGCCTGTCAAATAGACAAAATCAGCAATGATTTTTCATGTGCTGTGATAAATTTTGTCAATGGTGAGCCAAGTCCAATATTATATGGCACTGTGGAAGGTTTTTTGGACCAAGATGAAATATTTACGCAGGTGATTGACAAGTTGAAAGATGCAGAGTCTGTTGAGAAAGTTGAAGAAACGCTTGATGAATTTGGTGTAGAATATGATGATGAACTTAAAGAGGAAATTGAAGAAGAGATTGATAAGTGCCTTGAAAGTGAAGAAAATTCTTGCGGAGATTGCGAAAATTGTATTTATAAAAGATATTATCTTGAAAATTCAAATTTGCAAGAATTATCTTTAAAACATGAAGTAATTCAAGATGATAATGTTGAAGATGAGCAAGAGAGCGAGGAAGAAGAAAAATACACACATTTTTATCAAGAGATGAAACCACAAATAGATAAACTTTTTGCAGACAATCCAAGTGAAGAATATTTGGAAAAGTTGCTGCCAAATTCAAAATGGGTCAAAGTAAATATTGATGAAGATTTAAATTATTATGTGCTTGGGCTTATTTATGAAGGAGAGAAGTTGCTTTATATTTGTTATGGCGTTCCAGGTGTTTATCAAAAAATGGCGCCAAGAGAGCTTTCAGGCTTTCCTATCTGGTTTCCATTGGATGAGGCAAAGCCTCAAGGGTTTGGATATTGGCTTTCATATCAAGATGCTGAAAGTGGCGAAAGCGTAAAAGCAATAGTTGTTTAAGGGTGAAAAATGAAATTGTTTATGTTGATATGTTTTGTTCTATTAACTCTTATGCTGTTATTTTTAGCTGTATATTTGATTGTTGGGGCAAATCTTTATCGTTTGATATTGACACGAAAGGGTAAAATGTTGAAGAAAATTGAATCTTTATTTGAAAATGATAAAGAAGAAGGAATTTTTGACAGAGATTTTAAAAAGGTTTCAATTACAAGTACAGATAATCTCAAACTCTGTGGTTTTTATAAAGACAATAGTTGCGGAAGGGTTGCGCTTCTTGTTCATGGCTATGGTGGCAATCATAGACACATGGCAAAATATGTCAAACTTTTTGAAAAAAAAGGCTATGATATTTTAGCAATTGATATGCGCTCTCATGGAGAAAGTGAGGGAAGAGATATAACCATGGGTAAAAAAGAAAGTGAAGATTTAAAGCTTTGGATAGAAAAATTATTGCAGTTAAAAAATCACTACAAGATTGTTTTGTTTGGTGTATCTCTTGGTGCAAGCAGCGTATGTCTTGCTGCTGGTGAACAGCTTCCAAGTAATGTTGTTCTTGCTATTGAAGATAGCGGCTTTGATAATGCTGATAAAGAACTTAAGTTCATGTTTTTGCAACATAAAATCATATCAAAACTTTGTTATAATATTTTTTATAATTACACAAAAAAGTCTCAAGATCTTGATTTGAAAAAGGTTGATGTGACATCAAAGATCAAAAACAGTCGATTGCCAATTTTGTTTATTCATGGTGACAGTGATAAAATCGTGCCTACTGAAATGGTTTATAATTTATCATCACAGGTGCCAGATAATAGAAAGGATATTTATATCGGAAAAGATAGTGGACATGTGGGCTCTTATAAAAACAATGCTTATGAATACGAAAGAGTGGTCAATGGCTTTCTTTCAAAATATAACATGTAATTCTTTTTACATTTATTGACATTTTTTTAATTTTAGACTATAATCAAAATAGAAGAGAGGTGCAATATGGAAAAAAGAATTTTGACTGGAAGAAATGGCGAAGCTGATATTGAAGTAACTTTTGAAGAGATTGATTTTATTGGTGCTGCTGATAAAAATGCTTTGCTTACCCAAGTATCAGACATGAAATTTATTAAAGCGAAAAAGGAAGCTGTAGTTACAGCTTGGCCTGCCAAATTGGGTGAAAAAGTGATTACTCGTCCAGGTATAATTATAGATGGAAAGGAATATTCTTTTGACGAGACTGAAATTACTGTTGCTCAAAAAGATATAGACAATAAATGTATGCTTGTAAGAAATCCAGACGGCGAAGTTTATATGGTAAAAGGTGAAAAGTTTGCAAAACTTTACGAAAAGGTAGATGATACAACTTACAAGACTGTAGGAGATGCAAAATCTTTCGTGACAACAACCAGAGATATCTGCTTTAAAGCTTCTTGGGGAGAAATGCAATATTCACCAAAAGGGTCAAAACTTTGCGTGAGTGAAAATGGAGATATTTATTCAATCACCAATATGGCTTTTCAAACTACTTATAAAGAAGTTGAACAAGAAACTTTTGATGAGGATGAGGCAGAACTTTAAAATGATAAAAGAGCAAAATTTACTTGCTCTTTTTTATTTAAATAAAAAAAATTTTAATAACCTATTTATTTTTATTGTTTATTATGTTATAATAAGCCTATGGAAATAAGAGAAATTTTAAAACAAGAAAAAAAGCAATTAAAGCGTTGTGAACATGTGCTTACAAACGCAAAAGTTTTATACTGGAAAAATGATTATAAAATAGAAAAAACAGATTTGACCATAGAAGAAAATGAGGAGCTTTTAAATAGAATTATTTTAAGACATAAGATTGGTGAGCTTAATAAAGCAATCAATGGTGCTCTTGTGCAGCGTTTGCAACAGGCAGCGCTCGATCCAAAGCCATATATGAAAAATTATTGGAATGAGATTATTGAAGGCTTTGCAAATACAAAAAATGCTTATACGACCCCCCACAGCTTTTCAAGAGACTTTTTTGACAGATAAAAACTCAAAGCTTTACAGAAAATTTCCTGATTGTCTTGCTGAAGGGTGTATGCAAGATTATATAAAATATTTGAAATATTATCTGAATGCTGTAAGACAATATGGACATAAGGTTGCTATTGAAAAGACAAAAAGCCATTTTGCAAATGATGAAAGCATGAAAGCTTATTACAAGCAGCCTGCTCTTCCAGAAAACTGGGCTGACATTTATAAACAAATTCAGTTTTTAAAGTCAAGGGAAAGGCTGTTAGAAGGTCAAAATTCTGATTCTGAAAATTCATTATAAATAAAAAACTAGGATTGAAATCCTAGTTTTTTGTTTTTTAATTGTTTGATTTTGATTTTGCTTCAAGAATAGTGAAATCGTTTATTGCTTGATTTTTCTGCTTTTCAAGAAGCTCTGTTTTGCCCTTTTCAAAGGTTATTTGAAATCTTCTTTCTCCCTTTAAGAAATCAAAATAGGCTTCATCTTTCATTTCGCTTGAAAGCTCTAGTTTATTTTCAGTAGGGTTGAATTTATATAATGGCCAGTATCCGCATTCAACTGCTTTTGCCGTTTCATTCATCATATTAGCAAGCTCAAAACCCTGATTTATACAAGGGGCATAGGCTATTATTATACTTACGCCTTTATATTCTTGTGCTTCTTTAATAGTTTTGATTGTATGATTCATGTCGCCGCCAAGAGCAACCTGACCTACAAAGACATCTTTATAGGTTAGGGCAATTTGTCCTAAATTCTTTTTTGCAACCTTTTTGCCGCTGTCAGCAAATTTAACACTTGCTCCTGTTGGGGTTGCTTTACTTGCTTGGCCGCCTGTATTTGAATAACTTTGATTGTCAAGCACCAATATGTTGACATCTTCCCCACTGGCCAGTACATGGTCAAGCCCACCAAAGCCGATGTCATCAGCCCAGCCATCTCCACCTATAATCCAAACTTTTTTGTTGCTGTTTTGGTTGAATTGGCTGCCAAGTTTAATTCCAAGACCAAATTCGGCATTATCTTCAAATAGGCTGTTTGCCCAGAAAATTCCGCCGTTTTCATCCTTGCCATAAGGGCAGGCACCAAATGTTCCGCCATAGATTGATGAGCAGCCAGTTGCATTTGCTATCATCATATTGCTTCCATTAAGCATGGTGAGAATTTTTATATATGGAGTTTCACCGCAACCAGCACAAGCTCCAGAAAACTCAAATAAACTATCATTAAACTGCAAGCCTTTTGCCATTGCAGTTGAAAATAGCGACTGCTTTTCTCTTTTAAGTTGAATTTCTTCCTTGTAAGCTTTATTTTTTTCTTCATATACTTCTTCTGTGCCTACCATTTGCAAAGCTTTATTGATAGCAGGGCAGGTGTTTGCGCAAACTCCACAGCCGCTGCAGTCGTCAGGAGAGAGCAAAACTTTGTAAGATTTTCCATTCAAGCCTATCGCCTTAACAAAATCTTCCTTTGCAATATCTGTGTCAATTAAGATAGCTTTAAGGGCTGAATGAGGGCATGCTATCACGCATCTTCCGCACTGAATGCAATTTTCTTTTATCCAGTTTGGTAGTCTTGATGCGATTCCTCTTTTTTCATATTGGCTTGTTGCAAGAGGTGTTGAGCCGTCGGCTTCAAACTTTGAAACTTTAATTTTGTCACCTTCAAGATTTTTGATTGGCACCATGATATCATTATAAAATTTGTCATCATATTCAGCATTGTCTTTAATATAATCTTTGCCAACAAGCTTTGAAACATCAACTTCGCTTGCTGAAGACAACGCCATTTTCATTGCTGCCAAGTTTTTGTCAATTACTGCTTGACCTTTGATGGCAAAGGTTTTTTCTATTGACTTTGTTATATTTTTTATAATATCATCATCATTTAATAGTTTTGCACACTTAAAGAGCGCTGTTTGCATGATAATATTTATCTTGCTGCCCAGTCCATTTTCGCGTGCTATTTTTTGCCCGTCAATGACATATAATTTTGCTTTTTGAGCTTGAAGTTTTTCAACATAGTTTTTAGGTAAAATCCTACCAATTTCTTCATTACTGAAAATTGTGTTTAAAAGCACAACGCCATTTTCTTTTAATCCGTCAAGGCAGTCATATCTTGTCACAAAAGAGAAATTGTTTATTGAAATAAGGTTTGCATTCTTGACAAGATATTCACTTTTTATAGGCTTGTCAGAAAGGCGTAGGTGAGATATTGTCAAACTGCCAGATTTTTTTGAGTCATACTCAAAATAGCCTTGAACATATTTGTCATAATTTTCACCTAAAATTTTTATTGTTGATTTGCTAGAAGAAACTGAGCCATCAGAGCCAAGTCCAAATATTTTTATTGCGAAGCTGTCTTCATAATTATTTATTTTTTCAAGCGGAAGAGATGAGTTGAACATGTCATCATCAATGCCTACAGTAAATTCATCTTTTGGTGACAACTTTTCCATATTTTTATAAACGGCAGCAATGCATTGTGGAGTGAAATCTTTTCCTCCAAGACCATATCTTCCGCCAATGATATTGATATTGTTGAAAGCTTTTAATGCACTTACTACATCCAAATAGAGAGGGGCTTTTGCGCCATTCTCTTTCGTTCTATCAAGTACAGTTATTGTTTTAACTGTCTTTGGAAGTGCTTTGACAAACAAATGAGCTAAGAAAGGACGATATAGTCTTACTTTAACAAGACCTATTTTTTCCTCTTTTTGATTTTCAATATATTCTTCTATGCTTTGACATGAAGAGCCCATTGCTACGATTATCTTTTCCGCATTTAAATTTCCTACATATTCAAATGGCTGATAGCTAACACCTGTAAGATTTTTGATTCTTTTGAAGATTTCGTCAATATTTTCTTCAATTTTGTTATATTTTTCGCTATTTCGCTCACGATTTTGGAAAAATACATCAGGATTTTGGGCTGTACCAAATTGTTTATCTTGATAAGATGAGATAAATTCTTGAGGAAGATTGCCCAGCAATTCTTTCAATTCTTCATCTTCAAATACTCTGATTTTTTGATATTCATGGCTTGTTCTGAAACCATCAAAGAAATGTAAAACTGGAAGTGAGCACTTAAGTGCAAGCATGTGTGCAGCTGCTGACATGTGAGCTGCTTCTTGAACAGAATTTGAGCCCAGCATTATAAAACCAGTGCTTCTTACAGCCATGATATCACTATGGTCACAAAATATTGAAAGAGCGTGACTTGCAACAGCTCTTGCAGCAACATGAATGACGGCAGGCAGGCATTCACCAGCTAGTTTATACATATTTGGAATCATCAAAAGCAAACCTTGACTTGAAGTGAAAGTGCTTGAAAGGGCATGTGAAGCCAGTGCTCCATGCATAGTGCCAGCAACGCCTCCTTCGCTTTGCATTTCAATCATTTTTACATCTTCTCCAAATATATTTTTCTCGCCTTTGCTTGAAAGCAATGATGCATGCTCAGCCATTGGGCTTGAAGGTGTTATTGGATAGATTGGCACAACTTGAGATAATTTATAAGCTACGCTTCCTACAGCAGAAGAAGCATCTGTAATAATTGTTTTCATAAAATAAACTCCTAAATTAAAGTATATAATTTTTATTGAAATATGTCAATAAAATTGAGTTATCTATTTATTGTATAGCTTACAAAAATAGTTTGACATTTTTGTAAAAATTAAATACAATATGTGCTATGAAAAGAATACTTTTATCAATTGAATACGATGGCACGGCTTATAGCGGTTGGCAAAAACAACCAAATCAAAGAACGGTGCAAGGCGAAATTGAGAATGCAATTTTAAGAAGCATTGGAGAAGAAGTTGAAATCTTTGGAAGTGGGCGGACAGATGCTGGCGTTCATGCAATAAATCAATCTGCACATTTTGATTTAAAAGCGCCTGTTCCAATTTCAAAACTTGCAGATGTTTTAAATAATGCTTTGCCTGCTGATATAGCAATTAAAAGAGCTTGTGAGGTAGACGCTGAATTTCATGCACGCTTTTCTATAAAAAGAAAGATATATCAGTATAGAATTTATAATTCGGTGCAAAAAGAAGTTTTTTTGGCAAATAGGGCGGCATGGATAAGAAAACCGTTGGATGTTGATAAGATGAATGAGGCAGCTAGGCTGCTTATAGGAAGTCATGATTTTAAGGGGTTTTGTTCGGCAAACACCTGTGTAAACGATTTTGTGAGAACAATTTATGATTTGCAAGTTGAAAGAGAAGGCGATTTTGTTTATATTACTGTAAGTGGAAGCGGGTTTTTGTATAACATGGTGAGAATAATTTCTGGTACGCTTGTCGATTACGCTTTGAACAAATTGTCACTGGATGACATCGAAATTGCTTTAAACAAAGGGCTTCGTTCTCATTCTGGACAAACTATGTCAGCTTGCGGGCTATATTTAAAAGATACAATATATGACCTTTAAAAAAGATAAAAAATAATTAAGGCTTTGCAAAATAATTGATTTTTGTTTAAGCATGTGATAAAATAAAAAAGATTGGAGATATTTATGTTCACTGATGAAAATTTGAAAGATTTATGGTTTAAATTTTTTACTAAACATGGGTTTAAGAAGATTGATGGATATTCAATTATTCCAGAAAATGACCCAACTGTATTATTTACTACTGCAGGCATGCATCCACTTGTGCCTTTTCTTTTGGGAGAGCCACATCCAAGTGGAAACAGAATTTGTGATATGCAAAGATGTATAAGAACAAATGACATTGACAGTGTAGGTGATGATTGGCATCTGACTTGCTTTGAAATGCTTGGAAATTGGTTTTTAGGTGATTGCCCAAAGGAAGAAATGATAAAGTTGTCCTTTGAATTTTTGACAAGCCCAGAATATTTGGGACTTAAAAAAGAAAATCTTGCAACAACTGTTTTTGCTGGGGATGAAACTGCTCCTCGTGACGAAATTGCTTGTAATGCATGGAAAGCTTGTGGAATTGACAAGGTGTTTTTCTTTGGAAAAGAAGACAACTGGTGGGCTTTAGGTGGTGGTGTAGGCCCTTGTGGTCCAGATAGTGAAATGTTTCTTGTTGTGGATAAGCCAGATTGCTGTGAAGACTGCTCGCCAGCTTGCAATTGCGGAAAATATGTTGAAATTTGGAATGATGTTTTTATGCAATACAATGTAAAAGAGGCTGGACAAAAGGCTGATAAGCTTGCAAGACCAAACATTGATACTGGAATGGGGCTTGAAAGAACGGTGGCTATTTTGAATGGCGCAAAAAGTGTTTATGATACAGGTTGTTTAAAAAATGTCATTGATTTTATTGGTAAAAATGCAAAACTTGGCTATGATAATGATGAAAAAGCAAAAAGATATTATAGAATTATTACTGACCATTTGAGGTCTTCAGTATTTATTTTAGGGGATGCAAGAGGTGTTACGCCTTCAAATGTTGGTCAAGGTTATATTTTAAGAAGATTTATAAGAAGAGCAATCAATTGTGCAAGATATATTGGGCTTGATTGTGAAAAGTTTGCTGAAATTGTTGACATATATGTGGATAAATATGGCAAGTATTACGAAGATATTGCAGCAAAACGAGATTATGTAAAAGATGAGCTTATAAAAGAAGTTGAAAAGTTTTCAAAAGCTCTTGAAGAAGGACATAAAGAGTTTGAAAAGGTTGTAAACGGCATTGAAAAACATAAGCAATTTGCAGCTCAAACGGGAGAGACTGTTGAAAATAAATTGAGCGGAAAGGCAGTGTTTAGGCTTTATGATACATTTGGCTTTCCTTTTGAATTGACAAAGGAATTGGCTGAAGAGCGTGGATACAGCGTTGATGAAAAAGAATTTGAAGAGAAGTTTAAAGAACATCAAGAAAAATCAAGACAGGCAGCTGCAGGGCAGTTTAAAGGTGGTCTTGCTGACAGCTCAAAACAAAGCGCTTATCTTCATACAGCGACTCATCTTTTGCTTGCTGCACTACAAAAGAAATATGGCTTTGATGTAAAGCAGAGAGGGTCAAATATAACACCTGAAAGACTTAGATTTGACTTCAATCTCGATCATAAAATGACGAAAGAAGAGCTTGATGAAATTGAAAAGTTTGTTAATAACGCCATAGCTCGTGCCATTCCTGTTGAATGCAAAGTGATGAGTTTGGAAGAGGCAAAAGAAAGTGGGGCAGAAGGTATATTTGCAAGCAAGTATGGTCAGGAGGTAAAGGTTTACACTATCGGTGATGTAAGCAAGGAAATATGCGGTGGCCCTCACGCAGAAAACACTAGTCAGTTGCATCATTTCAAAATTATTAAAGAAGAGTCTTCTTCAAGCGGTATAAGAAGAATAAAAGCGGTGATTGACTAGTAAAATATTTTAATTTGTACAAAAATTTTAAATATTTATTGTGTTTTACTTTTATATGTGTTACAATATAAAAAAAAGGAGGCGGATGTGGCAAAAGGTAATGTTAAAAAAGGTTTCGCGACCTATATTGTTATATTATTCATGGCAATTGTTGCAGCGTTCTTTATTTTAGTGGCCATTATGCTTTTTTCACCATTTAAAAGCATTTTAGGTTTCAAATATTTCATCTATAGAGATGAGGTGAAAATTAAAGAAGTAGAATTTGAAAAAGAAAAGCAAAGGCTTGATTTCTCAAATTTGAAGAAAATTACAATCAATTGCGGCTTTGCTGATGTCAAAATTGAAAAACGAAGACTTGACAATTGTTATATCCAAATAGAAAACAATTGCTCTGGCTTTGCAAGAGAAGATATGGATACAGACTTTGTAAGCGAGGTGAATTATACCTCTTCTGCAAAGGATGAAATTTCTGTTAAAATAAGAGAGCCGGAAGGTTTTGTATATTTTAATAAAGGAATTGTTATCTCTCTTTTGGTGCCTCAAGAAATTAAAACATCATTTGAAAACACTGTTGTTGATATTACAAACACAGACGGAACAGTCTATATTGGAAACCAATTTAATCAAGATAATACAACCTCAGGAAGTTATGATTTTTCACTTGCATTCAAATCTTTGAATATTAAAAATAAAAATGGAAAAGTTTTGGTTTATGCAAATAACAAACTTCCAGAAGGCAAACAATTTGTTACAGACAAAATGTTTGTAAAAACAAACAATGGTGACATTGAAGTGCGCCGTGATTTAACTATAAATGATTTCAGTTTATACGCTTCTAAAGCGAGAATTACTTTAAATTCAATTTATGTTAAAAATGCTAAGTTTGATTTAGGTAATTCAGATTTTGTTGCTACTCGCATTAAAGTAGATGATGGACAGAGTCCAGAGTCTGCTGTAAATGAAGTTGACCTTATAATTGATGGGGGGTATTTCACTCTTGGAGAAATGATAGGCTCATTGTCAACAAATGAGATGACAAGAGATATGGGGCGTGCAACAATTAAAATTAGAAAAATTACAGGAAATATCAGTTTCCCAAATGCAAACAATGCACGCATAACAATTGATGAAACAGCAAATAATTCACAATTGCTTATTCGTGGAAAAGACAGCTCAATCAAATTAAACAAATTTACAAGTAAAGCTTGGCTTGAGACAACTGGTGGAAGCGTAAGCGTAAATGCAGGTTTTAATGATACCAGTGACCAATCTGCGACAATGACACCTTATTTGAATGTAAAAACTTATTCAGGTGCAATCAATGTGGTTTATAATTGTCAAAAACTCATAAGTGGTGGAATTGACCTTCTTACAACAAATGGAGCTGTAAATTTGAAAGTAAGAAATACTTTGTCATATTATTTGATGGTTGTTAATACAAGCAATGTTGCTAGAGATGGAAAAAATGTTTCTGTTGAAGGCTTTGACAGTGATTTGACATTCCCATTAAAAGTACAAAATGGCTCATCGGCGCCAACTGATACTATTAAGATTATGTCAAATAAAAATGTTAAAGTATCGCTTATATGATTAAATCAAGAACATATTGAAATCAATATGTTCTTTTTCTTGCTTTTTGTGTGATTATTAGTTATACTAAAAATAATAAGGTTACATATTAAAAAACTTTTAAATTATACTTAATCTTTAGGGTGGAAACATGAAAATATTACATATAGCAGATGTTCATTTAGGGGTTAAAATAAACAAACTGCCAAAAGATAAAAGCGCATTGATGAAAGATGAAATGATTTTTGAATTTAACAATTTATTTGAAAATGCAAATTCATTCGATATTATTTTGATATGCGGTGATTTATTTAATTCAAAACAAGTTTCAATGAAGCTTCTTAAAAGCTTTTATGATGCGGTCAAGACCTTTGGTAAGCCAGTTTTATATGTTGAAGGAAATCATGATGAAAAATTTATTTTTGATGAAAGTAAGCCTTCAAATTTTATTGTTTTAAACAATTCATATAATTGCTTTACTTTAAATGGTGTAAATTTTTATTGTGATAGTGATATTGAAAAATTAAATAAAGAAGAGACCAATGTTTTGCTGTTACATGGCAATATTGATAATTCTATAGACAGAGATTATGTCGATATAAATCAATATGCCCAGCTTGGCTTTGATTATATTGCACTTGGTCATATTCATCAATATCAAAAAAGAAAGATTTTAAACACCTTGACAGCCTATTCTGGAAGCCTTTTTTCATGCGGTTTTGATGAGTGTGGAGATAAGGGATATGTTAGTGTCGACATAGATGAAAATAAACAGGTTACGGCAGAGTTTGTGCCTTTTGCTAAAAGGCGATTTATAATATGCCAATGTGACATAACCGGTTTTGGCATAAATAATGATGTAATCAAGGCAATAAATTTAAAATTTGAAGCAAATGATGTAAAAAAAGAGGATATTATAAGAGTTGTTTTGAAGGGAAAGGTTTTGGAAGATAACAACATTTCAGTGCCTTTTATCAAAAATTATTTTGAAGATTACTTTTATATTGAAATCGAAAATCAAACTACGCTTGAAATTGATTTTGACAAGATTAAGAGTGAAAAATTGTCATTTAAATATGAATTTATAAATTTGGTTGAAAATAGTGAATTGTCAGAAGATGAAAAAAATGCAGTTTGCAAAATTGGCATTGAAGCACTTAAAGGGGAGGACTTATCAATATGAAATTAGATAAACTCCATATAGACAATTTTGGCAAACTTCAAAATTTAGATTTAAACTTTAATGAAAATTTTAATCAGATAATCGAAGAAAATGGCTGGGGCAAAACCACACTATCAGTTTTTATAAAAGCCATGTTTTTTGGCATGCCTTCTGCAAGAGAAAATATAAAGGCAGAGCGAAAAAAATATATGCCTTGGCAGGGCGGTAACTTTGGCGGTAGCATTGAATATACGACAAAGGAAGGTAGTTTTAGGCTTATAAGATATTTTGGCAAGACGCCAGAAGGTGACTCATTGCAGCTTATAGATCTTGCTACAAATAAGATTTGTTCACCATTGAAAATTGAGATTGGTGAGGAAATATTTGGTGTAGGCAGAGAGACTTTTGAAATGACGGCTTTTTTCCCACAGCTGAATTTCTTAAGCTCTACAAATTACAAAATAAGTGCAAGTGTACTTGGTCTTGATAAGTTTAAATACGACCTTGCCAATTTGACTCAGGCAGTTGATTTGATTAAGAAAAGAGTTGCTGTTTTGAAAAAAGAAAAGCCAAGAAATGAAGAAATTGTGAGCATGAAGCGTGAAATAGAAGGCTTAAAAACAGAATTGACTGCGCTTGGCACTAAATTACAAGAGTTTAAAATACAATCTAAAGAAAAAGATGAGGTTATTAAACGATTATCTGTTCAACAAAGTCAATTGGCAGAACAGGTTGAATTAGCAGACAAACTTGCTCAAACTAAAAAAAATCTAGAGTCTGATTTGCTTGCCAAAAGTGATTATTTAAATAGTTTATTATTGCAAATTGATAACATAAGAAAAGAAAAAAATGAAATAATACACAATAAAGGAATAAATAAGTTTGCAATACCATTTTTGGCTGCAGGTGGGACAGCTATTTTAGCAGTGTTTATTATGCTGGGCGTATTTAATATTTTATTACTTGCAATATCAATTGTGGCATCTGTTTCTTGGGCTGCTTTAGTTATTGTGGGTATTGTGCTGCATCTAAAGTTTAAACCAGTGGGACGAGATGATAAAATCAAAATAGAAGAATATAAGAAACAAGAAAAAGAAATTGAAAATAATGTCGAAATATTGAAAGCTTCAATAGAGACAATAAAATCAAGTCTTGAAAATTACAGTGAAATAGAGAGTCCAAGTTTGGAACAGTATAATGAGATTAAAGAACAGCTTTATAATGAAAAAATAGTAAATATGCAAATTTCAATAGACTATAAAAATGTTCAACGTGATTACGATGCAATATTGGAAAAATATGAAAACTTACAAGAAGAATTGAAAACAAAAGAAAGTCTCATGGAAGAAATTCAGAAGAAAATAGAGCTTTTGCTTCAAACAAAAAGCTTTTTGATGAAGGCGAATGAAAATGTTTCAAGCAGATTTATCCAGCCTGTAAACAGTGCTATGAGCGAAATTTTAGGTAAGCTGAATATGAGAGGGCGTGAATTTTTGGTAGATACAGATTTCTCAATAAAAGAGAAAACTGAAACTGGCATCAAAGAACTTGAGTATTCAAGTCAAGGTTTTCAAGATATACTGTCGTTTTCAATGAGAATGTATCTTATAAAAGAAATTTATAAGAAAGAAAAGCCTTTTGTTGTTTTGGATGATACTTTTGTCAATTTAGATGATGGAAATATGGAAAAAATTAAAAAAATTACAAAAGAATTTGCAAAGGATAATCAAATAATTTATACTTGTTGTAACAGCCGTTGCAGCCTTAGATAAGTTTTGAAAATTATTATATAATAAAAGAAAAGGTAAATTATGATATCTTTTATAGAAGAAAACAAGAAGTTTAATTTTAGAGTTGCTGCAATAATTTTAAATAGTGACAAAACAAAGATGTTGTTGCATACAATAAAAGGTTATGACTTTTATTTACTTCCAGGAGGAAGGGTGGAGTGGCTTGAAAATTGTGAAGATGGAATAAAAAGAGAACTCAAAGAAGAGTTGGGTCTTGAAAAGATTTCAGTCACGCCAAGATTACTTTTAGATAATCTGTTTGATTTTAATAATATTGTATATCAAGAACTTTCTTTCATTTTTGTAGTTAAGCTTGAAGATATTCATAAAATTTTTGAGGAAAAAGAAGAGTTTTGTGGGCTTGAAGGTGAAAAATATATTTATAAATGGGTTGAAATTGATTCGATTGATAACTATATCTTAAAGCCCAATATTATCAATGTTGCAATTAAAAATTATAATGGATGTTTTGAA
>CARNVA010000002.1:0-120721 GCA_949031345.1 uncultured Eubacteriales bacterium | reverse complement strand
TTGAATATATTAGTATAGATGAAAGACAACATATAAAAAATGCGGACTAAGGGCAATAAATTTTGAAACTAGTAAAAAAATACTTTATCTATTTTGATAAAGTATTTTTTATTGTTGAGATAATACTATGTGTTGTTTTTCTCATCGTGTGCGCCTAAATGCAAATTTTTATTATTCCACAGTGTGGTAGGATTTTTAGTTAAACTTGTCGAGAAGATTAGAGTTTTGCTTATTTCAAAATGCACATCTTCTGGATTATTGTAAGGCTCACTAATCATACCAAACTTTTTATAAAGGTTAATTGCTTGTGCATTATCTTCTTCATCCGTGTAAAGCCTTAAAGATTCAAACCCAAGTTGTCTTGCATAGTGGATAGTAAACTCCAAGATTTTAGTAGCATATCCTTTATGTCTTTCATTTTCTAGGACACCAAACCAACCAAGCCATGCGTCTTTTGGATATGCCTTGTAAGCATATAAACCACTGATACCAATATATCTGTTATTATCATTTACAAGCCAATATTTTTGTAAGGATTGATGGCTGGGAACACTATTATTGACCGTTTCTTTCAAATCTTCACTACCATTTTCAAGTGGGAAAATTTCATGCTGAATCTTTATTGCTTTTTCAATATTATCCTTGCTTACTAACTCAAAATCAATATTATAACCTCTTATTTCTTTAAAGTCTTTGCATCCATGGAAACAAACAAGTAAAAAGTTTATAAATGCTTGTTTGTCGAAAGCTCCATGATACATAGAATAATAATACTGCCCCAAATATTCAAATTCAAAATCAGCAAGAGTAAATCCATTTCTTTTATAAAAGTTTATTCGTCTTGTTTGTATATCATTTTCGGAAATGGGCTTTTCAACGCATAATACTTTTGTTTTGTTTTTAAACAAGTCATCAATCTTTTTCAATACTTGAGACCCGAAGTTTTTGTTTCTTTCATTTTTGTCTATAGCCAAGTATATTATATATGCATATTTACCTGATACACTAACATAAGAAAAACCAATTAACTTGCCCTCTTTAAAAACTCCTAACAGCCTGCTGTTTGGAGCTTTTAAATTTTCAACATCTTCAAAATCCATTCTTTCACTTTCTGGGAATGAATCTATATAAATACGTTTAATGTTCTCTGTATATTGAGACTTGGGTGTTATATTTAATAATTTCAACTTTATTTACTCCTTAATTTAATAATAGCATAAACATATCGTCTTTGTATTAAAATTAATCAAATATTTTTTAATTTTTTTATTTGGCATTTTGGCGTGTGCTTGTCTTGATACAAGTGGCTCGACTTCGCCTCTCCAGACAAGCACACGCTTACAATTTAATTTCTTTACAAAAGAGCGCTTGCTTGCGGAGCGTAACACACACCGCATTTTATTTTCTTCGTTTTTCTTTTATTATTCCGCTAGTTTCAAAATTGAGTTACTAAATTGTTCAGATTTTTCTGTTTTTATTTCTTCATCATTTTTTCATTAAATTTTTTGATTTCATTTTACTCTTCTAATAAATATAAAATTATAAAATCGTATATTTTTTAAAAAATTTATAATAAAGAGAGAAGCATTGGTTTGACTTCTCTCTTTATTGTATCTTTGATTTTTTGGTGCTGGTGGTGGGAGTCGAACCCACACGGTGTTGCCACCTCGGGATTTTAAGTCCCGTGCGTCTGCCATTCCGCCACACCAGCATATATTATTGTAGGGTGTTTTGTGTATTTTTTAAGTAGTGTTTGTGATTTCTAAACATTTGCAAAGTCTATATTTTTTGTGAGAGTGCTTAGGCTATCTGTTAAAACTTCGCAAAAATAAAAATACCTCAATATTAAAAACGACCGTCACAGGTGGTCGCTTTATAAATATTGGAGGTACCACCCGGATTTGAACCGGGGAATAAAGGTTTTGCAGACCTTTGCCTTACCGCTTGGCGATGGTACCATTATGGAGCGGAAGACGGGATTCGGACCCGCGACATTTGCCTTGGCAAGGCAACGCTCTACCACTGAGCCACTCCCGCATAAACATATATATGCACCAGTCAAGGTTTGCTCTATTACTATAACAAATTTTTATTTAAAAATCAACTGTTTTTTCAAATTTTTTTAAAAATTCTTTATTTTGAGTATTTCTTTTATCTATAAAAAGGATTATTAAATTGTGTTTGCTCTTTTTTTTATTTGAACAATATTTTCAATGACAAATAGAATAAACATTTTGACTGATTAAAGTTTAAGTTTGCGGCTGACTGATATTTAGATTTTATTTTAATATGCGTTAAACGATAAAAAAGAGAAGGCTTATTTTAAAAAAAGTGGAAAGATTTTATTTTAAATCATATATAATATTTGTTTGAATTTTAAAGTTTTTATGATATAATTAAATTAAATAAGGGAGGGGGAAATATTGGAAACTACATTTTGGATTTGGCTTGCAATTATTGTTGTGTCCTTAATAATAGAGATTGTCACACTTGACCTAGTTTCTATTTGGTTTTCATTTGGGGCTGTTGTTCCATTTATATTGTCTGCAATTGGTGGCATTCCAATTGAAATACAAATTGTCGTATTTTTTTTGGTGAGTGCTTTAATGATTGTGTTTCTTAGGAAGTATGCTCAGAAATGGCTTTTCAAGGGGATGAATTTAAAGACAAATACCGATGCTTTATTGGGCAAAACTTATCGTTTGCTTGAGAAAACTGATTTTGAAACCAGTGGCTTAATTAAAATCAATGATGTTGTATGGAAAGCGGTTGGTGAGAATGGCGAGCTTATAGAAAAAGGTCAACTAGTCGAAGTTGTTCGAATTGCTGGCAATAAAATGATTGTCAGAAAGTCTTTAGAAAACAAAGAAACTGAAGTACAATCAGAAGAAAATAAGCATAAATATGAAAGAGATGAAGAAAGTAATTTGAGTGCACAAGAAGAAAAAGCGGCAAAAGAAGATAAGAAACAAGAAAATTCAAATGTTATTGAGGAGGGTGAATAGAATGAGACCTTGGGCAATTGTATTATTAGTTTTAGGAATTTTAGCATTGGTAATTCTTTGCTTATCAATTCGAATTGTAAGGCAGGCAAATGCTGTAATTGTTGAGAGATTGGGTAAATATAGAAAAACACTTGAAACAGGTATACGCATGGTAATTCCTTTTTTTGAAAGAACAAGTAAGCCTATTTCATTGAAAGAAATTGTTGCAGACTTTAAGCCACAACCTGTTATTACTAAAGATAATGTAACTATGCAGATTGATACCGTTGTTTATTTTCAAATAACTGATGCTAAATTATTTACTTATGGAGTTGAACAGCCTATTAAAGCGATTGAAAACTTGACTGCAACAACTTTAAGAAATATTGTTGGTGAACTTGAACTTGATGAAACTCTTACATCAAGAGATACAGTTAATACCAAAATGAGAATGATTCTTGATGATGCGACAGACCCTTGGGGAATTAAAATAAATCGTGTAGAGCTTAAAAATATTCTTCCACCTAAAGATATTCAAGAAGCAATGGAAAAACAGATGAGGGCGGAAAGAGAGCGTCGTGAACAAATTCTTCGTGCCGAAGGCGAAAAGAAATCAAGTATTTTAGTTGCCGAAGGTGAAAAACAAGCTCAAATTTTAAAAGCGGAAGCTGATAAAGCAACCAAAATAATGGAGGCGGAAGCGAAAAAAGCTGCGTTAATTGCGGTTGCAGAAGGTGAAAGCACTGCAATCAATTTGATAAACACAGCAAATCCAAATGTTGCTTATCTTACATTGCAAGGTTATGAGGCATTAAAAGCTTTGGCTGATGGCAAATCAACTAAAATAATTGTGCCAAGCGAAATTCAAAATGTTGCGAGTCTTTTTACAAGCATCAGTGAAGTTGTAAAAAAAGATGATAATGTTATAAAAGAAAATGAATTAACTGATAATAAAGATAAAAAATCAGATAAAAAGAAAGATTAGTCTTGTTTGGGTTTGGCATGATATATTAAAGTGAATAGACACTTTTATATTTTGTAAATTTTATAAGGAGGGAAAATGAAAAAGTTTGGAGCTTTAATTACAAATGGAGCAATGATTGCATTAAGTGTGTTTATGTTTGTTTTTATGTCTCAACCATATTTTACTTTTAAAATGCTTGGGCAGGAAACATCAAACAATGGTTATTATTTTGTAGAAAATATTTCTACTGATAAATTGACCGATGATGGAAAACTTGTTGCAGTAGCGACTTTAGTTTTGATTATTGTAGCATCACTTTTGATTGTGTTTGCATTATTAAATCTTTTAGCAAGTTTTAATTTAATCAAAAGTAAGCAAGTAGCTAAGATTTTAAGTGTGCTTACAGTATTGCTTGCGCTTGTTGCTGTTGTAGTATCTATTTGTGCTTTAACTGGAGCTGCAAATATAGGCAAGAAAACTTCAGGAAGTCTTGGTGATTTCAAGTTTACTGAAGGTAGTGCTGGTTGGGGTGTAATTTTAAATCTTATTCTTTCAATTGCTGCATTGATCGTTGCTTTATTTGACGCACTTATTGCTTTTAAAAGCAGTAAAACTAAAAAAAGAAGAAAATAAATTCTTTTAAATTATTTAAAAAAATAAAATGAATTATAAAAGACATTGGAAAAAGCTTCAATGTCTTTTATTTACTTGATTTTTTGATGAAAATTTTATATACTTAGATAGATTAAGGAGCAGTTATGGAAAAGAGTTATACACCGGAGAATTTTGAACATAAAATTTATAAAAATTGGCTTGAAAAAGGATATTTTGCAAGCAAACCAGATGGCCGAAAGCCATATACAATCGTTATGCCTCCTTGTAATGTTACAGGTAAGGCACATATAGGACATGCTTTGGATGACACAATTCAAGATATTCTTATAAGGGCAAAGAGAATGCAAGGCTATAATGCTCTTTGGGTGCCAGGAACAGACCATGCAGCTATTGCCACTGAACAGGTGCTTGTAAAACATTTGAAAAGTGAAGGGTTGACAAAGGAAGGCGTTGGTCGTGAAGAGTTTTTAAAGCGTGGGTGGGATTGGTATAGACAATATACTCATGTCATTTGTGATCAGTTGAAAAAGCTTGGTGTTTCTTGTGATTGGGATAGACTTGCTTTTACTATGGATGAAAACTTAAATCATGCTGTTCGTCATGTATTTTGCGAGTATTATAAGCAAGGCTTGATCTATAAAGGTAAAAGAGTTGTAAATTATTGCCCAAGTTGTAAAACAACAATTTCTGACAATGAAAATGTTTATGTAGAGCAAAATACTTATCTTTGGTATATAAGATATCCATTTGCAGACGGAAGCGGTGAGGTTGTAGTAGCAACAACAAGACCAGAAACTCTTTTTGGTGATACTGCCGTAGCTGTAAACCCAAATGATGAGCGTTTTAAAGGTCAAATCGGTAAAGATTTAATTCTTCCACTTATGAATAAAAAAATCAAGCTTATAGGTGATGATTATTGCGAAATAGGCTTTGGAACAGGTGCGGTAAAGATAACTCCAGCGCATGACCCAAATGACTATGAGGTTGGTTTAAGACATAATTTAGAGGTTGTGAATTGTATTGACAATGATGGCAAGTTGACTGCGATTACAGGGCAGTTTGCGGGAATGGATAGAATTGAAGCTCGAAGCGCTATTGAGAAAGCTCTGCAAGAGGGTGGATATTTAGTAAAAAAGGAAAAATATAAAAACCAAGCTGGCACTTGTGAGCGTTGCGGAACATTTACAGAGCCTAAAATTTCAACTCAATGGTTTGTAAAAATGGAAGAACTTGCAAAACCTGCAGTTGAGGCTGTAAAAAGTGGAAAATTAAAGTTTCATCCAAAACGCTATGAAAAAACTTATTTGAATTGGCTTGAGAATATACAAGATTGGTGCATTTCACGACAAATTTGGCTTGGGCATAGAATACCTGTATTTACTTGCGAAAATGGGCATGTATTTGCTTGTGAAGACGACCCAAAAGATTGTCCTCATTGTCATAGCAATGCTTTAACTCAAGACAATGATGTGCTTGATACATGGTTTTCATCTGCATTATGGCCATTCAGCACTCTTGGTTATCCACAACAAACAGAGGATTTGAAATATTATTATCCTACATCTACCTTGGTTACAGGTTATGATATCATTACATTCTGGGTTTCAAAAATGGTGTTTTCTGGTCTTAAATTTATGGGAGATGTTCCTTTTAGAGATGTTGTAATTCATGGCATTGTAAGAGATATTAAGGGCGTAAAGATGTCAAAGCATTTAGGCAATGGAATAGACCCAATGGATATGGTAAATAAATATGGGGCAGATGCTTTGAGACTCAGCTTAATCAACGGAATGAGCATGGGTACAGATGTTAAATATGATGAAGATAAGGCAAGAGATGCAAAAGTCTTTATAAATAAACTTTATAATGCCAGCAAGTTTGTACTTCAAAATCTTGAAGGAATGGATCAAAAAGATTTAAATAAAATTAAGCTTCAAGAGAAGGATAAATGGATATTAAGCGAACTTGACTCTCTTATTAAGTCGGTAAATAAAAATATCGAAAAATATACTTTAGGGGTGGCAACTTCAAATCTTGTTGAATTTACAGTTTCAAAATTCTGTGACTGGTATATTGAGCTTAGCAAAGTTGACCTCTATGGCGAAGATAAAAACAGAAAAAATGATTGTCAAAATGTTTTGTTTTATGTTTTTGATAAACTTCTTAAATTATTTCATCCTTTTATTCCATTTGTTACTGAACACATTTATCAAGAATTGCCATATCATGAGGAAACAATAATGCTTACTAAATTTCCAGATAAAGTAAAGCTAAAAATAGGCGAAAATGGCTTTGATAGGGTAATTGAGATAATTAAATCAATAAGAAATGCAAGGGCAGAATTTAATGTACCTGATAATAAGAGAACATCTTTAAAATTTAAGTTTGACAGTGTTGATGAATTGGTCAAAGCAAATCTTAAGGAAATTGCAAAGATGGCATTTGGCAATGAAGCTTGCGTTGTGAATGAAGAGCCTAAAGAAAAAAGTGTAAAAGTTATTTGCGGGGATGTAAAAGTTTACATCCCAATGGGAGAGCTTGTTGACAGTGCAAAGGAAAAAGAGAGGTTAGAAAAAGAAATAAAGAGTGTGGAGTTTGAGATAGAGCGTTCTAATAAAATGCTTTCAAATCCTGGATTTGCAAATAAAGCACCTCAAGCTATGGTTGAAAATGAAAAAACAAAACTTGAGACCAATAAACTGAAACTTGAAAAACTTAAAGCAGAATTGAGTAATATTTAATTAAAACAATATTTAGTATTATGTATGCAAGACAGAATACTATATAAAGAATAATTAAGATGTTTTAAATAATTGAAAAACTTTATCTAAATTTGTAAATTCAAATAATATTGTTTATAAAAACAAAAAAACTTCTAATTTTATTTAGAAGTTTTTTTAATTATTCATGTCTTAATGCTTCAACAGGGTCAAGTCTTGCTGCCATAGTTGAAGGATACAAACCTGCTAAAATACTGATACCAATGCTTATTCCTAGTGCTTCAAAGAAGAAATACCAAAGCATTTTAAGTGGAGCGAAACCAAAAATCGAATTAAATATAAAAGTAAGTATTCCGCCTATCATCAATGAAAGAATTATACCTGTAATTGCTGATAGAATGCCGACAAGGAAACTTTCGGTGCTGAAAATTAGTTTGATATCTTGTTTTCTTGCACCGATACTTTTAAGAACGCCGATTTCTTTTGTTCGTTCATCAACGCTCATATAAAGCACGACAGTAATCATAATGAGTGCCACTGCGAGCGAAATTGCAGAGATTATTGAAAGAGAGAAGGAAAATGTATCAAGCATATCTCTAAAAATATTGGCAACACTATCTTCAAGTGAGCCAGATAAGTCTTTTCTTGATGAAACAAAATCGTTTATGATTTGAGTAGTTTTTGTATCATCAGTGACTATATACAGAGTGCTTGGTGGAAGCCCATCTGCGTCACTGTTTTCCTTAACTCTGTCTGACAGATAATCATAATCAATAAACATGATAAGCATATTTGAAACGATAGGGACATCCACAATTCCTGATATCTTTACTTCTGTTGGCACGGCACTTTCAAATTCAGGGAATTTTATTGAAAGAGTTACTGTTTTATCAATTACATCTTCAAGGTTGTCAATTCCTAAAGCTTTTCCAGCTGCGGCCGAAAGCATAATTTCTCGGTCACCGCAAATGCGACTGTTTTTTGTTAATAAATTTTTTTCTGTGTAATATGGCGGGGTTGTGTAAGAATAGAAAATTGCACTTTCTTTTACTTCTGGCTCAGGCTCTTCTTCAGATGGGGCAGGTTGATATGAAATTTTGGCTATTGCATTTTCTGTATCTCCAAAACCAGTGACCATATTAAAACCATAAGAAAGATTATAATCAAATTCGTCATTGTCTTTTGTTTTAACTTCAAAATCACTGTTTTTACTTTTTAGATAATCATTTAAGTCTATGACCAATTTATCAATTTCCTCAGTTGTAAAGGTTTGAGGAGGAAACAGACTTTTTGTAATTGTTGCGACCATAGGGTCATTGAATGCAGCTGCTTCGTCTTCTATATAACCAGTTAAACCTGCGCCAAAAGACAGCATAATTATGAGAGCGATTAAAGAAATAGAGACGCCTATCGCCATTAAAAAGTTTTTTGCTTTACTTGCCCACATATTATGTATCGATAGTTTAAACGCGGAAAATAAAGATAAATGACCTTCTTTTTTATTTCTTTTCTTTGCTTTTTTATAGACTGTGTCTGTTGAATTTTCATTACATGAAGCAGTCTGTTCTTCAGATTGTTCTTCTGTTATTAAATCACTTTCAGCTTGCATTGGCAGGTAGTTTTTATTTTTTTCATCTTTTATAATTCTTCCATCTGAAATTTCAACAATTCTTGAAGAAATTTTTGCTACTTTTTCAGAGTGTGTGACCATTATTACAAGCTTTCCGCTGTCAGCGATTTCTTTTAGAATATTTAAAATTTGTCCGCTTGTTGTGCTGTCTAAAGCACCTGTAGGCTCGTCTGCTAATATAATGTCTGGATTATTTATAAGGGCTCTTGCGATTGCAACTCTTTGTTTTTGTCCACCAGAAAGTTGTGTAGGCTTTTTTCTTATTTGGTCGCCAAGACCAAGTTTGCAAAGCATATCATAAGCCTTTTTATTTTTAATAGTCTCTTTTTCGTTTGACAAGGTCAATCCAATTGAAACATTTTCAAGCACGCTAAGGTGAGGAATAAGATTGAATGATTGAAAAACAAAACCAATTTTTTTCTTTCGATAGTCGTCAAGGTCTCTTTCTTTAAATTCCTTTAAATCTTTACCGCTGATCTTTATTTCACCAGTATAGGCAGAGTCAAGACCTCCAATTAAATTCATAAGAGTGCTTTTTCCGCTTCCGCTTTCTCCAATAATCGATATAAGTTCGCCTTTTTCAAAAGAAATATTTATGTCATGAAGTGCTGTGAATTTTGTCCTATTTTCAAGACTGTAATTTTTAAATACATTATTTATTTCAAGTATTTTCATTTTTTCCTCCATGGCAAATCAGTATAGTAATTTTAACATATTTTGCTAATTTAGTCAATTTTAATCGGTTACATGCTTGAAGTAATCGTGTTTTTTCTTGATTTTTTGTCAAATTGCAGCTTTTTTTTATAAATTTTTCAAAAAATGATTGCATACAATTATTTATTATGTTATCATATTAGCACGCTTATAATATATTTATATATATTAAATGGAGGAGAAATGAGTCTTTTTAAAAACAAAGAAAAAGTTGTTGACCCAATTATTCATGATGAAGAATCAAACTTTACTTTATCAAGTGGTGTTCATATTTTAAACAAATGTAAGAATGTGACTTTGACTGGAAATGCAATTGTGCTTGAAAGTTTTTCTTGCAGTTTCAAAGAAATTGCTGGCAAAGCTAAAGTGCAAATGCTTGAAGATGGTGAGGTTGACCTTCTTACTGGAAAGGCAAAAATTGGTCTTTTTAAAAGTGGAAAAATCACCACAGTAAGCAATAAAGCTTCAATTACAACGATTGACACTTGCGTTATTGATTATGTAAAAGGCAAGGCAAGCATTGGTACTATGAATGGTGGTTTTGTTCGTTTTGTTGATGATAAGGCAGAGCTTGCAACTATGACAAGTGGCAAGATTATGTTTGTGCGCAATAAAGCAAGAATTGTTACTATGATTGAGGGCAGCATTACTGGAATTATCAATGATGCTCATCTTGTAAGCATGCTTAATGGTGATATTACCTATCTTTTAAATGATGCCAAAGTGGGAACAATGAACAATGGCTCTATTGGTCTTTTCGCTGACAGCAGTGAAGTTTCTACTTTCAATAATGGTAAAATTGATGAGATGATTGGAAAATCATTGATTTCTGCAAACATGAATGGAGAAATTGGATATCAAGATAAGCAAACAATCATTCTTTATTCACCAAAAGAAAGTGCAAGACGCATGAATGAATACAGACAGGAGAAAGAAGAAAAAGAGTCAAGTGAAGAAGTTGAAGAGCAGTTGCCAGAAGTAGAGCCAACAGCACAAGAGGCAGAAGTTGAAGAAGTTGTGTCTGAAGAAGTTGAAGAGACTGTTGTTTCAGAAGAAAAAAAATCTAAAAAGAAAAAATCAAGTCAACAACAACTCAAGCTTGATTTGGAAGATACCGACAACGAATAAAATTTGTTTATAGGTTGCCTAAAAAGTAAAGGACAGGAATAAATGCAAATTTTCTTGGATGCATTGTGGGATGCATTAAAAGATAGCTTGTTGATTTTGCCATTATTATATTTGACATATCTTCTTGTAAGTTATTTTTCTCATAATGACAATGAAAAATATTCGAAGATTTTACACCGCACTAATAAGGCAGGTCCTGTTATTGGTGCTTTTTTGGGTAGTATTCCACAATGCGGATTTTCTTCTGTTATGAGCAATTTATACTCAAAGAAGATTGTCACGCTGGGCACCTTGATTGCTGTATTTATATCTACCAGCGATGAAGCGTTGCCACTTATGATTTCAAAGCCAGAATTTATACCAAAACTGCTTATTCTAATGGCAATAAAGCTTGTCTATGGAATTATCGTTGGGTATGCAATTGATGGAATAATATCATTATGCACAAGAAAAAAGCAAGTTTTACATGAATATCATGATAGACATTGCCACGAAACAGAAGCAATCACCTATGAAGGTGGTGAGATTTTAAACAGTCTTCCAAATACAGATGAAAAGCATGTTGAACATTGTCATGATCATGAATGTCACCATGCTGATGAAGAAGAAGGTGGACACAAACATAGTCATTCGCACTGTTGTGCAACAAATATTTTCTTAGATGCGCTTAAACATACGGCAATTATTCTTGCCTATGTGTTTGTTGCAACCTTAATTATAAATTTAATAAGAGGTTATTGTGGGGGGCTTGAGCCTTTAAAGAAAATCTTTACTGCAAGTCCATATCTGCAAGTTTTGTTTGCAAGTTTTATAGGACTTATTCCAAACTGTGCTGCATCTGTTTTTTTGGTTGAAATGTTTATGGAGGGCGTCATAATGTTTCCTGCACTAGTGGCTGGGCTTAGTGCTGGTGCAGGTGTAGGCTTAATTGTTCTTTTTACTTGCAATTATAAAAAGATAGCTGTAAATATTTTTATAACTGTCTTAGTATTTATATTGGCTGTAATCATAGGTATAATTACCATTTTTATTCCTATTTGGTGAAAATAGTTGACAAAATGGGCATACTAAATTAAAATTATATTGTTATAATATATTTTATAAGGTTTATTTAACTTAGGAGAGCTTATGATAAACGATGTAAACAATGAAAAAAAAAAAGAAAGTATGATAAGGGGGTTGGGAGTTTTTGAATTAAGAGCGGTTGCAAGACAACTTGGAGTTCCTTCTCCTACCACAAAAAAAAGGGAAGACCTGATTGCTTTAATACTAGAAGCTTCAAGAAACGGAAAGTATATTGAAGAAAATATGCCTAAAAGAGGGCGTCCATTCAAAAGATTAAATGTGCTTGAACATATTACTAATAAAATCTCACCTGATGATTTTAAAGGGCTTGATTTTGAGTCTGTTATTAGATTTGAACAAGAGGTCGTTCCTTGTGTAGATGAAATTGACGAAACTGTCTATAATTTTGAAGGTATTGTAAGAAAAAATGATATTGCAAGAATGTTTGATTTGGCAACAAATGAAGCTATTTTTTTGGAAGATAGTATCATGTATTTTGACATGCTTGAAACGGGTGATTATGTAAAAGTTGAGGCAAAAAGGCTTTCTGGAGAAGAAAACCAGTTTGCTGCTTCAAAAATCTTGGAGATAAATGGAGAAAATCCAGAAGATTATAATGCTTCTTATCAAGATTTAGGAAAAGAAATTATTGCTAATGCAACCATTCCATTCGCAGAGTCAAATATAAAACTTGGCAGAAGAAATGCTTTTAAATTGCAAGAGCCTATTTTTGAAAATGATAATCTTGAAAGACTTCATGATTATTGCAGTGAAAATAATTATCATTTAATAACTATAGGTGTGAATATATCATTTGAAAATGATATAAAGCTCAGCAGTTTTCTTACAAGAGACAATTTCACAACTGTGTATGGAACAAACCCAGATATAAGTTACAACAAGGTCATTGACGCCATATTATATGCTTATAATTTGGCTGATAGAGGGGAAAATGTGATGCTTTTTATCACAGACATAGTAGATATTGTAAGATGTCTTGACCTCAACTTTGAAAATGATTTTGATGATGAGCATGCACCAAAGACCAAGGTTGTAATTCAAAAACTCTTGGCTTTTGCACATTCTTATGAAAATGGCAATCATGAGACTATCGTTTTATGCTATGAAGAAAGTGATGCTCAAGAGAAATATTTGACCAATGAAATTTTGAAACTTTGCAATAAATTATAAATTTATTAAAATATGTATATTATCATAGAAATTGCTTATAATATATTTGTAAAGTGACAATGGTCCTTTACTAAAAACAAATCGCAAGTGTGAGTAATAATAGCTCTAGTTTAGGCGATTTGTTTTTTGTTTAATTTTGTTTAATTTTGTTTTATAAAATAAATATAGTTTTAAAAGCATTACTAAGTGGTTGTTTTTTATATTATTATTTGACAATTTTGCTTTATAGGTGATATTATATATATATGTTTGGATTTTATCATGACTCGTTTACCATTTTTGGTTTGAATATATCTTTTTATGGGCTTTTAATTGCATTAGGAATGTTTTTAGGCGTTTTTGTAGCTTGTAAAAATGCTAAATTTAGAGGTCTTAAAACAGATGACCTTATCATAGTTGCCTGTTACGCTTTGCCACTTGCTATTGTTGGGGCAAGGCTTTATTATGTATTTTTCAGTCTTGATAGCTTTCATAGTTTTTGGGAAATATTTCAAATTTGGAATGGCGGAATGGCAATTTATGGAGGTGTAATTGGTGGCACTATTGGTGTAGTTTTGTATTGTTTTATTCACAAGAAAAACTTTTTAGATGTTGCTGATGTTGCTGTACCAAGTTTAATTTTAGGTCAGGCAATAGGGCGTATAGGTTGTTATTTTGCAGGCTGTTGTTATGGAATAGAGGTTACAAATCCATCAATGCAATGGTTTCCTTTTGCTACACAAATAAAGGGCGTTTGGCACTATTCAACTTTCTTTTATGAAAGTATTTGGAATTTTGCAACATTTGCTATTTTGATGGTGCTTATAAGAAAGGATAAACTAAATTTTAGAGGCTCTTTAATGTGTCTTTATTTGATAATATATGGGCTTGGAAGAGGCTTGATTGAAACTATCAGAGGTGATAGTTTATATATTGGTAATATGAAAGTATCTCAATTTTTATCAGTAATGCTGTTTGTGTTTGGCGTTTGCTTTATGATAGCAAGCTATTTGTTGTATAGTATGGGAAAAATTAAATCAATAAAACAGCTTAAGCCTTTTTATGAAAAAGAAGGGTATACAGAAAAAACTGAAAAGAAAAAGAAGATATTGAAATTTAAATCGAAAAATAATAATACTGCAGCAGATAAATCGGAAAATGTTTTGAAAGATAAAAATAATTCTTTAGATAATGACAAAAATCAGCAAGATAAGTTGGAATAATTTATTTCGTCATAAGAAATAATAGAATTATGAGAGGAAGAATTTTATCCATAAAGAAGTCAACCTGGCTTCTTATGTCAATGATTTTAAATATTGTTATTTTTATAGGCGGAAGCATATTTGCCTTTACTTATTTAAACCAATATGATTATTGGTTCTTTATTTTTTGCGTCTGTATAGGATTTCATTTGATATTGAAAGGCATTTTGTTTAGATTTGACTCCAGTTGTTATTTTGGTTTGACCTTATTTTTGATTGGAATATTTTATTTTTATAGCTTATATTTTAATATAATATATCTATATCCTGTATTTATAATGTTGTCCTTTTGTATATCTTCCTTATTTATATTCTACTTTTTTAAGCAGCCATATCATTTAATTCTTTCTTTTTCGCTATTTTTCGCCTCTATTGGACTTCTATTTTATTTAATAAATATAATTTCAATTCCGATTTTTCTTGCAATTGTGCTTGCTTGTGTGATATTATTAGTTGTAAAATACTTTACTCTTAAATAGGAGATTTTTTATGTTTTCAACAGATATTTATGGTTATAACAAAAATGAAGTGGATAAATATATTTCAGAGCTTAAAGCGCAATATGAAAAAACTTTAATGGAGGAGAAACTTAAAGTTTTGGAAGCCGAAAAGAAAGTTTTGGAAGTGAAAAATAAGTCGCAAGAAATTGAAAATAGAGGCAAGAAAATTGTTGAGATGCTTGAGTCATATAAGAAAGCGCAAGCTGAAGGCAGTCGTAATATTGAAGTTTTAAGAGGTGAACAGTTGCGTATGGTTTACAACCATATTCAAGCTTTTTTAGAAGATTTGAATTTCAGATTTCCTGGTGTTTTAGTAAACAGCTCTTATAAAAAGCTTGCAACTGAAATTGAAACAATCTTGCAAAGCACCCAAGCAAAAAAAGAAGAGATAATTGGCACAGGCACAGAAAATGACCCTATGAGAGTTTTATTAAGTAAGATGCAGGGCAAGAAAGTGCAGGAAAATACAAAAGAAGTGCGAATCGAAAGGGCGGACAGAATTGAGTTTAGAGAAAAAGAAAGACCTTCTTTAATTAAACCTGTGGTTGAAATGGAGCTTAATGAAAATGACAGCTATGACAATTTAGTTGATAAATTTTTAAACACTCAGCCTCCAGAGGAAGAGCCAAGATCAATGAAGATTCAATCAAATGGTTTTGATTTAAAAGAAGCGATAAATCCAAAAGAAGATTTGAATGAAATCATGAAAGCTTTTGATTTTTATTCGAGTGAAGATAAGTAAAAATTACTTTTTTATGTCAAAATAATATAAAATTTCATAAAATAATTATGCAGCAAATGTTTATAAGAGGAGATATTTTTAATCTGCTTTTCAAATAATATGCTTTAAAATATAGTTTTGAATAAATGTTAAACATTTATAAAGTAAAAATTTGTTATTTTTAGAAAAAACTTTAAGATTTTTCTTGACATCTGCATTAAAATATATTAAAATAGCATTGCAAACTTGATTTACGGGGTGTGGCTCAGTTGGTAGAGCGCGTGGTTTGGGACCATGAGGTCGGGGGTTCGAGACCCTCCACCCCGACCACTATAATCAAGTTTGTCAATGGGCCTTTAGCTCAGTTGGTTAGAGCAACCGGCTCATAACCGGTCGGTCCGGGGTTCGAGTCCCTGAAGGCCCACCATCTTCTTATTGACACAGAAGGTGGTGTAAAACAAAAACACATGAGAAATTATGTGGCTCGGTAGTTCAGTTGGTTAGAACGCCAGCCTGTCACGCTGGAGGTCGTGGGTTCGAGCCCCATTCGAGTCGCCATAACCCTATGGGTTAAAAAAGCTAAACAAAAACTTTTTAAAAGTTATTTTTTTTGAGTAGAGGTTTAGTTAAGCCCTGATAGCTCAGTCGGCAGAGCAAAGGACTGAAAATCCTTGTGTCGGTGGTTCGATTCCACCTTAGGGCACCAAGGTGACCAAGTGGAATTGAGATTTCATTTCCACTTAGGTTGCAAGTTTCTTTTATAGAAACAGAATGCTGGTGTGGCTCAATGGTAGAGCAGCTGACTTGTAATCAGCAGGTTGAAGGTTCGATTCCTTTCACCAGCTCCAAAAAAGCACCTATTAAGGTGCTTTAAATTTATGGGTAGGTTGCAGAGCGGCCAAATGCAACGGACTGTAAATCCGTCGACTTCGTCTTCGATGGTTCGAATCCATCCCTGCCCACCAAACAATAAATACACCATATATTGTGGTGTATTTTTGTTTTATATTACTATTTATAGTATTTTTTTTATTTAGGCACAATTTAGGAACATTTATGCAATTTTATATTATTTTTACGGTATTTTTAAGAATAAGATTTCGTCTTTTTTTATCTATGAGCATAAGTGTTTAGTGTTTGTTTATTATTGGAATTATTATTTTCGTTGCATACTGCTTTAGTATGTGATATAATATAGTTATGTTAAAAGAAAAACGAATCAATTACGCAATAGGTTTGATTTTTTGTATTTTGCTGTTCGGTTTTATGGCAGCGCCTTTTTTTGGCGATGCAACTTGTTATGAGCTTTTAGAAGTTTTTTCTATTACGCATGCGATAGGCGAAAACAGTCCTTTGGTTACAGTAAACTATGTTTTTTTAATAATAACAATAATTGCTGTAATATTGTTATCAATTCTTGCCATAATTGGATTTGTTTTAAATTGTACAAAATACAGACAAAGCAAAGAGGAGAATTTAATATAGATTATATACTCTTTAATGTTATTTTTTATTATCGCAAGCATGTTCGTAGTACTTATACTGAGTTTGATATGGCTTATAAATGCCGAGCTAAAAGTAAAATACGGGTTTATTGTTTTATTTTCTATTATCTATCTGTTTCCGTATTTTTGCGCGACAAAGTTTAATTTTATATTTGCAGTTTATATGACGGTATGCATCACATATTTAGGGTTTATTTTCTTTATTCTTCATGAAAAAGTATTCAAACCAGCCTATTATAAAAAGCCTGCCTGTAATGAGGATTTAAATAAATCATTGTAGGTTATTACTGCTAGTCATTATCAAAATTGCTTTGTTAAAATAACTGATAATTAAAATAAAAAAAGCAAGAGGATTATAACTTGCTTTTTTTAGACAATGCAGTTTTTTGCATTGTCAGTCTTAGGATTTGTTGCTGATAAGCAACTATTTGTATTATAATATATAATTTTAAAAATAGCAAGCATTTTTGTAAAATATTTTACAAAAATATACATTTTTTTTCTATTTTTTTAAATTTTTCTGTGTTTTTAGCATTAAACAGGTGTAAAATTCTGATTTTTTATGTTTTTTATATATTTAAAAGACTGTAATTTAAGAAAATTTTATTGCTTAATGATATATTTTGCAATATAAAAGCTGTTTTATTATAAATGTTTGCTTTTGAAAGTTAAATCAATTATACTTAAATATAAAAGGAGAGCTTTTTATGAGGAAAAGTGTTTTAATAGTAGGTGGGTCGAGTGGGATAGGCAGGGCAATCGCTTTAAAATTTGCCGAAAATAATTATGATGTTTTTGTAAGTTATAATAATAGTGAGGTGGAAGACTTAAAATTCAACTGTGAAAATCTTGGTGCAAGATTTGAAAGTTTCAAATTGAATGTGAAATTCTATTCTGATTATGAGAAACTTTTTGCTTGGTTGAAGAATGAGACTGAATATTTAGATTGCGTTGTTTATTGTGCAGGTTTATCTCTGGATGAAAAACTTTTATTTGACGAAAATCTAGAGGATATTGACGATATTATTGATGTTAATTTAAAAGGTGGCATTTATTGTGCTAAAGAGGCTGCTCAGTATTTCAGTAAAATAAAGCATGGCTCTATTATTTTTATTTCATCAATTTATGGGATTTATGGTGGTGCTTGTGAAAGTGTTTATTCAGCGGCAAAAGGAGGACTTATCGCGCTTTCTAAAGCTTTATCTCAGGAGTGCGGTAATTTTAATGTTAGGGTGAATTGTGTTGCGCCAGGCTGTATTGAAACAAAGATGACCGAAAAATATATAAAGACTGAAAAAGAGCAACTTGAGAGTGTAACGCCTATGAGAAGAATTGGTCAGCCTGAAGATGTTGCGTCAACTGTATTCTTTTTGGCAAGTGATGAAGCTTCTTTTATTACGGGAGAGGTGATAACTGTTTCTGGTGGTGCTGTCAGATTTTAAAATTGATTTTTCTTATTTATTTTCTATTTTTCCTATAAAATATCTAAATTTCGCAAGTGTTATTGTGTTAAGATAGCCTTGATGAAAGAAGTAGATTTTTAAGGAGGAAGAGATGCATATAAAAAGCAGAGTTTATAAAGGTACTTTATATGTTGTGCTTTGTGGTGAACTTGACGAGCATTCTGCAAGTCATACAAGGATTACGCTTGATGACATATTTGCAGGAGGAGATTTTAATCAAATTATCATTGATTTATCAGAGCTTCAATTTATGGATAGCACTGGAATAGGGGTGCTTATAGGCAGATATAAGAAGATGAAAAATAGAAATATTCCAATTTTTATATGCAATCCATCTAAGCAGGCGGAGAAAATATTTAAAATGACAGGGCTGTATGAAATCATGCCTAAAATTGTTTAAAGGAGAGGTTATGGCAAAATCAAACTTTATGGAAGTAAAATTCAAGGCTTTATCTATAAATGAGGGCTTTGCAAGAATATGCGTTGCAGGATTTTGTGTGCAATTAAATCCATCTATTGACGAACTTGACGATATTAAGACATCAGTATCAGAAGCTGTGACAAATTGTGTTGTTCATGCCTATCCAGATGGCGAAGGCGAGATTTCTATGCGATGTGAAATTGAAGGAGACAGTGTTAAGATTATAATCAAAGACGCAGGTGTTGGAATAAAAGATATTCAAAAAGCCAAAGAGCCTTTTTATACGACTAAGCCTGATGAAGAAAGAAGCGGAATGGGTTTTACTGTTATGGAAAGTTTTATGGATGGTGTGGAAGTTGAAAAAAATGAGTTTGGTGGAACAACTGTGACTATGTATAAGCAGATAAGCAACAGTGTTTTGCAGGTGGGTAGTGCTGGATAACACCATAATATTGCAATTGGTCGAAAAAGCTCAACAGGGTGACCAAGAAGCGAAATCGGTGCTGATAGAGGAAAATTCACCGCTCATTAAGAGTGTAATAAAACGCTTTAGAGATAAAGGTGTTGAGTATGACGATTTATTTCAAATTGGTTGCATGGGATTTTTGAAAGCTATTAAAAATTTCAATGCTGATTTTGGAGTAAAATTTTCAACCTATGTTGTACCTATGGTGATTGGAGAAATTAAGAGATTTATGCGCGATGACGGCTCAATTAAGGTGTCAAGAGCGTTGAAATCTTTGAATTTGCAAATAAATAGATATGTGGAAGAATTTACTCAAAAGAATGAGAGAGTGCCTACAATTGAAGAGCTTGCTATACATTTTGAAGTTGATCAGCAGGAAATCGTTCTTGCAATGGATTCAGCGAAAATGCCGCTTTCTTTGTATACGCCAATCGAGGATGAATCTGAGTCTTTGGCACTTATTGACAGAATAGAAGCGCAGGAAGATGAAAATAGTAAAATGATTGACAATATTGCACTTACTGAGCTTGTCAAACATCTTGATTATAGGGATCGTAAGATTATTTTGCTTAGATATTACTTTGATAAAACTCAAAGTGAAATTGCAAAAGAATTGAATATTTCGCAGGTGCAAGTCTCAAGACTAGAAAATAAAATTTTAAATAATTTAAGAAACAAGCTTACTTTATAAATTGTTAGCTCGTTTAAATTTAGTTTAACAATAAAAATTATTTTTTTTTACAAAATTCCATATTTTTTTACAAATTACTTGACTTTAATTGGTATTAAAGTATAATAAAATTTGTGAGGGAGGAGTATGAAATTTTTTAATTTACCAAAAAAGATATGGGTGCCGACTTTAGTTGTTTGTGCAATCATTCTTGCTTTTGTAATTATATTTCCTATAGTATATTGCGTAGCTTTAAAAGTTGATTTAAAAATAAATGCAAGCCAAGTTGGACAAACCCAGCAAATAAATGTTGAATGGGATACTTCAAAGCCAGTTGATAAAATTACTATTTCAGTTTATCATGGCGGAGATTTAGTAAGTCAAAAAACCACAACAAAATATTATGACATTGCTAAGGGCAATGCAAATGTTGATGCATACTATGGAAAAATGACGGTTGAGGTTGAAATCAAAAAGGGAATATATAAAACTTCAGAGACAAAGAGAGTAAATTTGTTTGCTGATGAATATAACATTGCACCAATTACAGGAACAATGTCTGTATCGCTTTTCAGTTTGTCATTGCCAGAGATAACAGATAATGGAAGAATACCAACATTTGTATGGCTTCAAAGAAGCGGAGCATGGGATTGGAATGAACTTACCGAAAATGTATATCCTATGCCAATTGCATCTACTGGTAACTTTTAGAAAGTGAATATCAGAAGATGTTTACTGATACAGCAAATTATGTTAAAGAATTGTATGAGGTAAACAATCAATCAAAGTTTAATTTATATTACAGTGACTTTTTCAATTATGCATATGTACAAGCTACTATTGCAAATGGAATACCTTCAGAAAACTACCATGTAGTTTTGTTATCTGACGGGTCAGCTTCATTTTTATTTTTCAATAATCACTTTAATAATGAAAATGCAGATGCCGAGTATGATAAAATGGTAGGCAAATGGACTCAACTCAAAAAAGATGTTGCAAAATCTAGATATTATGGAAGATATACAACTGGCGTTATTAACGCGTATGACCTTCAAGATTATTCTTATGTAATCGCATCTGAAGAAGAAAATATAGAATGGTGGCTTACCAGAATAAGTGGCACTTTAGCTCCAAATAACCCAGACTTTTACAGTAAAGTTGAAAATAATTCAAAAATAAAGGTTAAAGATTTAGGCAAATTGCTGTCTGCAATTCAAAATGATCAAAGCGAAAACCAATATTTGAGTATTGATAAACTTAAAAAACTTTATAATTTCAGTGAGGGTATGTTTGAAAAAGCTGTGACTGAAAATAAAAAGGTAATGGTTATTTTAGGCACTTGGACTGAAACAGAAATTGCTACAAACTTTGATGAATATGTAAAATCTGTAATTGCTTATTATGGTGACGAATATGTTTATTATTACAAAGGTCATCCAAGAAATCCAACAAATTCAGTGAATGGAAAACTTGAACATTTGAAGAGTCTTGGCCTTATTGATGTTGATTCAACAATACCAGCTGAGTTTATATTCTTCTTTAACCCAGAAGCATTTTGTTCAGGTTATACCTCTTCAACTTTTGATTTCTTGACTCCGGAAAAATCTTGTGCGGTTTTCGGAATAAATATGACAGATTGCAATGAAACATACAAATCAAAAATTGACATATTTATTTCAGTTGCACCTTCAAAAATTGGCAACTTGACCAATTTGAGCAATAGTTTCTTGCTTGAATTTGCAGATACAACAAACTATGATATTGCAATTTATAATGCAAACAGAAATAACATCACATATTACAAACTCGATGAAAGCAACAACTATCAAGAGGTAAAATAATAATAAAAAATCCTATTGTTTAATAGGATTTTTTTATTTTCAATTTATCAACAAATTTCTTTATCACATTCTGCTTTTTGATTTAATTTTTTATTTATAAAATTGTCTTTTGTTAAGGTATCATTTTCGCTGTCTTGAATTAAGTTAAGGCAGTTGTTTGTGCAGTCATTTTTTATAATAGGTATTGTGTTTGATTCATCTTGACTTTGTTCTGTCTGTGTTGTCTCTGTTTTAGTTTCTGCATTTTGAATAGCAGAAGAATTTTGATTTAATTGGTTGTTAATAAAAGGAGCATTGTTTTGCATATTCCCAGCGGTTATGTTGGGATTAAATCTGTAAGTGTCAATATTTCTATTTAAAGAATAGAAAGTGTCGGTGTTTCGTGATGATGGGTTAAATTGGTTGTTATATAAGCCATTATAACCATATATGCCATTGAAATAGTTATTTCCATAACCGTACATGTTATATGGTGAATAACCATATCCATTTGGATAATATGGTGCAGGGTAACTTGTATGACCGTAAGGTGGATTTTGCATGTTGTAAGGCATTCTGTTTTGTGAAGGATATTGATAATAATTGTTATATTGATTGTTTTGCTTATTTTCTTTTATAGGTCTATCAAAATTATAACTGTCAATATTTTTCTTGAAAGTTTTGTTTTCTTTCGCTGTGTTTTTGTTGTCTTGAGCTTTGTTTGTGTTATTTTCATCAGTTTGAGAGCTGTCTTTTTCTATTTGTGTTTGATTTGATGGCTGTGATTTAATGTTCTCGCAGTCCTTATAGACTATAATGTACGCTTGCTCTAGATTGTTGAAAATATTGCAAAGGCAGACATAGCGTTCATTCATGCTGTTGTTTAGTGTGGTGTAGGAAGATTTAATTGCTTCTGTAGATGTTTTATTATTTTTTAGACCTTTTTTAATGTTTGTTACTTGTGATTTAACTTCACTTTTCGTATTTTTAAGTTGTGAAGTGTATTTTTTTATATTGTTTGAAAGGGTATTTAAAGCTTGAGACTGTGATTTATTGAGCTTAAGCTTATCACATGAAAAAGATTTAAGATATGCATTCAAAGCCAATACTTGAGCTCTTATTTCTTCTTCGCGTGTAAGATTGTTGTAAGCGACAGCTTGATTGTTTTGAATGTCATGTTTTGACATTGGGCTTGAATATATGACTGAAGGACTTACCTCTGAAACCTCACTTGAATTTGTTGAGCCAACAATTTCTTCCACATAATCGAGCTGGTTGTCAAAAGCAGAGAGTGCTTTTGTGCTTTTATTTGAGCAGCCAACCATTGTAATTGAAGATAATAACAACAAAAATGCGATTGCCAGTTTTTTCATAAAACCTCCATATATAAAATCATTTAAGTATAAACTAAAATATCAAATTTAGTGTGTGAAAAGTTGATATTTTTATTCATAAAAGGTTTATCAAATAAATTTCTTGTCAATAATATTGCAGGAGAGTATTATGGATGATAAGAAACGAAATGAAGCTTATAATAAATATGTAAAAGCTAAAATACCAAAAACTAGGGCTTGGCCAAGCCTATTCAATTCTTTTTTAGTTGGTGGAATAATTTGCTGTATAGGTCAAGGGATAAACGATTTAATTTTGTTATGGTTTCCAAATATGGCAGAACAAACGGCATGGGCATACACGCTTATCGTGCTTATTTTTATTGCATCATTTTTGACTGGAATTGGTGTTTATGACAAGATTGGCAAATTTGCAGGTGGAGGCTCGATTGTGCCGATCACTGGTTTTTCAAACTCGATTACTTCGCCAGCTCTTGAATTTAAGCATGAAGGAATTATATATGGAATCTGCGTGAAGATGTTTACCATTGCTGGTCCTGTAATTGTTGTTGGGGTTGTGTCAAGTATATTGGTTGGCTTAATCTATTTGTTTATATAGAATTTAGAGTGAGGATGATATGGGAAAAAGTCAAACGGTTGTATTTAAAAAGAAACCTGTTATTATTGGCAGTTATTCTATTGTGGGACCAAAAGAAGGTAAAGGGAATTTTGGTCCTTACTTTAATTATGTTATGAAAGATGATTCTTTTGGTGAAGATTCATACGAAAAAGCTGAAAAAAAGATGCTTGAAAGTGCAATTGTAGGCGCAATTGAAGATGCAAAGCTTAAACCAAAAGATATTCAACTGATTTTGTCTGGTGACCTTTTAAATCAAATTATTTCATCTTCTTATGCCGCAAGAAACTTTGATGTTTCATTTTTGGGTTTGTTTGGAGCTTGTTCTACGATGGCTGAAAGCTTGGCTATAGGTGCTTCTTTTATAGATTCTGGACATTTTCAAAAGATTGTTTGTACCACGGGCTCGCACTTTTCAACAGCGGAGCGTCAATTTAGATTTCCACTGGAGCTTGGAAATCAGCGTCCTCCAACATCGCAATGGACAGTTACGGGTGCGGGTGCGACTGTTTTATCATCGACAGGAAAAGGACCTAGAATTTCTATGGCTACCTTTGGGAAGGTAATTGATTATGGCGTCAATGATGTTAATGATATGGGGGCGGCAATGGCTCCATCGGCTATGAATACTATGCTTGCTCACTTTAGAGATGCGGGAACAACTCCTGATGATTATGATTTGATTGTTACAGGCGATCTCGGAAAGCTTGGTAGTGAAATCTTAATTGACCTTATGGAGCATAACGGCATAAAACTTGGACTTAATTATAATGATTGTGGTCAAATGTATTTTACGAGAAATCAGAATACACTGTCTGGTGGAAGCGGGTGTGGTTGCAGTGCAACTGTGTTAAATTCATTTATAATAAGCAAACTCAGAAAAGGGGAACTTAGAAAGGTATTATTCATGCCAACGGGTGCTTTAATGTCAACAACTGCAGCTCAGCAAGGAGAGACAATTCCTGGCGTTTGTCATGCTATAGTAATTGAGAATGATATAAACGAAGAAAAGCCAAAAAAATATAAAAGTGTAAAAGTTTTTGGCGGTCAACAAAATAAAAATAATGAAGCAAAAGAAGATGATGAAGTGGAAAATAAAGCTGATGCATTTGCGGCAAATTTGACATATTCAGAAGGAAATGAAGTTTATAATAAGTCAAAATCAAATAAAATAAAAGCTGACATTTTGGCTGAGAATGAAGATGATGATAACGCACAATTAAAGGCGAATGTTGTGCCTAAAAAGAGAAATTCTAAGCTTGGCAAAAATAAAGTGGAGGGGGATGAATAAATGTATTATTTATGGGTGTTTTTAATAGGCGGATTTATTTGTATGCTTGGTCAAATGCTTATTATTTATACGAATATAACCTCTGCTCGAATATTAGTCACTTTTGTATTGATTGGTGTTGCGCTTGAAGCTTTTGGAATTTTTCAGCCTATTTCAGTGTTTGCAAGGGCAGGTATAAATGTACCAATTATTGGTTTTGGTGCCTCGCTGGCAAAGGGGGCGATAGGCGCTGTTAAAGCAAAAGGACTGATTGGTGCATTTACTGGAGGTCTTGAAGCTACGGCAGGAGGTATTGCAGCTGCTGTAATATTTGCATTTATTTTTGCATTGATATTCAAATCAAAAACAAAAAATTAGCGCATAATAGCTTAAAATATTGTATTATGTCTTGCATATATGACACAATATATTGATTTTGTCAATTTTTTTAATCTTAAAGCATATATCTATTGTGTGAATTGTGTTAAGCAAAATAGAACAAAAGTTAAGTGGTCAGCCAAAAGGAAATTTAGGGTGGCCATTTTTGTGTTTCTTGCGTTAATAGGAGTTTTTATTTTTTATTATTACAAAGTTGTTTGTCCTATCATTGCAAGTTTAAGTGAAGAGCGAGTTCGTTCCATTGCGACTTCAGCAATAAGCGAAGTTGTCGGGGATACTTTGCTTGAAGAAGGTGTTTCATACAGTGATTTAGCGATTGTAAAGTATTCTGATAGCAACACAGTTGACTTAATTGAGATAAACACAATCGAAATGAATATTTTGGTTAGGAAAATTACTAAAGGTGTGCAAGATAAGTTTAATAAAATAAACAATGAAAAAATTGAAATATCATTGGGTACATTTACTGGCATACCTTTTTTGTATGGAATTGGCTCAAATGTTTCGATCAATCTAGTACCAATTGGAACAGTGAATACAAAAATCAACTCACGCTTTATTTCTGCTGGAATAAATCAAACACTTCATCAATTATATTTTGTTGTAAATGCGGGTATAGGCATGATTTTGCCAGCAAAAACTCAAAATTTTAAAACTGAGCTTGAGGTAATGTTGTGCGAAAGTGTAATTGTAGGCAAGGTGCCAGAAATATATTTTCATGGAAATTTAATCTGATAATTAAAAAGCGAGTATTTCTCTTTGTTTTATTTAATCAAAGTCATTAAAAGCGTATAAGGTTTAAAGTTTAATTATTTTAAAAATTTGTTTGATTTTGTCCTTTAAAAAACATTTTTAATTATTTTTAAATAATAAAAAGGAATTTTTGATTTTTTATAGTATATTATTTACAAGGGATATTTTTAGGTGCAAAATAAAGGTTATCAAACAGATTTTTTATATGAATTAAAACAAAAGAATAATATTGTATCTATTATTGGGAAATATGTTCATCTTGAAAAAAAAGGCGGGAAATATTGGGCTTGTTGTCCATTTCACAATGAAAAAACTCCGTCTTTTACTGTTAGTGAAGATGAAGGCTTCTTTTATTGCTTTGGATGCAAAGAAAGCGGAGACGTGATTTCTTTTGTTCAGAAATACGAGTCTTGCGATTTCTCAGAAGCTGTTGAATTGCTTGCTAAGAATGCAAATATGGAGGTACCTCAGTTTACTGGAGATGCTGAAGTGAAAGAACGAAAACAGCTTAAAGAAAGGGTCTTAAAACTTTTAGATGTGACTTACAAACATTATCAAGAAAATCTCTTTCTTCCTCAGGCAAAGAAAGCTCAAGAATATCTCAAACAGCGTGGATTTACGCGACATGAGCTGGAAGACTTTAAAATTGGATATTCGCTTGGTTGGAGCGAGCTTATAGAATTTTTAAGAAGGCAGGGATTTACATATAAGGAAATGCTTGATGCTGGAGTTGCGCAAAAAAAAGAAAACAGTGAAAATCAGGCAAAGGGAGATCATTATTATGATGTAATGGCAGATAGGCTTGTATTTCCAATTTTCAACTCCTTCAATGAGTGTGTTGGTTTCAGTGCCAGAGTGCTTGAAAAGACTGATTACGCGAAATATAAAAATACAGCAGAGACCATTGTATTTCAGAAGGGCAGAGTTGTTTTTGGAATAAACCTTGTCAAAGCTTTGAAGCAAAAAAGTGGTCTTGACAGAATTATTATTGTTGAAGGTCAAATTGATGTTATGGCAATGCATAGGGCTGGTTTTAAATCAACTGTTGCCTGCATGGGAACGGCGCTCACGAAAGAAAATGCAAAAGAGCTTAAGAAACTTTCAAATAATGTTGTATTATGTTTTGATGGTGATGAGGCGGGAATAAAAGCTACATTAAGAAGCATTGATATTTTAAAAGAAGAAGGTTTCAATGTGACCGTTGCTTCTATACCGGACAAGCATGACCCTGATGAAATTTTGAGGCAGCAGGGGGCAGAAGCCTTGAAAATGCTTATTGATAATGCTCAACCTACAACCGATTTTATGATAGCGACAGAGCTTAAAAAATATAATCTTCAACATGCTGATGAAAAGGGAAAATTTGCAAAAAGCGCTATTGAAATCATAAGCAAACTAAACTCAAACAGCGAAGAAGAGGTATATCTTGAGAAGCTTCGAGATTTGACAACAATACCTATTGATGTGCTGCGAAGAGACCTTGAAAAACTTAAAAAGCCAACAATAAAAAAAATACCAGAAAAAGTGGCTGAAAGTGTTTTAACTGCACGAGAAAATGGGAATATTAGGGCTATAAGGTTTATTGTGGGCTCGCTTATATTTAAGAAGCCGTTTGTAAACAAAAACATAGATTATAAAAAGCTTTTGCCTCGACAGGCAGAGATAATTGAATATGCATTAAAAGGCATTCCTGTTTCGTCATATTATGATTATTTTGATGTGGAAGAAATTCCGCTTTTGAAAGATTGTTTGGGAATTGATTTTGGTGAATATGAAAATGCAGATAAACGATATTTTGATGAATGTGTTTGGCTTATTGCAAGTGGTGAGCTTGTGAAAAAACAAACAGAGCTTACAGAAGCATTTAAAGCATCTTCTGATAAGGAAGAACGGAAGAAGATTGCTGAAAAATTAAACGCCTTGAATAAGGCATTGCGTGAGAAAAAATTGGAGGAATTTTATGTCAGATAATAAAGTTGACTTAGAGATGAAAAAGATTTTTGATGTTGCGGCTAAGAAGGGATCTATCAATGAAGAAGAAGTCTATTTTAGGCTTTTAAAATATGACCTTTCTGCGCTTGAAATTCAAAAATTTATAAAAAAAATTGAAAGTCATTCTATTAAAATTTTGAAATCAACAGAAGAAAGCGAAATTGAAAATGAAGAGCTTGAGTTTACTGGATTTATGTCAGTCGACGACCCTGTAAAAATGTATCTAAAAGATATTGGGAAGGTGCCACTTCTTACAGCTGAAGAAGAGGTTGAGCTTGCAAAGAAGATTTTGGATGGAAATGCTGAGGCTAAGGCAAGATTGTGTCAAGCAAACCTTAGACTTGTAGTTTCAATTGCAAAACGCTGGGCAAGCACAAATTCACTTTCTTTTCTTGATTTAATTCAAGAGGGAAACATGGGGCTTTTAAGAGCTGTTGAAAAATTTGATTATACAAAAGGTTTCCGTTTTTCAACTTATGCTACATGGTGGATAAAACAGGCCATAACTCGTGCCATTGCTGACCAATCAAGGACAATAAGACTTCCTGTGCACATGGTAGAAACTATCAATAGATATTCAAGGACTGTAAGACAGCTTACTCAACAACTTTCAAGAGAACCGACCATGGAAGAAGTTGCTGAAGCTATGGGAATAAGCGAAGCTAAGGTTGTTGAGATTAAAAAAAGTGCACTCGACCCAATTTCTCTTGAAACACCAATTGGTGAAGAGGAAGACAGCAAGATGAGCGACTTTATTGAAGATGAATCTGCAAAAAGTCCAATGGAAATTGCTACGCAAAAATTGTTGCATGAACAACTTCTGTCAGTTATTGATACACTTACACCAAGAGAACAACAAGTTATTCGTGAGAGATATGGGCTTATTGACGGAAAGAGCAAGACTTTGGAAGAGGTTGGTCGTGAATTTAGTGTTACTAGAGAGCGTATTCGTCAGATAGAAGCTAAGGCGCTTAGAAAATTAAAGCATCCAAACAGAAGCAAAAAGCTTGTAGATTTCATTTAATTGAAGTTTAATGCGAATTATTAAGAAATGAAAGGAGAAAATTATGAAGGTTGATATGATTTTAAAATATCAAGCTCTCGATAGAGAGATGTTTAAAATAGAAAAAGGGCTGAGAGATAATCAAAATAAGAAGGCTGCAAACGAACTTCATGAAAATATGAAAAATGCACAAGCTCGTTCTGTAAAACTTGAAGAAAATGCCGGAAAACTTTTGAAAGAAATTGAAAAGGTTAAAGGTCAGGTTAAAATTCAAGAAGATAAAATGCAAGAATTTATGTCGAAAGATTTGGAAAATATGCCTAAAGCAGATGTAGAAAAATTGAAAGCTTTAAAAGACAAACTTAATCAAAACTTGGTTATCTTGGAGAAAAACTTAACGGCGCTTGCTGAAAATATGAATGCTATTCTTGCAGACTTTAATAAAACTATTAAATCTTTTAATAGTGCAAAAGAAGAATTTGCAAAGAAAAAACAAGCTTATGATGAAGATGTCAAAGCAGTGGAAACGCAAAAACAAGAGCTTGCAGCAAAGCTTGATGAGCTTTCTAAGTCGATTGAAACAAAGATAATGGAAGCTTACAGAAAACGCAGAGGCGAAAATGTTTTTCCTGTACTTGTGCCATTGAATGGAAATTCTTGTGGGGGATGCCACATGGAGCTTCCATTTGCAAACCTTACAAAACTCAATGAAGATGGGATAATTACATGTGAACATTGCAGACGCATTGTATATAAAAATCAAAATTAAAATAAGACCAACCTGAAGGTTGGCTTTTTTATAACAAATTTTTTTATGTAATAAAACTTGCTTCCTTTATCGCTTTTGATTTTATTTTCAGTTTCCTGTCAAATTTGCTTGCTTAAAAGAAATAAGATAATTATAATTATATTATAAGTTTTATGTTGACAATGCTAAATTGAGATTGTCGACTTGAGGTAGGCGCTTAAATGATTTTTAAAAAATTTTTTAATGTCAACGCCGATAAAGTTCACTATTTTGCAGAAAAGTTTAATCTATCACCTCGTATTTGTGACCTTATTCTTTCAAGAGGAATAAGCAGTGAGGAAGAATTTGAAGAATACTTAAATCCAAAAGTTTTGCATGACCCATTCTTACTTAAAGGAATGCAAGGTTTGGTAGATAGAGTAAAACTTGCAAAAGAACTTAAAGATAAAGTTGTTATCTTTGGCGATTATGATGTTGATGGAGTAAGTGCGACAGCTATTATGCTTGGCGCACTGGCTGAATTTGGAATAAAAGCAGATTATTATCTTCCAAATCGATATTTAGATGGTTATGGTCTTACAAATGCAGTGATAGACAAGGTCTATGACCTTTTTCAACCCAATTTAATTATTACAGTGGATTGTGGTGTATCTTGTGCAAATGAGGTTGAGTATGCAAAGACAAAGGGAATTGAAATTGTTGTCACTGATCACCATGAAATCCCTGAAATTTTGCCAGATACTATTGTTGTAAATGCAAAACAAGAAGGCCAGGAATATCCTTTTAAAGAGCTTTGTGGAACGGGGGTTGCTTATAAGTTTGCGGAGGCACTTCTTGGAAAAGTAAAGGCTGAAGCTTATCTTCCAATTGCAAGCATTGCTACTATAGTTGATATTGTTCCGCTTAAAGGCGAAAACAGAACGATTGTTTCAAAAGGTTTTAAACTTTGTGAAAAATATCTTCCAATAGGACTTAAAATGATGTTTAAAGAGTATGGATTGAATTTGAAAAATCCGAATTCGACAAGCATTTCATTTAAAATTGGGCCAAAACTTAACGCTTCTGGCAGAATGGGTGATGCAAGTGATTCTTTGAAGATATATCTTGAGAAAGACCCTGTGACGATTAAGAAGTATCTTGATAAAATCAAAAAACACAATTTAAAAAGACAGGATATTTGCAATCGAATTTTTGATGATTGCGAAAAAGCTTTGAAAAAGGTGGATATGAAAAATCAACGAGTTATCACGCTTGCCTCAAAGCATTGGGATAAAGGTGTGCTGGGAATTGTATGCTCAAGACTAGTTGAAAAATATCATAAACCTGTGTTTTTGTTTGTGCAAGAAGGTGAGCTTTTATGCGGCTCTGGAAGAAGCATTGATGATATAAATATTCATGAGCTTTTGTCATCTTTGAAAGACATTTTGGTGACTTTTGGCGGTCACTCTATGGCGGCAGGCTTGACGCTTAAACTTGAAAATTACAAACTTTTTTCACAAAAGATAAATTCTTTTGCACTTACTAAAATCAATGACTCTGTATTTATGCCAATTGAATATTATGATCAAGAGGTTGAAGCTGGTGAAATTACAAATGAGTTTATTAAGGAGCTTGCTATTTTAGAGCCTGTAGGTTGTTCAAATCCTCGTCCAAGATTTAAAATCACCACACAAGAAATGGAGCTTACCCCTATGAAGAGGGCGTCACAACATGCAAATATCAAGATCGGCAATTTAAAGCTTGTTTATTTCAATTATCTTGACAATTTAATTAAGATAAATTTTTCAAGACAAAAATCTTTTATATTTGAACTTGAGACTAATTCCACAAATGGAACAGTGGTTGAATTTGATGGTGGAAGTTTTATTGTTGAAAATGCTTATAAAAAGCTTAACGCCATTGAAATGAATCAATTTGCTTATGAAAGCAATGCTGAGGCAAAATATACGATGTATCCAAAAACCGAGCTTTTAAATTTTGTAGGTGCAACGACAAATTCTGTTTTTGGAACATGCTTTGTCACATATTCATGCTTTGAATATGTGGAGTTTTGTAAAAATTACAATACTCAAAGCATATATCATTTTGGTATTTATGACAATAGGCTTATTGGTTATAACACAGTTTTACTTGCGCCCAAAGGGATCGCGTGGGCAAAAAATTTCTCTAGAATAGTTTTTCTTTCACCTGTGGTTGATGAAAAATTTTTGGCTGCACTCAATAAGGTGACAGATGCAGAGGTTTTTGTCCCAATTGAAAAAGAGGGGGATCCACGAAAATTTGCAGGACTTGATGTTTCAAGAAACTGCTTTGGAAAGGTTTATAAAGAGCTTTTGAAATTTAATGGAAAAACAGTGACAAATTTGTTTAATTTATATGATTCGACAAAAATTACAGAACAAGTTTCCTTTTTCACCTTCTATGCGGCTCTTATGGTGTTTAACGAGCTTGGAATACTTTCTATTGATGAAGAAAAAAACAACCTTATAAAAATCAATTCCAGCATTAAGGTAGAGCTTAATCAATCAAAAATTTACAATAATATAATTCTGTTAAAAGAGACTCTAAAAGGAGAGGCAAAAAATGGAAAATTTGGAAGAGCAGACATTAAACCTGCTTAATAATGCTTATCAGTTTAATAATGAAGAATTGATGCTTTTAAAAGAAATTTTAAAGCATGACATCAATCATTCTAGAATTTTTAATATAAGTCAACTTATTATCAAGACAAAACTTGACAAAGCGTCAATGCTTGCCTTTTTGAATTATCAATTTTATAAGTTTTACCCCGAAGAAGCTGACAATCTTGCTCAAAAGTTGGGTGAAGAAGAGCGTGAAATGATAAACGAATTTAAAAAAATTAAAGACATAAATCAACTTACGCCAAGTGAAGAAATAGAAGATATTAAACGCCTTTTTCTTGTAATGAGCAAAGATTTGCGAGTGGTAATTATAAAGCTTTTTGGCATTTATTATGATATTTCAGTGCTCAATAATCCGCTTTCTGAATCTGAAAAGCAGTTTGTCAAACAGGTGCGAGATATGCATGTGCCACTTTCAGAGCGTTTAGGGCTTGACTCATTAAAGCAAATGCTTTATGACAATGTCGTAAGACTGGAATATCCTGAAGAATATGCCAGACTTAAATTGACAATTGAAAGTGAAGAGGAAGAAAACAGAAAACAGCTTGAGCTTACAAAAGGCAAACTTCAAGCAATACTTGATGAGCTTAAAATAGACGGTCAAATAATGAGCCGAATTAAGCATATTTCTTCTATTTTTAACAAGCTTCATAATAAAAATCTTGAATTAAGTCAAATTTATGACATACTTGCAATGAGGGTTATTGTAAACTCTGTTGAAGAATGTTATGCCGTGCTTGGAAAAATCCATGGCATTTACAAGCCAATGTTAGGTCGTGTAAAAGACTATATCGCCAATCCAAAGCCAAATGGATATCAATCTCTTCACGCAACCATAATTGTAGAAAATCAACATCCGCTTGAGGTGCAAATAAGAACGGTTGAAATGAACAGAGAGTCTGAATATGGTGTTTATTCGCATTGGCTTTACAAAGAAAAGAAGAGCAAGCAAGATGCCTTTGACAAGCGTATGACATGGTTTAGGCAAACAATTGATAATGCACAAAATATGTCAAATGAAGACTTTATTGAAACTCTTAAAAGTGACTTGTATGAGGGGATACTTGTTGTTCAAACTCCAAAAGGCAGAGTTATGGAGTTTCCTCAGGGCTCGACTGTTATAGATTTTGCTTATGCTATTCACTCTGATATCGGAAATAAATGCGTTGGTGCAAAGATAAATGGTCAACTAAAACCTTTCACGACGGCACTTCGAAATGGTGACATTGTTGAAATTATTACCAATCAGCATTCAAAAGGGCCTTCAAGAGATTGGCTTAAAGTAATCAAAACGGCAAGTGCGAGAAGCAAGATTAAAGCCTTTTTCAAGAATGAATTAAAAGACGAAAACATTAAGCTTGGAAAATCTATGTTCAACCAAGCAATGCAAGATCGTGGATTTAATTCTTCTCAACTTTTGACTGAAAAGAATTTGGCTGAAACGCTTAAAAAATATAACATGGAGACAATTGAAGAGTTGTATGCTGCAATTGGCTCTGGCTCGCTTTCTGCGGCAAGTCTTTTAAGCAGGTTGGTTACGCTTTACAACAACGAAGTAAAAACTCTTCCAAAACTTGATAGTGTGGTGCATCTTAAACGAAATAAAGATGGAGTGCTTGTCGATGGAGACAGTGGAATGCTTGTAAGATTTGCACGCTGCTGCAGTCCTATTGAGGGGGATGATATTATAGGTTATATTTCTCGAGGAAGAGGGGTGACAATTCATAGATGCAATTGTCCAAACCTTGCATATCTTGAAAATGACCGCTTGATTGATGCACAATGGCAAAATAAAGAAGATGCGACATTTACAGCAAATATTAAAGTTGTTGCCATCAAATCTGACAACAACATTGGCAGACTTACAAACCTTATTACAGGTCTCAAAATTGCAATTAAAGGCTTTGAAGCAAAGGATGTGGGTGATAATTTCTTATGTAATTTGGCGGTTGATGTAAAAAATAAAGAAGAGCTTAACAAAGTGATAAACTCTATTAAAAACTTGAAAAATGTGACAAGCGTTTACAGGAGCGAACAATGGTAATAAAAACAAATGTAGAAGATTATCTTATTGAATTTCAAGACCTTATTAAGTTGTTTGGGTTGACTGAAATTGAGGATGAGATAAGGCACGAAGAGATAGAAGAGTCTGGGCTTGTTCATGATAGGTTTGAGCTTATAATAAATGGCAATAATAGGGAATATAACTTTGATTACAGTATTGATGGAAGTTTTACTCCGCTGCGAAAAAAGTCATACAAAAAAAGAATGGTGAAAAACCATCTTTATAAGATTATTTCAAAAGAATATAAATTGTCGTTAAGCTGGGGCTCGCTTACAGGTGTAAGACCGACCAAGTTTGCGAGAGACTTAGTAAGATATGGTGAAGCAAAAGAACATATAATTCCAGAAATAATAGAAAGAGACTATTTTGTTTCAAATTCTAAAGCAAGGCTAGTCGGGCAAATCTTGAAAAATCAAAGGGGAATTATCAGAAATGATAATTTAATTGATATTTATATCAACATTCCTATTTGTCCATCAAGATGTCTGTATTGCTCGTTTATTTCAAGCGAACTTTCTCGAGTTGAAAAAAGGGTTGAAGAGTATATAGATTGTCTCATCAAAGAAATTGACGCAGTCAAAGATATAATAAATAAGAAGGCATATATAGTAAGAAATATTTATATCGGTGGTGGAACGCCGTCGGTGCTTAATCCAAGTCAACTTGACAGACTGCTTAATAAGCTTAAATTTCCGGTAAAAGAGTTTACTGTAGAATGTGGAAGGCCAGATACGATAACACCTGAAAAACTTGATGTGCTAAAGAAAAATGGAATAACAAGAATTTCAATCAATCCTCAAACTTTTTGCGAGGCAACTTTAAAAAGAATTGGAAGAAAGCAAAAAAACAGTCAAGTTTTGGATGCTTATACTTGGGCGCTCGAACGCGATATGGAAGTCAACATGGATATCATTGCTGGGCTTCCAGGCGAAAAACTTGGTATATTTAAAAGAACAATCAACACACTTTTAGAGCTTGCGCCGCATAATATCACTGTTCATACATTGTCGATTAAAAATGGAGCTTTACTAAGAGATAACAAGTCTCTTGTAGATGAGAGGGATGTTGACAAAATGATTGATTATGCTGAAAGTGAGCTTGCAAAGAACGGTTATAAACCATATTATCTTTACAGGCAAAAAAATCAGCTTAAGGGTCTTGAAAATGTGGGTTATTTCAGAGATAATCATTTGTGCGTATTCAATATTGAAAGCATGGAAGAGACGAATACTATAATAGGTATTGGGGCAGGAGCGATAAGCAAGCGTGTATTTAATATTGAAAACCGCATAGAAAGACTAGCAAATGTAAAATTTATTGAAGATTATATTGCGAGAATTGACGAACTTTTAGAAAAGAAAAGAGAATTTTATAAATAGCATGTTTTTATAATGAAAAATTGAGATTTTTTAAAAAATGCTAGACAAATGAAATTTGTTGTGATATACTTACAAAGTCGATTAACCCTTTGCACAGTGATTAGACACCTTCTGACTTTTTGCTTTGCTGTGGGATAAAAATTAAAAATGGGAGGGAAATATGGAAAAGAAAGAAATTATTGAAAAATATAAACTTTCTGAGAATGATACTGGATCTGTTCAAGTGCAAGTTGCTCTTTTGACTGAAAGAATCAATCACTTAAATGAACACTTGAAATTAAACAAGAAAGACAATCATTCACGCCGCGGACTTCTTCAAATGGTTGGTAAGAGAAAAGGTTTCTTGCTTTATCTTAAAGACAAAGATATCGAAGCTTACAGAAAACTCATTAAAGAACTCGGCATAAGAGAAGTTAAATAAAAAATAGGGGGGAGTTTTTATTGCTCCCTTTTTTAAGTAATTTAAGGAGATTAGGAGAATTTATGAAAGACGATGCAAAAATTTATAATATTGAAATAGGTGGAAAGACTGTTACATTTGAAACTGGCAGACTTTGCGAACAATCAAATGGCTCTTGCCTTGTAAAATGCGGAGAAACTGTTGTTATGGTCAATGTGACTATGTCAAAAGAACCAAGACCGGGTATTGATTTTTTCCCACTTTCAGTTGATTTTGAAGAAAAAATGTATTCTGTAGGAAAAATTCCAGGAGGCTTTAAAAAGCGCGAAGGCAGACCTGCTGATAAGGCAATTCTTACTTCAAGACTTATTGACAGACCGCTTAGACCACTTTTCCCAAAAGGTTTTTATCATGATGTTTGCGTAATAGCTACTGCACTTTCTGTTGACCCAGATGTTGCTCCAGAGCCACTTGCTATGCTTGGCTCAAGCTTTGCGCTTTCAATTTCTGATATCCCATTTATGGGACCTACAGGCTCAGTACAAGTTGGTCTTGTTGATGGTAATTTCATCATCAATCCAAATGCTGAAGAGAGAGAAAAATCTCTTATGAGTCTTACAGTTTCAGGAACAGATGAGGCTGTGCTTATGGTTGAAGCGGGTGCAAAAGAAGTGCCTGAAGAAACTATGCTTGATGCTATCATGTTTGCTCATGAAGAAATCAAGAAAATTGTTGCCTTCCAAAAACAAGTTAAAGCTGAAATTGGAAAGCCAGTTGCCCAAAATCTTGTTTATGACCTTGTTCCAGAGGATATAAATGAAGCAGTAAGAGCCTATGCAAGTGAAAAACTTGACCATGCTCTTGACACTTTTGACAGGCAAGAAAGATCATCTCGCCAAGATGAAGTTGATAAAGATGTAAAAGAACATTTTGCTGAAATTTACCCAGAAAGTGAAAAGGCAATTGGACAAGTTTTATATAAAATGACAAAAGAAAAAGTCAGAGCAAAAATTCTTGATAAGGGTGTTCGTCCAGATGGTAGAGCGCTTACAGAAATCAGACCTATTTGGTGTGAAGCAGGAGTGCTTCCAAGAACACATGGAAGTGCAATCTTTACTCGTGGACAAACTCAAGTGCTTACAACTTTGACACTTGGCACAGTTTCTGATATGCAAAAACTTGAAGGCATTGATGATGAAGAAGTAAATCGCTATGTTCATCATTACAACATGCCAGCTTACGCAACAGGCGAAGCAAGGGGAATTAAAAGCCCAGGCAGAAGAGAAATTGGGCATGGGGCACTTGCAGAAAGAGCTTTAGAGCCAGTAATTCCAAGTGAAGAAGAATTTCCTTATGCGCTTAGACTTGTTTCTGAAGTATTGTCTTCAAATGGATCTTCATCAATGGCCTCTGTGTGCGGCTCAACCCTTGCTCTTATGGACGGTGGTGTGCCTATTACAAGACCAGTTGCAGGTATTGCTATGGGGCTTATTAAAGACGAAAATTCAAATAGAGTTGCTGTTCTTTCTGACATTCAAGGTCTTGAAGATTTCCTTGGAGATATGGACTTCAAAGTTACAGGAACAACAGAAGGCGTTACAGCTATTCAAATGGATATTAAAATAAAAGGCATTGATAAACAAATTCTCACTACAGCTTTAAAACAAGCTAAAGAAGGAAGAATGTATATTATGAACAAGCTCCTTGAAGAAATCAAAGAGCCAAGAAAAGAGCTTTCAAAATATGCTCCTAAGATTATTTCATTTACAATCAATCCAGATAAAATTAAAGATGTTATCGGCTCTGGTGGAAAAATGATAAATAAAATCATTGATGAAACTGGCGTTAAGATTGACATTGATGACAATGGCCTTGTATTCATTGCTTCTCAAGACACAGAAAATGCAGAGAAGGCAAAGAAGATAATTTTAGGAATTGTTGAAGATGTTGAAGTAGGTGATGTTTACGACGGAAAAGTTGTAAGAATCATGAATTTTGGTGCTTTTGTTGAATTTGGTGGAAATAAAGAAGGTATGATTCACATTTCAAAACTTTCAAACAAGAGAGTTGAAAAAGTTGAGGATGTAGTTAAGGTTGGTGACGAAGTTGAAATTGAAGTTATCAAAGTTGACGAAAAAGGCAGAATTGACCTTAAGAGAATTGTTCCTAAGTCTGAAAAAGAAGAAAATAAAGACTAAAAGTTGACTTTAAACTGAAAAATAAGGCTATTATGTTATTGTTTTATAACAACTGCATAATAGTCCTTTTTTTACTTATTATTGATATTTTAAAAGTATTTAATTGCTTTTTAAATTGTTTTTGGCGATGTGTTTTACTGCTTGAATTAAATGTTGAATTTCACTAAATGAATTGAAATAAGAAATTGAAACTCTGACAGCGCCTTGTGGAATTGTGTTTAATGCCTTATGTTTGATAGGCGCGCAATGATAGCCGCCTCTTACGCAAATGTCATATTTTTCGCTTAATATGTTTGCAACTTCTACAGAATCTAAATCACCAATATTGAAAGCTAAAACTCCATTTGAATTCTCAGGGTCTGTGTAAGAAGTTATGCCAAGTTTAATAAGCTCATAATTGAGATAGGTGGTAAGATCATCAAGTTTGTTTGCTATTTCTTTAAAGTTGTTTTCAACAAAACTTAAACCTGCACCTAAGCCGACAATGAGCGGAGTTGATATTGTTCCGCTTTCAAGTCGTTCTGGATAAATGTTTGGTTGAACAAGCTCAAGCGAGTTTGTTCCTGTGCCGCCAAAAACAATAGGCTCTGGTCTGTAGTTGTCGTTCATAACAAGACAGCCTATGCTTTGTGGAGCATAAAAACCTTTATGCCCAGCGATTGTCAAATAATCAATATTGCATTTTTTGATGTCAATTTTAATATGTCCACAACTTTGAGCACCATCTACTAAGAAAATTATGTTGTTTTCTTTGCAAAATTTGCCGATTTTTTCTATTTCACAGACAGAGCCGTTTACGTTTGAAATATGATTGCAGACAATCATATATGTATTTGGCTTTAATGCTTTTTTTATATCTTCAAAGGTTATGCCTTTTCGATTTTCTTGATAGGCAATAGAATATTCAATTAAGCCTTGTTGCTTAAGATGCTCTAGTGGTCTTAAAACGGAATTGTGTTCATTCTCAGTGCAAATTACATGGCCACCTTGTTTGGCGCTTCCGAGAATTGCCAAATTTAAAGCTTCAGTGCAGTTGTGGGTAAAGATTATGTTTTGTCCGCTTTCTGCATTGAAATGAGCAGCAAGATGCTCTCTTATTTCTTCAATTTTCATTGCTGTTTGAATACTTGCCCGATGTCCGCTTCTGCCGGGATTGGCGGAAAAATGAATAAGACTTTCCGTTGTGGCTCTTATCACTTCTTTTGGTTTAATAAATGTGGATGCACTATTATCTAAATAAATCATTGGTAAACTTTCCTTTATATTTACAATATAGTGTAGAAGAGGGAAAATTGTGCAGATATAGGAGGTAATATGCGCTTTTGTTTAGCTGTTTTCCGTTCAAGGAATGAGACTTTGTATCTTGCAAACATGCTTAGTATGGCTGGATATCGCGTATCAGTAATAAATACACCAAAAGATGCAGGTCTTACTTGTGGTATTTCGGTAAGATTTGACGAAAGAATTTTGAATGTTGTTCAAGGTTGTATCATGTCAAAACCTTTCAGATCTTTTGGTGGATTTTATAGAGTTGTTAGTGACGGAAAACATAATACTTATGAAAAACTTGGTTGAATGTTAAATTTGAAATAAATGAATTTGAGAAAAATGTATTTTTAATTATTTTCTAAATAAAATAAATACATGAAATCTTTCTTTGCAATTTTAAGTCTTTCAATATGTGCGATTGTATTGTCCTTTTGTGTAGGGGCATTTTATTCATTTAATTATCCAATGAAATACAGTCAGGATATTAAAGAATTTTCTGCGGATTATAATGTTGAAAGTGCTTTAATAGCCTCAGTTGTAAATGTAGAAAGTAGTTTTCGAGAAGGTGTAGTCTCAAGTAAAGGTGCGGTAGGTTTGATGCAACTTTTGCCAAGCACGGCAGAGTGGCTTAGTGGTCAAATGGGAGATGCGTTTGAAGAAGAAAGACTGAAGGAAGCAAAATATAATTTAAAGCTTGGCAGTTTTTATTTGGCTTATTTGGTTGAATATTTTGGAGATAAAAAATTGGCTGTTTGCGCTTATAATGCAGGTCAAGGCAATGTTTCTGCATGGCTTAAAGATGAGCGATATTCTAAGGATGGAAAAACATTAAATAAAATACCTTTTAAAGAAACGAATGATTATCTTGGAAAGGTTTTAAAAAATTATAAATATTACAAAAATAGATATAAATAAATTGACTTTTTTGGCGTTTTATGATAATTTAAACCCAAAGGAGAATTACATGGCAGAAACACAAATTTTATCTAATGAAGTAGATATAAGAAAAAAGAAAATTGATGATTTAAGAGAAATGGGGGAAATCCCTTATAAAGAAAAATTTGAAAGAACGTGCACCATCAGTGAGGCAAGAGAAATGGTTGGCCAGCGTGTTAGAGTTGCGGGAAGAATTGTTTTTAAGCGCGTTATGGGCAAATTTGGTTTTATTCAAATTCGAGATATAAATGCAAAAATTCAAGTTTCTGTTGGCAGAAATGAGCTTGATGAAGTTGCGTATGATTTCTATAAAAAGATGATTGATATTGCCGATTTTGTTGGCGTTGAAGGAGAGGTCTATCTTACTCAAACTGGAGAAGTTACAGTAAAAGCTGAAAAAGTGGTTTTGCTTTCAAAAACTCTCAGACCATTGCCAGAAAAATTTCACGGACTTAGTGATACTGAGACAATTTATAGGCAAAGATATCTTGACCTTATTTCAAATGAAAATTCAAGAAAGGTGTTTTTGACAAGAAGCAAGCTTATTTCTTGTGTTCGTCGTCATCTTGAAGAAAATGGTTTTATTGAAGTGGAAACTCCAATTCTTCAAACAAGCGTTTCTGGTGCAAGTGCGAAGCCATTCTTCTCTCACCACAATGCTCTTGATATTGACTGCAATTTAAGAATTGCAAAAGAGACTTGGCTCAAACAATGTATTGCAGCTGGTTTTGACAGAGTGTTTGAGTTTGGAAAAGATTTCAGAAATGAAGGTATGGATCCTTATCACTTGCAAGAGTTTACTCAAGTTGAGTGGTATGCTTCATATTGGAATTTTGAAGATAATTTGAAGTTTTATAAAGACCTTATAATAAAAACTTTGAAAGAATGTCTTGGAACAACAAAAGTGACATATCAAGGTCAAGAAATTGAGTTTGATTGCGAGTGGCCAAGAATAAATTACATTGAAAAACTCAGAGAGGTGCTTGGTTTTGATTTTCTTGCAATAACTGATGTTGATGAAATGAAAAAGAAAGTTGTAGAAAGCGGTTTATACAGCGAAAGAGACCTTGAAGAATGCAAGACTGTCCGTACGCTTGTAGATTTCTTATACAAGAGACAAATAAGAGCAGGTATTATCAATCCTACAATTATTTACAACTATCCAGCAGACCTTATGCCACTTGCTCGAAGAAATGATGAAGACAGCAGAATTATCGATGTGTTCCAATTTGTTGCTGGTGGGGCAGAGCTTGTTAAAGCTTATTCAGAGCTTGTTGACCCTGTGCTTCAAAGAAAACTTCTTGAAGACCAACTTAAAGAAAAAGCTTTGGGCGACGAAGAAACAATGGATGTTGATGAAGATTTCTTGCTTGCAATGGAACACGGCATGCCTCCAATTTCAGGGCTTGGTTTCGGAATTGACAGATTTATTCAGTTTATATTTGATTTACCAAATATCAGAGATACTGTTTTGTTCCCACTTATGAGGTGATTATGGAGTCACTTCAAATTGTAGACAAGCTTGAAGAATTGTTTCCAGAGCCAAAATGCGAACTTGAATATAAAAATAATTATGAGCTTTTGGTTGCGGTTATTTTGTCTGCGCAATGCACAGATAAGAGAGTCAATATAGTAGCTGGGGAGTTGTTTAAAGAATATAATACTCCCCAAAAAATGTTGACACTATCGCAGGAAGAGCTTGAAGAGAAAATTCATTCATGTGGATTTTATCACAATAAAGCCAAAAATATATTGGCAATGAGCAAAAGCTTGGTGGAAAATTTTCAAGGCGAAGTGCCAAATGATTTAGATAAACTGCAAACCTTGGCAGGTGTTGGTCGTAAAACTGCAAATGTGGTTTATGCCGAAGCTTTTAAAGGGGATGCGGTGGCAGTTGATACTCATGTGCTTAGAGTTTCAAATAGGTTGGGGTTTGTTAAAACAGAAAACCCTTTTGAATGCGAAAAAGCTATAATGAATAAATTTGACAAAAAATACTGGAGCAAATTACATTTACAGCTTGTTCATTTTGGAAGATATATTTGTAAAGCTCAAAAGCCAGAGTGTGAAAAGTGTCCATTTGTTGAAGTTTGTGTTGAAAAACGATAAATACTATATATAGTAGCAGATATGTGCATTATACATACAATATGAGGTAGAAAAAAGATGTTTTTAGATAGAACAAAAATTATTATTAAAGCAGGAAATGGCGGAAATGGTTCTGCCTCATTTTTGCATACTGCACAAACAGCAAATGGTGGCCCGGATGGTGGAGAAGGCGGCAAAGGCGGAGATGTTGTGTTTGTTGCAACAAAAGATTTAAACACTTTGTATGATTTTCGTTTTCATAAGAAGTTTTTTGCTGAAAATGGGAATAATGGTGGACAACGCCTGAAAACTGGAGCTAAAGGTGCGGATAAGATTATCAAAGTGCCTTGCGGAACAGTGCTGATAGACAATGAAAGTGGAAAGATTATAGCTGATTTATATGAAGATGGAATGAGATTTATCGCTTTGAAAGGTGGTGAAGGTGGTCATGGCAATGCTTACTATAAGTCTTCTATTAAACAGGCACCTCATTTTTCTCAATCTGGAGAAGAGACAAAGTCAAGAGAAGTCATTTTAGAGCTTAAAACTATTGCTGATGTAGGGCTTGTGGGCTTTCCTAACGCAGGAAAATCGACTTTGCTTTCTTGTATATCAAATGCAAATCCAAAGATTGCGAATTATCCTTTTACAACCCTTTATCCAAATCTTGGAGTATGTGAAGTTAAGGGACAAACGTTTGTTGTTGCTGATATACCTGGAATTATCAAGGGTGCAAGTGATGGACAAGGTCTTGGACATTATTTTTTGAAGCATGTTGAAAGGGTGAGATTGTTGCTTCATTTGGTTGATATTTCAGAGAGTGATGGTCGAGATTTTATTGAAGATTTTCATGTTATCAATAAAGAGCTTGCATTATATAGTCACGAGTTGACAAAAACTCCTCAGATTGTGTTGTTGTCAAAAGTTGATTTGCTTGATGAAAAGACATTGAACAGTCGAATTGACCGCTATAAGAAAGAAGTAGGTGGTGAGTTTATGTTAATTTCTGGTGCGACTTATAAAGGAATTGATGAAGTAAAACTCAAAGTGCTTGAATTGCTTAGTAAAATTCCTAAAAAGCCACCTCTTGAGATTGAAAAATTTGATTTTGATGCTAGAGATAAAGAGTCAATTATCATCACAAGAGATGATGAGGGTGCATTTGTAGTAAGTGGTGGAAAGATTGACGAATTTGCAAGAGGAATTGTTCTTTCGGATACTCGCTCGTTTGCTTATTTTCAAAAGCGTCTTGAAACAATGGGCATAATAGATATGCTTAAAGAAAGAGGCCTTAAAAATGGCAGCACTATAAAAATTAAAGATGCTGTTTTTGAGTATACTGAATAATATTTTAAAAAGTTTCTTTAATATAAATTAAGAAAATCAATTTTAAAATATTTAAGACATTAAATCTTAAATCAATTTAAAATATAAAATAATAGGAGATAATTATGATTACAACAAAACAAAGAGCATTCTTAAGGGGACTTGGAAATGCTCTTGAGCCTGTAATGCAAATAGGTAAAGATGGATTTAGTGAAAATTCTGAAAAAACACTTGTAGGGCTTTTAGAAGCGCGCGAGCTTGTAAAAATTAAAGTTTTAAACAACTCTGCGGTTACGCCAAAGGATATGATGAGCTTGATTTGCGAAAAAACTGGTGCGGAGCCTGTGCAAGTTGTAGGGCATACATTGATTGTTTATCGCAAGTCATCTAAGAAAGATATTAAACATATAGAGCTTATATAACAAGCTATTATGTTATAAAATAATAAATATTAAATCAATTCACTTGATTTAATTTTATTGTATTTTGGGTTGACATATGAAATAAAAGCAAATATAAGAAGAATGGAAGCGCAAATGCAATAATAGATGTTGATTTTGACGAAAAATGAAGTTATAAACAATATGACGGAAGCAAAAATATAACCTTTTGACCTAGATTTATTAAAAGAATATGCAAGCAGCTCTTTAAAGGTGAGAGCTGCATCTTTTTTATATTTCATAGTTATTTCGGGATAGAAATCATATTCTTTATAAAGCATACTGTAGGTGTCAAATCTGTCAAGTATAAGCATTTCTATGTCAAAATTTTTAGAAAAAGCAATGGTCTGTTTGTCATAGTCATGGCAGAGAATTATTATTTTATCGGCTTTTTGTGATTTGCAAAGTTTTGCGTAGATTGCGATGTCATTTAGAGAAAGCATTTGCATGTTTATAAATGGCAATAAAATCACTTTTGAATTGTCTTGATGAGTGATTAAAATATAGTCATTTTTAATAATTGCATTTGGATGTCTGCTTTTTGTAAGCTCCAAAAAGAATTTAAGATGATTTTTATCTGAAAGCAAGGATAAAAACATGTTTTCAGCAGCTTCTTTTTCGCTTTGTTTTAAACTTTGTTTAAGTTTATTTTTCTTATTTAAAATACGAGTAATTAAAATGACAATCACAGTTAATATTGTGGACAGCACAAAGGTCAACCATAGTGGTTGTTTTAAAAATCTTGTCCAAATAAAACAAAACAGAAAGATAAGAGAAAACTTAAAAATTGATTGAAATATAAATAAAACTTTTTTCATGTTTAAATTATTATCATTTTAAAAATATTTAGACATTTATTTGACAAGAAAATAAATAAATATTATACTTAATAAAAAGTGAGGGGCTGTGAAAGAGCGTTTAAATGATTTATATGAATATCTTAAAGAAAAAAAATATAAAGATATAGCCATCTTTGACCTGTCAAAAGAGGAACAAACTTTTGATTATGGCATAATTCTTTCGACACCATCAGTGGCATACAATAAAAGACTTGCATGTGCTTTAATGGAAGATTTCGGCATGGAAAAGTATCCAGAAGGCTTCAATAAGGGTGAATGGATTGTCTTCGATTTTGATAAAATCGTAATACATTCATTTATTCCACAAGCAAGAGAAAAGTATAATTTAGATAAATTATGGCAATCAAAAAAGATGATTTTTTAATCATTATTTTTGGTTTCTTTTTTTTGGAAGAAGGGAGTCATTATGATAAAAATTTGTTTTGTCTGCACTGGAAATACTTGCCGTTCGATAATGGCTGAAAGGCTGATGAAAAAACATCTTAAAGACAATAAAATTCAAGATGTTAAGGTTTCATCTAGAGGTTTTAGGGCAAATGGTGAAAATATTGCGGAAAATGCAAAAAGAGTTTTGAAGAGGCTAAGAGCTTCAGCTGCAAACAGAAAATCAGTTAAACTTGGAAAAATTGATAAAGATACGCTTTATATTGTTATGAATGAAAATATGAAAAATCAGATAAATTCATCTAAAATAATCACGATGAAAAGCCTTATAGGTGAAGACATAGTTGACCCTTATGGTCAAGATGAAGAAGTTTACTATGCTACAGCAAAAATGATAAAGCAAGCCGTTGAAAGCTTGATGATAAAAATCAATATGTGGAGAGAGTTATGATAATTTTGGCAAGTGACCATGCGGGTTATCCTTTAAAAGAGGAGATAAAAAAGTTTTTTAATCGTGAAAATATAATTGCAATTGATGTGGGGTGTTATTCAAAAGAACAACTTGATGATTATCCAGATTTTGCAAAGGCTGCAAATGTTAAGGTGACAGAAGACCCAAGAAATGTTGGTATTTATATTTGTGGAAGTGGAATTGGAATGAGTATAGTTGCAAATAGGCATCCAAAAATCAGAGCGGCGCTTTGTCAAAGCGAAAAATTTGCAGAGCTTTCCAGAAGGCACAATGACGCAAATGTGTTATGTTTGCCAGGAAGATTTATTTCAGCTAGAAAGGCAATTAAAATAATCAAAGTGTTTTTAACAACTGATTTTGAGGGTGGCAGGCATTCAAGAAGAATAAAAAAATATTGAGGTAACTTATGGTAAATGTAATTATTCCAATTGTCAATAAGAATGTTAAGTTTAACAGCATTATCACAAAGCTTATTGATGAGCCAGAGATAAATATTTTAGTTGGCATAAATGAAGATATTTATCAAAGTGTTGTTGGGGATGTTGGGTTTGGTGAAAATATACAATATATCAAATTCAAAAGTGGGTCTAAAAGAGAAGCTGTGATCAACTCGCTTCAAAAATATATTGGTGCGGGCTCGGTGCTTATAATGAGAAAGCCTATCACTCTAGATGAATTTAACAAGTTTGTTGTCAGTAAAAAAGATGTTGTAACTTGCAGAAGAGATGGCAATAAACTGCAATATTTCATGTTTAAAGTTTGGCAAAAATTACTTAAATTCTTTTTAGGACTTACAGAATATAAAGGCGACCCATCTGTCATATATTTAGGTGATGAAATCTCAGCCGTTATGTCAGCTTCAGGCAACTTAAGCTTTTCAAGCAGGGTAAATAGGTGGAAAGGAATTGAACAGTGCACTGTGCCAATGTCTAGTGGTAAAGTCAGGTCTGAATATGACAGAAAGGATATTTTCTTATATTCAATTGTTTCTATATTGGCAGTTGTTATAGGTGTAGTTGTTACTACATGTGTCAGTGTGTTTACAAATGTGACAGTTATGATTGGTCTTTTGCTGGTTTGTTTGGATGTGATTTGTGCGGCAGTTGGCCTTATAATGTTTATTATTCTATTATTCAATTTGTCTGTTGGAAAAAAGGTTGTAAAAGATGCTGTTGAAATTATAGAGTATAAAAATGATGACGAATACGAAGAAGATGATACTGATGTAGATGAGAACGATGAAGATCAAAATTTGACTGATGAAACTGAAGAAGAATTGTTGGTAAGTAAAGGAAAAGTTTTGATTGAAGCGTCAAATGCAGAAGAAGATTAAAATGTTTTGATATTTCAATAATAAAGGAGGATAATATGAAAAAAATAACTATTGGAATAAACGGTTTTGGAAGAATTGGCAGATTGGTTGCTAGAGTGTGCGCAGGAAGAGAAGATGTTGAGGTTGTGGCTGTAAATGACCCATTTATCGACCTTGAATATGCAAAATATATGCTTACACATGACTCTGTTCATGGAAAATTTAACGGAACATGCGAAGTTGTTGATAACGCACTTGTTGTAAATGGCAATAAAATTGCTTTTTATGCTGAAAGAGAGCCACAGCTTATTCCTTGGGGAAACGTTGATGTTGTAATTGAAGCAACTGGAAAATTTACTAAATATGAAGATGCTGTTAAGCATTTAGAAGGCGGTGCAAAAAAGGTTATTGTTTCAGCTCCTGGAAAAAACATGCCTATGTTTGTAATGGGTGTAAATGAGAAAGAATATTCAAAGGATATGAAGGTTGTTTCAAATGCTTCTTGCACTACAAACTGTCTTGCACCTCTTGCAAAAGTTGTTCATGATAAGTTTGGAATTGTTGAAGGGCTTATGACTACTGTTCACTCAACAACTGCAACTCAGCTTACTGTTGATGGTCCTTCAAAAAAAGACTGGAGGGGTGGAAGAGCCGCATCTTGCAACATTATCCCTTCTTCAACAGGCGCAGCGAAAGCTGTTGGAGAGGTTATTCCTTCTCTTAAAGGAAAGCTTACAGGTATGAGTTTTAGAGTGCCTACAGTCAATGTATCAGTTGTAGATCTTACCGTTCGCCTTTCTAAAGAAACCACTTATGAAGAAATTGTTAAGGCTGTTAAAGAGGCTGCTGAAGGTGAGCTGAAGGGAATTTTAGGCTGGACTGATGATGCTGTTGTTTCTTCTGACTTTATTGGAGATGCTCGCACTTCAATATTTGATGTTAATGCCGGTATTATGATAAGTCCAACCTTTGTAAAACTTGTTTCTTGGTATGATAATGAATGGGGTTATTCAAACAAGACTGTTGACCTTGCTTGCCATATCTGCAAATAAATGAGGTGAGAGTGGAAAATCAAAACGAGTATGAAGTTGATTCTCAAGCAGTAGAAGAGTCAAACGGCAAAAAAAAGAAGAAAAAAGAGAAGGTGAAGTCTGTCAAAAAGTTTGAAGGTTTTAATTCAGTGCTTGCCTTTGTTGCCTATATTGGAATAGGCTGTATTGCTGTTGCTTTATTATTGACCTTGATATTAAAGGGCAACACAAAGCTTTCTGATGCTTTTAATTCGGTTGGAGAGGTTATCGCCTATGTTATTTGCATTTGCCTTGCATTTACATGGGTGAGAAGACACCGTTCTATTGCATGGATAGTATGTTATGTTATTTTTGTTGTAACTATTGTAGTATTGTTTATATTAAATGTTTAAAAAATTCATTAAAAAAAGATGGCTTATTTCAGCAATTTTGCTGGGACTTATGGTTTTATTTTTGGCATTAAAGGCAGTATGGGCTGACTTTGTTTTTGTCGCACTGCCTTTTTTGGTGCTTTTTTGTATATATTGGGTGGTTATGCTGATATTGGATTTTATAGAAGAATATTACACTTATTTTGATGATGATTTCAGAGGTTATCGTGCGGAAATGATAAATTTATACAACATTACTAAAGATGAATTTGATGCGAATATAGAGCTTTACATAAAGAAGTATAAAAAAAGTTTGAGACTTGATAAAGCTTTGGATATATTCAAAATTTTGTTTATGATAAGTTTGCTTGCAATTTCTATTGTTGCTTTTATAAAATTTTAATCGATTGAATTTGCATTGAAATTTACTTGCTTAAAATTAAGAATTATGCTATTATTTAATAGTAAATTTAGAAAGAGGAAAAGGAGATATTATGTTTACATTTGAAAAAATTGATAAAAAAGGCGTTTTGAATATTAAAGTTTCTAAGGAAGAATGGGAACAAGCAATGGAGCGTGCTTACGAGCAAAATAAAGGAAGATTTAATATTCAAGGATTTAGAAAGGGAAAGGCTCCAAGAAAGGTAATTGAACAAAATTATGGCGATACAGTATTTTTTGATGAGGCTTTTGATGAAGTTGTTTCAACCAACTATTCAAAATTCTTGGAAGAAAATCCAAGCATTGTTCCTGCAGATCATCCACATGTAGATAAGAATACATTTACTGTTGAAGGTGGACTTGAAGTTTCTTTAAAATTTGATTTAATGCCTGAATTTGTGCTGCCAGAGCTTGATAAATTGAATGTTAAAAAGCCAAAAGCTAAAGTTGAAGAAAGTGAAATTGAAAGACAGCTTCAATCAGCAAAAGAGTCTCATGCTCGTTATGTTGAAGAGGATAAAGTTGCTGAAATGGGAGATTTTGCAACCATTGACTTTGTTGGTTATTTAAACGGTGAAAAATTTGAAGGCGGCGAAGCTGAAGATTATAGACTTGAGCTTGGCTCTCATACTTTTATTGAAGGCTTTGAAGAAGGCGTTGTGGGAATGAAAAAAGATGAAGTCAAAGACATTGATGTAAAATTCCCAGAAAATTATGGTGCTGAAAATTTGAAAGGTCAACCAGCTGTATTTAAAGTGACTTTGAAAAAGATTGAAAAGAAAGTTTTGCCAGAAGTTGATGATAAGTTTGTTGCTGATACAACAGAATATGAGACTCTTGCTGAGTATAAAAAGTCAATTAAAGAAAATCTTATGAAAGCTGCAGAAGAAAGGGCTGAAAGAGATTATGAAGTTGCTCTTTTAGATGCTGTTGCTGAAAAGAGTGGCATTGATCTTACTGATTCTATGATTGAGCATGAAGTTTATCATATGGTTGAAGACTTTGAGCACAGACTTTCTCACCAAGGAATGAATTTGGAAGGATATCTTAGCTATCTTGGTAAATCAATCGACGAGTTTAAGGCTGAAAGAAGAGCTGATGCAGAAAAGAATATAAAAACTAGACTTGTATTGCAAAGGTTGATTTCTCAATATAAAATTACTGTTACTGCTGCAGATTTGGATAAGACCATTGCTGATTATGCAGGAAAATATCAGATGAATGTTGAAGATTTTAAGAAGGCAATGTCTGAGCAAGACTATGCATTCTTCCAAAACAACGCAATTATGACAAAAGTCTTAGATTTTATTAAGTCAAAAAATGAAAATAAATAATAAAATTGGCGTATAATATCTTTGGCAACTTTAAGAGCCTTCTTGTTTTGATTTTAAAACAAGAAAGGCCTTTTTGCAATTTAGTGCCAAATGCTTTAATTTTTTAATATATTAGACTATTGGTCTGATAAAATAGGAGGGTTTATGTTGATACCTATGGTGGTTGACCAGACTGGCAACAGTGAGAGGTCTTATGATATCTATTCAAGATTGCTTGAAGACAGAATAATATTTTTAAATGGTGAAATTGATGATAATATTGCAAATATTATTGTTGCACAATTGATTTATTTGGAAGGTAAAAATCCAAACAAAGATATTTCCATTTATATCAATAGTCCTGGCGGAAGCGTTAGTGCTGGTCTTGCAATCTATGATACAATGAAATATATTAAATGTGATGTTTCAACTATCTGTGTTGGCAGAGCGGCTTCAATGGGTGCGTTCTTGCTTGCTGGTGGAACAAAAGGAAAGAGATTTGCTCTTCCAAACAGTGAAATAATGATACATCAGCCTCTTGGCGGAGCTCAAGGTCAGGTGAGCGATATTCAAATTCAAGCAAATCATATTCAATATATAAAAGACAGAATGAATCAAATGTTAAGCCAGAATACAGGAAAACCTCTCGAAATAGTGGAGAAAGATACTGATAGAGATAATTATATGACTGCACAGGAGGCAAAAGAATACGGAATAATAGATGAAATTTTCGTTTCTCGAGACAAAAAAGCTTAGTTAGGAGGAGTTTATGAGCGAAGAATGTAAATGTAGTTTTTGTGGAAAAAGTCAACGAGATGCTAAGAAGCTTATCGCAAGCCCAAATGGTGAAGCTTATATTTGTGATGAATGCATTGAAATCTGTAAAGATATTATTGTGGATGTGGCAAAAACTTCAAAATTTGAAAAGTTGGAATTGCCTTCACCAAGCGAAATAAAGTCAAAACTTGATGAATATATCATAGGTCAAGATGAAGCTAAGAAAGTGCTTGCTGTGGCGGTTTACAACCATTATAAGAGACTTAATTACAATTTTGATAGAGATTTGCGCAAAGAAAAAGAGGCTGAAGATGTAGAGCTTGAAAAGAGCAATATTTTAATGCTTGGCGCAACAGGCTCTGGTAAAACGCTTCTTGCAAAGACTTTAGCGAAGATCTTGAAAGTGCCTTTTGCTACTGCCGATGCAACTACATTGACTGAGGCAGGATATGTAGGCGATGATGTTGAAAATATATTATTAAAACTTATTCAAAATGCCGATTATGACATTGAAAAAGCTCAACGCGGAATAATTTATATTGATGAAATTGATAAGATTGCCCGTAAAACACAAAATGTTTCAATTACGAGAGATGTTGCGGGCGAAGGTGTTCAACAGGCGCTGCTTAAGATTTTGGAAAGCACAGTAGCTTCTGTTCCTCCTCAAGGTGGTAGAAAACATCCTCATCAAGAAATGATACAGATAGATACAACCAATATATTGTTTATTTGTGGTGGTGCCTTTGTAGGACTTGATAAGATTATTGAAAGTCGCAAAAATGACACCTCGCTTGGATTTAATGCCCAAATAAAGAATATTGAAGAAGGTGTGGGGGCAAACTACGCAAAAGAGGTGCAACCAAATGATTTAATCAAATTTGGTTTAATTCCAGAATTTATTGGCAGATTACCGATTACTGTTGGTCTGAATGAGCTTGATGAAAAAGCGCTTGTCAGAATTTTAAAAGAGCCGAAAAATTCATTGATAAAACAATATACTTTAATGTTTAAGATGGATGATATGAATATTGAGTTTACTGAAGATGCAATCTCAGCAATTGCTAAAAAAGCTATTGAATTAAAGACAGGTGCCAGAGGGCTTAGGACGATAATTGAATCGCGAATGACAAAGCTTATGTATGAGGCTCCAAGTTACAGCAATGTTGATAAAATTATTGTTACATCAAAGTTTATTGAAATTGATGATGCTCAACCTGAAATAATTAAAAAAGTTGATGACAAAAAAGAAGTATGTTGATATGCTTCTTTTTTATTTGTTTTAATGGCAAATCTAGAAAATTTTTCATATATAAATTTGGAGGTTGCATGAAAGGATTTTTTAATATTTTAGATACTACGCCAAATGCGTCTGCAAAATATACAATGACGCAGAATGCAAGGCTTGATATAATGGGTGAGTTGGAGGCTATTATTGGTTATGAGACTCACTTAATGCAAGCAACTCTTACATCGGCGCAAAATACTATTAAAGATATTGCAAAAGAAGAAAAACTTCATGTGGGACAGTTGTTTGGACTTTTGTTTATGCTTGACCCTGAAAGTAAAATTCAATTTGAAAAAGGGTTGAAAGAATTTGAAGATGAAAATAAATAAGTCACTTTTTAGTGATTTTTTATTTTTTTATTAAAAAATTGTTGACAAAATTTATAATAATAGATATAATAATAAAGCAAGTTTAAAAAAGCTTGTTTTTAATTTGGTTTGCGGGCGTGGCGGAATGGCAGACGCGCTTGTTTAAGGGGCAAGTCCGAAAGGGTGTGGGTTCGACTCCCACCGCCCGCACCAAACTATTAAAACCTTGTTGTTTGTTCAGCAAAGTTTTTTGTTTTATAGTTTTCTTGAAATTGGCAAAGTGTATTCTTTTTCTTGATTTTATGTATAATGTTGTTTTTATAGATATCAAATGATTTATGGAGAAATCTGTATATTGTTAAAATAAATTGACGATTTATGAAAATTTTGTCGAAATCATTTGGAAAATTTAATCAAAAATGATAAAATATAAAAGTAACTGAGGAGAAAGATGAATAAGTTTTATAAAGTATTTTTGGCGGCTTTTATAATTATAGCTTTGCCTATTTTAGTAGCTTGTACAGGCGGCAATGTATCAGGCGAAAAGAAGAATTTTGATTTATCAATTGGTATAGTAAGTTTAGAAAATGCTGAATCTGTAATCAAGATAAAAGAGACAGATAACCTTATCAATAATTCAGAAAACTTTTATGAAGTAAATATTGATGAAAGCGTTTGTTTATATATCGATTCACATTCAAATAATATCTTGAATAAGCTTGAAGAAAACACGCAAGTTACACTCACATTTTATTCATCATTTCTGTCAAGTGATTTTTCTATGCAGTTTAATGGACAAAGTGTTGAATATGAAGTAATCGAAAATGATGATTATCAAGTGTTGGAATATACTGTTGTAATTACAGAAAATTCCACATTGTCTTTGAGTGGCTGTTTCTTTATGTTATAAGAATAGAAATCAATAAAATCTCTAAATTGTTTAGAGATTTTTTATTAAAATGTTTTGTTTGAGTGTATGCTTGTGGTATAATATAAAAGTATTTTAAAAGACCTTGATTATGAAATATTATAGGAGAATGTATGATAAAAACTGACATAAAATCAATATATGATAATAAAGAAGAATATACAAAAGGACAACTTGTTGTTGCAGGTTGGGTAAAAAGCTGCCGTGGAAATGGAAAGTTTGGCTTTATTGATTTGACAGATGGCACTTGCTTTAAAGGACTTCAGATTGTTTTCACTGAAGAAAAACTTGCAAACTTTGACATTGTTGAAAAGCTTAATACTGGCTCTGCAATTATGTGTAAGGGAAATCTTGTTTTAACTCCAGAAAACAAACAACCATTTGAAATGCAAGCTGAAGAAATTGAAGTGATAAGTGCAACTGATAGTGAATATCCGCTTCAAAAAAAGAAGCATTCATTGGAATTTTTAAGAGAAATAGCATATCTTAGGCCAAGAACAAATCTTTTTAATGCGGTATTTAGAGTAAGAAGCAAGCTTGCCTATATCTTGCATGAGTTTTTTGAAAATAAAGGCTTTGTTCATGTTCATACACCTTTGCTAACTTCATCCGATTGTGAGGGTGGAAGTGAGCTTTTTAGAGTTACAACTCAAAATATCTATGATGAGAATAAGCAATTTGACCCAAAAGATGAGCTTTTTGGTAAGAAGGTATACTTAAGTCCTACAGGTCAACTTGAAGGTGAAACATGCGCTTTTGCTTTTGGAAAAATCTATACCTTTGGACCTTCTTTTAGAGCTGAAAATAGCAATACGACTCGCCATGTTAATGAATTTTGGCATTTAGAGCCTGAGGTATGTTTTATGGACCTTGAAGGGCTTATGGATCTTGAAGAAGAAATGATGAAATATTTGATTTCAAATATTTTAAAGAGATGTCCAGATGAAATGAGATTTTTTAATGATTTTGTGGATAAGGGCTTGTTTGACAGATTAAGCAATGTGGTTAATAATGAATTTGGTCGAGTGACTTACACTGAAGCAATTGAAATTTTAAAGAAAAATAATGATAAGTTTGAATTTCCTGTTGAGTGGGGTGCTGATATTCAGACTGAGCATGAAAGATATCTTTCTGAGGTTGTTTTTAAAAAGCCTGTCTTTGTAACTGACTATCCAAAAGCAATCAAGGCCTTTTATATGAAACAAAATGACGATGGAAAGACTGTCAGGGCTTGTGACCTTTTATTCCCAGGAATTGGAGAAGTTACGGGTGGAAGCGAAAGAGAAACTGATTATGACAAACTTGTAAATCACATGAAAAATATCAACTTAAAAGAAGATGATTATTGGTGGTATTTGAATTTGAGAAAGTTTGGCTCTGTTGAACATAGTGGTTTTGGGCTTGGTTTTGAACGCATACTTATGTATATTACAGGTGTTTCAAATATTCGTGATGTAATCTTGTTCCCAAGAACGCCAAACAACTGTGAGTTTTGATAGATTTAAAATGTCAAAAGTGTTGGGATTTTAAATTTTGCGCTAGGGCTTAATGATAAAAATAAAAATCTACATAAATTGTAGATTTTTTTAATTCAATAAATCGGTTGTTTTTAAAAGATTAAGGAAATCTTCTGGAAATTTTATTTCGCATTCTATTGTTTGGTTTTTAAATGGATGAAAGAAACTGAGCTTATCGCAAATAAGGGCAGTATGATTTATTAGTGTGCTTTTTTCGCCATATATTTCATCTCCAATAAGTGGGTGGTTTATTGATGAGAGATGCACTCTTATTTGGTGTGTCCTTCCATGCAATAAATTCAAACTGATTAAACTAAAATTGTTGTTGGATTTGATAGGAATTACAAAAGTTGTCGCTTCTTGACCATCGTCAGCGGTTGTTCTTTTTTGATTATTTATTCCATTTTCACAAATAGTTTTAATTCGTTTATTTATAGTAATAGGGGTGTTGATTTCGCCTTGACAAACAGCGTGATAAGTTTTGTTTATATTTTTAATTTTATTTTGAGCGATACTATCTTTTGCAACCACTATAATTCCAGCAGTATCTTTATCGAGCCTGTTGATAATTCTGAGAACAAAATTTTCATCTTTTTGTTGCATATAGTTGCAAATTGCTCCTGCAAGATTTTGAGTGTAGTGTCTTTTGTTTGGCATGCACGAAAGTCCGCTTGGTTTGTTTATGAGTAGGTAGTATTCGTCTTCGTATACAATATCTAGTGGTAGTATGCATTGCATAATAGTGGTTTTCTTGTTTGGATTGTTGTTTATTTTTAAATTATCACCTGGAGATAAACTCTTGCGAATATTTACAATTTGATTGTTTACTAAAATATTTCCCCAATCTTTTCTTAGATTTGAAATAAAATTTTCTGAAAACTTTTCATCCTTTAAAAAATAATAGATGGAGGAATAGTGCTTGGTTATGTTGAATTGATGGTATTTCATGATATTTATTTTAGCATATATTTTTAAAATTGCAAAACAATCTTAAAATTGCTTGACAAAAATATAATAATAATTATAATTTTAATTTATAAAAGGCGATGATGAAAGACTAGTAGCATAAATGTTTGTCTCAGAGAGCTCACTTTAAGCTGAAATGTGGGTGTCAAATAGTATGTAAATTCACTTTCTAGCTGCAATTATGAAACTTATTTTAAAATTTGCTTATTTAAATTTAAGCGTTGATTTTAAATTATTGAAAGTAGTTTTTGCCGTATATCTGCGTAAAAGATTAAATAAGAATGAGTGTTTGCTCATTAAATTTAGGTGGTACCACGAAAAGTTCTCTTTCGTCCTAATGCGAAGAGGGCTTTTTTGTATGTAAATTTTCAAACTGATTTGGCATAAAAGTAAAGATTGTCATGTTTAAACTTTTGAAAATTTATTGTTCATCTTATTTTAGTGTATGGAGGAATTTATGTTGATTGATGAGCTTGAAAAGTTGAAGCAGGAAGTGCTTGCAGAAATTGACAAAGTTGATTATTCGCTTAGAAAGACTTTAAATGATATTAAAGTCAAAGTTTTTGGCAAGTCTGGGCATCTTACCATGTTGTCAAAGGGGATGCGTGATGTTGCAGCTGAAGAAAGACCAAAAGTTGGTGCACTTATCAACAAGGTTAGAAATGAAATTGAAGAGCGTATTGCGAAAAAAGAGGCAGAGTTTGAACAAAATGAGCTTAGTGAAAGATTGGAGAGTGAAAAAGTTGATATAACAGAGCCTGCAAAAGATTGTTTAAAGGGCGCATTGCATCCAATAGCTGATGTAGTGGATAGACTGACTGATATTTGTGTTAAGCTGGGTTTTTCTGTCGTTGAAGGGCCAGAAATTGAGTCGGATTATTATAATTTCGAAGCAATGAATATTCCAAAAAATCATCCTTCAAGAGATATGCAAGACACATTCTTTATAAATGAAAACATTTTGCTTAGGTCTCAAACTTCTGCTGTTCAAGCAAGAGAAATGGAGGTAAGAAAACCTCCGTTTAAGATTATTTGTCCTGGAAAAACTTATAGAAATGACAGTGACTCTACGCATAGTCCAGTATTTAATCAGTTGGAAGGGCTTGTAATTGATGAAAATGTTTCTATGGCAGACTTAAAATCTATGTTGACTATTCTTATGAAAAGATTATTTGGAGAAGACACTACGATAAGATTTAGACCATCTTTCTTTCCTTTTACAGAGCCAAGTATAGAAGTCGATGTTTCTTGTCCTTCTTGTCATGGAAAAGGCTGTTCAGTATGTAAAGGTACAGGAATGCTTGAGCTTTTAGGTGCGGGAATTGTAAACCCTAAAGTGCTTGAAATGTCTGGAATTGACAGCAAGAAATATAGAGGTTTTGCGTTTGGTTTTGGTCTTGATAGAACAGCCATGATTTTAAACAGCATTGGGAATATAAGAAATCTCTATCGAAATGATATAAGATTTTTAAATCAGATGAAATAAGTGGTTTGATTATATAAAGACAAAACTGAAATAGTTTAGGTAAATAGATAATATAAAATTTAAGGAGAAAAAATGAAAGTAACTTATAACTGGCTTAAAGATATGGTGGATATTGACGTTGCTCCCGAATTACTTGCTGAAAAATTGACAGCGGCAGGCATGGAAGTCGAGGAAGTTATCTATCAAAATGAGCATCTTCATCATGTTGTAGTGGGAAGAATAATTAAAATAGAGAAGCATCCAGAAGCGGATAGGCTTGTGGTTTGTCGTGTAGATATCGGTGGTGGAGTTGTTACTCAAATTATCACTGCTGCTACAAATGTGTTTGAAGGTGCAGTTGTGCCTGTGAGTTTGGAAGGTGCTGATCTTGTAAACGGCGTAAAAATTCAAAAAACTAAGATGAGAGGGGTTGAGTCTTGTGGAATGTTTTGTTCTGGGCAAGAGCTTGGCATTGATGAAAATTATTTTGAAGGCGCGGGTGTTGATGGCATCTTAATTTTGCCAAATGATATGAAACCAGGAACAGCTATTGATAAGGCGCTTATGCTTGATGATGTTGTTTATGACATTAACATAACTCCAAATAGAGCTGATTGTATGAGTGTTGTTGGTATTGCGAGAGAAGTTTGTGCGCTGCTTGGTAAAGAGCTTAAGAAAATAAATCTAAATTATGATATAGATGTTTATTCAAAAGACACTGTGCATAATTTTGTAGGAGTCGAGGTTTCTTCACCAAATTGTTATAGATATATGGCAGGTGCTATTACCGATGTTAAAATTGAGAGATCTCCTTTGTGGTTGAGGGCAAGATTGAATGCGGTTGGAATTAAACCTATAAATACTATGGTTGATATAACCAATTATGTTTTGATTGAAATGGGGCAGCCTCTTCATGCATTTGACCAAAAAAATATTGGTGGGCAGAAAATAAGAGTAAGACAAGCTAAAAAAGGTGAGGTAATTTCAGCGCTAAACCATAGTGATTATCAACTTGATGAAGATGTTATGGTTATAGCAGATGAAAATAGGCCAATGGTTATCGCCGGAGTCATTGGTGGCACTGATTCTTGTATTACTGATGAAACGACAACTTGCGTGCTTGAAAGTGCAGTTTTTGATTTGAAATCAATAAGAATTACAAGCAGAAGACTTGGTGTGAGGACTGATTCATCGGCTAGATATGAAAAAGGTGTAAATGTTGCAAATGCTGAGCTGGGACTTGCAAGAGCTTTGCATCTAGTTTCAAAACTTAAATGTGGAAAAGTTGCTCGCGGTTGCATTGATATTTGCAATAAGAAAAATGAGACAAGAGAAATAGTTTGCTCTATTAAACTTATCAATGCTATTTTGGGTATTGATGTGCCTATGCAAGAAATGGTAAGAATTTTGAATAGTCTTGGAATTACAACGCAAGCACTTGGGGATAAGCTTCATTGTAAAGTGCCTCCTTACAGAGAAGATATCGAGAATGACTATGACTTGGCGGAAGAGATTATAAGGCTTTATGGGTATTATCATTATGACAGCTTGGATTATAAGCTGTTTGAACATGCTTCAGTAACTGAAGGACAGCATCATCCAAGATTACTTTTGGAAAGAGGTTTTAGAAATGCCCTTATTGAAAAAGGATTTTATGAGAATGTCTCATATTCTTTGGTGCCTGGAGATGTAAACGATAAGTTGCTGTTAAATTCAGAGGAATATAAGGTAATAAAAATTGCAAATCCAATAAGTGAAGATATTTCATGCATGAGGACTTCTATGGCGCATAGCTTGTTATCAAACATAGCTTACAACTTAAGTGTAGGAAATAAAAACCTTAGAATTTTTGAGTGTGGAAGGGTTTATTTGGCAAAAAGTTTGCCTTTGGAAGAGCTTCCTGTAGAAAGAAATATGCTTGCGTTGTCTGTGTGTGAAGAGGGATTTGATTTCTTTAATATGAAAGGTGTTGTTGAAAATCTTTTATCGCAAACCTCGCTTGATTATGTAATTGAAAGATCAAGTCAGTCTTATTTGCATCCTGGTGTATCTGCAGATATTATTTCTGACGGTAAAGTAATTGGCAGTTTTGGGAAAATTCATCCAATTGTAGCAAAAAATTACGACGTTCCTGCAAATGTTGTTTATGCAGAAATAGACACAGAGTTTTTAGCTGATTTGCCAGTGAAAGTGAGAAATGTAAAACCTATTTCAAAATATCCTATAGTTGAAAGGGATATGGCGGTCATTGTTGACGAAGGTGTAACAGTGGCAGAGCTTCTTGCATCAATTAAATCTTCTTGTGGAAGATTATACTTTGATGTTGCATTATTTGATATTTACAGAAACAACTCGCTTGGAGAAAATAAGAAGAGTTTGGCATTTAAGATTAAACTCTCTGATATGGAAAAGACCTTGACTGATGAAGAGGTTGCTTCGGTTATGAAAAAGGTTTTGAAGGCCTTAACATATAAGCATGGGGCTGCTTTGCGATGATTTATCTTGATAATGCGGCGACAACTAAAATGTTTGAAGAAGGGGCAGACTTATATAAAAAATATGCCTGCCATTCTTTTTTCAATCCTTCTGCAGGATATGGCCAGGCTGTTGATATAAAAAAACAGTTGATTGAGGCTAAAAAGTCACTATTAAAAAAGCTTGGCGCGAGCAAGGGTGATATAATATTTACTGGCGGAGCCACTGAAAGCAATAACCTGGCGGTGTTTGGCAGTAAACGAAATGGAAAATACGAATATGTTTTTTCTATTTCTGAGCATCCAAGCGTTTATAATGTGGCAAAGGAGCTTGAAAGGCAAGGTTTTATTGTGCATTTTGTTGGGCTTGATAAGTCTGGTCAAATTGATTATGACCAGCTTGAAAAAGTTGTAAATGACAAAACCCGATTGATTTCTGTTGAACATGTAAATAATGAAACCGGAGCTGCTAACGACATAAAAAGAATAGTTTCAGTGCGAGATAAGCTTGCTAAAAATGCGCTAGTGCATGTTGATGGTGTTCAAGCTTTTTGTAAGTTAGATTTTGTTTTGGATAAACTTAGCATTGATTTTTATTCCATATCTGCGCACAAATTTCATGGTCCAAAAGGTGTTGGTGCTTTGTATGTGAAAAATTTGAATAACCTTAAGTCAATCGTTTTTGGCGGAGGTCAAGAGGAGGGCTATCGCTCAGGCACTGAGAATATAGGCGGCATAATGTCAATGGAATATGCTTTCAATAAAATAGATGTTTCAAAATCGTATGATAAAGTTTATCAACTTAATAAAACGATGACAAAAGCCTTACTTGAAGATGAGCATATTCATATAAACGATTTTAATGGAAGTCCTTATATTTTAAGTGTTTGGTTTGAAGATGTGAATGGTGAAACACTTATGCGTGCATTGGCTGAAAAAGGTGTGATTGTAGGTACAGGTAGTGCTTGTTCTACTAAAAAAGCGGGCAACAGAATCTTGGAAAATTTAGGTTTTAAATTGGAAGAAATAAAATCTCATATTAGAATATCTTTTTGTGAAGAATTGACGATTGAAGAAATTGAAGAGGCTGCAAAAATAATTAAAGAAATTTACAATCAAATAAGGAGTAAAGTTTTATGAAGGTGATTTTATTGCGATTTGGCGAGTTATATCTTAAAGGACATAACAGAAATATTTTTGAAAACCTTCTTATAAGTAATATAAAGAAAAAGTTGACTGGGCTTGAATTTAAGTTTTCGAAGACTTTTGGTAGATATTTGATTTCTGCTTATAACGAAGAAAATGAAGATGAGATTGTTGAACGCTTAAAGCAGGTTTCTGGGCTTTATAGTTTAAGTAGGGCTGATGAAGTTGTTGCTGATCCAGAGGTTATAAAAGCTGAGGCTTCAAAGCTTGAGGTTGGCGATAATTCTTTTAAAGCAATAGTAAACAGAGCAGATAAATCTTTTCCTATTTCTTCAATGGATTTTGCTAAAGAGCTTGGTGGTGTAATACTTGATAATAATCCGAATGCAAGTGTTGATTTGTATAATCCAGCTGTTCAATTTAATGTCGATATAAGGATGAATGGAAGAGCTTACATTTTTACAGATATTATTAAGTGTCAAGGAGGCTTGCCGCTTGGGTCTGCTGGAAAAGGATTATTGCTGCTTTCTGGTGGTATTGATAGTCCAGTTGCTGGTTATTTAATTTCAAAAAGAGGAATGGAGTTGGATGCTCTTCATTTTCATAGCTATCCATATACTTCAGAGCTTGCAAAAGAAAAGGTGATAACTTTGGCAAAAGAGCTTGCTAAGTTTGTAGGCAAAATCAATTTGCATATAGTTTCTTTTACAAAAGTGCAAGAAGCTATACACATGAATTGCTCTCCAGAATATATGATAACTCTTATGAGAAGGATTATGATGAGAGTGGCTGAGCGTGTTTGCGATAAATATGGACTAGGTGCAATTGTGACTGGTGAAAGCTTGGGACAGGTTGCAAGTCAAACTATGCAAAGTATGACTGTGACTGGTGAGGTTGTAAAACGCAAACCAATTTTTAGGCCTTGTATTGCAATGGATAAAGAAGAAATAATGGCGGTGGCAAATAAGATAGAAACTTATAAAACTTCTATATTACCTTATGAAGATTGCTGTACAGTTTTTCTTCCTAAAAATCCAATTATTAAACCAACTATAGAAAGGTGTGAGAAGGAAGAGAGGTATCTCAACATTGAAGCATTGGTTGAAGAGTGTTTGAGTTTGGAAGAGACGATTGTTATTGAATAGATATTAAAAAAACAAAAACATAGAACATAGACAGGTTGAATTAAGGCCTGTCTTTTTTTATGTAGTAGTTGCTTGATTGAGTTTTTAAATTGGTTGAAAAATGGCGTGTCAAACCAATTTGTTTCTACATAAAATTTTTAAAGGTGCTTATTTTGATTGGATTAAAGTTTGACAGAGAAAGAATGGTGTATGCATAAAAAGAGATATTTATAAAAACGATATTTATAAATTTGCATATTATGCAATATATATCAAAAATGAATGAATAAATATGCATAAAACACTTGCATAATTATAAATTTTGATGTATAATAATCAAAAATGAATGAATATCCATAAATTCATAAATATACAAAATCGCTATATTCCTTATAAATAAAGGCGAATAGCGTTTGAGGAGAAAAACATGGCAAGAAGTGCAAGACAGTCGAAAATTTTGGAAATTATCTCAACTAAAGAGATTGAGACGCAAGATGAATTGGCTAGAGAGCTTAGAAATGCAAATTTTGAAATTACGCAAGCTACGATATCTAGAGATATTAAGGAGCTTGGTTTAACCAAAATTTTGTCAAGCTCAGGTAAATATAAATATTGTTTTGTAGGCTCAGATGAGCAAGTCATTTCAAACAAATATGTTTCTATTTTCAAAGAAGCTGTCATTTCTGTTAAAGTTGCAATGAATCTTGTTGTTGTGAAAACGATGAAAGGAATGGGAAGTGCTATTTCAAGTTTTGTGGATAAGCTTAATATTAGCGAATTGCTTGGCGCGGTAAATGGTGATGATACTGTAATGTTGATTTTTCCTACAACTACTATGGCAAGTCAGGCTGTGGTTACTTTAAATGATATGTTAAACTAAAGAGGTGAATAAATGCTTCAATCATTATCGATTAAGAATGTTGCGGTAATATCGAATATAAATATAGAATTTGGAAAAGGTTTTAATGTGCTTCTTGGTGAAACAGGTGCAGGCAAAAGTATTATTTTTGATGCATTAAACTTTGTACTTGGGGCTAAGGCGGACAAGGCTCTTATAAGAAGCGGCGAAAAAGAGATGAGGGTTGATGCTGTATTTTCAGATTTGTCTGATTCGGCTCAGGCGGCACTTTCAGAACTTGGTTTTGATGGAAATGAGATTGGTTTATCAAGAGTATATACTTTGGAAGGAAAGTCATCAGCTCGAGTAAACGGCTTTCCGGTTGTGCTTTCAGTGCTAAAAGAAATCGGTGGTGTGCTTGTTGATAGCTATTCTCAACATGAAAGCGTAGAGCTTTTAAAATCAAAAAATCACTTAGTAATGCTGGATAAGCTTGCCGGAGAAGAGATTTTAAAAGTTAAAGCAATGGTTAAAGATAAATATGAATTGTTGTCTGAAATCAAAAAGAAAATTCTTCAACTTGGAGGAGATGCTTTCGAGAGAGAAAGAAAAAAATCGTTGCTTGAATATCAAATAAATGAAATTGAAGATGCAAAAGTCAAACAAGGTGAAGATGAGATTTTGAGTGAAAAATTGAATTTTTTCAATAGTGCTGAAAAGATTTATGAAGCTATTTCATTTTGCCAACAATTGCTCAATGAAGGCAATGGTGCTTGCCTTTCTCAGCTTCAACAATCGCTTAGTGCTTTATCTGGATTTGGAGATTTTGAAAATATTGAAGATTGTCGCAGCAGGCTTGAAAGTGTCAAGTATGAAGTCGAAGATATAATTGAAACCCTTGACGATATTAAATCAAATACTGAATTTGATGAAAGAGAGTTTGATAGGCTTGATAGAAGATATGACCTTATAAAATCTTTGACTAAAAAATATGGTGGCTCTGTAGAAAATATGCTTGAATATTTGGAGAAGTCAAAAGAAGAGTTGGATGAGCTTGAAAATAGTGAAGAAAATATAATAAAGCTTGAAAAAGAGAAAGTGAGACTGGAAAATACACTAAAAGAAGACTGTGAAAAGTTGAGCGATTTAAGAAAAAAGACGGCTGTAGTTGTTAAAGAAAAGATGAAAAAAGAGCTTAATGAGCTTGGTATGAAATCAAGTGTGTTTGATACATCTTTTACCAAACTTGAAAATCTGTCTGCAAATGGAATAGATATGGTTGAGTTTGTGTTCTCTGCAAATAAAGGACAAGAGATAAAATCGCTTTCTAAGACCGCTTCAGGCGGTGAGCTAAGCCGATTTATGCTTGCGTTTAAAAATATTTTCAATGAAATCGGCGGTGCTCAAACGCTTATATTTGACGAAATTGATGCTGGAATAAGTGGCGAAACAGGCAATATTGTTGGTTTAAAGCTTAATAACATTACTAAGAATATTCAAGTGATTTGTATTACGCACCTTTCTCAAGTTGCAAGTTTTGGGGATGATTTCTATTTTGTATCTAAAAAAGAAACATCAAATTCAACTTCTACTGAAATTAAGCATTTAGAAGGGGAAGAAATCGTTGAAAATCTTGCAAGAATGGTGGTTGGTGATAATTTGACGCATACAGCAATCAAGCAAGCTGAAGAGATGAGGGGAAAGACAGGTAAATTATTCTAAAAGAATAAAAAGTAAGAAAATGAATAGACTAACCTTTAGGTAGTCTATTTTTTATTTAGTCTATTTTTATGTTTGGAGGAAAAATGCGAAATAAGAAAGGCTTGATTTTTGTTTATGTATTTTTGTGTGCTTATTTAATTTTTAGTAATATTCCAGTTTTCAACCTTATAAAAATGCCAAACAATTTTTATGTAAGCTACGATGAAATTGAGAGGGTTAATGAAGAACACGGTTTTGGGAATTTTGTTAATCTTTCATTAAATGAAGGGGAAGTGACGACTGGTCAAGATAAACCTAGTGAAGCTGAGGTTGTATTCAAACTTTTTGGGTTTATACCAGTTAAAAAGGTTAAGGTAAAATTGTTGCCTGAAGAAGAGGTGTATGTAGGCGGTTTTCCAATTGGTTTAACTTTGCAAACAGAAGGTGCTGTTGTGGTAAGTGATACAGTGGTTGATGTAAAATCTGCTGCTGTTTCAAAAAATACATCTTTCAAAGCGGGAGATGTTATTAAAGAAATAAATGGTGTTAAAATAAACTCTTTAGATGATATAGATTTGGCTCTATATAATGCCACATGTGAAAAAGTGCAGGTTATTTATCAGAGAAATAATCAAGATTATAAGCAGGAAACAGGTCTGTTGAAGGATGAAAATGGCAGATATAAGCTGGGATTGTGGGTAAGAGATGATTTTTCTGGAGTAGGAACGCTTACTTTTATTAAAAAAGATACAAATGAATTTGGAGCTTTAGGTCATGCCGTAACTAATGGTCTGAATGATAATATTTTGCCTATGGTGGATGGAGATGTTTATAGTTGTTCTTTAGTGAATGTAGAAAAAGGGCAAAAAAATAATCCTGGAGAGCTTAGGTGTGTGTTCGTTCAAAAAAATAGACATGGCAGCATTTTGAAAAATACTAAAGTTGGAATATATGGCAGACTTGATGATAATGAATTGATTGATCAAAATAGAACGGCTTTGCTTGGTGGAAGGTTGAGTGTTAAGCCCGGTAAAGCAAAAATTGTTTCGAATGTAAGCGGAATAACTGAAGAATATGATATAGAAATAATTAAAGCGAATTTTCAATCAAAATGTGACGACAAAAGTCTTATATTGCGCGTGACTGATAAAAGATTGCTTGAGCTTACTGGTGGAATTGTTCAAGGTATGAGCGGTTCTCCAATTATTCAAAATGAAAGGGTGGTAGGCGCTGTAACTCATGTTTTTGTATCTGATCCTACAAAAGGATATGGTGTTTATACAGATTGGATGCTTGAACAAATGAGTTGTTAAAACAAAAAAGCGTATTTAAAGTAGATATAAAATAATAAAAATAAAAGATTGCTTAAGTTTAGAGCAATCTTTTTACTATTATGCAATTGTTATATAATTATAACATAATAGATTTGAATATAAGCTATTATGTTATTGAATTATAACTTTTTTACAAAAATATAAGAAAAAACAAAAAGAAGCTTAATATAAAGATCCTATATTACAGCTTCTTTCCGTATCATGTGAAGCATATCTCCTTCACATTATTATCTTATGCAGATAACCCAATATTATACACAAATTTTTAAAAAATTTTAATCTGAATTTACAACAACATTTTTGGATACGCTTTTTCTCATGTCTTCATCAATAGCAGCATAATGTTTTTTGGTTGTATTTACATCTTTATGGCCAAGGATATCCGCAACTATGTAGATATCTTTTGTTTGCTTATAAAGATTTGTGCCAAATGTGCTTCTTAATTTATGAGGGGAGATTTTTTTTAATGGTGAGGCTTGAATAGCAAATTTTTTAACCAAATCCTCAACGGCTCTTGTTGAAATTCTCTTTTTTTGCAGTGAAATAAACATAGCATGTTCATCATCGGAAAGCTCTAGCGTTGCTCTTTTTTCAAGCCAAGTTTTTAATGCCATTGCGACTTCATTTGAAAAATATAAAGTTGTTTGATTTCCGCCTTTTCGTGTCACTAAAAAGGCATTTTGAGTAAAATCAAAGCTTTCAAGATTGAGTCCTACAAGCTCTGAAATTCTTATGCCAGTCCCTAAAAAAAGGGTTATTATTGCATTGTCTCGTTCAAAAGTGTTCTTGTTATAACTTTGTTGTCTTTTTGTGAAATCAGTTGGATTTTCAACTACATTCATAAGACGAGAGACTTCTTCTCTTTCTAAGCGTATAATTTCTTTATTGTGTAGTTTTGGAGTTTCGATTTTACTTGCTACATTTGATTTAATTAAATCATGATTAAAAAGATACTTAAAAAATGACCTTAATGATGCAAGTTTTCTTGCTTTTCCGCGTTCGTCATTCTTATATTCTTTTCCGTCAAGCTCATAATATGAAAGTGAGGACAAATATTGCTCGATATGTCTTGTTTTAATTGAATTTATGTCGTCCAAAGTGATTTCTTCAATGTTTTTATTAAATACAAAATCTGAAATAAATTTAAAAAATATAAACAAATCCATTGAATAATTATATCTAGTCAAAGAAGATGTATTATTTTCAATTCCTATAAAAAAGTCTAAGCAAAATTCTGGCAAACGCTCTGTATATTTTGCCATTTTTAATCTGTTTTGTAAATCTCGTTTTTGATAATAATTGTTGTTTTTCATACTTTTTATTTTATAATAAAATAAAAAATAAATCAACTTTTTAAGCTATCTCTGCGTAAAATTTTATTTTTTGGTAATAATTTGAATTAAAAATCATTATACAAACGGCATCAAAGCTTTCATTTATTTGACTAAATTCAAATAAAGCGTTATAATAATTAAAATAATTGGAGGAAATATGATTGACATAAATTTAATAAGAACAAACCCAGAGCTTGTAAAAGAAAATATTAAGAAAAAATTTCAAGACCATAAACTTGAATATGTGGACAAAGTTCTTGATCTTGATCAAAAGGTGAGAGCATTAAAAAGAGAAGGTGATGATCTTCGTTCGCAAAGAAATACTTTAAGCAGTCAAATTGGCTCGTTAATGCGTGAAAAAAAGGCTGATGAAGCGAATTTAATAAAAGAGCAAGTTGTAAAAAACAACAACAGGATAATTGAAATTGAAAAGGAAGAAGGTGAGCTTTCTTTGCAACTTAAAAAGCTTATGTATTTAATTCCAAATATCATTGCAGATGATGTCCCTGTTGGAAAAGATGACAGTGAAAATGTTCAGCGCTTGACTGTTGGAGAGGCAAAAGTCCCACAATATGAAATACCTTATCATGCAGATATCTTAGAAAACTTAAACGGGCTTGATCTTGACAGTGCAAGAAGAACAAGTGGAAATGGTTTTTATTATTTGACTGGAGATATTGCAAGACTTCATTCTGCAATTCTTTCGTATGCAAGAGATTTTATGATTGATAGAGGTTTCACATATTGCATTCCACCATTTATGATAAGAAGTGATGTTGTCAATGGCGTTATGAGCTTTGAAGAAATGGAAAATATGATGTATAAAATCGAAGGCGAAGATTTATATTTGATTGGAACAAGTGAGCACTCTATGATAGGCCGCTTTAAAGAGACAATTATAAAAGAAGAAGATTTGCCATTGTGTCTTACATCATATTCACCATGTTTTAGAAAAGAAGTTGGAGCGCATGGAATTGAAGAACGCGGAATTTATCGTGTTCATCAATTTGAAAAACAAGAAATGATTGTAATTTGCAAGCCAGAAGAATCAATGGATTGGTATAATAAAATGTGGAAGATATCTTCAGATTTCTTTAAAAGTTTGGATATTCCACATGAAGTTATGGAATGCTGCAGCGGAGATCTTGCTGATTTAAAAGTTAAATCTTGCGACTTGAACGCGTGGAGCCCAAGACAAAATCGTTATTTTGGAGAGCTTGGCTCATGTTCAAATTTATCTGATGCTCAAGCAAGGCGTCTTGGCATTAAATATAAATCAGCTGATGGAACAAAACTTGCACATACATTAAATAATACAGTTGTGGCACCTCCAAGAATGTTGATTGCTTTCCTTGAAAACAACTTAAATGAAGATGGAAGTGTAAATATTCCAGTGGCTTTAAGAGGTTATATGGGCGGCAAAGAGAAGATTCAACCAAGCAAAAAAGGAAAATAAATGTCAAATATTATAGTAAACAGAGATTTGGTAATGTCAATTGTAAAACAAGACAAGAAAAAGTTTGTAAGAAATATTGAGAAACTAGTGAATAGTCTTGTTGCACAGTCTGTAGACGCATTATCAAAGAAGGTCTCTTATATAAATTTAAAAAATGTGACACTTCAACCTGTAAATGAGTTGTTGAATAACTCTTTTGTCGACAATTCTAAATGTATTTATCTTCTTGGAATTGAGAATGCTCAGCTTGAATTAAACACAACCAAAAAGCTGAATTTCTGGAGAAACTTGAAAGAACGCTTTAAATTTGCATGGTCAAATAGAAAATTATTTAAAAGACGAAGAAAAAGTCGCCGAAGAAAGAAAAAAGAGCTTGAGAGTATGGATTTAAATAATCTTAAATTTGATCCAAGCAAGTATTCAATTTATAATTTGGCTGAAGATATGCAGACCAGTTTTTGTTCGTTTTTATCTGAAACTTCTCTCGTAAGCTTGAAAGACAGCAGATTGCAGATTTTTGGAAGAGATGATTTTGGCTCTACAACAGAAATTATTATTTATTTGGTAAGCTACAGCGAAGAATGTTTTAAATATTTTTCAGCGAATAAAAGGGGATTTACCAAAATAAATATAAATTCAAGAATTGAGCATGTAAGCAAAAAATTGAAAGAAACTGGTGATAATTTTACTAAAATTTTAAAGATATTCAACACACTTTATTTCAATATAAATGGTCACATGCCAAATCAAGTGTATATCGAATCAGTGCTTTGCTTTGTACCGAGTGAATTGTTTCAAGGCGAAGATATTTATAAGGTTTATGTCAAAATTGTAAATTATTTAAGGATAAAATCAATTCGTTATATAAGATCAATAAATGATATAAACAAACTTATAAGTGAAGATAAAGTTTGCGGCAACAGCGGAATCGAATTTAATAAAATGTTAAATTCAATTTGATTGTAAAAAATTGCTAAATATAATATAAACTGGTAAAATCATTTTATATATTGTTAAATGAAAAACTATGCATATATTTGCATATTATAAGAAAAATAAAAATTATAAAAAAATAACAAAATAGCTTATGTTTAAATGGTAGTATGTGGCTATCTCTGCGTAAAACTTGCCTTTTACGCAGAGATAGCGAGTGTTGCCCTTTTGATAAATCTATTCAAAATTGATATAATTTGCTTTATTTCTATCCACTATTATGACAATTGTTTAAATCATCTAAAAAAATTGAGGTAAATCACCCTCATTTTTTTATTTTAATCTTTAGTATTTTCATTTTTAACCCATTATTATTAAACTACACTATTTGATTTTATAATATTGATCTTTTTTGATCTTTTTTATCCCCTGTTTTCTGCACTATTATGTTATGCATACTAGTTGCAAAATTTTACTAAAAAATTGTTGACTTAGAGTTTAACTTGATTTATAATCATTATGAGGTAAAAATGGAACTTTACGCAAAAGGACAACTGTCTTATTTAATACTCACCTGCTTACAAGATAGAGATTTTTATGGTCTTGATATCATAAGTGAAATATCTTCTCGCAGTAATGGAAAGATAAATTTAAAAAAGCCAAGTGTATATTCAAATCTTACTAGAATGGAAAAGCAAGGTTATGTTTCTTCATATCTTCAAAGTAGTGATTTTGGTCCAAATAGAAAATACTACTCGCTTACAGACAAAGGACGAGGCTTTTATCAAGAATTGAAGGCATATTTTGATTATAATAATATTGATGTATTTAGAGATTTCAATGACATAGATGTTGTTTCAGATAATTTTTTAAATTCTTATGATAAAGAAGTCACTGCTGTGATTACTGAAGTACAAGGTCAATCATTAAATTCAGTGAACTTACATAATGAAAGTCAAACTCTTGAAAGCAGTGAAAATAAAAATGATAACATAAATGAATTTGAAAATGAAGAGCAAGATGATTTCTTTGATTTTTCTTCACTTGAAGAAGAACAAAAATCAGATGAAATATACACTCAAGCTTCTAACAATGCTGTAAAAACTGTTGATGAAATTGCTTCTGAAAACGAGTTACAGGCAAATAATGAGGTATTTAATACTAATTCAGATGCTCAGGCAAGACATGATGAAACGATTGATAATTCTGATTTTAACAAAGAAACAGAAACTATAGAATTAACACAAACTAATGTTGTAAACAGTGAAAATATTTTGAAAGAAGCTTCCCCTGCCCAGTCTGATGATAATCATGAAAATGAGCAACGCTTTGATGACGCAAGGTTTTTAATAAGAGAAGAAGTTGAAGAGAAAGATCAGAATATTGATGAAGAAATAATTATAGCAAATAAATCATTTTCTATGTCTGAAGTCGAAATTGACACAAATGATGAAAATTCAAAAAGCGAAATTTCTGTAAAACAAGATGATGCAGTATTTTTACCAAATGAAAATGTTGATGAATATAACAAAAGACTGTTTGATATATCAAAAGACATAAACAAAATTAAAAGAAAACGCAGTTTTGCTGAAGATCAAATTTCTATTGCGGCAACTGAACCCCTTCCTATTGCAAATGAAAAGAAAAAAGCAAATATAGAAGAGTTTAAAAATTCTTTGCTTGAAAACAAAAATAGATATATTTATAACAATATAAACTTTGAGACTAGAAGCAATTTAAACAGTCTTGTGACAAAATCAGAGGAGAAAAAGCCTTTAAAAGAAGAGAAAAAGGAAGTTAAAGATGATGCAGTGCTTGTAACTGGACATTTAACCCCTGACGATGTGGGACAGGCTAAAAAGATTGCTCCACCTAGAATTAAAATAGTTTCTGAAAATACTAAAGATACAAGATTACCTGCACCAAAAAGGGATACTAATGTTGATCCATCACATAGAGAAATATTAAATAGACTTTATTCTAAAACGAAGGATAGCGCTTCAGTTGAAGCGAGGCCAGATGCTATTTATGATTACAATGATTTGAAAGATTTCTATGAAAGTCAAAGCATTTCATTTAATGTATATCATAAATCGGCAGAGAGTAAAAAACATAACACAAATTTGATTTATCTTGCTATAAGCATATCTACACTTTTAATTTCACTGCTCTGCTCTACATTGTTGTATGTAATATTTTTAAAAACAGGCATGCTTAACGCAAATACGAATTTTATGTTTATACTTTTGCCAGCCTTACTTATTTTTGATGTTGCTTTAAAGGCGTATAACTATAAAACTTATACAAGTTGGCTCCCTTCAAAATTAAGTCCACAATGGAAGATATGGTGTTTCTATTTCTTAGTTTCATGTATTGTAGTAGGCTTAAATTTAATTTGCGGCATTGCAACAAAAGAATTTAGTTTGTTTGCAACTTCTTTAATTTTGCCATTGGTTTTAGCTTTTGTTTTAATTCCATTCAGATATTATTTTAAAAGAATTGTGCTTGTAAAATATTGGAAATAAAACAATTTTGAAAGTTTAAAAATAAATTATAAAAAAGAAGCTGAATTTAAGCAGCTTCTTTTTTTGCTGTTCTAAATAATGTAAGAAATAAGTCGAAAAATAAAAATGTAATTATAATAACTAAAGATATTATGAGAATGTATGATATAGAGTTTGTAAACAGTGTACACAAAAGTGTTATTGCAGCTGTTGATATTATTGAGCCTATAGTGATAGACAAGAACGCATATTTTAAATCTAGGTTAGAAAATCCTGCAATAAGACTGCTCGCCCAAACTCCAGTGAGTGGCAAAGGCACTGATGCGAAACCTGCAAGAGCTATATACTTTTTAATGTTTGATTTTTTACTCTCTATTACAGAGGTTTTCTTATAATAATGATTTATCACCTTAGATGTAAGAAAACCGGTGGTCTTACCTTTCAACTTTCTAGCTATAAACATGATTAAATAGCATGGCAAAAGTGAGCCTAGTAAGGATAAAAACATAGCAGCTGCAGGAGGTAAGGCATTGTTCCCCCAAATGTCTGTATTCATGGCCAGCGGAATTGCAATTTTGCTTTCTAAGGTTGGACATATTGCTATTAAAATAATTGCCAACCAAACGCAATTTTCAAAATTATTTGAGAAGAAATCTACTAAAAAATTCATACTATAATATATAAGTTGAAAATTCAAAATATTACAATAAATGATAATGATTAAAATAAAAAACTAGAAATTAATTGATTTCAATTTCCAGTTTTTTTTCTTTTTAAGTAAGTTTTAATTGAAAGTTTATTTAGCTGTTTCAGTAAAGCGCTTTTCTCTTATGACAACGACTTTAATTTGTCCAGGATATTGCATTTCTTGTTCAATTTTCTTTGAAATTTCTTTTGCAAGGAACAATGCATTGTTATCATTTATTTGGTCAGGTTTTACAATTATGCGAACTTCCCTGCCCGCTTGAATTGCATAAGACTTTTCAACTCCATTGAAGCCGTTGCAAATTCCTTCAAGCTGTTCTAGGCGTTTTATATAATTTTCAAGACTTTCTCTTCTTGCACCAGGTCTTGCACTTGAGATAGCGTCTGCAACTTGCACTAAGATTGCTTCAACAGAATTAAAAGGAACTTCTCCGTGATGTGCATGAATGCAGTGAATTACTTCCTCTGATTCTTTATATTTTTTAGCTAAATCAACACCAATAGAAACATGTGTTCCATCAACTTCATGGTCAAGAGCCTTTCCTATATCATGAAGAAGGCCGCCTCTTTTTGCAATTTGAACATTTGCGCCAAGCTCTGTTGCTAAAAGACCAGCAATTACAGAAGTCTCAATGCTATGTTTAAGGCAATTTTGGCCATAACTTGTCCTGTATTTCAACCTTCCAAGCACTTTTACAAGCTCTGGATTAAGGTTGTAAATTCCAACATCATTGCAAGCATTTTCGCCCGCTTCTTTAATAATCTTATCTACATCGCGTGTTGCTTTTTCAACAATCTCTTCAATTCTTGTTGGATGTATTCTTCCGTCTACAATCAGCTTTTCAAGGCTGAGTCTAGCTATTTCCCTTCTTACTGGGTCAAAGCTTGAAATAGTAATTGTTTCTGGAGTATCATCAACAATCAATTCAACACCTGTTACGCTTTCAATAGCTCTGATATTTCGACCTTCTCTTCCAATAATTCTTCCCTTCATTTCGTCATTTGGAAGGGCAACAGAAGTTACTGTAATTTCAGATGAAAGATCTGTAGCGCATTTTTGAATGGCGCCAACAACTATATTTCTGGCAATTTTGTCGGCGTTTTCTTTTGCGTCATCCTCAATTTTCTTTACAAGAATGCCGGCATCTTTCTTTGCTTCATCAGTAATATTTTCAATGAGAATATCTTTTGCTTCTTTTTTTGTAAGCCCTGAGATTTTCTCAAGCTTTTCTGTCATTTGAATTTTAATTTCATCCTGCTCTTTCAATTTGTTTTCAAGAGATAATTTTTCATTTTCAAGATTTGCTTTTTCATTATCTAATTGCAAACCTTTATTGTCAAGTAAGGTTTCTTTCTTTGCCAAATATTCTTCTCTTTGGTCAAGTCTCTCCTCTTGTTTTTGAATTTCACCTCTTCTTTCTTTTGCTTCACTGTTTGCTTCATCACGAATTTTTTGAGCCTCTTCTTTGGCTTCTAAAAGTGATTCTTTTTTTATGCTTTTCGCTTCTGCGTACGCCTCTTCAATTATCTTAACAGCATTCGATTTACTTTTTCCCAATTTCTTGCTTGTGAGAATGCTGTAAACTAAAATACCAAGAACTGCACCGACGATAAGTGCAATTACTCCGCTAACAACTCCGGCGGTAACAGCAGCGTTGCATAGAATGCTTATACTGCTCATAATTTCCCCTTTATAAGATAGATTTTGACCTATCAATAGTTAGTATAATATAATAAGATTTCATTGTCAAATAATTTAAGCCTTATATTGCTTATGTATTTGTTATTTTTTACAAAATTTGTAATAATCTGCAAAAAAAAGACATCAACACTTTTTTGTTTGAATGTCTTTATTTAATGTTATATATTGTTAATTTTTATTTTTTTTAAATAAGATTTTAAGTCTAAATAAGTTAGACTCGAAAAGATAAAAAAGCATTTTTTAATTTTTAAAAAGTAGATTTTGAAAGGTCATAATTTGCCATATATTCTTCTTTAAAATCTTTAAAATAACCACCTATTATTGCATTTCTGGAATCTTTGGCAAGCTTAATAAGGTTTCTTAAGTTGTGAATTGATAACAGCTCTGCACCAAGCATTTCGCCAGCATTTATTAAATGTCTGATATACGCACGAGTGAAATGTTTGCAAGTATAACAATCGCAATCGTCTTCAATAGGACGAAAATCATCTTTATAAACGGCGTTTTTAATTACCATTTTACCTTTTTTAGTAAAAGCTGTGCCATTTCTTGCTATTCTTGTAGGCAGAACGCAATCCATCATATCAATGCCTCTTGCATAACCTTCCACAAGGCAGTCAGGAGAGCCAACTCCCATTAAATATCTTGGTTGGTCCTTAGGAAGAAGCGGATTTAAAAAGTCTAAAATATCGTACATAACGCTTTTTTCTTCACCAACAGAAAGTCCGCCTATAGCAATGCCGCATTTAGCAAATGGAAGGCAATCTTCCACGCATTGTTGTCTCAAATCTTTGAACATATTTCCTTGAACAATTGGAAATAGCATTTGATTTTCATTTTTATGAGCTTTAAAGCAGCGTTCAAGCCATATTTTAGTCACTCTTCTTGCTTCAACTGCTTCTTGATAAGAACATCCTGCTGCTGTGCATTGGTCAAAAGCCATGATAATATCAGCGCCAAGCGCTTCTTGAATTTCCATGTCTTTCTCTGGTGTGATAAAATGCTTTTCACCACTTAAATGAGAACGAAATTCAATGCCTTCATCGCATATTTTTCTAAGTTTTGAAAGCGAGAAAACTTGAAAACCGCCACTATCGGTCAAAATTGGTTTATCCCAATTCATAAATTTGTGCAAGCCCCCAGCTTGTTTAACAAGCTCATGTCCTGGTCTTAAATATAGATGATAGGTGTTTGACAAAATAATCTGCGCACCAATTTCCTTAAGCTCTTCAGGTTTTAAGCCCTTGACTGTAGCTTGAGTGCCAACAGGCATAAAGATAGGCGTCTCAATATCACCATGAGGCGTGTGCAAAATGCCAGCTCTTGCGCCTGTATGCGGACATTCTTTTATTATCTCAAAACTAAAATTTGGCATAAAGTTAAACTCCTTGTTTTTAATTTTATAATATATATTGTATTATGTATGATATACAAAATACAATATAATGTATTTATATAAATTTATATTTTACTAGTAAATAAACATTGCATCACCAAAAGAGAAAAATCTATATTTTTCTTTGACAGCTGTTTTATATACATTCATGATATTTTCATACCCTGCAAAAGCGGAAATAAGCATAATTAAAGTGCTTTCTGGTAAATGAAAATTTGTAATCAAAGCATCTACAACTTTGAATTTATATGGTGGATAAATGAATATGTTTGTATCTCGCTTTTGTGGAATTATAATCCCCTCTTCATTGACACAGGATTCTAAAACTCGAATTGATGTTGTTCCTACAGCAATTATTCTTCTTTTATCTTTTTTAGCTTGGTTTAAAATCCTTGCATTCTCTTCACTCATTTCAATATATTCACTATGCATTTCATGATTTAGAATATTATCTTCCTTCACTGGTCTAAATGTGCCAAGCCCAACATGAAGCAAAACTTCAACAATCTGAACACCTTTATCTTTTATTTTTTGAAGTAAATCTTGTGTGAAATGAAGCCCCGCTGTAGGTGCGGCTGAAGACCCTTCTATTTTGGAATAAACAGTTTGATAACGCTCTTTATTTTTAAGTTTGTTGTGAATATATGGAGGAAGTGGCACTTGCCCTACTTCAGCTAGCCTTTCTTCAAATACTCCTTCAAAGATGAATTTGATTATACAACTTCCATATTCACCTTTAGATATAATTTCACAACTAAGCTTTTCGTTGAAAGTAACAATCGTGCCTACGCTTAGTCTTTTTGCTGGCTTTGCAATTACTTCCCAGTCAGTAAGGTTTAATCTTTTTTGAAGAAGAATTTCTATTTTTGCGCCAGTATCTTTATATCCAAATAATCTTGCAGGCAAAACTCTTGTGTTGTTTATTACTAAAATGTCACCCGATTTTAAATATTCAATAATATCATGAAAAATTTTATGTTCCATTTTATTGTTGGTTTTGTCATAAACTAAAAGTCTTGAACTGTCGCGCGGCTCAACTGGTGTTTGTGCAATGAGCTCTTCTGGCAAGTCATAATAATAACTGCTTTTTAAAAGCAGTTTATCATCATTTATATTATGACTTTGATTTTCGTTTGTCATAAAATACCTCTATTTGAAATGTGATTATTCTTTTGTTTAAAAGGTGTTATTCTTTAATAGGCATAGGAATGCCAAAGTGTTTATAAGCAGGCTCTAAAGCAACTCTACCGCGAGGTGTTCTTGATATGAAACCAAGTTGAAGCAGATAAGGCTCATAGACATCTTCAATTGTTGTTGAATCTTCACTTATTGTCGCTGCAAGTGTATCAAGACCAACCGGACCTCCATTGAATTTGCTTATAATAGACATCATTATTTTTCTGTCTATTGTATCAAGGCCTAGGTCATCTATCTCCATCACCTGCAGTGTTTTGACAGCTATGTTTTTATTGACATGTCCTTCGCCTATAACTTGTGCATAGTCACGAACACGCTTTAAAAGTCTGTTTGCAATTCTAGGTGTTCCTCTTGAACGCTTTGCGATTTCAATGCAAGCGTCATCATCAATTTTAACGCCGAGAATTTTTGCAGAGCGTTCTATAATAACCTTTAAGTCTTCAGTGCTGTAAAGCTCAAGGCGGCAAATTACGCCAAATCTGTCTCTAAGTGGATTTGTAAGCATTCCCGCTCTTGTAGTTGCACCTATAAGAGTAAAAGGCTTAATTTTCAGTCGCATATTTCTTGCTGATGGACCTTTGCCTACAATAAAGTCAAGTGCAAAGTCTTCCATAGCAGGATAAAGAATTTCTTCAACTGTCTTATTTAGTCTGTGAATTTCATCAATAAACAGCACATCATTTTGATTTAAGTTTGTCAAAATTGCAGCAAGGTCTGCAGCGTGTTCAATTGCTGGACCTGATGTAACTTTGAATTGAGAGCCAAGCTCATTGGCTATAATATGTGATAATGTGGTTTTTCCAAGTCCTGGAGGTCCATATAACAAAACATGGTCAAGGCTTTCTTTTCTTGATTTTGCTGCTTGAATATAAATCTTCAAAGCTTCCTTTACCTTGCTTTGACCAATATATTCATCAAAAGATGTAGGTCTTAATGAATTTTCAATCTCTGCATCTGTGAGATTTTTGGTGCTTGTAATAAATCTCTCGCTATCTTCCATTATCCTTTGTACCCCCTTAATGCTTTTGATATGATCTCTTCAGCTGAAGCATTGTTTGCAGAATAACTGCGTGCAAGCATGTATGCATCATTTTTGTTTATGCCAAGACTTATGAGCGTATCAGTTGCCATTTGAACAGCATCTTCATCATAATCAAAAGCTTCTGAAGCTGCTTCCATTGCAGTGACTGGACTAAGCTTATCTTTAAGCTCTAAACACAGTCTTTCAGCTGTTTTTTTGCCAAGACCTTTTATCTTTGATAACAACTTATCATCACCTTTGATTATTGCAATTGTTAAGTCACTAACGGACATGCCTGAAAGAATTGAGATTGCCATTTTAGGACCAATTCCGCTTACAGTGATAAGTTTAAAAAATAAATCTCTTTCTTCTATAGATGAAAAACCATATAAACTTATGTCATCTTCTCTTACAGCCATATATGTAAAAATTTTAACAGTGCTTCCATCAAGAGGTAAAGTTGATAAAGTATTGTTTGAAACATTCAATTCAAAGCCAACTCCTCCAACATTTAATGAAAGTAAATTTTCTCGTTTTTCTTCAATTGTGCCGATTAAAAATGAAATCATTATTTCTCCTTTATAGAAAATTTTGCAGTTTTATTGTTTTAATTTTAATTTCAAACCTAAGCTTGATTTCGGTTTAGCATTGGGCTTGTTTGGCTGTGACAGATTGCAACAGCAAGTGCATCAGCGGCGTCATCGGGCTTTGGAATTGATGATAATCCCAATATGGCTTTTACCATATATTGTATTTGAGCTTTTTCAGCCCTACCATTTCCTGTTAAAGCTTGTTTAATTTGAAGTGGCGTATATTCATATATTGTGCCACAATATTTTTGACAAGCGAGAACAATTACACCTCTTGCCTGTGCAACTTGAATTACTGTCTTTTGATTTTTAAAATAAAATAATTCCTCAATTGCAACTACATCAGGTTTATACTTTTCAAATAAAAACTTTAGACTTGCATCAATAGCTTCAAGTCTAACTGGCATTGAGTCTTCTTTTGGCGTTGTTATTGCACCATAATCGACAACCATATCATTTTTGCTTGTATCTATTATCCCATAACCTATAATTGCATATCCTGGGTCAATTCCTAAAATTACCATAGATAAATTTTACTATATTTGCAAATTTAAGTCAATCTTTAATTGGCCATTATTCAAACTTATTTCAAATAAAAAAGGCAATAATTATTGCCTTTTATTTATATAATTATAAACGGTTAAATTCTAGATCTTCATAGTAATCAAGTCTTTCTTTCTCTTTATAATCATCATAGGTCATCCCAGTGACTTTCATATAACAAGAATTCTTGTCATCAAGTAAAGAATATAACTCCTTTCCATAAAATTCAATGCAAATATTTTTATTTATACTTGCCGAATATTCAAGAAATCTTACAACATCTTCCAAATTTTCAAATAAGTCAGATATTATTTTGGCTTCCTTCTTAATGAGAGCCTCTTCACTATCAAGACTTTTTTTGGTCGATTTTTTTGTTTTCTTTTTAGCTTCTTTTGGCTTCTCTAGTTTTGCTTTTTCATCTTCTGAAATCATGTCAAATAAAGACATTTGCACGCCTTTAAATAGCTCAGGTTTTTCAGCGAGCTTAATTTTTTCAGATGAATTTTTTACTGCTCCATTTTGAAGCGCTTCATATCGCGCCAATCTTTCAGCAACCTCTTCATCAGATAATACATTACGATCTTCTGTTTCTTCTTGCCATTTGTTGTAATCAAAATCACTCCAACGACTCATAAGCACCTCCTAAATTTGCCTGTTTTCGCTAAAAAACATGTTGATTAAACCTTATTTTTAATGTTTGTGCCTTGTTTTTTCACGAAAAAGCGTCTTGTTTTTGATTATTTCAAGTAAAAACTCATAAAATCAAAGATTTTACATGGTTATTATAACATATTAAAATGATTATTACAATACTTTTTGGAGTTTTATTCTTCTTCAGGAAGATTTACATTATGATAAACTTCTTGAACATCATCAAGATCTTCAAGAGTTTCAATCATTCGATTGAATTTTACCACCTTTTCAGTGTCTAAATTTACATAAGAATCAGGGACTAAAGTAGTTTCAGCATTAAGAACGACATAACCTGCTTTTGTAAGCTCTTCACTTACTGAGTTGTGTGCGTTTGCTTCAGTGACTATTTCAAATGAGTCATCATATTCAACTACATCTACAGCACCAAATTCAAGAGCGCTCATCATAAGCTCATCACTGTCAACATTGTCACTCTTTTCAACTTGAACAATTCCTTTTCTTTGGAATAAATATCCAACGCAACCTGTTGCACCTAAAGATCCACCGAATTTATCAAAAGCGTGACGAACATCACCAGCTGTACGATTTTTGTTGTCTGTCAAGCATTCTACAATAACAGCAGAGCCGCCTGCGCCATATCCTTCGTAAGTGCAACTTTCATAGTTTACACCGCTAAGTTCACCTGCAGCCTTTTTGATGCTTCTTTCAATTGAGTCGTTTGGCATATTGTTTTGTTTTGCTTTGGCAATAACATCTCTAAGCTTTGGGTTTGAAACTGGGTCAGAGCCGCCTTGTTTAACGATAACAGCAATTTCTCTGCCTATTTTAGTGAAGATTTTGCCTCTTGCAGCGTCGCTTTTGCCCTTTCTAGCTTGTATGTTGTGCCATTTTGAATGTCCTGACATATATTTCTCCTTTATATTATATGATTTTCTTAAGATAAATTTTTATAAATTGATTTATAAAACAATTTTCCCTTTGATATTTTATCAAATTATAATGAAAATGTCAAAAAAAATTAAATGTTTTTAAAGTTGTCTTTGTTTATTTCATACATTATTATGGCACCAGAAATTGAAGCGTTTAAGCTTTCAACGCCTTCATTCATTGGTATTTTTACTGTATGATTACATATTGCAGCCATTTCGTCTGAAATGCCTTGGCCTTCATTGCCTATAATAAGCCCAATTATTCCATCAGCTTTGAAATTAAAAATGTTTTGTCCATTCATGTCAGTTGCAATTAAATTAAGTTGCCACTCATTTGCAAGCTTTATAAATTCATCTTTTGAAAGAGATATCACATTACTTTTGAAAATTGTACCTACACTGCTTCTTATAAGTTTTGAATTGCTTGGTTTGACACTTGAAACAAGATAAACATATTCAAAACCACAAGCGCAACCTGTCCTTATTAAAGTCCCAACATTTCCAGGGTCTTGAAGGCCATCAAGCACTAAAAAGTTTGTTTTAGGCTTTTCTACAATATGTGGTATGTATTCTGTTATACATAATACGCCTTGTGGGGTTTTGCTGTCTGAAAGCATTTCAATTGTTTTGCTGTCTACTTTATAAATTTCGCAGTTTGCGTCATCAAAAATATTTTTGTCTTCGCTGTCAACTAAAATATATTTTGCTTTAAGTCCCCCTGCCAAAGCATCTTTTATAATTTTGACATTATCTAAAAAAAGCAAACAACTATTTTCTCGTTTTTGCTTTTTTAGTAATTTAATAAAATTATTGCTTGCCTTAAGCATTACTTAACTTGTCCTACAAGTGAAGCAAATGCTTCTGGCTCTCTTACTGCCATATCAGCAAGAACTTTTCTGTTAAGCTCAATGCCCTTGCTTTTAAGTCCAGCAATAAACTTAGAGTATGAAATTCCATTTTGTCTGCATCCAGCATTGATTCTTGTAATCCATAAAGCTCTGAAGTTTCTCTTTTTAAGTTTGCGTCCAACATAAGCATATTGTCCGCTTTTCATAACTTGTTCTCTTGCAGTCCTATAAAGTTTAGATTTTGCTCCTCTATATCCTTTTGCACTTTTAAGAATAGAACGGCGTTTTTTAACTGCGTTTACGGCTCTTTTTACTCTCATGATTTTACCTCCTATTTAGCCAAAAGGGACTTAATGTTTTGTACATTCTTTCCAGCAATGTATGAGCCCTTTCTAAGTTTTCTTTTATTTGCTTTTGATTTCTTTGTAAGGAAGTGTCCTTTTCCAGGTCTAGCAAATTTAACCTGTCCGTTTGCAGTCACGCGAAAACGCTTTTTGCAACCACTGTGTGTTTTTTGTTTTGGCATAATAAATCCTTCTCCTTTATTTAGATTTTTTTGGGGAAATAATTACAAATACATTTCTTCCCAAGAGCTCTGGTGCTTTTTCAGTTGTGCCAACTTCAGCAAGTCTTTCACAGAAATCTTTTACGATTTCAATTGCTTTCTTGACATAAGCCTGTTCACGCCCCTTCATTCTCAAGGATACTTTGACTTTGTTTCCATCTTGAAGAAATTTGGTTGTACTTGAAACGCGATAAGCGATATCATGTTCGTCAATTGTCATTGAAAGGCGTACTTCCTTTGTTTCAATGATTTTTTGAGCTTTTTTGATTTCCTTATCCTTCTTTAAAGCATCATACTTAAATTTTCCGTAATCTAAGATTTTGCAAACTGGCGGAACAGTCCCCCCTGACATTAGTACTAAGTCAAGGCCTGCCTCTTCTGCTTTTGCTTGTGCTTCTGATTTTGAAACAATTCCAAGTTGTTCTCCATCTTTACCTATTAAACGAACTTGATTTGCATTGATTTGTTCGTTTATCAATAATTCCTTAAAAATAGCTTTAATCCCCTTTTAAAATAAAATTTGGTGGAAGCATAAAATTCCACCAAAAAACTAATTATTAAATTAAGTTTTCAAACCAAGTCCAACTAAAAATGTTGACTGGTGAGAAGTGGAACTTCTACTTTCAAGCAATATAATAGCATATAAATTCATGCTTGTCAACACTTTTATTATTATTTTTTGCTTTTTTGTTTTTTTTCTCTATAAACCGTACTTTCCAAAATTACACCCAGCCGCAAAATGATTTTGTTGGATTTTTTCAATGCTCTTTCTTTCATTATTGCCTTGAAAAAGATAGTTACGCCTGCTATAATTGCTGATACCATAATTGCTGTAAACATAATAAGATTGGCGTTAGTCAAAGAAGCGGTTAAACTTGCAACAACGCATGCGCCACCTGCTCCACAAAGTGTGCTGCAGATATCACCTACTACATCAGCACAAAAAGAGCACATTTTTTCTGAATTTTCACATAAAGCATAGCCTACAGCCGCGCCTTTTAAACCCTGTTTATTCCATTTTTCAAAGACTTCAATATCTGCAGACGCTACTGCAATTCCAAGCATATCAAATAAAACATTAAAAAATATAAAAACACATATACAAATTGAGGCTATTATAACACCCATACTTGAAAGCAAAGTTTGGCTTATAAACCCAAAAAATAAAGACATACAAATAGCTACAACCAGCATTTTTGTAGCCCATCTATATTTCTTTCTGCCGCTGTACTCCTGTATTGATACTTTATAATATTTCTTCACGATATAATAATATATTATTTTAAATATCATTATATGCCTAGCTTTTCATATTAAAAAACAACCATTTCAGGTCGCTTTTTATATAGAGAATATATTTTAAACTTCTTCAATATTATCAATTGTTTCTTTAATTTCGGTAAGTTTGCCTTTTGCTTTATCAAGAATGTCATAGCAAATTTTAACAAGTTCTTGACCTCTTTCAAAGAGTTTTACAGCTTCACTCATGGCAAGGCTGCCTTCTTCAAGTTTTTCAATGATTTGATTAAGTTCTTTCGCTGCTTCTTCATAAGAAATGTTTTCCATGCTTTCCTCCTAATTTAATTTTGTAAGATTTGAAAGTGTTTCTTCTAGTTTATCAAGCTCTACCATTATTTTTTCACCACTTTCTCTTATTGTAATTTCTGCTTGATTTGCGCTGAGTGATCTTGGACTTATTACTACTCTTACAGGAATTCCCATAAGCTCGCTGTCAGTAAGTTTCATTCCTGCTGATGTTTTCCTATCATCATAAAGCACTTCAAAATTTTTAGATAATTTCTCATAAAGTTCATCAGCTTTCTTTTCAATTTCAGCATCGTCATTTCTGAGTGGACAGAGATAGATTTGCCATGGTGCAACTGCCATAGGCCAAACAATTCCCTTTTCGTCGGCGCTTTCTTCAACGATTCCGGCAAGACATCTGCCAATACCTATGCCATAGCAACCCATAATTGGATGAAGCTTACTTCCGTCTGGCATTGAAATTGTCATATCCATTGTTTTTGTATATTTTGTGTCAAGTTTGAAGATATTACCCACTTCTATGCCTTTTTTTATAATAATTGGTGCGCCACATTCATGGCAAAGGTCACCTTCATTTACTTTTATAATGTCAACATATTCACTTGGTTTAACATCGCGTTCTAAATTCACGCCGCCAAGATGATATTCTTCTTTATTTGCGCCACAAATCATTCCTGTAAGCCCTTCTAAAGATTTATCGAACACTTTTATATTGGTAATTTCAAGGCCTACACAGCCAATATTACCCTTTACAAGACCTGTTTCTGAAATATCTGTCACAGCAATATCTTCAACACCTAAATGTTTTTTAAGCTTGGCTTCGTTTACTTCTTTATCACCTCTTACAAAAGCAACAACCACTTTATCTTTTTCGCCTGATATTGCATAACAAACTGCTTTTATAAATTGTTTTTTGTCTTTTTTAAGGAGTGTTGCAAGCTCATCAATTGTTTTTGCATCTTTAGTATAAATTTCATTTAAAGCTTCATCAGTGAATGAAACTTCATCTTTTTTTGCGGTTGCAATTTCCATATTTGCTTTGTATCCGCAATGCTGGCAGATTACAATATTGTCTTCTCCAGCTTCGACGAGAAGTTGAAATTCGTCAGAGGCATCTCCACCCATCATTCCGTTATCAGACTTGATAGCAATGACATTTTTCATTCCTATACGCTTAAACACTCTGTTATAAGCTCCATAAACCCTGTCATAATATTCATTTAAGTCTTCATGAGAGGTGTGGAATGAATAACCGTCTTTCATAGTAAATTCTCTTACACGCAAAAGTCCAGCTCTTGGTCTGGCTTCATCTCTAAATTTAGTTTGAATTTGATAAATCATGAATGGCAATTGGTCATAGCTTTTTATAGTGTTTTGGCAAAGATGAACAGCTGCTTCTTCATGAGTCATTCCGATAAGCATATCTCTGTCATTTCTGTCTTTAAATCTCAGCATTTCTGAGCCAATTGAAGCATATCTTCCACTCTTATCCCACATTTCTCTTGGCATAACAACAGGAAGATGTACTTCTTGTCCATCAACGCCATTCATTTCTTGTCTTATAATGTTTTCAATTTTTAAAATTACTCTTTGTGCGGCTGGGTAAAGCGAATAAATGCCATTTGCCACCTGCTTAATATAACCTGCTCTTAACAGCAAGCTATGACTTTTTGCAGTGACACCAGCTGGCACTTCTTTAAGCCTTTCTCCAACCAGTTTACTTATTTTCATCAGTTTTCTCCTTTTTCTATTGGTTTAGTTTTAATTTGTCCGTCTTTTAATATTATAGTTAAATCTTCGTTTAGTGCAACTTTTTTAATCGAATTTATGCTATTTCCATTCTGTTCTATTTTTGCATAACCTCTATTTAACATTTCATGCGGATTGATTTTGTTTAATGTGTTTTCTTTTAATCCTAGTTCATAATATTTTTGATTAAGAAAATAGTCTATATTGTTTTTCAAAATGTTTTTATTGCGTTCTAAATTCATCGAATTTTTAGTTATAAGCTTTTCAAAATTGTTTGTCAAATAAAAACCTTTACTATAAAGTGATCTTAAATTAAAATTCATAAACTCTTTTGAAGCTTTAAAAAATTTATTAAACCTTTCAAACATTTCATATTTTTTGTCATTTAAATTGTAAGTTAAAAGCTCAGCCGCAGCTGACGGCGTCGGGGCTCGCAAGTCACTCACGAAGTCTATAATTGTAAAGTCAGTTTCATGTCCTATAGCTGATATAATTGGCTTTGGACAATTGTAAGTTGCTCTTGCAACAATTTCAGTGTTATATGCCCATAAGTCTTCAAGAGAGCCGCCACCTCTCGCAACAATAATTACATCGATGTTTGGATAGCTTCCCATTCTTTCAATTGCGTGAGCTATTTCATTTTCAGCGCCATTTCCCTGCACTTTTGTATTAAAAAGAACAATGTCTACTGTAGGATTTCTGCGCCATGATACATTTTTAATATCTTGTATTACAGCCCCCTCTCGTGAAGTGATTACGCCTATTCGTTTAATGTCTTTCGGGATAGGCTTTTTGTGTGGCTCATCAAACAGACCTTCTTTCATTAAATTTTCTTTAAGTTTGATAAACTCTTCATAAAGTTTGCCTTGTCCAGCATTTTCAATTTGAACAACATTGAAATTAAGTTTGCCACCCTTTATATAGAAATTTGGCGAGCCTGTGGCAATTATTTTGGAGCCTTCGACAATTTTATCAATATAATTTGGATAAAAACATACGCATGGCAGTGTTGCATCCTCATCTTTAAGTGAAAAATAAATGACATTCCTTGATAAACTTACACCAAAAACCTCTCCTACAACTGGAATATTATGCAGAAGCTCTTCACTATCAAATATCTGTTTTATATAGGTATTAAGTTTTGAAACTGTAATGGCATTGGTCATTTTTAAATTTAAATCCCTTTCTAAATTTTTATATCCTTTAAAATAGATGATAAAACGCCATTGATGAATTTGCTGCTTTTTATTGTTGAATATTTCTTAGCAATAGTCAGCGTTTCATTTATGGCAACTTGAAAGGGAGTGCCAATGTATTTAATTTCTGTAAGTGATAAATACATTAAAGCGAGGTCAATTTTATATACTCTGTCAATTTCGTATCCAATTAAATGGGAAGAAATAAGTTGTGTAAGCTCTTCTCTATGTTCTTCAAAGCTTTTCACAATGTCTTGAGCAAAGATTTTGTCTTCCTCTTTTTTCAAAGACGAAAAAAACTCTTCGTCAAAGGTATAGTTGTTTTTGACGAAAAGTCTTTCAAATATAAGTTGAAAAGCGTGTTCTCTTGCTTGCGTTCTCATAATTTATGCCTCTTCACAATTTACGCCACTTACATGGACATTGATTTTGCCTGGCTTGATGCCTACCATAGAGTTTAAAGAGTTTTTAATATTCTCTTGCACCCTGTAAGCTATATCGGGAACGCTGTATCCAATATGGACAATTATATAAACATCAACATTAAGCACTCCATTGACATCGAATTTGATGTTTACACCCTCTGATTTTGATTTTGAGAGTTTTCTAAAGAAAGAGAGCTCTGCATTTGTAAGTGCATCAACTCCATTGATTTCTTTAGTAGCAAGATTTATGATAGAAAGTAAGATATCTCTATCAATATCCACCTTTCCTTTTTTCAGTGAGCCTGTTTCATTTTTACTCATAAATACTCCCATTCATTGGTTTAACTTTTGATTAAATCAAAATTTATCTTTAATATTGTAACACATTTATTTTTGTTTTGCAATTATTCTACAGGAATAATTTTGATATTTTCAATTGTTGCAGTAAGTTGAGATTGTATTACAGCCACAATTTGAGCTGCTTCTGCTTTTGAAATCTCTTTAGCTTTGACAACTGCATTGATATTGCCGTTTGCTATTGAAACAATGCATTCATTGAAACCTTTTGCTTTTATAAGACCTTCAATTACAAGCTCTTGTTCCATTTGCTTGATAAGTGAAAGTTTTGATGCTTCAGCGTTTTTCACAGCTTCTTCAGTTGAAGATTCATTTGCAATGATTGCATCATAGTAAAGCATTTCTTGGTCACGAGTTGATTCCCTTGTTGTGCGATAGCTTGAAAAATAACTTGATGAAGTTGTTGTTGAATCTTTTTCTTGTGTTACAGATTTATTAAGCATAACATTGAGATAGCCTGTCACGCCTAAAAGTAATACCATCACGGCAATAATAATGATTTTTGTCCTTTTTTTCATTTTAATCTCCTTTTATTTTAATTGTTTAATTACCCGCATAAATGTTTATCTTTGAGTTTTCTATTTCTATCACTGTCTGCACTATCGATAGGATGTCCATTTTTACAGAGACATTGTTTGCCCCACTTGCAACAATGACAATGCCTTGCACTACTGGATAGATTTCTTCCTTTATCACAGGTTTTCCATTGACCATAACAATATTTGAAGTGGTAATGGTTGTCCCGTTTGCTGTTGTTCGTGTTTCTTCTTCTGTTGCGTAGACATATTCAAAGCCTTTTTCTAAAGTGACAACAACTTCTACATTTCCAGCCCCCTTTACTAAAGTGATTACATTTTCAAGTTTATTCTCAAGGTAATCTATATATTCGCCTGAGCTTGAAAAATTTGAGCTAACATTGTCGATTTTGTTGTTTGTGTCTTTATTTTGCGAGGGAGCTTTTAAGAAAGAAAAGTAAATAACAGCAATAATGATGGCAAGTCCTACCGCAATGTATATTTCAAAATGTTTTACCTTTTTAATACGTTCAAATAAAATACGAAACTTGTCCTTTATTTTACTCGTCATAAATGATTGCCTCCTCGTCAATTGTGACATACTCCGTAATAATTTTACTGATGTCTTTTTTAATCTTTGTTATATCATTATGCTCAGAATTTCCGGATATGACAAGCCCGCTTAAATCGACAGTAATAGACTTAAATCGCATGTTGTTTTGAAAAATATCGGCGTTGACATAAACAAAAACATTGTTGTATCCATGACTTTTTATCTTTGTTTCAATATCGTCTTTTGCAATATTGATTTTGTTTAGATTAAGTTGATAAAGATAATCTTCATCCACTTCAATATTTTCGCTGTAATCAAAGATATTGTTTAAATCAATTTCTGTTTTTAAAAGTTTTGGGAGAGGCAAAATAATCACAAGCACAATTATAAAAGACAAGATTTTTTTTATATAACTGTTCATCTGGCCGTCTGGCATGACAAGCTCTACTATCACAGATATGCAAATTACGCCTGCAATAGATAATATCCAGCCTGATAAAGTACTAAGCATATTGCCCTCCTTGTTATATTTGTTTGTTGTTAAAATAGATTTGCCGAGCACATTACAAGACCTATCATAATGAAATATATAAACGCAACGGCAATCAAAATTACAATAAGCAGCACCATACTTTTAGATATAGATGAAATGAAGTTTGCAATTTGCTTGCTTCCTAAAGGCTCAACTATGCCAGCAATGAGTTTTAATGCCAACATAAATATGATAAGCTCAATAAGCGGAGATAAGATTGTTGCAAGAAGCATGAAAAGTCCGGCAGCACCAACAGCATTTTTAATGAGATTGGATGACGCGAGAATAAGTCCCATTCCATCGCTAAGATATGAGCCCAGAAGTGGCACATAAGAACGAATGGCATATTTGGCAGTTTTCATTGATATTCCGTCTATAGACCCAGCTGTAATTCCTTGAATAGAAAGAAAAGCTGTGAAGATAGTAAATATCAGTCCTGTAAGCCATTTAAATGTGCTGTCAAAGAAAGCTGTAAATTTGCTAAGCTTTACTGTATTAGATAAGTTTGATACAATTGAAAACACAATTGAAAAAATAAATAAAGGCAGCAAAACATAGGTAAAAAGATTTATTATTACACCAGAAAGAAGAGCCATAGCTGGTTGATATACCGAGCTTGAAACTGTACCGCCTATTGCTGTAAGAAAGGTAAGAAGAAGTGGAAAAATTGCATCCATTTGGGCTTTAATTGAAAGAATACTGCCAGTAGTTGTCGAAATCATTTTTATCACTATTGATAAGACCAGGACCACTATAAAACCATAGGTTACAAAATGTATAAGACTTGAAATAGACTTTCCACTTGACGAAGGTTTTAGGCCTTGTATCATATTGCCTAGCAGCGATATGGCAATGATTAAAGAGATTATTGGAAGAAGGCCAAGCAAGTTGTCAAGAAATATGCTAAGAAGGTTTGTCCAGACACTTTTACCGTTGTCAAAATCTCCTGATAAAAGCTTTTCAATTTTTTCAAGAAAGCTATTTCCGCCAAATAAGGCAAGTTGCCCTGTTGAAAAACCTGCTAATATTTTGTCTAAGCTGTCAAGATCAAGCCCATCAAGTTGGTCTTTTATTTCCTGTTGAAGATCATCACTTGATATGTTTGATTGATATTCTTTTGAATAGCTTGTGGTGGCGGAAGAAATATTTAAGGTGGTGGCGGCACTTGTGGTGCTGAAAGTTGGACAGAAGCAAAAGAATAATATTACCGCTATTATGGCAGTGAATTTGAATAGACCAGAGGCTCTTTTATTTGCGCCTTTCAAACCTACCTTTTTGATGCTTTTTTTACTTTTATTTTTCATGTGGGCAAAAGTTCCATAATAATATTTAGAATGTTTGTGACGATTGGCAGAGCCATCACCATTATCACAAGCTTTCCGCCCAAGAGTATCTTATCACCCAGTCCAGAATTGCCTGTTTCCGAGCAAATTCCAGCCGAAAATTCTATAAGATAGCCAATACCGATAATTTTAAGCAAGATTGTATATAAGCTTGAATTAAGTCCTGTAACGCCGATTATATCTTTAATAGATGATAAAATACCGGTGAAGTAATTTATAATCATTCCGATTATAAGAAGTCCACCGACAATTCCAACTATTACCGCAAAATCTGAGCGAATAGGCTTAATTACCATTGCCGCTACGCAAGAAATAAGCCCTATTGCCACTATTTTAAAAATTATATCCATAATCCTCTTTAAATCTTTAAACCTTAAAAATTAAATATTGTTTTAAGTGTTACAAATAAATCTCCGATAAGATTTAATACCATTACAAGCACGATTATAAGTCCTGCGAGTGTTGCCACAGTTGAGATGTCTTCTCTGCCTGTTTGCTTCAAAATTTGTCCAAGTATTGCAGTAAGCACACCAATTGCAGCAATTTTAAAAATAATTTCTACATCCATTTGTTTTCTCCTTTTTGTCAGATAAGCAAAACGACTATTACGAGACCAGAAATTATCCCAAGTTTGATTGATAAAGAGCCAAACTTTTTATTTTCAACAGCTGCTGAAGATGATAAAGTCTCAAATCGTGCTTGAAAATTTTTAATTTCTTTTGATTGACTGTCAACATCGCTTCTTCCAAGACTTTTGAAAAACATAAATATCACATCTTTCTCTTCTTCTTTTAAAAATTTAATGTTTTTAAAAAGAAAATCGCGTTCTAAAGGTGTCTCTTTGTTTATGAAAGAAATAAAATTATTATCTATTCCATGAAGCTTGCTTTTTTGTTTTTCATCAAGTCCATTGAAAATATTTTTAAGTCGTTCTCTTGAATAATTGATTTCGACATCAAATTTTTGGCATAAAAGCACAAGTGCTTGAAAAAAATCCGCCCTTGTTTTGTACTTTCTTGAAAACATAAAACCTATGTAAATGCAAATGCCAGCCATAATCGCCAAAAATAAGTATTTCATTTTTCCTCCTTATTGCAATCTTGTGAAATTTTCGTTATAAATTCCTTCAAGAGTCCCGGGACCATTTCTCATTGAAAGAAGCACATATCTTTTGAAAACTTTTTCTTTGATGAGTTTTTCAAAGTTGGGCTTTTTAGTAAAACTTTCCATGCTGTCACTGTGAACAGATGCAAGAATTGAAACGCCCGAATTTACAGCATATTCCACTGCGTCAATATCTTCTTTTTGTCCAAGCTCGTCAGTGACAATTAAGTTTGGAGAAAGTGACCTTATTCCATTTTCAAATCCAAGTGCTTTTCTCGCAAAACAAATCTTATCAGCAAAGTTGCCAATATTGCCATCATCTCCTAAGTCAAGCTCACCACGCTCATCTAGAATAAGCACATTATACGCATAGTTTCTTTCGGAAAGCTGATAAACAAAATCTCTTAAAAAAGTGGTTTTGCCAGCACCTGGTGGCGAAATAACAAGAGTGTTGTAAATTCCTTTGTCATAGAGGAGATAATTGAAAGCTGAAAGCGAACAATTTTTCACTTCATGAGGAAGCCTTATATTTAAACTGGTAAAATTTGTCATTGTTTTGACCTTCCCAGCTTCTTCAATCAAATCACCGCCTATCCCCAATCTGATGCCGCCCTTTGTGACCAAATAACCTCTTTTAAGCTGTTCGTTTACCGAGTAAATAGAGCATTCGCTAGCCCTAAATATAATGTCTTCAATCATAATCTTACTTGCTGTAACAGCTTCTTTTAAGTTTCCTGTCACACCATAAGTACCAAGAAAGATTTTTTGACTTCCAATAGCCAAAACAATAGGCTTGTCTGCCCTTAATCTTATTTCATTGATTGATTTCAAATTTACCTTATTTTTTAAAATGTCATAAATGTCAGTTGGAAGGATTTTCTCAAGCATATTTCGCTCCTAAGGCTAATCTATGATTAAGAAAACTTACTCTTTCCATAACGACAAATTAAGTCAAAAAAAGAGAATTAAATTGCACTGAATTTAATCCCCTTTGCTATGATATGATAAAAAAAAGTATTGTTTTATGTTTTCAACTTTTATAAAAGCGAAATACATAGAACAAAAAAGAGCATTACTGCCCTTTTTAAATTTGGAATTATTTAATTCTTTCCATATAGCTTCCATCTCTTGTATCAATTCTGATTTTGTCTCCGATATTGACAAAGAGTGGCACTTGTAAAACATAACCTGTCTCAACTTTAGCTGGCTTGTTTGTTGATTTTGATGTATCACCTTGAATACCTGGTTCACAATCAATTACTTCAAGTTCGACAAAGTTTGGAGCATATACTGAGAATGGATTTCCCTTATAGAAATACATTGTGCAGTTTTCATTTTCTTTTACAAAGTTTAAAGCATCTTCAACGCTGTCTCTGTTGAGTGGAATTTGGTCATAAGTTTCAGCATCCATGAAGTAATAAATTTCACCATCACTGTAAAGATAAGTCATTTCTTTCTTTTCAATAACTGCGATTGGGAATTTGTCAGATGGGTTAAAAGTAGTTTCTTTAACCTGTCCTGTCATAACATTTTTAAGTTTAGCTCTTACAAATGGTGAGCCTTTTCCAGGTTTAACATGTAAAAATTCAACAACTGAATAAACAACGCCATCCCATTCAAAAGTAGTGCCTTTTCTAAAATCTCCTGCAAATACCATAAATTTCTCCTTTATATTTTTTCTTCGAGTTTAATATTAACATATTTTTTAATTTTTGTCTAGTAGATTTAAATAAATTTTTTTCATTACTAAAGCGTCATGAGGCATAAGATTCATAGATTCACAGATGACTCTTGGTGACAGTTTATAATCAATCAAAATTTCAGCCAGTCCATCAAACTCAGGCCCATAAATCTCGTCATCATAATTTAAATGTTTAATTTCGCCTTTTGCACCATATTGAATTTTTGAAAAATGAATGTGAGCATTATTAGTCTTATCAAAACCAAGTTTTTCAATAGAATAATCAAGAATACGTTTAAAATCTTCTTTAGTCTTTAAAGCACCTTGCTCTATTGAGTTTATATGACCAAAATCAAATGTTGGCACTAAAAATTTGTTGAGTTGACACAGGTCAACAACCTCTTTATAAGTGCCTATTTGCATTGTTTTTCCCATAGTCTCTGGACACATTAAAAGGCCTTCCAACAAGTTTTCTTCCTCTAACTTATCAAATGTTTCTTTAAATCTTTCAGTAGTAAGCTTTAAGGCTTCATCTCTTGTAAGTTTTCCGCAAGAAGCAGGATGAAAAACCAATCTATCCCCGCCAAATGCTCTAAGAAATTTAATTCCAGTATAAATATAGCCTTGTGTTTTTGCATACATTTCTTCACTTGGATTTGCAAAGTTTATATAAAAAGGTGCGTGCAATGAAAGTTTGATGCCTTCTTGCTTGAAAAGTTGCCCCGCCCTTTGCGCCATTTCACTGCTCATTTGATAGCCATGCCCAAAAGAATACTCAAATGCATCAAGTCCATAATTTTTTATCCATTTTGGCACATCAAGAATGCCTTTATTCCCATCATTATAAAATTCATCACCACATCCAGATGACCCAAATAATACCATGTTTGTTCCTTTTAATTTGTTTGATAAAATAATGCTGTTTGATTGTTGACTTTTCAATTTATAACATTTTTAAAAACATTATTGAATTTAAAAATAAATTATCGTTTTTAATAAAGTTTAAATAAGTCTTATATCCAATTTTAGTTTGTTGTCAACTATTTTCCCCAGACCTAAGAATAAATCATCATTACCATAACAAAGTATTGTTTCTTCACAATTTAATTCCACATATTTATTTTGAGTTTTATGATTTATTGTCATGCCATTTAAAAGTTTTTTTGTGTCTTCTTCATTATACTTAAATTTTGGATAATCAAAAATTTTATCAAGGCTTATAATATCAATATTGCCTTTTTCAAGCTCTTCTATTGTTTTAGCGTTTTTTAATTCGAAAATACCACATTTAGTGCGTAGTATGCTTTGCATAACACCGTATGTATTAAGTTTAGCAGCAATATCTCTGCATATAGACCGAATAAAAGTACCACTTGAGCACCAAATTTCAAGTTGAAAAGTGTTTTGAGATATTTCCTTTAAAACCTTAATTGAATATATTTCAATTTCTTTAGGTTTTAATTCAACAGTTTTCCCCTCTCTAGCAAGTTCGTAAGCGCGTTTTCCATTCACTTTTTTTGCTGAATATTGTGGTGGCATTTGTGCCATTTTCCCAACAATACTTTTGCAGACGCTTTCTAAATCTTCAAGGGTTACGACAACATCATTACGCTGTGTTATTTCACCTTCTAGGTCTAAAGTAGCTGTTGTTTCTCCGAATTTATAGACGGTTTCATAGACTTTATCTTTGTTTAAGAAAAAGTCAAAAAGTTTTGTTCCTTTCCCAAGAGCGATTGGAAGCAAACCTTCTCCAAGCACATCAAGCGTTCCAAAATGCCCCGCTTTGTCAGCTCCAGTTATTTTTTTTACCTTTCCAACAACAGAGTTTGAAGAAACTCCTCTAGCTTTATTTATAAGCACTATTCCATTTATTACCATAATCGCCTCATACGCTGTTAGTGAATATTTTTATATTATTTCTTAGCTTTTGCATTAAAGACTTCATCTATTGCATTAAGTACCATTTGGGTTGCTTGTTCCATGTTTTCGGCATTAAAAGTGGATCCAGCGGCACAAATGTGGCCTCCGCCGCCAAGTTTTACCGCAATATTTCTCACATCATAGCCAGCTTTAGAACGCATAGAAAGACTGAAAACATTTGGCTCTGCTTCAACTAAACTGAAACTGTAATGTATACCTTGTATATTGACTAGATTTCTGCTATAGCTAGAACAATCAGCTTTGCCACCATTAAGCATTTTGAGTGTTTCTTGATCGACACAGCAATAAGCTAAATCCCCTTTTGTAATAAAATTATTTAAAAGATATTTTTCAAATTCAAGATCTTTCAAAGTTGCACTTTGATATTGTGCTTCATTTACTTTTGATGTATCTGCGCCTAAATTACAAAGCTGATAAGCCGCAAAAAAAGAAGCTGCTGTCGTGTTTGTATTTCTAAAGGAAGCAGTGTCAGAAGATAAACCTGCATATAAAGCGGTTGCAATATCTTTATCAAATTTTGTTTTCATTAAAAACAATAATTTCAAAATTACTTCACAGCAAGAGCTGCTCTCGCTTTCTATGTAATTATAAGTTGCGATAAAATTTTCGCATACATGATGGTCAAGCACAATGGTATTTTTACTTTCTTTAAAAACATAGCCATAATCGCCCATTCTATTTAAAGCTGAGCCATCAACCATAATAAAAAAATCAAAATCTTGAATTTTGCATAATTCTCTGCTTACCTTCGTTTCATCAAAAAGTTGTTTTTGTTCTAAAGTAAACTCTTCTTTGACGAAAATTTGTGCCTTTTTACCTAGTTTTTCAAGAGCTAGATAAAGCCCAAATGATGAGCCCAAAGCATCACAATCGGGAGAAACATGAGTGAATATTGCAAATGATTTTGATTTTTTAATAATTTTAGAAATCTCTTTTAAACTTTTCATTATTTTTTCTCTTCTTTATTTAAGTTCTTTAAAATTTCATTTATTCTTACAGTGGCTTGCGTGCCTTTGTCAATTAAAAATTGCAATTTAGGCATGTGTGGCATATTCACCATTTGAGCAAGTTCTCTTTTAATAAAGCCCTCTGATTTTTCAAGCACTTTAATAATTTCTTTAAGCTCTTCTTCATCTTCACTGTCCAGTGCTACTTTAACCTTGCAAAATCTAAAATCTGGTGTTACATTTACTTCACTGATGTATAGCATTGGACTTATTCTTGGATCATTCATTTTATTTTGAATGATATCTGCTATACATCTTTGAAGTTCACTGTTTGCTCTTTCAAATCTTACAGACATAATGTCTCCTTTTATTAGTTTTTGATTGCAACTTTTGCATAAAATTCGATTATATCACCCTCTTTAAAGTCGATATTGTCTTTAAGTTTAATTCCACATTCAAAGCCTTTGACAACTTCAGCTTTTTCATCCTTAACAATTTTAAGAGACTCAACTGTTGTTTTGCCAATTTCTTCTTCGCCGCGTTTTACATAAGCAATTGCATTTCTTGTAGCTTTACCATCTTTAATATAACTTCCTGCAACTTTTCCAGCAGTTGAAAGTTTAAATACCATACGAATTTCAGCATTTCCAATATATTGCTCTTCATATTTAATGCTTTTCATGCCAGCGATTGCAGCAGAGATGTCATCAACAATTTCATAGATAACTCTGTAGTCTTTAAGTTCTACTTTTATTGAATCAGCCATAGATTTTGCTTTAGCTGAGGTCTTTGTATTGAAGCATATAATCACAGAGCCTGTTGTTTGAGCAAGCACAATATCGCTTTCACTTACCGCGCCAGCGCCGGAGTGAATAATATTTACTTTTGCTTCTTCATTCCTTATTTCAAGTAATGTTGCTTTAATAGCTTCTACCGAGCCCATTGTATCTGCTTTTAAGATGATATTAAGGTTTTTTAAATGACCTTCTTGCACTCTGTTCATAAAGTTGTCAAGAGTTACGCCAGATGATTGAGCTGCTCTTTCCTTCTTAATTTTGTTAATACGCTCTTGAATAACTTGTTTTGAAAGTGTCTCTTCAACAGCGTAAACTTGGTCACCAGCTGATGGCACTTCGTTGAAACCTAATATTTCAACTGGAGTAGAAGGCAAAGCTTCTTTAACTGGCTTGCCCTTGTCGTCAAACATTGCTCTGACTTTACCATAGGTAATACCAGACATGATTGAGTCACCGACATGAAGAGTTCCATTTTGAACGATTACAGAAGCAACTGGGCCTCTATTTTTGTCAAGTTCAGCTTCAATAACAACTGCAGTAGCCATTTTTTCAGGATTTGCTCTGAGTTCTTGCATTTCACTCACAAGTAATATAGTTTGCTTCAAATCATCAAGTCCAATACCCATTTTTGCAGAAATAGGCACACAAATTGCATCTCCACCCCATTCTTCAGGTAAAATGCCATGTTCTGCAAGCTGTTGCTTTATACGGTCTGGATTTGCTTCTGGTTTATCCATCTTATTGATGGCAACGATAATAGGAACGCCAGCTGCTTTTATATGGTCAATTGCTTCAATTGTTTGAGGCATAACTCCATCGTCTGCAGCAACAACCAAGATTGCAATATCAGTAGCTTTTGCACCTCTAGCACGCATTTGAGTAAATGCTGCGTGGCCTGGTGTATCAATAAATGTAATTTTCTCACCATTGAAAGAAATTTGATATGCGCCTATGCTCTGAGTAATTCCACCTGCTTCGCCAGCAACAACATTTGTCTTTCTGAAAGCGTCAAGAAGAGAAGTTTTACCGTGGTCAACATGTCCCATAACGGCAACAATTGGAGCGCGCTTAATAAGGCTAGCTTCATCATCTTCCATTTTAGCCTCTTCCATGAGTTTTTCTTCATAAGACTTGTCGGCTTTAAGTTCGAGTGTAATGCCAAAGTCGCTTGCAACAAGTTCTGCAGTATCATAGTCGATATTTGAATTTATAGTCGCCATAATTCCAAGAAGCATAAGTTTTTTCACGATTTCTGTAACAGGTTTTCCTATCTTTTCACTAAAATCTTTTACTGTGATTTCTCTTGAAGTCAATACCGCATGCTTAATTGTAGTAACAATCTTTTCAACTTGTTCTCTCTTCTTCTTTATGCCACTCTTTTTAGAGCCAAAGCTGATTTCTTCAAAACCATTTTCGTCTTCAACAAAAACATTATTTCGTCTTTGTTCATCACGGCGTTTATTTTGATTTTTCTTTTCATCATAGCTGTTGTTGCTATGTTTTTGAGCATATTTTGCCTTAGTAGCATAATTACGCTCGTTTTTAAGATCGATTTCTGGAGCATCATTTGACTGCGCAAAAGACCTAAAGTTGTTTCCTTTAGATGATACAAAATTATTGTTTCTTGGCTTTTTATCTTGAAATGGTGTATTTCTATTATTGTTGTTGGCAAAAGGTCTATTAAAGTCTCTGTTGAAATCTTTGCGCTCTCTGTTAAATCCACCTTCCCTTCCATTATTGACAAAAGGTCTTGACCCATTATTATTGCGCTCACCCCTGTTTAAGCCTTCTCGTCCATTATTGCTGAAACGAGATTGCCTGTTGCCATTATTGTTGTAATTGCCAGCATTTGAGTTGTTATAGCCAAAATTATTGTTTCTATAATTATTGTTGGAGTTGTTGTCAAACTTGCGATAATTGTTTGAATTTTCTCTGTTGACAGGTTTTTCTACAACAGAAACAGGCTCAACCTCTTTAATATCAGGTTGAACAACTACTTCTTTTTCGACTTCTTTTACTGGCGCAGCAGCGGCAGCCTTTTTAGTAAGGTCGATTTCAATATCTTTAAGCCTTTTTGATATTTTATTGCCTAAAGATTCAACATGCGCTTTTGACTCTCGCAAAGAAATTAAGAGCTTTGAAATTTCTCCTTCTTTTTGTAAGTCATGTATTTTTTTTAAATTTTCTAATGCTTGATTTGCCAAACTAAACTCCTTATTCTTCAAATAGTTTTTCAATTAAACTACTTAAGTTTTTATTTTTTATCCCAATAATTTTGCAGTTTTTAATCGAAGTAAGATTTTCTAAATCATCTACTTCAATAGTAGGAATATTTTTTTCTTTAATTTTTTCGACAACTTTTAAAGTATTTTTCATTGCACTTTTGTCGTAAATAACAAGATATAATTTTTTATCATAAGATTTCAGCAGATCACTGCCAATAATAAGATATCCTGCTTTGTGTGAGATATTTATATATCCCTTAATTTTGTTTAAGTCCAATTACAGCCTCCTCAACTTGATTGTAGATTTCTTCATCTACATTTATTTTGAAAGCTTTGTGTAATGACTTTTGTTTTTTCATCTTTGCAAGGCAATCTCTGTCCTTACATATATATGCCCCTCGTCCATTTTGCTTGCCAGTAAGGTCAACAGAAATTTTACCATCTTTGTTTTTGACTATTCTTACAAGCTGACGCTTATCTTTCATTTGTCTGCAAGCAATGCACATTCTTTCTTTATCCATGTTTCTCCTATAAAGATTAGTTTTCGTCACCTTCATCATCAAGTGGAGTGATTTCTTCAAGGCCCTCAAAGCTGTCAAGCCCTTGGAAAGCATCGTCGTCATTAAGCTCTGTAAGTTCATACTCTGGTTCTTTTGAAGGTGTATTTTCTACCGAGCTTAAAGGTTTAACTTCAATCTTCCAACCAGTAAGTCTTGCAGCAAGACGAACATTTTGTCCATTTTTGCCAATAGCAAGTGAAAGTTTGTCATCAGGAACGATTACTCGTGAAGAATGCAAGCTTTCATTAGTCTCAACGCTGATAACTTGTGCAGGGCTCAACGCCTTAGCAATAAATTCAAGTGGATCTTCGCTGTATTCAATAAGGTCAATTTTTTCGCCATTAAGTTCGGCAGATATTGTATCAATTCTTTGACCATGGAAGCCAACACAAGTTCCAATTGGGTCAATATTGGCTTTTTCAGTATAGACAGCAACTTTTGTTCTGTTTCCTGGGTCTCTTGCAATATTCTTAATTTTTACATCACCATTTGTGACTTCAGGTATTTCAAGTTCAAACAATTTTCTTACAAAACCAACATTACTTCTTGTAACTTGAATTTGAGTGCCCTTGAATGAGTCTTTTATTTTCTTTACATAAACCTTCACCCTATCACCAATGCTGATTTTTTCGTTTGGAATTTGATCAGATGGAAGCATTACACCTTCTGTATGAGTGTTTGAAAGTTGAACATAGATTGTTCCATTGTCAATTCTTTTAACAATAGTTGTCAAAAGTTCATCCTCTTTTTCAGACAATTCTGATAAAGCCATTTGTCTTTCAAGCTCTTTAAGTTTTTGCATAACAACTTGTTTTGCAGTTTGTGCAGCAATTCTTCCAAAGTCTTTTGTTGACTCTTCAGACATAACCTCGTCACCAAGTTTGTGAGATTTTTTAATAAGTTTTGCCTCTGCAAGAGAAATTTCTTTATCTGGGTCTGTCACTTCATTTACTACAGTTTTATAAGAGTAAATCTTGATTGTTGCTTTCTCTGGGTTAAGTTTAACCATGGCAGATTTTGCTTCGCCATACATCTTTTTATAAGCTGAAGTAAGTGCAGTTTCCAAAGTAGTAATAAAAGTATTTTTGTCAATTTTTTTCTCTGCCTCTAAATCATCAAGGGCTTGAAAGAAATCTTTATTTATCATTTTTTTCTCCTTTATTTTGATTAAAATCAATTACTGGCACAATATGTGCTATTTTCTCTTTTTCGAAAGATAAGGTTTTGCCGTCTTGCTCGATTGCAACATTCTTTTCATCAAATGAAATAAGTTTGCCTTCAAAGACTTTTTTACCTTCTATCTTAGCAAATAAAGTAATGCTTATTTTCTTGTCAAGATTTCGCCTGAAATCGCGTTCAGTTTTAAGTGGACGGTCAATTCCTGGTGAGCTGACATTTAATGTATAAGGCTGATCGTCTGTTGGGTTTAACTCATCAAGATAATCATCAATTGCTTTAGTGACAATTTCGCAATCTTCAATCTTTATTCCCTCTTCTTTATCAATGTAGAAAGTCAAATTCATGCCATCGCTTTTCTTTGCATATTCCACTTCTACAACCTCATATCCAAGTTGTTCTATTATTGGAACGACTTTTTCTTCACAAATAGTCTTTACTTTGCTTGCCAAATTTTTATCCCCCTTTTTACGAAGCGAGGAGCATGCAATAATTTGCACGCTCCTCTAAACCTCAAGTATAGTTATATTATAACAAATATATTTAAATAAATCAAGCATTTGATGAAAATAAATATTTTTTTTATTATCAATTTTAATTTTGATATGTAAAATGATTAAGCCATAAAAACAATATAAACTTATATTTCTTATTTTGCACGATTAAGTTCCATAAGCACCATTGCAGTCGCCTGCGCGTCATTATAAGCACGATGAGCATCAACTAAAGTAAGTCCCAACGCTTTTACAACGGCACCTAAGTTGTATTTGCTTGTTCTAAGCAATGGTGATTGTCTTGCGACAATGATAGCGTCAATAATATCATTATCAAAAACCAACCCAATCTTTTTTGCCACCCTTCTTAAGATTTTCAGGTCAAAGTTGACAATGTTATAACCGCTTAAAATATAACCTCTGCTCCATTCATAAAAGTCGTATATTACATCTTCAACTCTTGGCGCGCCTTTAAGCATTTCATTTGTGATATGAGTTTTTTCTATAACTACATCTGGAATTGGATTTTCTGTTTTAGCAAAACTTGCAAAGCGTTCTATAATCTCACCATTTTCAACTTTAACAGCCCCTATTTCAGTAATTTCGCAGGTTTCTGTGTCAAGTCCTGTTGTTTCGAAGTCAAAAACAATAAACTTATTCTTCATAATATAATCATTATATTTAGCTTTTACCTCAAATAAGTTTGTCTGAGTTTCTCTTTGAATAATTTCTGGGAAGACAACTTGTTTATGTACATATTCCTCTTTATCTGCCACTGTTGAAGTTTCAATTATCAATTCAACTGGAGTTGCAATTGAGAGTTTTTGAATATAGTAAGTAAGTTTGCCGCTTATTCCCACTTTTACATCGCCGACGCAGACAATCATAAATTGGTCATCAAGCGCTTCCATATCTTTTTCATGCGTTTTTGGGCAGAAATATACGCAGTCAATTACTCCACCTTCCTTATCTTTTAATATAAAGGTGTAAAGCGATTTTTCTTTTCCTGCATTCTTTCCTTTTTTAATTGTAAAAGTTTTTTGAGATTTGTTTGAAATTACCCCACCCAAAATAACTGCTGATTTAACAGCTTTTATATCTGCAATGTATTCAGGTTTAGGTACGATATCGCCGCCAATAACCTTTTTTTCAATTTTGACATCATAACGCCTTGTTTTCACTGTTGTAGATATAGGAAGGTCTGCTATATCAATAGTCTTTGGTAAGGTGTCTTCATTTTCACTGATTTGCACCTGAACATTTGCAATAAATTGCTTTTCTAGATAATTTTTTAAGGAAAGAGCAAGCTCGTTTTCATCTAACAGTGATAATACATCTTGGTTTAAATTCAGTGACACAAATACATCTTGTTCAATATGCGTTGAAGAGATATTTTCTTTGAAGATATAAGGAAAAATTGCTTTTTTATTGGTTTCAAAATATTCAGCAACCGCTTCATTGATAAGTCTTTCATCCAAAAAGCTCTTTTTATACTTTATTTTCAATTCACCATTCAAAGCCAAAAGCTCTTTATAAAAATTGTATATCAAAGCTCTATCTTCTTCAGAAATTTCCTCAACTTGATATGGATATAAAAAAGTGATGGTACAAATTAGAGTTTCCTCCGCATATACCACACTTAATAATTTAAGATAAATGAATTTATTGTTAAAATTTCTATTTAACTGTTCTAGTGTATCCATTGTTTAATTTTATAACAGAAAATGAAGAATGTCAATCAAAATTACTGCACCAAAAAGTATAAACAAACCAATAGTGTGTATCATATTCTCAGTTTCACGCTTAATTGGCTTTCTGCGAATTGCTTCAATTGTTGTAAACAGCACATGAGCACCATCAAGAGCTGGAATTGGCAGCAAGTTGAATATGGCAAGATTTGCCGATATAAGCGGAATAAGAAGAAGCAAATTGGTTGCACTTTGTTGTGTGTATGTCGCAATGGTAGTAATAGTTGTAATTGGCCCTCCAATTGAAGAAAGAGGTAATTGGAATGTAATCAAAAGCCATAGACTTTTTAGCACAATCCAAGCCAGACCGATTGCAAAAGGCACGGCGCGCTGTAAAGCTTCACCTACAGTATGAACATAGGCTTTAGCATTTATATTCCATACAAAAGTATAGTTTGTTTTTCCCTCAATTGCTTGATTATTTTCATCGAAAGCCTGCACTTCAATCCTGTAGAAGCTTAATTGAATGTTTTCATAAGAGTTGCCGCGTTTTACTACTGCATCCATAACAGCCATTTCATCAAAATTTTCTTTTGTAAGCAAATTTATTCGTTCATTTACTATATCGCTGTAATTTGATCCATAAGCGAAATCAATCTTCTTTCCATTAAGTGAAATTATGACATCGCCAGGTTTCAGTTGTTGTTCAACAAGTGGACTGTAAGGCTCACTCAAAGCGTTTTCAATTTTAAATTCATTTATGATATTGTTTTTATCTACTATGCTGTGCACCTGTGGAATATCATAGCCTACTGTACAAAGCAGAATGAATGAAGTAAAAACAGCAAATGCGAAATTAAACATTACGCCAGCTAAGAAAACGAAAATTCTTTTCCATGCTGCTTGATTGGTGAAAGCATCTTTATCTTTTTCGTCAGTTTCTTCTTCACCTGCAAATGCGCAATATCCGCCAAGTGGAAAAAGTCTAAGTGAGATAATTTCTCCCCTTTTGTTTTTACGAGAAAAGAGGGCTTTACCAAACCCTACTGAAAATTCTGTTATTTTAAAACCAAGCATTCTTCCAATTGTGTAATGCCCAAATTCATGTACTAAAACCATCAATAAGAGTATTACAAGTGCCAAAAGAAGATAAAGAATATACATTAAACCTCTCTTAAATTATAAATCTAAAAACTTAAGTTTTTAGGCAAAAATTCAATTTTTGCAATAAATTTTTAATATTATTTAAATTTATCATTTATAATTTATACTATATTATAATAAAGCAAAAATTATACAGAAAGCAACGAAAATAATTGGAGCTACAAATACATGAGAGTCAAATCTGTCAAGCATTCCACCATGTCCTGGCATTATTTTGCCTGAATCTTTAACACCAGCTTGTCTTTTTAAATAACTTTCAAACAAGTCTCCCACTTGACCAACAATTGCACCAACAGCTGAGATAATGGCTATTTTCCAAACTGTTATGCCAGTTGAAGCAAGTAATTCCGCCATGTAAGGAAATGCGTTGAAGATAAAGAAGGTTGCCACAGAAAGCAAAATGCACCATAAAAAGCCGCCAATTGCTCCAGCAATAGTTTTGTTTGGGCTGACACTTGGAATAAGTTTTTTGCCGCCGAAAAGGCCGCCCATAAGATAAGCAAAGGTGTCTGTAAAGATAGGGACTAAGAATGTGAATAAAAGCACGAATAAGCCTATATATCCCCCTTTATCTGCTAGTCCACTAAATGAAATAGTCAAATCTTCAAAGTGATTTATAAGTGTCAAAAACCCAATCAAAAGAGCTGGATAAATGAAAATTATTGTTGTATTTAATGCTTTATTGAACGCATATTTTGCAACGTTTGTATTTGCAATCTTTCTTGCTTTAATTTCAGTTTGTGTTTTTCTGTAAGTAATAAATGGAAAAACAAAGGTAATAAGCGCACAAATCAAAAGAAGCGCAACTGCTATAACAAAAGTATAAGCAATTCCAATTTCTGCGTCATTTGCAATACCTAAAAGTAAAACAAGCATCAATGAACATGGAAAAATCATTGACATAACTTTATCGTTATATCTTCCCATTTTTGAAAATAATCTTGAAACTTCATAGCTTGCAATTAAACCGATAAGAAGAATAATTACATCAAAAAAATAATTGCTTACATAAAATTTTAAAACAAACGCAACTGCGAGAATTAAAACAAACGCAATTGACGAAAGTAGTCTGGTTTTCAACTTACACCCCCAAATCGTCTTTTTCTTTTTTCAAACACTTTAAGTGCCTTGAATAAATGTTTTTCGTTAAAACTTGGCCAGTATTCTTTTGGAAAATAAAGCTCACTATAAGCCATTTGATACAGCATAAAATTTGATATTCTTTGTTCGCCACTTGTTCTGATTACAAAATCTGGCTCTGGAATGTCTTTTGTATCAAGGCTTGAAAGCAACTGCCCTTCAGTTATTTTATTATAACCATTTTCAATAAGTTTATTTACTGCTCGAACAAGGTCATCACGGCCACCATAGTTAAGCGCAAATGTTACAGTCAACTTATCTGAATTTTCTGTTTTTCTTTTAATATCTAAAAGTGCTTCTTTTAGGTCTTCTGGAAATGGGTCAAGCACTCCAATATAGTCAAGTTTAATATTTTTTTTCAAAAAAATGTTGTCATTATTTTTGATATATTCTCTTAAAAGCTCAAAAATACCGTCAATTTCTTTTTGGCTTCTCTTCCAATTTTCAGTTGAGAAAGCAAAGAATGTGCAATATTTAATACCAAATTTCAGACAAGCATCAATCGTTCTTTCGATGGCTTTCACGCCTTCTTTATGTCCGGCATTTCTTGGCAAGCCTCTTCTTGTTGCCCATCTGCCATTTCCGTCCATGATTATTGCAATATGTGTTGGCAATTTTTTGAATTGATAAGTCATAATGTTTCCTTTTTTAATCTGCCTCAAAGATTATACTTCCATAATCTCTTTTTCTTTAACTTTGAAATTCTCTTCTACTTCTTGACAACCTTCGTCAACAAGTTTTTGAATATCATCTTCATATCTTGCTTTTTCATCTTCAGAAATTTGTCCTTCTTTTTCAAGGTCTTTGATCATATCCATTGCATCTCTTCTTGCGTTTCTGACTACTATCTTAGTCTCTTCTGCAATCTTTTTAATGTTTTTGACAATTTCTTTGCGTCTTTCTTCAGTCAGCATAGGGAAAATAAGTCTTATTGTTTTTCCATCTTCGTTTGGATTTACACCAAGGTCAGCTGCTGCAATAGCTTTTACTATGTTTTTTACTTGACTTTGATCCCAAACAGAAATTGCAAGAATTCTTGCTTCTGGCACTGATATACTTGCCATATTCTTTATTGGTGTTGGCACTCCATAATAATCTATCATGATTTTGTCTAAGATATGCGGATTTGCTCTTCCAGCTCTGACAACCAAATATTCACTTAATTGGTGATTTATTGCTTTTTTAATATCATCTTGACAAGTAAGAATAATCTCTTCAACCATTTCGTTCATAAATAAAAATCTCCTTAAGGATATTTTACTATAAATTACTTTTTTTTGCAAATGTTTTTATAAGGTATATATAAAATTATGCCAAAGAATTAAAAAATGGCACAAAAGTAGAATAATTGTTTAGTAAAATATTTTAAATAAAAAAGGTGCTTAAATCAGCACCTTTAATTTAGTTTCCTTTCATTTGTTTTTCAACTTCTTCTGCAAGGTTGTCTTGGCGTTTTTCCAAGCCTTCACCCATCTCAAATCTAGCAAATCTTCTGATTGAAATTTTTTCTCCAATTTGAAGAATTTTTTCATTGATATAATCTTTAATTGTAAGATTTGGGTCTTTTACAAAAGATTGTTCAAGAAGACAAACTTCTTGATAGAATTTTTTAACTCTTCCTTCAACCATTTTGTCAACGATTGCAGCCGGTTTTCCTTCATTAAGAGCTTGATTTTTGAGAATATCTTTCTCTTTTTCAAGTTCTTCTGCAGGCACTTCTTCAATATTTACATATTTTGGAGCAGCAGCAGCAATTTGAAGAGCCACATCATGTCCAATTTCTTGGAATGCATCAGTCTTGGCAACAAAGTCTGTTTCGCAGTTGATTTCTACAAGAACGCCAATCTTTCCGCCCATGTGAATATAAGAAGTTACAATACCTTCTGAAGCAATTCTTGATTGCTTTTTGCTTGCAGCAGCAATTCCTTTTTCTCTAAGCCATGTAATAGCCTTATCAAAATCTCCGTCGCATTCTACAAGAGCTTTTTTGCAATCCATCATACCAGCGTTTGTTTTTGCTCTGAGTTCGGCAACATCTTTAGCTGTAAAATTCATAATTACTCTCCTTCACTTTCAGATTTAGTTTCGTTTTTCTCTTGAGCTTCAGCCTCGCCTTTTTTCTTAGGCTCAACCTTTTTCTTTAAAGGTCTTTTCTTAGCTGTTTTCTTTTGACGCTCTTCAACGCCTTCTGCGATTTCGATATTTGGTTTGATTTCAGTAAGAGCTTTTTCAAGATCGATATCCTCTTCTTCGCTCTCTTCTTTCTGCATTGAAACACCTTCTTTAGCTTCAATTACAGCATCTGCAAGTGCAGCAATGATGAGTTTTACTGAACGGATAGCATCATCATTTCCAGGGATAACATAGCTCACGCCATCTGGATTACCGTTTGTGTCAACAAGTCCAACAACTGGAATGTCAAGAAGTTTGCATTCGTTTACGCAAATGTGTTCGCAATTAGGGTCAACGACTACAACAGCACCTGGGAGTTCTCTCATTTCTTTAATTCCACCAAGGTTTTTCTCAAGTTTGTCTCTTTCAGCTTTCAAAAGAGTAACTTCTTTCTTAGGTAAAAGGTCAAATTCTCCAACCTTTTCCATTTGATTGAGTCTATTAAGTCTTTCTATTCTTGATTTAATAGTCTTAAAGTTTGTAAGGCAGCCGCCAAGCCAGCGAGTATTGATAAAATACATTCCGCATCTTTCAGCTTCTTCCTTAACAGCTTCTTGAGCTTGTTTTTTTGTTCCTACGAAAAGAATTTTCTTTCCAGAAGCAGCAACATCTCTTACAAATGAGTATGCTTTATCCACCTGCTCAGAAGTTTTTTCAAGATTTATGATATGAATATCATTTCTTGCAGTAAAGATGAATTTTTTCATCTTAGGGTTCCACTTTCTAGTCTGGTGACCAAAGTGAACACCAGCTTCAAGTAGTTGTTTCATTGAAATAACTGACATAAATATTTTCCTCCTTTTGTTTTTGTCCTTCCTTTATGTTTTCTAGCTCCAAATTGCGACCTCAAGATAAATCTTTTAATCTTGACCAAATTTTGCTTTTGCGACCAGTCAAGATATTTTAGGCAACTGCAACTGAATATACATAAAGTGCTTATTGTCCAATGACTTAGCGAGTATATCAAATTTCATTATTATTGTCAAGCATTTTTACTTATTTTTAATTCAAATATTTATAAATAAATTATAATTTATTTTTATAAAAACACTTTTATTTACAATCAAAATATTTATTTCAACAATAAAAAACGCCACACATTGTGTGACGCTTATATTTAAGGTCTTTTATCCAATTTTTTTTGTTTGAAAACAGTTGACCAAAGTGCAGGCATAACGAAATTTGAAGTATAGAATGTCACTGCAAGCACTATTAAGATTGACAATGCAATCTCTCTTACTCCAGTCACAGCTAATGCAACGAAGAAGATTGTAATTATTGCAAATAGTACATACATCAAAGTGCGCTTTACAAACAATTCTTTTACAGTAAGGTCTGCGATTTCATTGTTTTTCATGTTTTCAAATTTGCCAGTTTTAAAGCCAGTTTTAGTCTTATTTAAGAAGGCAAAAGCATTTAATACTGAAAGCACAAAGGCAGTCAAGAATGCAATTCCAATGCTTAAATTTATTACTGGTCTGCAAATTAAAAGCATTGCAAGCACAAGAAGAATATCCAAGGCTGTTTGCATAATCATCATTATGGTTGCTCCACGATATTTTCTTAAAAGCATATAAATAATTACTAAAGCAAGCCCAACTAAGATTGCCGCCATAATTTCCATAGAATAATTGAAGGCTTCATGCCCTACTCTTGCATCTATTGTTGATATAGCGTTTTCATATTCACCATAATTAAATTCTGTCAAAAGTTGACCGCGAATTGAATTATTTTCATTTTCAATTTCTTCAGCTGTTGATTTATTTCTATAAACAACCTCAACCGCTTGGCCATTTAAAAGTTTAAAATCTGCAATGTCCATACTTGATGTGCGATATGAAACGATTTTAATTCCATTTTTATCTAAAATAGTTTTAATTTTTTCATGCACTTCATCATAATCTTCTTTATCATTTAAATCATATTGAGCGGCGTTTTCAAGAATGCCATTATTATTCACATAAAGCTTAAAAGTGCTTCCTCCAGTGAAATCTGCGCCAAGATTAAAGCCTACTGTGCAAATTAAAACGATAGCAATAAGTAATATAGCAAGTGGCGCAATCATGTAATAAAGAAAGTTTTTGCTTATTTGCATTTTGCAGCCAGCCGCTTTCTTTTCAAGTTTTTGTTCAAATGAAAGTTTATTGTTAGTCATTGCTTACCTCCTCTTTTACAGGTAAGTTTTCTTCCCCTTCAGATATAATTTCAACCTCAGTTTTTGTTTCTGAAGTCATATTGCCTTCAGCTGTGGCTAAAACAACCTCTTCTCTGATTTCTTTAATGTTTGCATCTCTATAAAGACGAAGTCTCTTTGGCTTTGTGCTGTTTATAGAAAGATAATTCTTTACAAACCCTCTAAGCAGTGCAAGAGAAGTGAACAATGAAAGAAGGTCACCTATGATAAGTGTTATACCAAAGCATTTCATAGAAGCAGGTGCAATCACCCATATAAACAGTGCAATAAGTCCTACAACAGCGTGAGAGTCTACAATTGGCCATAATGCCTTTTTAAATCCACCTTTGCATGAAAGATGAATTTTCTTTCCTATTGCATATTCTTCTTTGATTTTTTCGAAAACGAATGAAACAGCAAAACTTGCAAAAAGAAATGCAACAACAGTGCCAATTACGCCTGCCAAATTCATTGTAATAAATGGAATTGCCTGCATTAAGAAGGCAAAAAGCACTGCATACCAAGATAAAGCAAGTCCACCTACAAGTCCAAGCTCGCCATATCTAAAGCACAAGAATGCAAGGACTAAAATTGCTGTAATAACGAGACAAATTCCGATATAAAGGTTTGTATTTTTACCAAGAACGGCACTTATAGTGCTTACTTCAATAAGATTAAGCTTAACATCAAGCATTCCACCTGTAATGCTGTAAGCAAGCTCTCTCACCTCTTCAGCTGTAGTTGTTTTATAACTTCCATTTGAAGAAGCGGTGATGAATATAGTATCATTTTTAATACTGCTTGTCTTTATTTCAGCCAAAAGATTTTTGCCTGTCATCTCTCCAAGATAGGCATAAACTGTGCTGTTTGTTGTTTCTGAAGCAACCTTTTTTAAATTTTTAAGTTTTTCATAACCTTTGCTTGTGAATGTGATAGTAATTCCATAAGCGCTTGACTCATAGTCATAATCTGCTTTAACTGACTTTAAATCACTTGAATTTACATATACCTCAGGTGTAAGAGTGTCAGAAACTTGTGCAGCAGTGAAAGATAAGCCTTTTCCATTCTCAACATAATAGAAAGCTTTGTTCATTTCATAAGCGTCACTTGAAGCAAGTAAATATATCTTGTTTCCACCCTGTCTTTCAATGTAAAGTTCTGAAAATCTTTCACTTGAAAAAGCATCATTGAGTTTTGAAAGAGAGTTGTCAATGGCGTCAGTTAAGTCCCCATCTTTTCCCTCTGCCAAAGTGCAATTATAAATGGCAGAAACACCACCATTCAAATCAACCCCCTTGTTGATTGCATTGATGAAACCATTATAATTTTTTGATGTGTAAGGTACGCTAAAAGGACATACACATAATAGTATGCCCAATATTGCGATTATTGTAAGAAAAATAAAGTTTACAATTGCGTGTCTTTTTAACATTTTGTTCTTTAAACTCCAATATAACATTATTCAGTTTAGTTTTCTTAAAAATCCAAGAAAATCAAACACTTTCTTGCAAAAAAGAAATGTATTTTTGCATTACTAGTTTATTATAAAGAATTAAAAGGACATTGTCAAATAATTTTATGTTTAATTAGCACTTTTTTTGATATTTACACAAATTATACCGCAGATAGCTCCGATTATAGCACCAAACACAATATCAGTTAAAAGTGTGATATCAACAGAGAATGTTCTGCTTAAAATTGAAAATACCAAAAATGCCAAGATTGTATATAGCAATCCGATAATAAGTCCGCTCACCAGTCCCAATTCTTTAGATTTTTTCAAACTTACAAATACACCAATGAAGATACTTATCCCTTTAATCACCATATTGATTGGGCTTATAGTGCTGTCTGGAAGATTTGTAAATTTAAGTAAAAAAGCAAATACCAAAACTAAAGTAAGTGAAATACAAAGTGCAATTAAAGTGCCTTTAGCAATAAGCCCAATAAGTTTTGTATTTCCCCCACTCTTAATATTTTTTGTCGCCTTTGTCCTTGCTTTCAATTTCATGATTGACTCCTTTTATCAAAAATATACTTAAAAGTATTTTTCTAAGGTAAAATATGACAGAAAAAGAAAAAAGATAACCATTTTCATGATTATCTTTGTCCAGTTGTTTGTGTAAAATCAAAACAATTTTAAACTGATTATTCAGACTTTAATTTTTTTCTTGACTTCTTTTTTTCTTCAACAGGCAACTCTTCAGTTTTCACTTCTTCTGTTGCAACAACTTCTGTTTCAACAGTTTCAGTTTTCTCTTCATCTACCACTTGTGTTTCTTCATTTGTTACTTCGGTAGTTGCAGGTGCTGTTGTGAGAGTATCAACTGACTCTGGCTCTTTTGTTTCTTCATCTTTAAAAATTTGATAAATTGCATAGGCATCTACTGATATATAGCCCTTTTTCTTATCAGTGCCAGTCTCAATTGTAACAATCTTCTTGTCATCTTGAAGTTGCAAGTCAACAATTGTTCCATAAACGCCACTTGTAGTAAGCACTTTATCACCTCTTTTAAGTGAATTTGTTTGCTCAAGCATGCGTTGATTTTCTTTTTTGTTTTTTGAAAACATCATAATAGGATATATGATAATAAGTAAAACAATAAAGACAATTAAAATAATTTGTGTTGCGTCCATTTATCCTCCTTAAACATGGAAGAGTTTAACATAAAAATTTGTTTTTTCCAAGCGAAATTGGTTATATTTTTTTAGTTTTTATCTCATCTTCAAGCCTGTCGATAAAATCTGACAATTTTAGACCTGTTTTATTTTCATAGCCTCTTCCTCTGATTGAAATTGTCTGATTGTTTTCTTCTTCGTCACCGACAATTATAAGATAAGGAATTTTCATTGAGAGCGCTTCTCTTATTTTATAACCAATCTTTTCATTTCTAAGGTCTTCTTCTGCTCTTAGTCCTTTGGCAAGAAGCTCTTCTCTTATCTTATGAGCATAGTCGTTGTTTCTTTCAGTAAGAGAAAGCACTTTTACCTGTTCTGGAGCCAGCCATAATGGGAAAGCACCAGCGTATTTTTCAATAAGATATGCTAATGTGCGTTCATAACAACCAATGCTTGTTCTGTGAATTATATAAGGATTTTTTGTTGAGCCATCTTTATCAACATATTCCATTCCAAATTTTTCTGCAAGCATTTGATCAATTTGAATTGTAATGAGAGTGTCTTCCTTGCCAAAAACATTTTTAATTTGAATGTCAAGTTTTGGTCCATAGAAAGCCGCTTCGCCTATTCCGATTGTATAGTTTACATTAAGGTCATCAAGAATTTTCCTCATAATATCTTGGGCTTCATCCCACTGCTCTTTTGTGCCTATATATTTTTCTCTGTTGCTTTCATCCCATTGTGAAAATCTGTAAGTTGCATCTTCATAGAGTCCTAAAGTTTTAAGCATATAGTTTGCAAGCTCGAGACAGCTTCTAAATTCATCTTCAAGTTGTTCAGGTGTGCACATGAGGTGACCTTCAGATATAGTAAACTGACGCACTCTGATAAGGCCATGCATTTCACCACTGGCTTCATTTCTGAATAAAGTTGATGTCTCATCATAACGAAGAGGAAGGTCTTTGTAAGATCTCATTTTGTTTAAATAAGCTTGATATTGGAATGGGCAAGTCATAGGACGAAGTGCAAAAACTTCCTTATCCTTATCCTCATCACCAAGGACAAACATTCCATCTTTATAGTGATCCCAGTGCCCTGAAATCTTATATAAATCGCTCTTTGCCATAAAAGGTGTTTTTGTAAGCAACCAACCTCTTCTTGCCTCTTCATCTTCAACAAATCTTTGAAGAATCTGCACCACTTTTGCACCTCTTGGAAGAAGTATTGGCAAGCCTTGACCAATATAGTCAACAGTTGTGAAAAGCTCAAGCTCTCTGCCCAGTTTATTATGGTCTCTCTTTCTTGCATCTTCAAGCTTTGCAATGTGGTCAGCAAGGTCTTTTTTATTTTTAAAAGCATAGCAATAAACTCTTTGAAGCATTTTATTCTTCTCATTTCCACGCCAATAAGCGCCATTTACGCTGTGAATTTTGTATGCCATGTTTTGCAGCTGTCTTGTGCTTTCAACATGAGGACCTCTGCAAAGGTCAAAAAAGTCATCGCCAGTATAATAAAGACTGATTTCTTCCCCGTCTGGCAATTCATTTATAATCTCACATTTAAAAGGATTTTCGTTGAAAAGTTTTAAAGCTTCCTCTTTTGAAATAAGCTTTTTGCTGAAGTCTTCACCTTTGTTGATAATTTCCTTCATCTTCTTTTCAATGTTTGTATATTCGTCATTTGTAATTGAATGAGCAAGGTCAATATCATAATAAAAGCCGTCCTCAATTGCAGGACCAATAGTAAGTTTTGTTTCTGGATATAAGCTTGTTAAAGCTTTTGCTAAAATATGAGCAAGAGAGTGTCTTGCTTTTTCAAGGTCTTGGTCTTTTTCTTCTTTAATTTCCATTTTTTCCTCCTATTAAATAAAAAAATCATCCTTAAATTTAAGGACGATTTGAATTTAAACCGTGGTTCCACCTTAATTGCAACTATCGCACAATAAAAATTGAGCTTTAAATTGCCACTTATTTTGGGCTTATCATCATAACAGTGGTTTCAATAACATTCTATCTTAGGTTTTTCACCAGCCAACCCTTCTCTGTGCGAATTAAATGCATCTACTTGTCTATTATTCCAAGCATCTTTCATTATTATAACCTCTTAAAGAATGCTTGTCAATCATATTTTTAATTTAATTCAAATTTTTTGACATTTGCAAGCCCTCGTTCATTTATAGTGATACGCTCTTCAAATATGCGTTCTAAAAGATTTATGGCATTTGTCATTTCTGTAAAATAGAGATTGATTTTTTGTGGTGACAGATCAATAACAGAAGATACCATACTCTCTTCACTGATTAGTTTGTTTGGAAAGCTTTCATTGTCTTCAGTATAAATTCGATAACCCTCGCTTTCTTTAACAATACTTATTTCTTCCTCGCAAATATCCAAATTATCTACCAAAAATTTCAGAAGGTCGATAAAACTTTCTCTTGAAATCAAATATTCTTTATTTTCATTTGATAAATTCACAAGCTCAGCCCATTTCACTTGAAGAGGTTTTAATCGAAAATGATAATAAGATTCAATATAAAGGTTATCTTCAAGAGCTAAATTCTTTTTTATAATAAATTTATCCGTTTCTCTATCAAAGTTTAACAATGCTTTTTTAAACGCTGCCACACTTGTCTTGTCCAATTCTGGAAGCATCAAATATTTATTGAGATATTCATTTTTAAACTTTGTGCAAATAAGCTCTGTGACAGCATTGGTAAGTACAAATTTAAGTTTATCCTTATATTCCTCTTTGACGGCAAGCAGTATTCTTATTGTTCCATTATCTTCATGAGAGGTAATGACACCCTCAATACTTTCAATATAGCCACGCAAAGTGTTGAAAACCTGCCTTGCCAGCTCAAAATTTTCGGTCTTAAAGTTAAGAGAAAACTCCCACATACAAACTCCTTTCAATCAATATTCTATGCAAGGTTATTAAAAATACACTAAGAAATTGAAAAATAAAAAGAAATAATTTGACAAATAATAAAAAAAGGTGATATTTTACTTATATAAAAAGGAGATAAAATGAAAAAGAGTCTTAAAGTATTCATGTCAGTATTATGTTTATGCCCTCTCCTTCTGCTTGCTGGCTGCGAAAAACCTGCTTCTTATAAAATCACAGCAATGCCAAGCGATTCAATTCTTGGGTATGTTCAAGGCGCTTATAACAATGAACAAAAAACAGAAGGCAGTAAAATTACTCTTGTTGCAAGAGAGAACAGCCCAGAGACAAACCCATTTATTTGTTGGGTAAAAGATTATAAAAAAATGGTATCAACTTCAAAAAGTTTGCCTTTGACTTATAATTCTTCTACAGCTGGCTCGTATACTGCTGTTTATGCAGAAAATTCTCACACACAAATGATGTTTGCAACTCTTTCAAAAGTAAGTTTTGAAACAGAACAATACACAACCATCAACTATGAAATTCTTACAACTGGCGGAACAAGCGGAAGCGAAAATTCAAGTAGTTTTGCTTTAGGAAGTTTTTCAGCAAGTGAAGAATATAAAACAGAACTAGATTCTATTCTTTATTTTGGAAATGTAAATACAAACTATGACTTCAGACTTCAAGTCAAACTTAAACTCTTAAATGCACAAAATGCAGAGACAACTTATGATATTCCTTTAATGCCTTCAATAAATCGTTCTTCATTTGACAACACCGGCACTGCTGTAATATATCTTGATATTCCCGTACTTTATTCAAGCATTACACTCACCTTTGAAAAGCTTAATTCAACTATGTATGCTTCTTAAAATTAAATTTGTTTAAAAAAATCCACAAGATATTCTTGTGGACTTTTTATTGGTTGAAAACTATTTGCTGCAATTTTTTGCACTTGAACTAGTTTTTGAGCTAGTCTTTGAACTAGTCTTATTGCTGCATCCCTTAGTAGCTTCGCTTGATGCTTCTACATTCTTAGTCGCTTTGGCTGATTTGCTACTCTTCTTAGATGAAGCTTTTGAGTTTTTACCAAACATAGTTTTCACCTCCTATCTTTCAAGGCTGATTGCCTTGTAATAATAGGTTGACAATTCTGGCATTTTTTATACTTAAATTTTGATATTTTTATTAAAAAAGAAAAATAATTTCGACATTTTATCATTTTGTTTGACATAATTTGCAAAATCTATACAATAGTTTATGAATAAAATAATAAAAGGAGTTTTTATGGCAATCTTAGTTACTGGTGGCGCTGGCTATATTGGGTCACACACCGTTGTTGAATTGCAAAACGCAGGTTATGAAGTAGTCGTTCTTGATAATCTGTGCAATTCATATCAAGAATCTCTTAAAAGAGTAGAAAAAATCACTGGAAAAGAGGTAAAGTTTTATCAAATTGACATACTTGACGAAAAAGGGTTAACCGAAATTTTTGAAAATGAAAATATCGACTGTGTAATTCATTTTGCAGGTCTTAAAGCAGTTGGCGAGTCTGTTGAAAAACCTTGGCTTTATTATAATAACAATATAACTGGCACATTAAACTTATTGAATATAATGACAAAGCATAATGTAAAAAATATCATCTTTTCTTCTTCTGCAACTGTTTATGGAGACCCTGCAATTATCCCTATCACTGAGGATTGCCCTAAAGGTCAATGCACAAACCCATATGGCTGGACAAAATCAATGATAGAACAGATTTTGACTGATATTCAAAAAGCTGATAAAGAATGGAATGTTGTTCTTCTCAGATATTTCAACCCTATTGGTGCTCATCCTAGCGGTCTTATTGGAGAAGATCCAAATGGCATACCAAACAACCTCATGCCTTATATCACACAAGTTGCGATTGGCAAGCGTGAAGAATTGCGTGTATTTGGAAATGACTATGATACACATGATGGCACTGGTGTGAGAGACTATATCCATGTTGTTGACCTTGCACTTGGTCATGTTGATGCATTAAAGGATATTAAAAACAATTCTGGACTTAAAATTTATAATCTTGGAACAGGAAAAGGATACAGCGTGCTTGATGTTGTAAACAACTTTGAAAAAGCAAATGACCTGAAAATTCCTTATTCAATATATCCTCGCCGTGCTGGTGATATTGCCACTTGTTATGCTAGTGCTGAAAAAGCCAAAAAAGAGCTTGGCTGGCAGGCAAAGTATGACATTCTTGAAATGTGTCGAGACTCTTGGAATTGGCAATCAAAAAATCCAAATGGATTTAAAAAAGACTGATAATTTAAAGCTGAAGCTGCAATTGTTTAAAAATAAAGCCACAAATTTTTCGTGGTTTTATTTTTTATAAAAGAATGAAATGGCAAAAAAAAGGCGTAGAAAAACTATGCCTTTTTTAATATTATCTTAAAAGATTATTTTTTGCCTGCAGCTTTCTTTCCAGAAGTAGAAGGAGCTTTTGCAGCTGGTTTTTCAGTTGCAGCTTCCTTACGAGCTTCTTCAAGAAGGTCATAATATTTGTCGAATACTGCAATTGCAATTTCTTCATCTTCTTCAATTCTGATAATTGAGTTGCCTTCATCATCAGTGTCAACTAAGAAAACGATAGCTTCGTCATCACCGATTCCTTCAATCTTGTCAAGTGGCTTTAAAACACAGTAAAGTCTTTTTTCCTTTCTTACTTCGTAAGGAATTACTGCAACTTGTTCAAAAGTCATTTGTTTGCCATTCTCGTCCATAAGCACGATTGGCTCTTTGTTATCTTGGTCAAGTAAGACATCAAGAAGGTCTACTTGTCTTGTTGTATTTTCGTTGTTTTGATTTTCCATAAAAATTTATCCCCTTTTTTTTGTGTTAATGTAAGTCTGCAATATTATTTGAGCTGAGATTTTATCAATAAGTTCCTTTCGCTTTTCCCTTCGAACACCGCTTGAAATCAAGATTTCTTCTGCTTCAGCCGAGGTTAAGCGCTCATCGATATAATAAACCTTAACTTCTGAAAGACTTTCAAGTTTTTCTCCAAACTGACGATGAATTATTGCTCTTTCACCTTCAGTCCCATCCATGTTTAGCGGAAGCCCCATTGCAATTTCATCAACATCATATTCTTTAATAAGTTTTATGATATGCTCAATAGCATCTTCCTGCCCTACATTTTTGTAAACTTCATAAGGACTTGATATAATACATAGTGCATCAGTAAGAGCTATACCTATGCGTTTATCACCATAATCAATCCCCATCTTCCTTTTGTATTGCATTACATCTCCAAAATGATTATACCCCAACATGCAAATATTAGTCAAACAAAAATGAACATAATTTCAATATTTTTCAAGAAATTTGTGGAATAGAGTTTTTATAAATTCCCCTTTACATGAAAAAAGAGGGATACCCCTCTTTTTGTTATATTTATTTACAATCGTATAAATTATCACCAATTCCAACGGAGACGATAAGAGGAATTTTTAATTTAGCAATTCCTTCCATCTCTTCTCTTAAAATCTTTATCACTTGTTCTTGCTCAGATGGATAGGCATCAATTATAAGCTCGTCATGAATTTGAAGGATAAGTTGGCTTTTAAGTCCTTCTTCTTCCAGTCTTTTGTCTACTTTAAGCATGGCAAGTTTGATTATATCAGACGCAGTGCCTTGAAGAGGCATATTCATTGCAACTCTTTCACCAAATGTTCGTGTTTGATATTTTGAAGAAGCAAGCTCTGGAATTTGCCTTATTCTTCCAAACTTCGTCAGTGCATAACCTTTTTCGGTTGCACTTTTAATATTATCATCCATAAAAATCTTAACTTTTGGATATTTAGTAAAATAAGAGTCAATAAAATCTTTCGCCATAGCTCTTGTGCTTTTTATATTCTGAGATAATCCATAATCACTTATACCATAGATTACTCCAAAATTGACAGCTTTTGCGTCACGCCTCTCATTTGAAGTGACCTCATCAATTGGTTTTCTGAAAATATGCGAAGCAGTCAATGCGTGAATATCTTCACCGTTGTTATAAGCACTTATAAGCCCCTCTTCACCAGACATATCGGCAAGAAGGCGAAGCTCAATTTGATTATAATCGGCAGAGATAATTTTGCCACCTTTGAATTTTGATATAAAAAGTTTTCTTAAAATCTTTCCTTCATCATCTCGCGTTGGAATATTTTGAAGATTTGGCTCACTGCTTGACAGCCTGCCAGTGCTTGTAAGTGTTTGATTGAAAGTCGTATGAATAATGTCACCCTGCTTAACACAAATATCTTTATAAACATCAATATAGGTGTTTATAAGTTTTGAATATTTTCTATAAGTCAAGATATTATCAACTATCGGAATATAACGAAGCTCTTCAAGCACGCTTGCACTTGTTGATTGTTTTTTATTGTTGTAAGCCTTTATCCCCAGCTTATCAAACAAGATTGAAGCAACTTGTTTAGGCGAATTTATATTAAACTCTTCACCTGCTTCTAAATATATTTCTTTTGTCAGTTTATCAATTTTTTCTTTAAATTCCTGCCCAATCTCATCAAGCATTTTTTCATTTATTTTAAAGCCACGCTCTTCCATATTAAACAAAAGTTTAACA
>CARNVA010000001.1 GCA_949031345.1 uncultured Eubacteriales bacterium | reverse complement strand
GAACCCTCCTCTGGAGTTTTGGAGACTCTCATTCTACCGATGAACTACACCCCTATAAAATACTATGCTAGTTTATCACATTTTTCCATTCAAGTCAAACATTTTTTTTAATTTTATGACATTGTTTAATCCTTACATGCAAAATCTTTAGTTTGACTGCCAAATTAAATGTTTGATAAATATTTGACTTACAACCCCAAGAAAGATAAAATATTAAAAGAAACAAAATTACAAAGGAGCATTTATGAAAACATTAAATACCACCCTGCTTTTAATTATCAAAGACAAAAAAATATTGCTTGCAGAAAAAAAGAGAGGCTTTGGCATGGGGCTTTACAATGGCATTGGCGGCAAAGTTGAAAAAGATGAAGAAATTGAGCATGCTATGATAAGAGAAACTCAAGAAGAAATTGGCGTCACTCCAAAAAATTATACAAAAAAGGCAGTTATCAATTTTGATATGTTTTTAAAGGGTGAGCCTACCTATGAAATTATGCATGTTTATGTTGCTTCTGATTATGAAGGTATTGTCAGCGAGTCTGACGAAATGAAACCACGCTGGTTTGAATTTGATGAAATTCCTTATGACAACATGTTTGCTGCCGATAAAATCTGGATGAAAAAGATGTTTGATAGCGAAGAATTTTCGGGAAATGTTAAATTTGATGAGAATTTTAAGCTTATTTCATACAATTTTGATTAAAAAAACTGAAAATAATGTTTTAAACGAAAAATATTAAAAATTAAAAAAGATACTAATTAAAGTATCCTTTTTTTAATCATTAAAGCCATAATGGTTTTTGTGGAATTTCGCCAGAAACAGTCACATTCAACCAAGCCTGCCTCCAAGCAACAATCTCTTGATATTGCTCTGGCGAAAGACTTGCAAGCCATAAAGGCCTGTCAACAATGTCAAAGCATTCTAATTGTCGCCTTATTCTTAGATTTTCGACTTGATTTTCTTTCATTTGCACAGTTTCGCAAACATAAGGCATTCCATTTTCATCTTCTTGCAAAACTCCGCCATCTCCGATTGCTTCCATAATTTGATAATAAAGCTCATCCGACAAATATCTTGCATTTTCATTTGGTATATTTTTATAAAAACCTTTATTAAAATAATACATATCATCCTCCTAAATTCCAATTGCAAACCAATAACTTCCGTTTCCGATTTGCAAGATATAACCTTCACTTTTGCTGTTGATATAGGTGTATTGCCAGCCATTTGCAGTACATTCTGTTCTCCATCTTCCAGCACTCCAAAGACCTAAACAAATGTTGTCAAACACATCATTTTCAGTGTCACCATTCATTTTGAAATAAATGTTTTTCTTACCTTCACTTGCAGGAGTCGCTCCGCCAATTATCTTTAAATTGCCAATCTCTGCCTTCCAAGTTGCGTAATAAGACTTAATCTCTTCAACAGAAATATCAACTTGCTTGCTTACAATGTTTGCGATCAGCGACTCAATATTGTCAATTTGTCCCTGCAAATTGCTTTGAATCTGAGTTAAATTTCCACTTAATTTGGCACTCTCACTCTCTATTTTTGATTTTAAATTATTATCTGCATATTTCATAGCTATTTCTGTAGCCAAAGGATATAATTCCCCCAAATCACTTCTAACTGCAACTGATTGCGCCACAATACTAGATGCTGCAATATGATTTGTATTAAAATCACTTTTTCGCTGATAAAATTTGCCAGTTACTCTTACAGAATTTTTAGAAGTATTTGTTAAACTTAAAACCACATTTCTTTTAAAATTTATTACAGAATCAAAATGAAGACTAAATAGACCACCACCCATCATTTGATTATAACCAGCCGAATTTCCACCTTTCAAATCCAATTCCTTAGTTGTATCTTCATACTCAACTTTACCAACAAATCTAATTGGTGACATTATTGATAAAAATGTTAAAGTATCAAATTCATAATTTTGTTTGGCAGAATTTGGCGCAGAAGTAACGTCAATCTCATTACTGATTAACACCCACTCCGGATTACTATTAAGAACCTGTAAAGTCCCAGTAATTTTTCCACCATTTTCTGAAATTTTGGTGTTTAAAGCATTTGTTACTGCTCTGTTTTGAATAGGATTTATGCTTGTTGAAGACAATTCATTATCAACATTTCCATTAAAAGTTTCAACTTTATTAAGTGCATCTTCTGCAATAGCTTTTGCACTGCTTGCTTTTGTTTCAGCACCTTGCGCAATTGTTTTGGCACTTGAAGCTGTCGTGTTTGCACTTTGCGCGGTAGAAAGCGCATTTGTCGCCTTTGTCTCGGCACCTTGTGCTATACTTTTTGCACTTGCCGCCACCGCTTCCGCATTCTTGGAATTGTTGCCTGCCTCAACAATGCCATTTTGAAACTCTGTAAGCACTGCAGCATTTACCAAAGAGCCTTCAACACTAGGGCTATCTGCCCATTCTTCATCAACCGTAAGCGTATTTGCTTCTTGATTTATTATAGTCAACTTTTTTCTTCCAGGATGCAACGATTGCCTGTCTTTAAATTGTTTTATTTCCATATAATACTCCTTAACTTAAATTTCTATTTATTATTTATTATTCAGCATAATTTCAATAATTTTGCTATTTTTTAATGTTATCGACTTAAAATATTCAAAGTTACTACCTCCTACTTTCAATTATAAAATGCCAAAATTCTAATGCCGTCTAACTTTCTCCAATCTATGCTAATTTTTGCTAAACTTAAACATTTTGCAAATAAAAAAAGCCCTCTTAAAAAAGACAACTTTAAAAATATATTTTATAGCATTGCAATAACTGCAACTCATTTATTACGGCAAATTTTTTTTGCATCTAGCGCGCTGAGAACTTGTGCAATTGTTATATATTTCGCAGATTTGTGAGTTTTAAACCACAATAATCACTAATGCCTAGCGCATAAGAAATGGCACATGAAGTAGTCTTATAAATAGGATAATCTCCTTGATAGTTAAATAGCTTTTGATAGGCGTTGCCTGTCCAAACAGCTTCGCATTCCATAATTTCCTTTGACGACCTAAACTCTTCTGGCAATAGTTCCAACTGATCCTTTCCGACAACTTTGAGTCCTATTGCAACAGAACAATAGGTAAATTTGTAACATCTTAAACTATAGTATTTTTAAGTTTGTTAACACTAAAAAGTTCTAGAAGCTCTAAACAATAATCAATATTCATTTTAGTCGCAAAGACATCTGTAGAAGTAAATAGACAAAGCGGAAAATTTTCACAATAATACTCGCTCGCCTTCAATAACTCATACGCTGCTTTCGGCTCAACAAGTATATTCGGTTTAATTCCTCTAATATTGTACTTGTTTAAAAAACAGTACTTACATGAATTAATACAACCATGGATAGGGTTCAGCGCCAACCAAGACGCATGTAAATCCACAATAGGACAAGATTGATTAATTTGTCCATTCATTTTCTTTTCCATTAGACACGCTCCATTCCAAATCAAATACTCTTTCTTTAACATTACAATATTTACAAAATCCTATTGGTTGAGCTAATCTATGCAAAATCTCATCCTTTGTAATATCATCATATATGTTTATGTAATCATTTTTTGAAATAATTAGATTTCTATTAAATTTCTTATTAAAAAATTGAATATATGCTGGTGGTGTGCAAGTAAAGATTTTCCCCTCAAATAATTGAACACAATGATTTGCATAGAAGCAATTTTTAAAATTAAATTCAACGTCCTGTTTACCACTAATATCAAGAGGTATTTTATAGGATGTTTTCTTTTTATAACCTGTGTTTCCAAAGTATTCGAAATTACAACCTTTTTCTATTAAAAATTTCTCCACCTCTAAATAATCAAAGTCAATAGGATATTTAGTAATAACAATTTTCACATTATCCTTTCTGCAACTTTCAAAAAAACTATCCTTTTGTCTTAAAATAAGCGTGCCGTTGGTTACAACATCAATTTCAGAATTAACAAACAGTTTCGCTGTTGCTTCAATTATTTTGTCCACATTCTTATTTAGCAATGGTTCTCCACCAAGCAAGAGAATTTTTTCAATATCCCCATCAAAAATAGAATACAGCCTTTGTATGTCTTTATAAAACTGTTTCTCATTGAAACTTTCATTTTCACAAATGCAAGAAAAATGATCGCAACCTTTACATCTTAAATTGCAACTATTTGCTAAATGAATTTCAATTTGTTTCAGCCTCTTTTGTGGAACTTTGCAAGCAAGTTCTTTTAAAGATTTAGGCAACACCTTTTGCATATATTATCTTCTTTCTAAATAAACTTCCAAACCCTTTTGGTGATATGGCAAAGGCAATAAATCTTTAACCTTATCTAGTTCTACTTCGACAACAGTATGTCCTTCTTCTAAAGGCTCACCATGTTCTTCAGCTACTTCTACTACAAAAAAGTTTACTAACGACTCAAGTGGCCATTGTCCTGCAGCAAGCCAAAAACAGTCAACAGTAATAAGTTCTTTTATACTGGTAATTTTATAACCTGATTCCTCAATAAATTCTCTTTTTAGACATTCCTCTTTTGTTTCACCATCTTCAATTCCGCCACCAATAAAAGAATGCTGTCCTTTTTTAATAACAAGTAGCATCTTGCCATTTCTCTCGCAAATACCAAAGCAAGTTTCTCTAAAATCATACTTTCTATCTGGAATTTTCTCTCCGATCACAATTTTTTTCATAATTTTCTCCTGTTAATGTTATTATAATCTTTAAATAACCGCAATTAAATTATATCAAAGTAGTGCAAATAATTCAAACTTTTTGACTATTTATAAAAAGTATCATTTTCGATGCGTACTTCCAAGTCTTTAACAATGTCTTCTAAAATTTTATCACGGTTTACCGAAGTATCATAAAATTTTAGTCCCCTACTTTTGAATTCATTCAAGAAATAATCATTACTTTCTTTTAAAATATCACAGTATTTTTTTAATTCTTCATCGGACACATGATATGTCCAGTCAGTATCTTTATCAAAAGTTTTGAGCATTTTATAATAATCATCACTACTTTCAAGCGGACAACAAAGATAAATTATAATATACCTTTCAAGTATTTTTTCTGATTGCAAAGCATCTAAATCAAAATACGCGCCTTCATATATATAGTTTAGCCCCCTTCTCAACTTTGAGCTTCCACTACTTGACTTGAGATAGCTCATTAGAAAGTCCTGAATATTTTTGACTGATTGACCATCATGATTAGAATGATTTATGTTTAATTGCGGAAATGACTGTTCAAATGCTGTAACAAGTGGGTCTGTCATAATCACGCTATAACCTATCTTTTTTGATAACTTTATTGCCAATGTTGTTTTTCCGCTTCTGCTTGTACCAAAAATAATTATATTTTTTTTAAGTTTCATTTTTCTCTCCATCGTCTATTTTATTTTTTAACCAGGACAGCGAAAAACGTATATTCTTACATGACTTTAAGTTTGAAAGCAAATTATTTAGATATTTAAAACCTAATTCTCCCAATTTCTCACAATGTACGCATAAAATATTCAAGTTATGAAGAAATGCTGGCTGATCCTAAATTAGAAATTGTTTTAATTGCTTTGCCAAACCATCTGCATATGGAATATTCTATTGAGGCAATGAAAAAAGGTAAGCATGTTTTTTGCGAAAAACCAGTCGCCTTAAATCTTAAAGAATTAAAAAAAATGTATATGGCTTCAGAAAAATATAACAAGTTTCTATTTATACACCAGAATCGCAGATTTGATAATGATTTTTTAACAATTAAAAGTATTCTCTTAAATACTGAATTTAATATTAGACAATTAGATTCCTTTGTCGTAGGAGGCCGAGGTATACCTGATGGCTGGCGACGAGAAAGAAAGTTCGGTGGCGGGATGCTTTATGACTGGGGAGTGCATCTTCTCGACCAAATAAATTGCATAATAGAAGAAACCAACGAAAACATAAAATCTCTATATTGCAAATTCTCTCATACACAAGCATTTGATGTTGACGATGGAGTAAAAATAATATTAACTTCTTCCACTGGCAAAATATTTAATATAAATATTGATACAAACACATTCATCGATACACCTCGTTGGATTGCGTATGATGAGAATTCAACAACTATTATTAAAAATTGGGACCTTGCTGGATACATTGCAACAAGGTTGAATACAGATTTTGATAATAGTAGCAATATCTTGGGAAACGGATTCTCAAAAACAATGACAAAATTGTCTGACCGTTCAATAAAACATTCTCCCCTTCCTGACAACGTTTGTGGCGATGAAATGGCCTTTTATAAAAATATTTGCGAATGCATAAACGGGACTTCAACCCCTTTAGTCACAAAACAACAATCCATCGAAATCATGAAGCTTATTGATGCATGTTTCCTTAGTGACAAACTTGACAAAATTATTAAATTTTAAGCGATATTGATATAAGAAAACGCTCAAATTCTTCGCGTTGTTCTTGCGTATCTAAAGAAAACGCTCGTTTTGGTTCATTATCCTTTCACACTTAAAAAAACGGACATGGATAACCATGACCGTTTTTATTTTGGTGTTCCCAACAGGACTCGAACCTGTGACTAACCCTTAGGAGGAAAAATCAACGGTTGTTTTGTCCTTCTTGTTATAAATTTCGCGCATTATTGGGCAAATTCTATTGCAAATCTACCAATTTCATACGCAGTTTACACTAACTTTCTTATCTTTAACATAAACGACATCAATTTCGTGGTGACGTTATGGTGACTTTTTGTGCCGAGAATTGCGCATGGTGACTTTTGAGCTATCATAGGTTAGACAAATTTATAATTATGTGATATAATTATTAGAGAGGCATTATGAGTATAGATGAATTAGTATGTAAAATCAAAGAGTATAATTTAGGGACCACACATCGCGGATGGATCATGGATGATAATGTTTTGGATTATTCAAATGACTACTTGTCGGTTGTAAGGATTGACAGCTCTAATCATTGGATTGGCCAAGATAAGATGTCTAAAATGTGGAGTATTATTTTTCGCAAAACCGCAAGTTTTGAACATTTAAAGAATTATCGATTGCTTCAAGAAAATTTTAATATTAAAATTACACCTGTGCTAAAAGGCAAAAACAAAGGGTACTACGGTTTAAGAATTTATGATATGAAACAAAATCCTGATTCAAAAATTATTAACGACATTTTGGATTTTATCTTTTGCGAAGATAATTAAGAAACCATTATAATGTCATAGTTTTAGTAAATCTTTACTTTGAAAACATAAAAATATATAAAATCTTTACTTTTTGTATGAAATTTGCTCAATGAAGTAAAGATTTTTAATATCTATGATTAATTGCAAAACGTTTTTCTATTTGCTCGCCACCGTTGTTCATAAGCGCTACGTATCGTGCATAATTGAAACCTCTGCTATTAACCAGCAACATGATATCGCACGTTATACTGCAAAACATTATTACGTGCCATACGCCATTTTCATCAACATACATATCGCTCTTATATTGAGCGATATTTTTATTGTCTTCAAGCAGGTGTTCGCGCAAGTATATGAAGTCCTCTCTGCCCAGAAGGATACTTCGTTCAATGATATATTCTCTTTCTTTGACTTTATGCTTTTCTAGATAATTACGGATAAGTCTTACATTTGGGAATTTAGAAATAAATGGCGCTTTCATTTTTGTCTCCTAAAAGTTTATTTCTTTTAAGAGCTCTATTGCAAAATCAAGTAGTTGGTCGATTTCGATATCGTGCAATTGGCCAATTTCTAAGGATAAGTCAAAATACTCCTTCCATTTTTCTTTGCTGAAGTCCTTTGCAAATTTATCTTCAAATTCAACAACTTTTAATAGCTGCAATTGATATTCAGCATTTATTTTTTGTTCGTAGAATTTGTCTTTGATTATCTGAACAATGGCTTTATTTTTCATAGCACCTCCAAGTTGTCTGACACTATAAATCGTTTTTATGAAAAAGCCAAGTCATTTCCAAAACTTTTTATGGATATACCGATTTCCTCCTAAGCGGTGGCTATATAATTTTTATAAAATTTGATATTTTTTCTTAAATTGATATGAATTCAAAATTTTTTATGCTACAATATATTTGTTATAACAATGTTATAAAGAGGTGCGATCATGGATTATTGTGAAACAATTAAAAAATTGAGGCAAATGTTGAGAATGAGCCAAGAAATGCTAGCGAAGGAATTGGGCGTTTCATTCGCGACAATTAATAGATGGGAAGGTAATAAATCTAAACCTAATTATGCGGCTATGAGAAAAATAGACGAATACATAAAAAATAATAATTTGGAGGTTAAGTAATGGAACAGAACATAAAAGACTTCTTAGATAATTATGCACCTGGGAATCACTGGTCATCGAAATCAATGGAGTTGAGTCGTAACGAGGATAAAGGAACATATTGGTATCTTAAAAAATTTGTAACTTTCTATTATTATGTTTTTATTCAAAAGAAGTTAGACAGAGATGGTCTAAGACAAATTTCAGCGATATTCGAAAATTATTGCAATAGTGTGCCTGAGGAAGCGCGTGATAAGGCTTTTAGTTTTTTCTTTGAGAGAGATTTAAGAAAAATTGATGAAATAATTACCCTAAACGAATATCTTTTTAATACCGACGCTATAGCTAACGATTCAGCTGATATGGACAATGCAAGAAAGTATTATTTTTCTTATCTTTTAAATATTGATGAGCAAAATCCTGAGAAAGAATTAATTTTTACAACAACCATTGCTGAAAGAAATTATATTAAAGGAATTAAACTTGCAAAAGACTTGTTCGAAGATAAAGAAAAGTTTAAGAAGTTAGTGCCAGATGTCCATGCATTTTTGAGAAACCAGAGACAAATTCTTTATGTCCTTGGATTAGTTAACTATACCAAAATTAACAATAAAGAAGAATACGCGCCAACCGATATAGGAAAGCATATTGTATTTGCCAATTATAATGAAATGATACTTTTGTTGGAAATCCAAAAGCTTAGACAGGTATCCAGAAATCCATTAGTAATATATAGCGAAGATTATAACAGGCCAAGAAATAGGCAAATAAAAGAGAATGCTGATAAAACTATAATCAATAAGGGCCATATATGTTCGCACCCATATTTAGTGTTGTTAAGATATCTCATAAATAATAAAGAATTATCAACTAAAAATTATATGTTTATTGTATCTAGGCTTTCTAATTTGCATAATCTTGAAAATTGCGTAAAGTTAACAGTAGAGAATGTTGACGTATTGCCAATAATGGTAAACAATAAAGATAAAGAATATTATACACCCGGATCTAATTCAGGATCTGACGATTTTGTATTAAGGCCAGAAGATTTTAGTAAAGAATATAAAAAATATGTACAGGGTATTTTTTCTGTTGATGCTGATTATAATTCCAACTTATTATCTATTGGGAAACTAGGAACTCACGTATGTAAAATATCTAATTTGGACAAAGCAAGTGCTCTGTATAAAAATTATTTTGATATTGTAAAATATCTGGATGATGTTTATAATGCAATCTATGAAAATATAGATAATGTTCATAACAAAAAATATGCTACACATATAAACAGAGGCCGATACAATTACAAAAATCCTATATATCTTGCGGCAGTTGAAGATTGGTTAAACTATTTTGTATCATCAGATACTAATATAATAAGGATGATGTTAAAAACAGTCTCTGAAATGAATGGTTTACAAAAACAAAACATTAAAAAGATTTATCCCTACCTTTGTGAGCAAGTATTAAAGGTAAAAACTGCTCAGGATATTGAAAACATGTTTAAAAACACTGCACTATTGGAAATTGAGACTCCTGTTGTAGTGGTAAGAAATAAAGTTACAGAGAACATGTTGATAACAGAGTCTAAAAAATATTTAAATATAATGAATGACTTTACTCTAGAAAGAAAAAGAAATGTAGCATTAAGAGATCAATATGCATCATTTAAAATGCAACACAATCACGACATTTGCGAAATTTGTGGAAATAAATTAGCGAAGGAAGTAAATGGAAATTATATATGTAATTACCATCATATATTACCTTTCAATGAGGCTGGTGCGCTTGGACCAGATCATTACTTAAATTTAATCGGCATTTGTTCTAATTGCCATGATAAACTTCATTCAAAAATCACTTGCAATGAGCGAAAAGAAATGTATAATGCTATACTAATCAATTCTTGTTTCACCAAGGATGTGTTTGAAAGAATCCTCAAAATGTATAAAGATGGATATTTGTTTAATGCATCCCTCGAATACGCAGTGGCAATGGGAATGATTACGGAATCTCAAAAAATAGAGATAATTAATAGTAGGAGTTAATATGATCAACACTTTAGGAAAAAAATTAAATACTATTATATGCGGTGATTGCTTAAAAGAGTTAAAAAAACTTCCCGAAAATAGCATAGATTTAATTGTAACAAGCCCTCCGTATGATGATTTGAGAACTTATAACGATTCTGCAATATGGAATCATGAAATTTTCAAACCAATTGCGAGACAAATTTATAGAGTTATGAAACCTGGCGGCACTGTAGTTTGGGTTGTTGGAGATAAAACAGAAAATGGAAATAAATCGTTGACCAGTTTTAAACAATGTTTATACTTTCAAGAAATTGGTTTTAATATATTTGACACCATAATTTATGAAAAAACAGGATCAGGACCACCTCATCCAAACAGATATTTCAATACATTTGAATATATGTTTGTATTATCAAAAGATGGAAAACCTAAAACTATTAATCTATTGAGAGATAAGAAAAATAAACATGGCGGGAAGTCGACATTTGGTGAAGTTACTCGTAGAGAAAAAGATGGATCCTTAACCAATAAAGGTAAGAAAATTGTAAATGATTTTGGAGTGAGAACAAACATTTGGAAATATGCAAATGGCAAAGGATTTTCAACAAAAGATAAAATTGCCTATGAACATCCTGCAATATTTCCTGAAAAATTGGCTGAAGACCATATAATTTCTTGGTCGAATGAAGGCGATATAGTTTTGGATCCTTTTGGAGGCAGTGGCACGACTTGTAAGATGGCTGTTAAAAACAATCGAAAATTCATTTATATTGATAGAGTTCCTGAATACTGCGAAATAGCAAGAAAGAGGATTGAACACCATGGGAATTAAATGTTTAATTTTAGAGGAAAGATTCAAAAACTTGCAAAATAAATTAAGTAACTATTTGCAAAAATTGCAAGATAACGCAAATGTTTTTGTTTTAGTATCCAATGAATATGATAACGATAATTGCATTACTTATAGTTTTTTAGATTCCATTAATTTATGCATAAAAAATGGATTGCAATATATTAATACGATTATCGTCCCAGTAGAAAAATCTTGCAAATTTGATAATGTAAAATATATATTATGGTTTTCAAAAGATAAAAATAATCTTATCTTTGATAAAGATTCTATAAGAGAAAAATCAATATGGAAAGATGTTGAATGGGGGAAAAGAGAAAAGAACTATAATCCTAAAGGCAAAGATCCTGGGAATGTTTGGATTCCCACAAATGATGATGGGAACGGACATATTACAGAGCATATTTTAATGACACAACGACAAGTCATTAATAGAATACAAAAGATATCTAATGCTACACAAGTAGAGACCATTGTAGATTTGAATCCTATTAAAAACACAATAAAAATTTCAAATGATAACGTTCATAATATAGAAACAGATGTTAGAACAAAGTATGAAGTTATATTTGACAGCTCTGAAAATATGAAACCTATAAAGGATAATAGCGTTTCATTGGTTGTAACCTCTCCACCTTATTGGGATTTAAAGAACTACTTTAAGAGTGGCCAAATTGGACAAGAAAGTTATGATAAATATTTAGAGAGAATGAAAAATGTATGGAAAGAGTGCTCACGAATTCTCAAAGATGATGGGTCTATTTGGGTTAACATAAACATCAGAGTAAAAGATAATTATCCCATTTTAATTCCTTATGATTATGTTAATCAATTTAAAAATTTAGGGTTATTCTTGAAACAAATTTTTATCTGGCATAAGTCCTCTGGAATACCAACAGGTGCAAAAAACATCGTTGATAGACATGAATATGTGCTTGTTTTTACCAAAGACAAACACACAACAATAACTGTTGGAAGGTATAACGATTATAAAAATCCTAAAATTAACGAAACAAATATTTGGAATATTAATCGTAAAGCAGGAAGTGTCGGCAAAAAATATATTCATCCAGCAATATATCCTACAGAACTTACTAATAGAATTATCAATGATATGACTCAACCTGGTGATATGGTATGTGATCCATTTCTAGGAAGTGGGACAACACTTATCAGTTGCTTAAAGTTAAAAAGATCCTTTGTTGGATTTGAATATAATGAAGGCTTTAAAGATTTGATAATTAGTCGAATAAATAGTGATACTTCAAACAATATAAAAGATGTAAAATTTGTTTAAGAACGGAATGAAATCCGTTCTTTTTGTTTATAAAAACAATTGTCATAATTGTCACAAATGTCACAAATGTCATAAACAGATATTCTATATAAAGGGATTTTATTGTCATTTGTCATTATTGTCATTTTTGTGACAAATGACAATTGTGACAATTAATTTTAATAAAAATCATCTGTCATTCCTGTCATTGCTGTCACTACTGTCATAATACTAACAAATTTTCCTGTCATCTGTCATTACTGTCATTTTGTGACGGATTTGACAGGAGTGACAGGAAATTTTATATAAACAAAAGTTTTGAATCTCGGTCGAAACCGAGATTATTTATTTTTATACTTTTTGTTAGTGGCCAATATTGGTCGCTATTTTTTACATTTTCGACAAAAAATTCTTCCTGCGTTGTCAACTGTTGACAACGGTGAAATCTTAAAATTAATTTGAAAATTTTTGAGGGTTTGTCAAATGGTGACAATCCCTAACTGCTAAAATCATCGTGTAACCATAGAAAAGTGCTAAAAATTTTTCTGGAGTTGTCAAATGCTGACAACTCCAAAACGCTAAAATGCTTTCATAAAAAGTTGCAAAAATTTTAAAAAACTTTTTAGGTGTATCAAATGCTGATACACCTGATGCGCTAAAATAGCATTAAACCATGAGTTTGGTTTTACCGAAGGACTGCAGCCTTCGTTAAAATATAATCGAAGTTAAGAACTGATCAATCTTAACCGAAGTGCAAAATTTTAAAAAGGAGTAAATATGAGAGAATACATCTTTGATTTTGATCAAAAAACAATGATGGACTTAGATCTATCTACAGAGGAGGCTTTACTATTAGATTATTTAGTGAAGTTCTTTGACAGTGGATGCGCGGTTTCGAGGAATATTAACGGAAGGAAATTTTGTTGGATAACTTACAAGAAAATACTTTCCGACTTGCCTGTATTAAGAAAACGCGAACGTCAAACACGAAGGATAATTGTCGGATTAGAGAATAAAGGACTTATTAAAAGATACTTGGAAAACAAAAATCGCTTATTCATTTATATCGACCAAGAGATTATATTTTACGGTTATGACGGTAGTCCATGTCTGTCCCACGACAACCTTACGGACTTATATAGCCTACCTCTCGGACAAAATGTTCCGCCAATAGTGAGATATTATAAAAATAAAATTAAAATATTAACTAGAAACGCGCGCGTGAAGGATTTGGATAAAAACGAGTTCTTGTTAAGGTTAAAACAAAAGATTAAACCGCAAATAAGCGAGTATACTTTTAATACTCACTTCAAGAATGCTGAAGTTGATTCGATATCAGACAAGCTGATACTGCTTTCAGTCACAGCTGCGAGCGAGTTTAAGAATAGGCCAAATAATCCATTCGAGATAATAGTTAAAGAGATTATTGATGAAATGGTTGCTCAGTTATAGCCAAGGGGGATCTAAATCTCTACGAGTTTCGCTTTTACGAGCGGGCGCGGAAACACGCGTGAATTTTCGCGAAATCAAAAATCAAAAGCTAAAAACGGAAATTGCCCCAAATTAAAGGAATTTTAAGGTTTTTACCGGAAAAGTTTGATAAAAAAATCAAAATAAAAATCAAAATAAAAATCAAAATAAAAATCAAAAAATAATCAAAATAAATCAAATTTCAAAGAAAATCAAATAAACGCGCTGTGTGGCGAGTTTTAGATTTGGTTGATAAATTGCTCAAGAAAGTTATTTTCTCGCAAATGCCGCACTATTTAGGGCAAATGCCGGCATAGTTTGAATTGAAATAAATTATTTGAAAGTAACTTGACTTATTTTTAGATTAGAGGTAACTTACCTGCTAACCTATAAACAGGTCTTTACGGTTACACCACAGGAGGTTGTTTACCGATGGAACAAATTATTGTAGATTAGGAGGTGTATGATGGCGTGTATCAGAAGAATAGTGTTACAAGATGGCAACATTTCTTACAAGATTCAAGCAAAGGCAAAAAACGAATTGACTGGAAAATTTGAAACCAAGACAATAACTTGGCGCAAACCACCAGAGATTAACGAAAAGCAATGTCAAAGAGAATTGCAAAGAGTTGCCTTTGAATTTGATGATAAGTTTAGAAAGCAGATGAGCGGTTTATTGGCTATCGATAACGACATTACTTTTATGGAGTATGCGCGCAAGTGGACAGAACGAATTAAGATTACAGAGTCGCTGAACTATTATGTGCGCAGTCTTGATTCGCTTAAGAAGTTTGAAGATTACTTTGGGCAAGTTAAGCTAAAAAATATAACGCCTACAATGGTGCAAGGCTTTATTGATAAACTTAGTTGCACGCCATCAAAACGCCATTCTGCAAAATTAAAAATAGATTTAGATCAATTTATAAAATCGCACTTTGCAACGCAAAGCGAAGTATGAAAAATAGCGGAGTCTCTAGGTCAATCTTTTACTCTGCTAAGAGCGGACATAACATAACTATTGAAAATGCGAAAATGATTAGCGAGGCTTTGGGTGCGAAGTTTAATGACATATTTGAAGTTGTTGAAGATTGCCATCCCTATGCAAAAGAAACAATTTCAAAGCACAAAAGAACTTTGCATACCATATTGGCCAATGCAAAGCGTGAAAGATTGATTGAACACAACTTTGCGTCAAAAGATTATATACTCCCTATTCGAGGGGAAAATAAGGAAGTTAGAATTCTTAATGACGTAGAGGCAAAGCAACTTGTTAAAGCGCTGGAAAATGAACAAAATTATCAATGGAAGTATTCTTTATTGATCTCAATATTTATGGGTATCAGGCGCGGCGAACTTGCGGGACTTCAATGGGAAGATATTGACTTTGACAATAAAACAATGACAATCGCGAGGTCTGTGCAAGACATCCCTAAATATGGACTTATTATCAAAGATCCAAAGACAGAAACGTCAAAGCGTGTATTGTCAATGCCAGATAAGTTGGTTGATTATTTAAAGGAATATAAAATTTGGTGGGATAAACGCAAAAATTACTTCGGTGATAGATGGAAAGATACAAAGATGCTATTTTGCAATGAAAATGGCAAACTTATAAGTCCTGGACTCTTTAGAGTTTGGTTGCAGAAGATATTATTTCGTGAAGGCTTGCCGATAGTGACTCTGCACTCTATTCGCCACACAAATATTACTCTTCAATTAATGGCTGGCGTGGATATGAAAATCGTATCAGTCCGCGCCGGACATGCCCGAGCAAGCACAACATCGGATTTCTATAGCCATTTTATAAAGAACTCCGATATTCATGCAAGCGAGATTATAAATAAAATTTTTGAATAATTTTAATATTTATTATCACTTTTTAGAAAAGTATGTTAAAATATGAGTTATGAAGGTATTGCTTGATACGAATATAATTGTCTATAGAGAAGCAAATGAAGTCTACAACACTGCAGTTGGAGATTTGTTTTATTGGTTAGATAAACTTCATTATGATAAATTTATTTCGCCTCTTTCAATAGAGGAAATAGATAAATATGAAGATAAACGAGTAGTTAATACTTTTAGAACGAAGTTAAAGAGTTATCAATTATTACCTACCAAATCTACTATGCCGAATGATTTTATAATGAAATTAGCTTTAAGAACAAAAAATAAAAACGACATTGTAGATAACAACTTACTATATGAACTTTATTTGGAAAGAGTTGACCTAATAATCTCAGAAGATAAGGGATTAAAGGCAAAAGCGGTATTATTAAATTTAGACAAAAAAGTTTACAGTATTGAGGATTTTTTATATAAATGTAAAAAGGAAAATCCTGATTTAATTAATTATGGCGTTTTATCCGTAAAAAAGAAAAGGATTGGAGATGTTGATTTAAATGATATCTTCTTTGATAACTTTAAAAAAGATTATGGCGGATTTGAGAAATGGTTTAGAAAAAAGCAAGATGAACAGGCGTATGTATGTTATCAAGACGATAAACTATTAGGTTTCTTGTATATCAAACCCGAAAATCAAGATGAGAATTATTCGGATATATGGCCTCAATTTCAGCCAAAGAAAAGATTGAAGATCGGGACATTTAAAGTAGTGTCTTCTGGTTTTAGATTAGGTGAACGATTTTTAAAAATTATTTTTGATAATGCTAAACTTTTTAACGTAGATGAAATTTATGTAACTTTATTTGAAAAAAGAGAAGAACTAAAGGCATTGTCGCTATTAATGCAAAGTTGGGGATTTAAAATTTGGGGAACTAAAACTACAAATTCAGGAACAGAATTGGTTATGGTCAAAGATATGCGAACATATTATATTGATAAAGATCCAAGATATAACTTCCCGGTCCTTTCACCAAGATCTAATAAATATATTTTGCCTATTTATCCCAAATATCATTCCGATTTACTGCCAGACGCTATGCTAAATAATGAATGTGAGGATTTAAAAAATGTAGCATATAGGTATGCATTGCAAAAGGTTTATGTGAGTTTTAGCTTCGAAACAAGTCCTGGGCCAGGTGATCGTTTGCTGATCTACAGGACAAAAGATAATAGAAGTGCTGCCTATAGTAGTGTGTTAACTAGCCTATGTGTAATTCAGGAAATAAAATCTAACTTTGTGTCTGAGGATGAATTTTTGCGTGAATGTCAAAATAGAAGTATATTTTCTGATGAAGAATTAAAAGATATGTGGAAAAAGCATAGAAGCGAAATTAAAGTAATAAAATTTATTTTTGTTAAGCAACTTACAAAAAAAATAGTCCTTAAGCATTTATGGGAAGAAGGAATAATCGCTGCACCTAATGGGCCTAGACCATTTACGAAATTAACGGATAAGCAATATAATGTTTTATTAAAAGATTCAGATACTGTAGAATAATAAAAAGAGGTATATATGAAAAAAATAATATTATCTATAAATCCACAACATGTAGAGAAAATAATAAATGGTGTAAAAAAATTTGAATATAGAACAAGAGTAGCGAAAGAGGATATCAATGCGATCTTAGTTTATTGTACCTATCCTACTAAAAAGGTCGTTGCAGAAGTCAAAATAAAAAGCATATTATGGGATACACCGGATAACCTTTGGAAAAGGACAAAACAATATTCCGGTATAGATAAAAAATTCTATGATAAATATTTTAATGGGCATGCTATAGCATATGCATATGAACTTGGCGAAGTTACTATATATGTAAACCCAAAAGAATTGATTGAATTTGGTTGTAAATATGCGCCACAGTCATTTATATATGTGGCATGTTAACAAATAAAAAGAGTTGATAAATCAGCTCTTTTTTATAAATTGGTGCAACCGAGATGATTTGAACATCCGACCTATCGCTTAGGAGGCGATCGCTCTATCCAGCTGAGCTACGGCTGCATATTAAGTTTTTTAGTGGTTTTGGTGCACTTTGGGTGCAAATCGTGGAATTTTCAGTTTTGTGTGATTATGAAATATCCGTGTTTTAGGGATATGTAGCACTTTAATTTTAGTACAAGTCGGTACTTAGGAGGGGTTTGTAATATCCACTTTACTATGGGAACATATATGGTTTGTAGAAATTGAAAGTATGGCACTTATAAATAGAGATTGGGGGTTAAATGGAAATTGAGGATTATTGGTTTTTGAGATATTTCTTAAAATTGCAACAGGCTTGTAAAATATTATGATGGCTGTGATAAATTGGTTGCTGAGATGTTTCCTGAAAATTGCATGAATAATTAAACAAAAGTTTTTGTATCGCTTGTTAATCGTGTAAGCTTCTATATTAAAAAGTAAGTTTATTAAAAAGCTTTAAGAGGTTTCTCTATTTTTCTTTGCTTATATTACACTTCTTTTCAAGATAATAAAATTATATCAAATTATTAAATGAAAAGCAAGAAATTTAGCAATAAATTAAGTATGAAGTTTAAGATGTAGCAATTTGTAAATGAATGGATATTTATTTGAAGTTTGTATTTCAAAACTTTTGCATTATTTTATTGTTATTTTCAGCAAAAGTATGTTATTATTAAGTCATGAAAATTTATGATGTTATTATTATAGGTGGCGGAGCTTCAGGCTGCATTACTGCCCTGCAAGCTGCAAAAAAGAACAAGAACATTTTGATAATTGACAAAAATGCCTCACTTGGCAAAAAGTTGATGGTGACTGGGAATGGAAGATGCAATCTTACAAACCTTAACATATTGCCAAGCTTACTTTATTACAACCAAACCATTGATAGTTTTATCAATCGTTTTTCGCCTGAACAGGCAATTGAATGGTTTAAACAATTGGGACTTATGAGTTTTTCTGACAATGAAGGTCGAGTATATCCTATTACAAATAGCGCAAAAAGTGTAATTGATGTTTTAAACAATGAAATTGGTAAGTTTAAAAACATTTCTGCCGAATTAAATCAAACATGTATTGACATAATTTTTAAAGATGAAAAATATTTTGTCAAAACAGACAAAGGCGAATTTATATCAAAAAAAGTTGCTGTTGCGTGCGGTGGGAAAAGTATGGAAGAAATATTGCAAAAATTCGAAATTCCTTATCATAATTTTAAACCTAGTCTTGCAGCAATCAAAACTGAAAAAACAAAAATACTTGACGGCTGCCGTCTCTCTCCTGCCCTTCTTTCGATAGAAGAAAATGGCAAAAAGTTATTTGAAGAAAGAGGAGAAATTTTATTTAAAGACAGTGGATTAAGTGGCATTGTTGCCTTCAACGCTTCCACCCTCTTTGCAAGAGGCGAAATGAAAAATGCCAAAATAATTTTGGATCTTCTTCCAAACTTTTCAGCGACTGAGCTTGAACATTTAATAGAAAGCAGAAAAAAGCTTGCGCTTCCAATCAATAAAATGTTTGATGGGCTTTTATTGCCACAACTTGGTTGGCACATATTAAACAAATGCAAAATAAATGAAGATAGGCTTTCTTTGCAACTTAACAAAAACGAAATTAAACTTATTGTCTCAGCTATAAAAAATTTAACATTCAGCTTTGCAGGATTTTACAACAACAATCAAGTTTATTCTGGCGGCGTGCTCTTAAATGCCCTAAACGACAACCTTGAAAGCAAAGCTTATCCCGGTCTATATTTCTGCGGTGAAATTTGCGATATTGACGGAAAATGCGGTGGCTACAATCTCCAATGGGCATGGACAAGTGGTTATATTGTGGGTGAAGCTTTATGATTAAACTTGACAACATAATTCTGCCTATAAGGCATAATATTGATATAATTAAAGAAATTTGCGCAAAAAAGCTTAAAATTTTGTCAAAAAACATTATAAATGTAGAATTTATTAAACTTTCACTTGATGCAAGGCGTAAAAACAATATAAAATATATCGCTAGTCTAGCTTTGACATTAAATGAAAAAGAGGAAGAAAAATTTAAAGATTTAAAATTCAATTTTGATAGAAGTGGGCTTGAATATCAAAAGAAAGCCCTTAAAAAATCACCTATTATTATAGGCTTTGGGCCAAGTGGAATATTTGCTGGGCTTGCACTGGCAAAAATGGGGCTAAAACCCATCATTATTGAGCAAGGTAAAAGTGTTGATGAGCGTAAAATAGATGTTGAAAACTTTTGGCAACAAGGGAAACTTAACAAATTCAGCAATGTACAATTTGGCGAAGGCGGTGCTGGCACTTTCAGTGATGGGAAGCTTAATTCAAACACCAGCAACGAGATTACTAAAAAGGTCATAAATGAGCTATACTTACATGGCGCTCCTAAAGAAATACTTTATCTTTCAAAGCCGCATATTGGTAGCGATAACTTACAAAATGTAGTAAAAAATATTCGCGAAGAAATTATAAATTTAGGCGGAAAAATACTTTTTTCACATAAAATGACCGATATTTCTATAAAAAACAATCAAATTTGTGGCGTTTTTATCGAAAAAGTTGAAAATGAAAAAGAAAGCTGCGGTGATAGTAAAAAAAATACTGACGACAATTCAACCCTTTATATTGAAACAAATCATCTTCTTTTATGTCTTGGGCACAGCGCTCGAGACAGTTTTAAAATGCTTTATAAAAATGGGTTAAATATCAAACAAAAGCCATTTGCAATGGGAGTAAGAATTGAAAGCAAGCAAGAGGAAATCAATATTGGCCAATATGGCGAAAATTACGACAAAGCACTTCCAAACGCCGATTATAAGCTTGTCACCCATCTTCATAATGGAAGAAGTGTTTTCACCTTTTGTATGTGTCCTGGCGGACAGGTGGTCGCATCCTCTTCAAATGAGGGCGAAATTGTAACCAATGGAATGAGTTATTTTGCCAGAAATGGCGAGAACGCAAATTCTGCACTTCTTGTAAATGTTTACCCTGATGATTTTGGCTCTACTCACCCTCTGGCTGGAATAAAAATGCAAGAAAAATATGAGAAGCTTGCTTTCGAGCTTGGCGGCAAGGACTACTCTGCCCCTGCTCAGACGGTTAAAGAGTTTTTACATTTAAGAGAAGGAAAAGAATATTTAAAGGGTAAGATTACGCCTTCTTACATACCAAAAGTTAAATTTACTGACATTTCAAAATGTTTGCCGACTTTTGTAACTGAAAGCTTAAAAGAGGCACTGCCTTTATTAAACAAAAAGCTAAGCGGTTTTGCCAATGCTGACAATATTTTGATTGCAATTGAATCAAGAAGTAGTTGTCCGCTTACTATTGTAAGAGATGAGACTTTTCAAAGTAGCATCAAAGGCATCTATCCTGTTGGTGAAGGCGCTGGATATGCTGGCGGCATAATTACAAGTGCACAAGATGGAATAAAAGTTGCAGAAGCAATTTATAAAACTTTATAAAAAACAATTAAACCTTTCTAAGTAAAACAAAAAATCAGGTTGAAACCTGATTTTATTTTTTGTTGTACTAATTTAATGATATATCATCATCACCGAGATAATCAAATCCCTCTAAACTTTCATCATTTTTTGCTTTTTCAAAACTTGTTTGAATAATTTCATCCAATTCTTCATCATCAAAGTCATAAGCTTGTTTAATTTCAGTTTTAATTGCTTTTAAAACATCTTGGTCACTGATTTCAATATCATCATCCTCTTCCAGCATCTCCTCAAGCTCAGCTGCCTTTTTCATACCATTCAAGTTGCTTTCAATTACAACAGACATAAGCTCTTCTTCAGATACGCCTTCAGTTGCCATTCTTTCTTGTTCAGCTTTCTCAGCCATTTTCAACATACCTGAAAGGCCTTTAATTGTTTCAGCAAGCACACAAAGTTGAGCTCTGCCGTCTTTTTCTTTTGCTGTCATTTTGAGAACAGCATCGTTTGAAAGCAGCAATTTTACAAGCTTAATTGTCTCATCATCTTCAAAAAATTCATAAGATAAAAGTTCTTCAAGAGCAGCCTGAAGCTCTTCTTTTGTCTTATTTATAAATTCACTCTTTTTCATTTTCCACCTCTTTCTATCATCTTCAATTATATCAAAAATTTCACCAATTGTCAATATCGAATAAAAAACTAAACAAAAAAGCAGATATACTCTGCTTTTATTTTTACTGCCATTTCCAGTTTTCTATTTCTGGCATGTCAACGCCATATTCGGCAATATATTGTTTATGATAACTAAGTTTTTCTTCAATTTCTTTTACAAGCTTATCTTCTTTTAAACCAAGCTTTTCAATTACTTCAAGCAGCAAATGATAGCGGTCAACTTTATTTTGCACTCTCATATCAAACGCTGTAGTAATTGTGCCCTCTTCCATATAACCATGAACAGAAATATTTTTGTTATGCCTAAACAACAGCATGTCATGAATAAACTTTGGATAACCATGGAAATTGAAAATAACTGGCAAATCTGTCGTGAAAAGTTTGTCAAATTCTTCATCGCTAAGCCCATGAGGATGTTGATAATTTGACTCGAGTTTCATAATATCTACAATATTTATAAACTTAACCTTGACTTTTGGTAAATATTTTTTAATTAAAGTTACTGTTGCAAGTGCCTCAAGCGTAGGAGTATCACCAGCGCACGCAATAACAATGTCTGGCTTTTCGTCCTTGCAAGTGCTTGCCCATTTCCATTCACTTAGACCTGCTGTGCAATGCTCTATTGCTTCATCCATATTAAGCCACTGCCAGCTTGGATGCTTTGATGCAACTATCACATTTATATAATTTAAACTTGCTTGGCAATGGTCATAGCATGAAATAAGAGTGTTTGCATCAGGTGGAAGATAAATTCTTGTTATCTCTGATTTCTTGTTTGCAACATGGTCCAAGAAACCAGGCTCTTGATGGGTGTATCCATTATGGTCTTGCTGCCATACATTTGATGTCAAGATAAGGTTTAAAGATGAAATAGGTCTGCGCCAAGAAAGCTCTCTTGTAACTTTCAACCATTTAGCATGTTGTGAAACCATGCTGTCAACCACGCGGATGAAAGCTTCATAACTATCAAACATTCCATGCCTGCCTGTCAAGATATAACCTTCAAGCCAACCCTCGCAGGCATGTTCGCTTAAATAGCTGTCCATAATTCTGCCATCACCTGCAAGATATTCATCACTGTCATAGATTGTGCCATTAAAATCGCGCTTTTCTTCATCAAATATATGATAAAGCCTATTTGACATAGCCTCATCTGGACTAAAAACGCGATAATTTCTGTTTTCTTTATTGAGTTTGAACACTTCTTTTATATAACTGCCAAGCTCAAGCATATCTTGTTTTTTGACTTTGCCATGTCCTTCAATATCGACTGCAAAATCTCTTAAATTTGGAAGATTAAGCTTGCTTGCACCACAATTGGTATTTGGGCAGGCAGAAATTCTCTTGTCACCCTTAGGCAAGATAGCAGCAATTTCCGCCTTCAATTTGTAATTATCATCAAACAGCTCTTCTGGTTTATAGCTTTTAAGCCAGCTTTCCAACAGCTGCAAATGCTCTGGCATAGTCATCGAGATTGGCACTTGGTGCGCTCTGAAAGTGCCTTCAATTGTTTTGCCGTCAACTTCCTTCGGTCCTGTCCAACCTTTTGGCGCACGAAGGATAATCATTGGCCAAATTGGTCTTTCATTGTTGCCATCCTCGCGTGCTGATTTTTGAATAGCTTTAATTTGACTTATACACTCATCCATAACCTCAGCCATTTTTTTGTGCATTTCCATCGGCTCATCACCTTCAACAAAATAAGGTTTCCAGCCACACCCTAAGAAGAAATTTTCAAGCTCTTTATCACTTATTCTTGAAAGCACTGTTGGGTTTGAAATCTTATAACCATTTAAATGTAAGATAGGCAGAACAGCTCCATCATTTTTTGCATTTAAAAACTTATTTGAGTGCCATGATGTAGCAAGTGGCCCAGTCTCAGCCTCTCCGTCTCCAACAACAACAGCTGCAATAAGGTCTTTATTGTCAAACACCGCACCAAAACCATGCAATAATGAATAACCAAGCTCGCCACCTTCATGAATAGAGCCAGGGGTCTCAGGTGCAACATGTGATGAAACTCCACAAGGGAAAGAGAATTGTTTGCAAAATTTTGTCATTCCCTTCTTATCTTGGCTGCACTCTGGATAAACTTCACTATAAACACCTTCCAAATATGAATTTGCAAGGAAGAAATTTCCGCCATGCCCTGGGCCAGAAATTAAAAGCATGTTTAAGTCATATTTTGTAATTACTCTGTCAAGATGAGCATAAACAAAATTTTGTCCAGGAACAGTGCCCCAATGTCCTACAATCTTCTTTTTAATATGTTCCTTTTTAAGAGGCTCTTTTAAAAGTGGATTATCAAGCAAATAAAGTTGTGCTGCTGACAAATAGTTGCAGGCACGAAAATACCTATCCAAAGTCTCAAGATATTTTTCATCAAGCATTGTCTTATCCATATTCATTCTCCTTTTCAGTGTTTTTTTCACACTCTTTCATTTTATTAAATTTCACATAAATTTTGATAAAACTATCATAATTCATAAAAATTTTCACGATTTTTAAGCATTTTCATTATATTTTCTTATAAACAAATGATTTTTAATTCATAATTGTGTTTTCAAATTTTATTTATTCAACAATTTTTCTTCCTGTGTTTTTCTTTTTAAAAAACATGAATAGCACATTCCTTCATAGCTTTCATCACCGCCGATTGAAACCTCATCACCTTCGGCTGCAATTTTCCCATCAATAATTCGAGCGTTCACTGTCGCTTTCTTGCCACACTTGCAAACTGACTTAATTTCAGTCATTGAGTCAGCAATTTCAACAAGCCTTTTGCTTCCTTCAAACAATTCGGTTTTGAAATTTGTAAGCAGACCATAGCATAACACCGGCAAATTTTGTGAAACTTCTTTAAGCTCATTGACCTGTTGTCTTGTCAAAAATTGTGCTTCATCAATTATTATGACCGTCATAGGTCTTATTATGTCATAATTTCGGCATAGTGACAAAAAATCATCTTCTCTTGAAAATTCGATACATTCACTTTTAAGGCCAATTCTGCTGCTTACCATTGGGATGCCATCTTCAACGCACCTATTATCAGCCTGAGGCTTAAATAAAAATACATCAAAGCCCTTTTGTATATAATTAAACCTGCACATAAGTGCTTGAGCCGTCTTTGAACTGCCCATTGCACCATATTTAAAATATAACTTACTCACCTTGTCTCCTTAGCATTTTATTTCAAGTAACCCTGCATTCATCAATCACGGTATAGAAATTTTCAGCGTTCTGCAAATACAAATGATTACTTTACATCCAAAATTCATTGTAATAAATAAGATAAATTTTGTCAAACAAATGCCGACAAATTTAATTTTATTTAAATTAAAATCAAAAATTTAAAAAGTTATCAATAAAAAACAAAAGCAATAAAAATAACTGAACAACCACTTAAATTAAGGATAAAAAAAATAAATTTAATGAAAATTTAAACAAAAACACAAAAAAATGGCCATTTTTTGACCATTTTTTATTATTTTTATCAAATTTAGAAATTTTCATCCTCATCGATGATTTCTTTGTCTTGCATCTTTCTTTCGTGTTTTTTATGTTTATATTGTTGGCCAGCTTTTCGCTCTGCATTGATTGCTTCCTGCCCATCCATTTTCATTCCTACACGCTTTTCTGATGTTGACTGAAACTTTTTCCCTCGTTGATCGTTTAGCTGTTCTTTATATTCACCGCTGTTTTCATACTTGCTGTCATAAGCTTCACCTTGAAGCATGCGTTGTCTTTTTGCTGTCAATGTAGGGTTTGCAGATTGTTTGAAAGGAAAAGTTATGCGTCTATCAAAACTTAAAGCATCTTCACTTTGTGAGTTTATTTCTCTTTCAAGGTCAGTTGTTGCAGAAACTTCTCTTGTAATTCGATTTGCACTTTGAATTTTAAAAGCAACTTCCTCGCAAAGTTTGATTACTGGCTTACCTGTCACCTTACTTATGATTGCACTACCAAATTTTGAGAAGCACACATTTCTTGCATTTGAAGGTAAAACTTCAACTGCTGGAATTAAAGCTCTTATCCCCTTTGACTCATTTTCAACAATCACACCAAGATTATCAACGCCACCCGCACTTCCAACAACTTCTGAAATCCATCTAAACCCGCTTATATAGCCCTTCATTATTTCACCAAGATGTCCTTCACAATAAATTGCTGAATTGACCTCTTGAAATTCACGCTCGGCAGACTTGTTTGCATCTTGCATCTCATTTGCCCATGCAGCAATCTCTTCAACTGTCTTTTCATCTATTGGCGTCTTCCCCTTGATGTAAGCAAGAATATTATAATGTGTCACATAGTCGGCAATTCTTCTTATAGGAGAAGTTGAGTGAGAGTATGCCTTGCTTTGAAGACCAAAGTGGCTTATGTTTTCCATGCCTTCACTATGAGAGCGCAGTGTTTTTTCAAACTTTGACGACTTTGCACCAGCAATTGCGCCACCCTTTCTCTGCGAAAAATCTTTTTTCACATATTCGACGCTGCTTGGACTGGTCGAGCTTGAATATTTCGCCCTTGATTGCATTCTTACAAGGAAATTATTAACAATTTTTTCTCTGTGCGAGCCTTTTACACTTGCAATAACTTTTTGCAGCCCACGAGGAGAAAGGTCTCCGTCAAATGGAATACCTAAAAAACTGAAAAATTCACTTGCCTGTGCTTCTTTGTTTTCATCTGGCATTTGGTGAACACGATATATATTTGAAAGATGCTTCTCTTTGGCAAACTCTGCTGTTGCCTCATTTGCAGTAAGCATAAACGCTTCAATCACCTTATGATAAGCGCAGTTTTCACCTTCCTTGATATCAACAATATCGCTGTAGTCATCATTGAAAATCACATCATATTCATCTTTAGTTTCAAATTTAATTAAATTGCGACGATTGAAGCCCTTCCAAAGAATATCAGAAGCCTTTTTATTGAGCACAACTTGTTCTTCTTTTGAAAGCTTTCCTTCACTGCACTTTGCTTTAAGCTCTTCAAGCTGCATAGGCTTTTCATCCACAATAGCCTGAGCCTGTTCATAACTATATTTTTCTTTGCTTTCAATCACAGCATCCATAATCTTGCTTGATTTAGGCAACCCTGTCTTTTCATCAATAACAGTTTTCATTACCAAAGCAAGCCTGTCAACATTTGGATTTAACGAACAAATGCCTGTAGAAAGCTGAGGAGGCAAAATGTTGTAAGCCCTGTTTGGAGCATAGGTTGTAAAGCCTGCCATCAAATAGCGCTTTCCAATCTCACTGTTAAGGTCAACATATTTGCTTACATTTGCTACAGCCGTGTAAACTACCAAATTGCCATCTTCATCATAAGTTGAATAAATGGCATCGTCCATATCTTTGCAGGTCGCTGGGTCAACAGTTGCGAAATCAAGATGACGAAGGTCAACAATTTTATCGCCCTCACCAGCAAGCACTTTTCCCTGTTCATCCACAAGGCAAACGCCAGAAAGGTCAACCTCTGTCGGAATGTTTTTCATTTCTTCTTCAACTGCCTCATCCGACCAAGACATATTTGCGCCATGGGCCTCTGCAATGGCTTCATATTCATGAATAGGATTTCCCGCATCACCTTTTATTTCAGTGATAATTCCCATTGCGGCAAGGTCACCCTTTTCACCTTCTGTCAATTTCATAAGACAAATCTTGTCTTGATATTGAGTAAGTGAATTTTTAGGATTTAAAATCATTATATTTTGAGTAAATCTTGACTTGTCATTTGGAATAAACACAAGCTCATCATGGCTGCGTTTTACAACCCTTCCAAGAACAAGTGAAGTGTCATTTTTTGGAAGCTCATCTCTTAAAGAAGGCTCGTCAGTCTCATATTTTGATACAATGAAAGGCTTTCTCACTCTTCCATCATCTGTAAATGCAATGTTGACCCTTTCATTTGAACGATAACCTTCACTATCTTCAGGATAAATTGCAAATTGCCTGCTATCGCCGTCAATCAAAACATATCCGCTTTTACCATGAGCGACAAAGGTGCCATGTTTAATTTGTTCAGGCAAAGCCATAACAAAACCGGACTTAACGGAAATTCTTCCCTGTTCTTTAAGCATAGCAACAGCTTTGTCAAACTTATTGCCAGAATCAACCACCTTTTTCTTAACAAGCAAGGCCCTCAAAGTGACCAAATCACGCGGAGATTTTGCAATCTCTTTATAGACTCTTTCGCGAGTCTTAATCATACCAAGCTCGCTTTTACTTTTAGCTCCCATACCTTCTCCCCTTTGTATGAATTTAGTGTAACATAAAAATTTTGTTATTACAATATATAATTTAATTTTTTATATATTTTTTTGTTTTTTATAAATAAAGACACATACAAAAAAATATCCTAAAGGCTTGAGAAAACATAGACTGGATTTAACTATGTTCTTCTTCTATTATTCTGCTAGTTTCAAAATTGTGTGCTTAAAGATATGATTTTTTAGTCAACATTATTTTAAAACGGCTTTGAAACCTTTCAAATTGTTAAATTGTTAAAATAATGAATATTAAGACAACAAAAAAGCACGCAAAACTTTTCTCGTCATGCATGCTTTATTTTTAATAAAATTATTTAGCATTTAAAATATCAAGCACTTCTTTTATTTTATCAGAGGCCTCATCAATTTGTTCTTTCGTGTGAGTCGCTGTATAACTTGTTCTTAAAAGGCTTTGACCAACTGGAGTTGCTGGAGAAACCACTGGGTTTACATAAACTCCGCGGTCAAGCAGCATTTTGCAGGCAATAAAGGTTTTGTCATTTTCATAAGTAAAAATTGGAATAATTGGCGTTGTGCTTTCCTTGAAAACCACCTCTTTTTTTCTTAAGCATTCGCGCATATAGTCACTTATATTTTGAAGGTCTTTCACTCTTTGAGGCTCTGCCTTTAAAACATCCAAAGCCGCATTTGCACAACATACACTTGCTGGTGTCATGCTAGCACTGAAAATATATGGTCTTGATGTATGTTTAACATATTCAACGACCTCTTTATTTGCCGCCATATAGCCACCAAGCGAAGAGAGTGATTTTGAAAAGGTGCCCATATAAATGTCAACTTCATCCTCAAGATTAAAATATGAAGCTGTGCCTCTGCCACCTTCGCCAATTACGCCAAGCCCATGCGCATCATCTACCATAACTCTTGCACCATATTTTTTTGCAAGTTTGCAAATTTCTGGAAGTTTGGCAATATCTCCGCCCATACTGAAAACGCCATCCGTTACAATTAAAATTCCACTTTCACTTGGCACTGACTCAAGCTTTCTTTCCAAATCTTGCATGTCACTATGATTGTATCTAAGCATTTTTCCATAACTAAGCTTGCAGCCATCATAAATGCTTGCATGATTTTCTTTATCACAAATTACATAATCATTTCGCCCTACTATTGCACTTATAATGCCAAGATTGCTTTGAAAACCTGTACTGAAAGTCATTACACTTTCCTTTCTTAAAAACTGAGCAAGCTCTTCCTCAAGTTTCAAATGCAAATCAAGTGTTCCGTTTAAAAAGCGAGATCCAGAACAGCCACTTCCATAATGCTCTACCGCCCACACGCCAGCTTCAATTACTTTTGGATGATTGGTCAACCCTAGATAATTATTTGAGCCCAGCATAATTGTTCTCTTGCCTTCCATATTGACAACTGTATCCTGTCTTGACTCAAGTTTATGAAAATATGGGTAAATCCCCATTTCTTTTGCCACATCATAAATATGTGGAGTGCTTGGTTTGTAAACTTTGTTAAATAAATCCATTTTTTCTCCTCACGGTAACTTAATATATCACCTTTTCTTTTAAATTACAACTGTTTTTGCAAATTTTTCAAAATTTCTTTCACAATCGCTATACCCCTTATAAATAAAGGCTAAAAGGCATTTTTATTTTTAATAACTCTTTAAATTTAAAAATCATATCAATCCGCTTTTCACCTGATTTCATAAGCTTTATAGCGATTTATTAGTAAAATTGATATTTTTTAAAAGTTTAAACAAAAAACAAACTCTTTTCATCAATTATTGATAAAATGAAAGCTTAAAAATATTATTTATAATATACTTTTTAATTAAGACTAAACACTTGACAAATGCTTAAAAATCTGATATTATTATTTTAATAATATTAAAAATCAAAGGAAGAATACAAAGAAAATGGCAAGACTTGAGAATTATTATTTCAATCAAAGCCGGCTCATGCAAAACTTTGAGGCTTATGCAAAGCTTGGGACAGTTTGTTATCCATTAAAAACCAATTCATCAAAAGAATTGATTGCATTTTTAAAACCTGTTTTGAAAGAAAAAGGCGGCTATTTTCTTGTAAGCACTCCTTGGCACTATCAATCATTGCTAAATATAGGCGTTATGCCAAGCGAAATGGCACTTATCAATGTGCTTTGTGATGATGACTTTATTAAAAAGTTATACAAAGAAGGAGTGCGAGCCTTTTCTTTTGACAACCTTTTATCGCTTAAACAATTTCTTGAATATGCTGACGACAGGCAATGCAAAATCAGTTTAAAGCTGAACATATCAAATGTGTTTAAAAAGCATTCACACCTCGGCCTTGAGAAAGCCGATTTCATTGCTGGTTGCAAACTAATTAAAGAAAAATTTGATGAGATTGGAATAAACTTTTATCTTACTCATTCAATCAAATATAAAAACAATACTCTTGAAAAAATGTTGAATTATATCATCAAAAATTTTCAAAGCCTTGGCATAACATTTGCAAATATTGCAGGCTTGAAAGAAGCAAGCGACATCAATCCCAATATTATAAGCCAGTTTAAGTCACAGCTTTCTTTAAAGCAGGTTTACTTAGAGCCCGGACAATTTTTGCTTGAAAATGTATTTGACCTTTGCACAAACATTATTCGTTTTAAAGAGGGAAAGCGAAAGGAGCTTGTCATTCAAAGAGGCATTTACAGCGGCATGCTTGACTGCCTTCTATATAAAAAGCAATTTGACCTTTATTTTATAGCGGGAAACAGAAAGATTTATCTAAAAAAGAAAGCCGGCCTCAAACTTGTTTCACTTTACTTGTTTGGCGGATCTGGAAACAGTGACGACTTTTTAGGCAGATATTATCTTAGAAAAGAGGAAATGGAATTATTAAAAATTCAATCAAGAATTTATTTGCATAATATCGGAAGCTATTTTGAAGAATTTGTAATTCCTTCCTTATGCGAATTTAACCCAAATGTAATAAATATTTAAGGAGATAAAAATGAAATTCAAACTTTTCAGTGTAGTAGTAGGAAGAGAAGCTTGTGTGGCATCCTGCCCTTTCTGCGTTTCAGGTTGCACCCCTACAAAAGAAAATCTTATCAGCCCTAAAGTCAACTTTCGAAATTTTGACATCGCTTGCAGGCTGGCTGAAAAAAGTGGAATAGACACTGTTATGCTGACAGGACGAGGCGAGCCTCTTTTATACCCCGATCAATTGACAGATTATTTGAAAGCACTGTCAAAATTCAACTTCCCTTTTATTGAGCTTCAAACAAATTGCATATTGGCATCCAAGCAAAGAGAAAGATATGACGACTATTTCAAAAAATGGTATGAGCTTGGTTTGACCACAATTACCATTTCAGTTGTAAGCCACCGAAAAGAGGTCAATCAAAAGATATATCAACCAAATGGTGAATATATTGACCTGCCCGAGCTGATTGATTACCTGCATAATATAGGTTTTTCTCTGCGCTTAACCTGCGTTATGTGCAAAGGCATGATGGACAGCGAAGAAGAAATAATGAATTTCATAAAGTTTGCAAAGGAAAATAAGGTAGAGCAAGTCACCCTTCGCCCTGTAAACGACGAATATAGAAGACAATCAGCACATGATTGGATTGAAATCAACAAACTGACTCAATTGCGGAAGGAAGAAATCAAAGCCTATCTTGATAAGGTTGGAACAAAGCTTCTTACACTAGAGCGAATAGGCACCGTTTATGATGTAATGGGACAAAATGTAATGTTTTCATTGCCGCTAAACAAAAATACAAGAGATGATGACCCAGAAAATGGAAGACAGTTGATTTTCTTCCCTGATGGTCATTTAAGATATGAATGGGAAATGGAAGGAGGAATTTTACTATGAAAGTATACAACAAACAAAGCGAACAGCCTATTTGCGATGAAATTCAAAATTTAGTAAAACAGCTTAGAGCTGAAAAAAAGTTTGACGCAAGTGATTATGTCAATAAAAAATCAAAACTTCTTAATGATTATATGACAAAATTCAACCTCAAAGCTTGTGTGGTTGCAATAAGTGGTGGAATTGACTCCGCTGCCGTGCTTGCTTTAGTAAACCATGCGTCAAAGCTAAAAGGCTCACCTATCGAAAAAATCGTTCCTTTGCTTCTTCCAATTTCAAAATCAATTGGCGTAACAAATCAAGACAAGGCGACAGCGAGAGGAAAAGAGCTTTGTCAAAGCTTAAACCTCACCCCTTATGTGATAGACTTATCAAAGGTCAACAAACTTATAAGAAAACAACTTGAATCAGCTATCGGTATTAAAGGTGAGGCATGGGCAATAGGTCAACTCGGCCCATACAGTCGCACACCTATTCTTTATTACACTACAAGCCTTCTTTGCCAAGAAGGCAAAAATGCAATAATTTGTGGCACAACCAATCGCGATGAAGGCACCTATCTTGGTTATATCGGAAAAGCTTCTGACGGCATGGTTGACCTGCAAATAATTTCCGACTTGCACAAGTCAGAGGTATATGATGTCTCAAAATTATTAAATGTTCCACAAAGCATAATTGATGTGACTCCAAGCGGAGACATGTATGATAATCGAAGTGATGAGATGGTTTTTGGCGCACCTTATGACTTTGTTGAATATTACTTAAATTTTCTGCGATTTGACAATAAAAGAAAAGAGATTATTTTAAATTCGTTAAGCGAAACAGCAAAGGCGCAATTTAAACTTTACGCTAACAATCTTGAAAACTTGCATAAATATAATCTTCATAAGTATATGTCAAACTCACCTGCCATTCATTTAGACCTTTGGGATTGCTCAATTGATGGTGGCTGGGAAAACTTTAATAAAAAAATAAATAAAATTATGGAAGAATAATCACCAAAACTTTATATATTTTTTTTAAAATTTAAGTAAAAATAAGTTATAAATGCACAAAATTTAATAAAAAAACAAAAAAACAGGCAAAAAAAATGAAAATTAAGCGATCTTTATTAAATAAAATATTAAATGACCGATTTTACAGTAAGGTTTATCACAAATATAAGAATTATGACCTTTTAGTAGAAGCAGGGTTTATTGACAGCAAAATTGAGGCAAAAGATTTCTATAATTTAAATCTTCTTACAACGCCTATCGATAAAATTTCAAGCAACATAAAAAATACAAAAAAGCCAGTCGTACTTCTCTCAACTGGTGGATTTTTACCTTTACATCAAGGCCATTTTGACATGATGGAGCTTGCTAAAAAAGAGCTTGAAAAAGAAGGATACGATGTCGTCGGAGGTTATTTCTCACCTTCTCATGAAGACTATGTTTCGACCAAACCCGATTATAACTCCTGCCTTGGAAAGCGTCTTTTTCAATGCCAAAAAGCAGTTGAACACTCCTCTTGGCTTATGATTGACCCTTGGGAAAGCATGTATACATATACTTATATAAATTTTACAAGCGTGATTGACCGCCTTGAAAAATATTTACAATTGCATGTAAAAAAAGAGATTAAAGTTGTCTATGTTTTTGGTGGTGATAATGCTAAATTTAACTATTGCTTTGAAGAAGATGGCATTGGCGTTTGTATAAATCGAAGTGCCAGCAATGATTATTTCAAAGCCGCAAAAGCAAAAATAAACAATAAAAACTGCATTTTTATTGAAAATAATGGTAATTCTGCAAAATTATCTTCAAGACATATAAGAAAAGACCTCATTTGTCAAACCTACCAAAACAGTCAAAATGGCATATTTATTATCAGAGACGAAGGCTTGCTTCCCTTCAAAAATTTCACATCAGTTGTCAACGAAAACAAACTTGAAAAGGCTCGACAGCTATTTCTTAAAAAACTTATCAAACTTTTTGAGACCGAATTTAGCAAGCAAACAAAAGTTAAAACAGCCAGCATGCAGTTTCAACTTGAAAAGGCTTATCAAGACTTAAAATCCGCCAAAACGATCAGCCTTGATGGGTTTTTCAAGGGCACTTACAATCTTGAAATAAGCAGACTTTTTCATATCTCATCCCCTCAATTTCATTATATAAAAATGATTGAAAGATACAACTGCCCTCTCCTCAAACATCAAATTGAACAAATTCCAGCAGGTAATTACACACTAGTAGATGACGACAGCGTAAGCGGCTCGACAATAAAAAGCATAAAAGCTTTACTTCCAGAAACAGTCTCCATTTCAAACACTTATCTTTTGTCAAATATATTAAATGAAGCTTATTTTGATGTGGTTGATTTGAGAGATTTCATAGCAGGTGCAGAAGGCAGTGGTCTTGCAGTATTGCTGCCTAATAATCAAGTGGCCAAAAGCCCTTATATGCTTCCTTATGTATGCATTTCAACTCGCGCAAGCATCAAACCAGAAAACCAATTTGATTTTTCTGTAAAACTTTGGAAATTAAACTTAAATTTTTATAAATCACTAAAAAATATAAAGTTAAAACATGTTGAGTCTGCTTTCAAAATTCTTATGAATTATGCAGGATTTGACGACAATACAAATATGATTGATATTTGCAATTGGCACCTACAAAAGCTTAATTCTGTCAAATAAAAGAAATAGACATATTTTTATTAAAAATATAAAGTAAAAACCGACTAGACTAAGCAAAACAGCCTTCTATTGTTTATAAAACTGTTGACAGCATTGGTGAAATTTGCTATAATCAAAATAAGAGGTGGACTATGAATTTTATTGAAAAATTAAATACCCAACAAACAATAGCCCTTATTAAAGAATTTAAAATAAGCAAGCGTGAAGATGAGAATAAAATGCCCTATTCAATAAGGAATGGTGAGCTTCATGTTTGGCATAGCACCACAACTACTGGTAAAAAAATTGAAAGCATTTTCAAGGAATTTGAGATTGTTCAAATTTATAATGGAGAGCCTTCACAATATGACCAAAGAAGATATCAAAACTATATGATAGAAGCTCTTGAAAAGTTTGAATATCGCAAAAATCTTATGGAATATTTAAACGATAAATATCCAGAACGCGACTATCACTAAACAAAAATTTGACGATCACTAAACAAAAAAAAATTAAGAGGCAAGAAATTTGCCTCTTAAAAAATGTTTGTTTATTTAAATGATATAGATAAAATTTAGCAACAAAATCAAACACAAACATATTAAATAATATGCTGATGTGGCTCAGCGGTAGAGCACCACCTTGGTAAGGTGGGGGTCACGGGTCCGATTCCCGTCATCAGCTCCATAAAACTTGCTTTAAAGCAAGTTTTTTTTATTTGCTTTGCAAATAAAGCAAAAGTCTCAACTTTTGCATGGAGCGCACTTTTTCTTTTTGCCTCCACTTCAATTAAAGTTTTAAAATAGACCCACTTTCAATTTTCAAATTCAATAACTTTTGCGTTATCCAATTGGAAATTTGAATAATCATTATCTTCAGGTTTTCCATTAAAATAAAAATATGACAATCTTCCAACTCCGCTGTGAGCCACTATTAAAACATTTTTACCTTTTGTTTTTGGCAAAATTTCATCATAGAAATCAGAAACTCATTGATACATTTTGGGTATACTTTCCATTTCAAAAGGTATCTCATCATTTGCATTCCAGCGCTTAAATTTACAAATGTTGGCTGGCTTGCCAGTTATTTCACCATAATCTCGTTCTTTAAGCCTATCGTCAAAAAAGACAGATAAACCTTCATGGAATTTTAATATTTCTTCCAAAGTTTGCCTTGTTCTCAACAAAGGCGAACAAAAACAAACATCAAATTTAATATCTTTTAAAGCTGCCGCAGTTTCTCTTGCTTGAGAAAACCCCCTTTCATTAAGTGGCGTTGCTGACCAACCCGTCAGCAAATTTCCATTTGCATTGTCATCAGTTTGCCCATGCCTTACAAAATATATCATAACACCCCCTATTAAACGAGAATTATATTTTTTTATCATCAACAAATTTGGCTATCTTTTTTCTCAAAAATTAAATATACATTTTTTCAGTTTGCCTGCCAAAACTTTATATGTCTGCTCTATCTAAATGCACACCATCACATCCAGGCTCTAACCCAATATTATTCACAAATGCTTTTAATTAAAATTTATAAAACCATTTCGGCTCCATAGCCACAAAGGCGTATGCATATCAATAGCGTTATATTTTGTGCGGGTTTGAGTCTTCTGGCATATACTCTCCACCAAGTTTTCCATATTTCCACAATTTGTATAAGCTATCAAGTTTTTGTTGCAGCAAATTGATATTCATTTTTAAACCTTTTATATAAATTTAGAAAAATTCATGCTTTTTTGCTATTTTTCAAGAAAAAACTGTTATTTTTGTTTAATTTAAAGAAATTTTAATCAAATTTAATAACAATCCTTTCTTTTCAAGCCCAAAAATATTTCAACAGTTTCTCTCTTAAATGCTTAAAGTTTTTCACCTTTTTCAATAGACTTTTTGATTTTTTCAACCTCTTTTACAATGGTATTTATTACAAGAGTTGGGTTATGCCACCAGTCGCGACTCCATACTCTCATCACTTTCCAACCCTTTGATTTAAAGAATTCATTTCTGAAAACATCACGCTCTAAAGTTGAATTTGAAGATTTCATAACTTCTTCATCAGTCTCAATTCCAAGAAGATACCTATCTTTATTTTCATCATATATCGCAAGTGAAATCTTGCTGTTTGAGTTTCCTAAATTAAGTGCAACATTATAGCCAAGTTTTTCAAGTCGAGCCGCCATTTGTTGTTCTATTGGCATAAGATTTGAAAGTCTTGCTCTTGAAGCATCTCCTTGAGCCAAGCTTCCAAGAATAGCTTTTACACCTTCATTATCTCCATTTGAAACTGCGCGAACATAGGTAAGATAGCTTCTTAAAAGCTTTGGTCCTATATTCTTTGATGTGTCAACTTTCAACTCTTCTGGCTCTATACTCGTCACAACATAAATCTTTTGTTTAGCCCTGGTAATAGCCACATTTAGACGATTTTCACCGCCGTCGTTTGATAATGACCCAAATGTTGAATTTATTCTTCCGGCATCATTCAAAGCATAGCCAATTGAGAAAATAATTATGTCTCTTTCATCACCCTGAACATTTTCAAGGTTTTTGATAAACAAGCTTACATCTTCGCCATTTTCCACTCGACTGTTTTCTTTGAGATAAAGATTTCTAAATTCCTCATCTTCAAAGCATTTTTTATCTATCAGCTCTTCAATGCAAGTTTCTTGATCAACATTGAAAGTGATTACGCCAATGGTTTCATTATTTTTTCGAGTCTTTAAAATCTTCTTAATAAGCTCGACTATCTTTTCTGCTTCCTCAACATTCTTGCGGTCTCTCCATCTTCCATCAACCAAAATTCTTTCAATAGATTTCTGATGGATATTTTTTGACACATTTGGAGCTATCTGCAAGCTTCCATTGTAGAAAGCCATATTTGAAAAATCAATCAACTCTTCATTCTTGCTTCTGTAATGATAGGTAATGTTTGCACTTGCATATCTTGAAACAGCAAGATCAAGAAGTGACTCGACCTCGAGTGCGGCCTGAGTGGTATAATCAAGGTCATCATCCTCACCTGCACCCATATATCTTTTCATGAAAGTGGTTGTTGGGCGAAGCTGTTTTGCGTCTCCCGCAACAACAATTCGATTTCCGCGATATATTGATGGTATGGTGTTTTCAATAAACACCTGAGAAGCTTCATCAAAAAGCACCACATCAAAAAGATTGCGTTTAAGAGGCAAAAGCTCTGATACATTTTCTGGTGAAAGCAGCCAGCAAGGGAAAAGTTTAAACAGATAATCTCCATACACCTCCATTGTCTTTCGTATTGACCAGAAGTTTTGCTTTTTGGTAATTTGATAGAGAAAGTCTTTGCTTTCACTCTTTCCATTTATTTTTTTCTTATAATCTTCACTGAAGGTTTGAAGGGCGATTTTCTTGCTTATTTCATTTTGTTCTTTTTTAATATTGACAATTCTTGCCCTTATGTTTTCAAAGTCTAAAGCTCTTGACAAAATATCACGCTTTTCTTCTTCATATTTTACGATTTCATGATAGATGCGAATTGGCATAATCTCGTTTAAGATTTCCATATATTTTTGATATGTATTGCTGTTTTCATAGGCAAAATCCAACATGTGCTTTTGAATTTCGCTTAAATTTTTCAAAGTCTTGCATGTGTCGCTTAAGAATACATAATTCTCAACAGCCCACAATAATAAGCTTAATATTCCACGATTTCCATTCAAAATGCCATCAACAGCCTGCAAATAGCCATCCTCAGTCAAAATATCTTTTAAAAATTCATAATCGTCAAGATATTTATCAACTGCTTCAACAGTCTTTTCCACTTCGTCTTTTATGCATTTTTCATTGCTTAACATTACCGCTTTGCAAACTGGATAAATTGGGAAAACAAAGCAGCTTATTTTCAAAAAGCGTTCTGCTTTAGGAAATTCATACTTTGCAATAAGTTTTATAAGAGCTCTGCTGTTTTTGTTATTTTTTACTTGATCATAATAGGTCAAGACTTGTCTTGCGTATTTATATTTTGATGAATTGAATAGAGCCCTTCTCTCTGCAAATAGATGTTTGAGCTTAGATTGCGCCTCTGCCACCAAATGCACACTTAAATCTTCTTTTAAGGCATCAATGAATGGATTTTTCTTCTTTTCTTCCACATAATTGAAATAAATTTCAGCCTTATTTTTCTCATTTAAGATTGAAACTCCTTCACTTAACTGCGAAAAATTCAAGGACATGAGAAACTTGTCTTTTTGCATTTGTTCATATATGGCATATTCAGTTGTTTTCTTGCCAAGTTTGTAAGAATTGTAATACATTTCTTGCAAAGAAAGCCCAAATGCTGTCTTTTCGTTGAGACAGTTTGAAATAGACTCTAAGTGCGCCTCTTCAATTTCCAAGCGTTTTCCAAGCTCGATAAACTCTTTTTTCAGTTTGTCATCATGTTGTTTTTGCATAATAGCTTCATGACTTTCATAACAGCGCTTATAAAAATCTCGCTTTTCTTTCTCAGAGTCAACAATAAACATTGCACGGCTGTTTAAACTGGTCAATCTATTGAAAACAACCTCCAAAGCAGCCTTCTTTTGTGAGACAACCAACACTTTTTTATTTTTACAGATGGCATCAGCAATTACATTGACAATAGTCTGCGACTTACCTGTTCCAGGTGGACCATAAATAACCATATTGCCACTTTCATTTACCGTTCTGACAACCTGCTCTTGCGCATAGTCAACATTATTGATAAGATATAGATCAGAATTCTTTTCCTTCTTATTCTTAATCTGTTTGGCATTTAAAAGCTCATTTATAGAATCATTTATAAGGTGCTTTCGCTCAAGTGCAGAATAGTCAGAATAAATAGCGTTTGCAAGCGAACATCTTGAAAGCATACACATATTTTTTACTTCAAGCGGACTGTTTGCATTTGGTTCGCCCCCTCTGTAAAAGTCATGCAGTCGCTTTTCCTGCTTAAAACCAAGCTTTATTCCAAATTCTTTAAGGTAGGCAATAAGCCCCTGCAAAGAGCCAAATCTTGCTTTGATAGAATTAAACTCCATATCCATGTCTTGCAAATTAAGATGTTTACTATCGGCGATGGCAAGCATAAGTGCTTTGTTAAGTTGAATTTGCTCTCCATATTTTAAACAAATATTGATATTATTGTCATCAACAACATCAATCACCACAGGAAACATCAAAAGTGGAGCTTTCAAAACATAATTTTTGACAGCACCATAAACAAAAGGCCAGCAAAGATAAAGCTCATATCTTCCTGTTTCTTTTTCTATTTCTTCAATCTCACGCTTGAGTGTTTTTAGGTCTTTGCCTTCCTGTTCAAACACCTTATTTGCATAGTTTTTCTTTGAAGTCAAATATTTTTGTTTTTCTTTGTCTTCTTCAAATTCTTTATCGGGATATTTTGAAGAAATATTGCTTGCACCAACAATCAAATCTTTTGTGCCCTTGCAATATATATTAAAAGGAATGGCTTTTCCACTCAACATAAGGTCAAGAAGCTCTTCCGTCAACTCACTGTCCGCAGATAAAATTCTGCCAATATCATATCCATTTTTCTTATTAAAATTCTTCATGTATAAGCTTCTGTTTTTTCCGCTTATTTCAATCAATCTTTCTTTGTAATAGGTATAAATACTTTTCATTTGTCTCACCTTTTATTTTTCTTATTTGTTTTTAAATAATCATTATTTTTTATTGTAATTCATATAATTTATGCTTTTTTGCTTAATTTTTGAAAAAATTAGCCATTTTTTACGCATTTTAAGCTGTTTTTAATTAAATTATTCAAAATTATCTTTAATTTATCGGAATAAAGCACAATCAATTCAAATTTAAATTTTGCTCTTTTTTGATAAGTTTTTCCTTAAGCGAAATTGAATCTAAAATCAATTTCATAAGTTTTTCAAGGCTTGAGCCACTGCTGAAATCGCCTTCACAAGCATAGTTTACTCTGTTGTCTTGAATGAGTTTTGTGGTGTTTTCAATCATATCTTTTGCATAAACAGAAATTGCATAACCACCCTTTTCTTTAACAAGAGTCATGCAAGGAATATCCGTCAAACCATCACCAATGTAAATCATATTTCTAAACTCGACATGCTTTTTGCTCACTCTTTGGTTGACGGTTTCTTCATCAGTGATATTGTTTGCACCTTTGCAAATTCTGAAAAGATATTGAGTTTTTAAAGTATAATTCACAACATTCTTTGGCCAGCAAGCAATGCCATTTTTGTCATATAAAAATTCACAACCATAAACCTCTTTAAATTCTTTAAAAATTGGGCAGCCTTCAATTATTTCTTTATTGCCTGATGAAATGATATAGTGTTCCAAAATTATTCCTTGCTTCTCAGCATATTGATTAAGTCTTGAAAACCATGTTGTCACGCCTTCATAAAACTTGATATCTTTGCCAAGCGTATTGAGATATTCACGCGTCAGCTTTATTTCCTTTCTTTCACATTCGTCAATCATAAGTTTCAAATAGCTAAGCACAGACTCCATTCCATGCTTTTGTGCAAACTCATGATTCTTATGCCAAAATTCTTCTGGCCTCATATCAAGATTTGGAATAAATGAAAATGATTGCATATCACTTGTAGACAGCGTTTTGTCAAAATCATAGCAAATTGCAACGATAGTTTTATCCATGTTTTACAACCCCTTTTTATTTTTTATCACCCTTTTAGTTTAACATAAATTGTCCAAATTGTACATAGTTTTCATGCATTTTAACATGACAATTTTTCAATTTCTCTCATCAAAATTTTCATGGTATTCTTAATAATTTTTTATTATCTGCTCACAAAAATATATAAACTTCTCCTCATTAAAAATTCAAATGAAAATAATTCAATTATTATGATTATTCTTCGAAATAAAACAATATAAAATAATAAAAAAGCGAAGAATTTAATTCGCTTTTTCTTTTAAAATTTTCAATTTACTCACTTCTAAGAGCGTCAACTGGGTCTTTTTTTGAAGCAATTCTTGCTGGTAAAAGTCCAGAAATGGTCGTCAATAGAATGCTGAGTAAAATAAGAATAATGGCCGATAATATTGGCAAGGATGCAATTGTGCTAATCCCAACCAAGCTGCCAAGTGCCACATTTATAATAAGTGAAAGAATATAGGTTATTATCACACCAAACAACCCAGATACTCCTCCAACAATTGCAGACTCTGCAATAAACAGATGAGAGACATCTTTCTTTCTGCCGCCTAGTGACCTTATTACGCCAATTTCTTTTATTCTTTCTATTACCGAAACATAGGTGATAATTGCAATCATAACAGTTGAAACTACAAGTGACAAGGCAGTAAACGCAACGAGAGCATAAGTCACCACATCAATCATAGTGTTGACCATATCAATAACAAGAGCGAGAGTGTCGGTGTAAATAATATTTTCCCTGCCCTCTTTTGAAATCGTTGTGCCATCACTGAGCACCAAGTCTTCTTCACTATTCCACTTATCAAGATATTTTGTCACATTACTTTTCAAAGAAAAATCTTTTGGATATATCTTAATCTTATTAGGAAGATTGTTTCCGCCCAAATCCCTTTTTGTTAGGGTTTTGACTATTACAGATTTATCTCCCTGACCACCAAGCATATCCATGATTGAGGCTGGAGTGGTGCCAACAACGGAAGTCTCTTGATAAAGATTTCCTTCCATATAATATGAATAGTTGTAAGAAATGCCATTCATAATCTTGCCGTCGTATATAATGCTTTTAAATTCGTCTTCTTCCTTATCATTAAGGTATTTGACAATATCTGATTTTAAGCTGTCTTCAATAACCTTTTGTGTCAACGCTTCGGTATAATAAATTCCATTTGATAAGCTTCCATAAGAAACCTTAGGTTTTAAGATAGCTGTAACTTTAAGCTCTATGCCGTTTTCCCACCCTTCATCTGCATAAGGTTTATATGTGAATGGAAAATTCTCGGCAAGCGGACTACCCTGGGCAGCCTTAACAAAAACTGAATTATTTGGATGCCAAGTGAAAGTCTTATTTAAAAGCTTATCAAAGCTTAGCTTATCTACATTTAGGTTTTCATCATATTTTTCATCGCCAGTAGCCTTATACATTGCATTTAAAAATTCTTCTTGAGAATAATAACCAAGTTGTGCCAAAAACAAATCACTGAGCGCATTGTTCTTATCAACAACAATCATAATCTCATTTGCTTCAGTTGCAAACTTGCTTTTTTCCTCATCAGAAATAATTTCATATTGAGAAAGAATGTATTCCGAGTTGTCAATGCCTTGCACGAATGTATCACTAAAAGAAGAAATAAGCGCAGCATAATCTTTGTATTCACTTTTCATAAGCATACTTGTGTAAATTTGAAGTATGCCATTAAGCGACAGCTCCTGCTCGCCGAAAGTATCCATATCAATGCTTGTGTAAATATTGTTTTTAATGTCAACGCCATAATAATTGACTATTGAAGAATAATATTCCTTAGGCATATCTTTCAAAAATTTTAGATAACTTTCGTCTATGTTATTTTGAATTTTGAAAGAAGCAAGATTTCCACTTTGCTCTACAAGATAATCAATCACTTTATCTACATTTATGTAACCATCTTCGATGCCCGCTTTAATTGCATCTTTTTGAGTGCCTGTGTTTGTTGTATTCATAAGCACCGAAAAATCATAAGCTTCTTCACTTATTGTCACTGGATTGCCAGAGAGCATATCATTTTGCATTTGCTGAATATATCCAGTTACGCCATTGGAAACTGCAAGCACAGTTGCAACGCCTATTATTCCAATCGAGCCCGCAAAGCAAACAAGCAGCGTTCTTTTAAGTTTTGACCATAAGTTTCGAGCAGACAATTTGAAAGCCTGCCAGTATGATAATTTCGACTTTTTATCCTGTTTTTTCATTTTTTTAGCGTTTTTTAAGGTTTTTTCTGTGTTTTGCAAAGCTTTTTCATCATTTTCTGTTGAATTATCACTTTCATCAGCAGGTTTTTCATCTTGCAATTCACTGTCAGCTAAATCATCAATATTTTCCTCTTCTTCAGCCTGTTCTGCTGCAACCTCTTTATTTTTAATAGAATGACCTTCTTCAAATGGGTTTGTATCTTCAACAACATTTCCATCAAGCAGTCTTATTATTCTTGTCGAATATTTTTCCGCCAGCTCTGGATTGTGCGTCACCATTATCACCAATCTATCTTTGGCTATTTCTTGAATAAGGTCTAAAATCTGTGTTGATGTCTCACTGTCAAGTGCGCCTGTTGGCTCATCAGCAAGCAAAATTTCAGGTTGATTTACAAGCGCTCTGGCAATAGCAACCCTTTGACATTGTCCTCCAGAAAGTTGATTTGGTTTTTTATAATAAAGACCTTTCAAGCCAACTTTATCAAGTGTTTCAATCGCTCTTGCCCGTCTTTCAGCCTTCTTAACCCCTGATATAGTAAGTGCAAGCTCTACATTTTCCACAATTGTCTGATGAGGAATAAGGTTATAGCTTTGAAAAACAAAACCAATTCTTTTGCTTCGATAATTATCCCAGTCTCTGTCTTTATAACCTTTAGTAGAAATATCGTCAATTAAAACATCACCAGAAGTATATTTATCAAGCCCGCCAATTATGTTCAACATAGTGGTTTTTCCGCAACCTGAAGGCCCCAAAATAGAGACAAATTCATTTTGTCTGAAACTTAAGTTTATTCCTTTTAATGCTTGCACAACAGTGTCGGCAACCACATAATCTTTTTTGATATCTATAAGTCTAAGCATTTTCATCTCCCAATTCGGATTTTGATAAATCAGTTTTTCACAACTTAACATTTTAATTATACTCTTTTTTTTCCTTTTTCGCAACAAAAACAAAATATATTCAATAATTTTTACTTATGGTCTTATCACAAAATAATTCATTTTTTATTCTTGATTTTTAAAAAAATAAATGATAATTTAATAAAAATGGCATTATTTTTATAAAAAAAGACTGAAAATCATGATATTTTATAAAATTATTAAATAAAACCATATTTTTCAGTCAAATTTTTACTATTAAATTATTTATCAAATACCTTTGAAATTAAGCTTTTCACCTTTCCAGCATTTGCCTTTCCACCAGTGTTTTTCATTACATAGCCGACAATATAGCCTTCAACTTTTGCAGGATCTAAAGCATAATCATCTCTTACTTTTGCATTTTCTGACTTAAGTTTTTCAAGAAGAACAATAATTTCTTCATCGCCAATTGAAACAAGAAAACCCATTTCTTTTGCAAGTGCGAGAGGGTCTTTTCCGCATTCAATTGTTTTATCAAGAAGTTGAAGACCAAGGTTTTTGTTTATAAGTTTTTCTTCAACCATTTTGATAATTTGTGACAGATGTTGTGCTGAAATTGGGAATACAAAATCTTCCTGTTCTTTGACAAGTTTTAAAAGGTCAACCATAATCCAGTTGCTGATTTTTTTAGGAAGGTCAACATAACTTACACACTCTTCAAAATAATCAGAGATATATTTTGAGCTTGTAAGAATTTGACTGTCATATTCTGGTAGTCCAAACTTATCTTGATATATTTCTCTTCGCTGTGAAGGCAGCATAACCATTTCCTTTCTTATTCTTTCAATATCTTCATCAGTGATATTTAATGGAAGAATGTCTGGGTCTGGGAAATATCTGTAGTCTTGAGCCTGCTCTTTGCTTCTCATTGATGTGCTTTTTCCCTTGTCATCATTCCATTTTCTTGTCTCTTGCACAATTTTTTCGCCAGTCGACAAAACCTCAGCCTGTCTTTTTGCTTCATATTCTATCGCTCGCTGAACACTTTTGAAGCTGTTTAAGTTTTTCATTTCAGTCCTTATTCCAAACTCACTGCTGCCCTTAGGTTTAAGAGAAAGGTTGACATCACAACGCATTCCGCCCTCTTCCATATGACATTTTGCAATATCTTCAAATACAAGGCATTCTCTCACCTTCTTCAAAAACTCAACTGCTTCATCCGCTGAAGAGAAATCTGGCTCTGTGACCATTTCAATAAGCGGCGTTCCACCTCTGTTATAGTCAACTAGCGTTCCGACAGCCTTACTTATATGAGTAAGCTTTCCGGCATCTTCCTCAAGGTGTATTCTGTTTAATCTTATCTTTTTGCCGCTGGAAAGACTGACAGCACCGCCCACGCATAGTGGATAAACAAGCTGGCTTATTTGATAGGCTTTGCTTAGGTCAGGATAGAAATAATTTTTTCTTTCAAACACCGAATAATGCGAAATTTCGCAGCCGAATGACAGCCCAGCTTTAATTGCAAGCTCAACTGCATGCCTGTTTAAAATTGGCAAAGCACCTGGCATTCCAGTACAAACTGGGCATGTGTTTGAGTTTGGAGCTGCACCAAATTCATTTTTACAACTGCAAAAAACTTTGGTTTGGGTGTTAAGCTCTGCATGTATTTCAAGTCCAATAACAATATCATAGCCCTCTAAATAACTCATAACAATCCTCCTATTTCATCTCTAAATATTTTTGCAGCTTTAATTATCAACTTTTCGCCCCTTTGTTTAGCCATGAATTGCATTCCAAGTGGGAGTCCATTTTCAGCAGTTGCATAAGGAATTGAAATGGCAGGTATACCTGCAAGGTTTGCTGGCACAGTAAACAAATCCTCCATATACATTGAGACAGGGTCCTCAAGTTTGCCACCAAGCTTAAATGCCGTGCCAAGCGTAGTTGGAAGCAAGAGGCAATCGCAGCTTTGAAAAGCCTCTTCAAATTCCTTTTTGATAAGCCTTTGCACCTTCTTTGCTTTGTTGTAATAAGCATCAAAATAGCCACTTGAAAGAACAAAGTTGCCAAGAGTAATTCTTCTTTTCACCTCTTTTCCAAAGCCTTCACTTCTGCTTTGAACATAAACGCTTTCAAGGTCTTTTGCCCCTTCTGCCCTTTTTGTATATTTAACGCCATCAAAGCGGGCGAGGTTTGAAGCTGCCTCAGCTGGTGCAATGATATAATAACAAGCAAGTGAGCTTGCAATATGAGGAATATCAACTTCCACAATTTCAAATTTATCTTTAATCTTCTCAAGAGCCTTGCTAAACTTTTCATAGCCCTCTTTTGCAGCATCATTTTCTTTAAGTTTTTCTATCACCTGTCTGCAAATTCCAAGTTTCATCTTGCAAGATTTCTCAATTTCTTGAGGTTTAACATCCTCTTGCATGCGTCCATCAATAGTTGTACCATCGTGAATATCTTTTCCCTCAATCACCGATAAGACAAGGTCACAATCTTCAATAGTTTTAGCAATTGGACAAGCTTGGTCAAGTGAGCTTGCAAACGCTACAATTCCATAACGAGAAACTCTTCCATAAGTTGATTTTATTCCCACAACACCATTGAAAGATGCTGGCTGTCTTATAGAGCCACCTGTGTCTGTTCCAATAGCGCAAGGCACCAATCCAGCAGCCACTGCAACAGCACTTCCACCACTGCTTCCACCTGCTACATAATCTTTATCAATAGCGTTATGACATGTCCCATAACAACTGTTTTCGCAGCTTCCACCCATGGCAAATTCATCCATGTTTGTTCTGCCAATTATCACAGCGTCCTCAGCCAACAACTTTTCAACAACGGTTGATGAATATGGTGCGATAAAATCTTGCATGAATTTGCTCGCACAACCCGCCTTTTTGCCTTTATATAAGATGTTGTCCTTAATGGCAATAGGCACACCAGCAAGCACACCTACTTTTTGACCAAGCTTAATTTTCTTATCAATTTCTTTAGCGCGCTCAACAGCGTCATAAAAGATTTCCACTACAGCCTTTAAATCTGCCTTATCTTCACATTGTCTTATGAAAAATTTGACAGCTTCTTCACTTGAAACTTTTTTCCCAGCAATCAAATCTCTTATTTCAATCAAACTAAGTTTTTCTAAATGCATTATTCCACCACCTGCGGCGTAACATAGCAGCCGTCCTTTTGTTTTGGTGCATTTGCAAGCACCTCTTTTTGTGACATACTTTGACAAGGTATATCTTCTCTCAGTTGCCTAAGCCCAATCGGACTGTCTTTTTCAAGACTTTCCTGCAAATCCAATGCGGCAATTTCATCTACAAAAGCCAAAATTTGTTCAAACTCTTGTTCAAATTTTTCTCTTTCCTCTTCAGGAAATTTAAGTTTACTTAAAAATTCAAGATGTTCAAGTTTTTCCATAACCCCTCCTCTAAGGCACCAATCTGCTTGGACCGCGGAAAATAAATATACTTTCTTTAATAGTTGGCAGGTCTAAAAGCTTTGACATAAATCTGTCTATTCCAAAGCCTATTCCGCCATGTGTTGGACAACCATATTTGAAAAATTCAAGATAGCCCGCCATTTTTTCACTGTCAATGCCCTTTTCTTCAATTTGTGCCTTTAAAACATCATATCTATGTTCTCTCATTGCACCACTGTTAAGCTCCCAGCCTCTATATAAAAGGTCAAGCGACATGCTGTCAATCTCTCCGCTTCGCTTTGTATAGAAAGCCCTTGCCTCAGCTGGATAATCGGTAATGAAAACAAGTTCGCTTCCAAGATAATCTCTTGCATAGTCACAGATAAGCTTTTCAGCGTCAGGGTCAAGGTCAAGTTGTTTAGTCTCTGGAGTTTCAACCCCATAGACCTCTTTAAAAATCTTAAAAACATCACAAAGCTTAATTCTTGGAATTTTATCTTCTGGCAGCATTACAGCTCTTCCAAACACATCTTCTATTATATCACCAAATTTTTCTTTTGTCTTCTTTAACACATAGATTATCCAATCTTCCTCGAAATCCATAATGTCATGATGAGAGGTGATGTTTGCAATCTCAAAGTCAACACAAGTGCTTTCTGCGGTGTGTCTTGCAGTATAAGATTTTTCAGCCCTGTAATATGGACCTATTTCAAACACTTTTTCAAAGCCAGCTGCCATAGCCATTTGCTTATAAAACTGTGGACTTTGTGTAAGGTATGCTTTCTGTCCATAATAATCAAGTCCGAAAACCTCTGCTCCCCCTTCACTGCACTGACCGCTTATCTTTGGCGTATGAATTTCAATGAAGCCTTTTTCAATGAAATATTCACGCATTGCATGCTCAATAAATGTTCTTATCTCAAAAATGAGGCGTTTTTTATCTTCTCTTAAATCCAGCCAGCGATAATCAAGTTTAAGCTCACTTCCACTTTCTTCATCTATTGGAAGGTTTTCAGCTTCGCTTTCAATGATGATTTCGCTTGGAATAACTTCCATTTTGCTTGGTCTTACATGCTCAGCGGCCACAACAAGCCCTTTAACTCTAAGCACACTGCCTTTAAGAAGACTTGACAATTTTTTCTCAAATTCAAGACTTTTCCCTTTTTCAATAGTCACTTGAACGCTACCTGTTCTGTCTTTCAAAACAATAAAAATCATTGTTTTTTGCAATCTTATTTTGTCGATAAACCCGCATATTTCATAACTGCTGCCAGGTTTAATATCTTTAATATCTGTTTTCATAATATATATTTCCTTTTATTTGTTTATTTTATATTTATTTTTTAATCTACTAAACATTGCCCAATAAGCAATCTACTCAAATATCTCCGCCCTAAAGGGCATTACTTTTCACAAATAAAACTTTCATATTATTCTCCTAAATTTCCATTTAATATTTATTTTTGATTGACTCTGTTTTTATTTCTTGATTTTTATAAATCTTGACTTTATCTTTTTAAAAGACTAAAGCACAAACAAAAAGCGGAGCCTGTTCCAGCTCCGCCTCAATATTAAACTTAACTTTTAATACCTCACGAAAAAGGAACCCATTAAATTTAATGCGTTGTTATTATTGTTATTGTTGTTGATTAAAACAATACGAAACATAACTTTTCCCCTTTTCATTTTTCATTCTAGCATACAAAAAATCAATAGTCAATGCTTTTTTAAAACTTTTTTTAAATATTTTTTGCGTCCAACTCAATATATTCGCCATCATTAAGTCTTGTGATGACAATATTATTTTGCTTCTCATATTCAGCTGCTTTGATTTTTAATTCGTCCTCAACCTTATTCCAGTGCGGGAAAATATTGATATCGGCAAAGCCAAAACCGCTGTAACTTTCAAGCGAAGCATTCCATTTATTCTTTGTGCCTCTCTTCAAATCATATATCCATTTAAGGTTTTTACCAAAAATCATAGAGCCAGCACTTTCACCAAAAATGACGCCGCCATTTTCTACAAACACCTTTAATTCTTCGGCAGCAGATGTGCTGTTTGCAAGCTCAATAAAAGGTGCAACATCTCCTCCAAGCATATAAATCGCATCATAATCATGAATAGCTTTTAAGTTGTCTGCATTTAAAGTCAACACATCGACAAGCTTTGAAAGATTGTTAAGATTGAAGTTTTCAATAACATTTTCTCTGCCCTTTAGATTGCTTCCAGTTGTTGTCGCGTTGTCAACAATAAGCACTTTTTTCCCACTTACGCAATTTTCAATAATCTTATCAAGTTTTTCTCCACGCTGTCCATCGATATACCCGCCTGAAGTTAAATAAATCTTTCCTTGTTTTTCCATTTTTATCTTTTCCTTTAAAATATTATATACAAAATTTTTATATTCTTGCTGATATGATACAAATTTATCAGAATTAAAAAGTTTTAAAAATTCGTCAAAGTCAAGCCACTTTACAAGCTCAACTTCATCCAAAGCGATTTTAAAATCTCCCTCTTCTACATTTAATTTTAAGGTGTAAACCTGTGCAAGCTCCCAAGCTTCTTGTTTTAAGATTTCACCTTCAAAATGAAACTCTTCCCCTTTGACTTTCACTCCAAGCTCTTCAAAAGTCTCTCTTACACATGCGTCAATAAGGTTTTCACCTGCGTGGACATGACCGGCAGATGGCATATCAAAAAACCAGGAAAGTTTTTCTTGTTTGCACTTCTTTTCTGCACCAGTATTTGCCCAGCATCATTATAAATCCAAATCCACACTGGCTTGTGATAGATATTTGGTTTTGCCGAATGACAAAAAGATTTTGGTTTAACCCCCATTGGCTTTCCATCAATTGTAAATGTATCAAAATATTCTTCCATAATTCTCTATACGATTTTTATAATAAATCAGTCTTTAATTAAATTTTGTTTCAAGCAAAGTAGCCCGTTTAAAGCTTTCTTTATAAAACTCTTCCACGCTTTCGTTTAAATAATCATAGCGATAACAACTTTCAAGTGTAACAGGCCCATCATAGCCATATTCATTTAACTTCGCAATAGTTTCATCAAAATCAAGCGTTCCATCAAAAGGCAACAAATGTAAATCATCACTCTTATCGTTGTCATGAATATGAACGGCATAAATTTTGTTTCTAAAACGCTCCCAATCAAGTTTGTCATTGAAATGGCAGTGATAATGCCCAAAATCGAAACAAAGACCAATATTGTCATTCTTGATATTGTCGAAAACATATTCAAGATAGCCCCATGTTCTAGTATTCTCAAACGCAACTCTTATTCCAAGCTTGTCCGCGTAATCAACAAATTTTTGCAACCTTTTTATTCCAAGCTCATTATACATTGGTGGAGTTTTCTTTGATGATAAGTGAAAAATCACCAAATCAATATCATTTTCTTTCAACTTATCAAGGTCACGAATATAATTTTCAATCAACAAATCACCTTCCACCCCTTCAAGCCAAAGATTGTTTATTCCACTATAACCAAGATGCGCAAAAACAATTTCAAGCCCCAGTTTCCTGCACAAGTCAAGCTGTTCTTGCTGTGATGGCGACCATGGCTTATCATACCATTGAATAAAAACACCATCAAAACCAGCTTCCTTAATCGCTTGAATTGTATGGTCGGCAGTCACATTCTCATTGCTGTTTTGCACACATTGACAAATTTTTCTCATGTTAAAATCTCCTTTTATTATTTTAACAAAAAAAGATGGAAAAGTCCATCTTTTAAAGCCAGGTACAAAATGTTTAATAAAATATTAAGAAATATCTTAAAATGAATAAATCAGACTTTCAAACTATACGCAAGTTTCTCAATATCTCCCGCCCCTAAAATCGCAAAAATATCAATATCTTTCCTTCTTAATATCTCATCTTTGCAACTTGAAAAATCTTTAAAATATCTCGTCCGCTTGCCAGCAGTCTTAATATGTCTGGCGAGCGCAAAAGAGGTAATACCCTTGATACGCTTCTCGCGAGCCGCATAGATAGGAAGTAGCCAAACCTCATCTGCATTTTCAAAAGCGTGAACAAATTCTTCAAACAAATCCCTCGTTCTCGTAAAAGTATGCGGCTGAAAAATTGCAATTATTTTTCCATCTTTTTTAATTTGCCTATACGCTCCAAGCGTCGCCTTTATCTCTTGCGGATGATGAGCATAATCATGAATTATAATCTTTTCATCCTCTTCTCGAATTATTTCATTACGACGCTTGACACCTTGAAAATTCAATATTCCTTTCTTTATGTAATCTCCGCTTATGCCAAGACTTAATGCAACCGCACCAGCCGCCAAAGCATTATAGATGTTATGACGGCCAAAACATGACAAATAAATTCGATTTATAAATTCCCCCTTGAAAAACAAATCAAATTGAAACTTTCCATTGTCTCCTTGAGAAATATTTCTAGCCTGAACATCAGCATTCTCTCCAATTCCAAACGACAGCTTGTTTCCATTTATAACAAGCCTCTCATCATAATCATCATAATTATAGATTACAAAGCCATTTTTATCGGTATTTTCAGCAAATTTACTAAAAGAACAAAAAATATTGTCTAAATTTTTAAAATAATCAAGGTGGTCTTCTTCGACATTTAAAATTACGGCTATATAATTTTTAAGCGACAAAAAACTATCTTTATATTCACATGCCTCGCTTACAAAATACTCGCTGTTTCCTATATAAAGATTGGATTGAATATTGTTTAAAATGCCACCAATATGTATTGTTGGATCAAGTTCACTTTCAAGCAAAATTGAGCTTATCATTCCTGTCGTAGTCGTCTTTCCATGGGTGCCTGCAACTGAAATGAGCTTATTCTCTCTTGTCACAAGCCCTAACAACTCAGCACGAGAAATAATTCTTTTTCCAAGCTTTCTTGCTAGCACAAGATCTCGATTATCCTCACCTATTGCCCCAGTAACAACCACAACATCACATTGTCTGACAAAGCTTTCACAGTATCCTTTTTTGACATTTATACCAATGGATTTAAGCTCATCTGTTATATTTGACAACACCGCATCACTTCCAAAAACTTCAAAGCCGCGACTTTTAATAAGCTTTGCCAGTGCAGACATACTTATGCCGCCAATTCCGATAAAATAATATTTTTCTTTCTCTTTTTGAGCGCTCTCTATTTCATTATTATCGCAGTTTATATCATTTTTTTCTGCATATTTACTTTTGTTTAACATATTAAAACTATATGCAAAAGTCGCATAAAAAGTTTGTATAAGGTTGATAATTGTCTCTTTCACTTAATATTAAATAAATATTACAAATTTAGGACAATAACGCTGTCAATTTGCCATCAAATTTAATATATAATACTTATGAACAATCAAAATATATTAAAAATAAAATACATAGAAAATGAAGAAATTAAAAACCTAACCACTTACAAAACTATTGGTACAATAAGCGGAGCTTTTTATCCACAAACAGAAGAAGAGCTTAAAATTACTTACAATTTTTTAATTTTAAACAAGCTTCCCTTTGTCATAATTGGAAATGGAAGCAATTTACTAATTAAAGATAAGGCAAAAGTCTTTGCACTTGTCACCAAAAATATGAAACAAGCAAACAAAATAGCCAAAAATAATGCCTATCTTTCATCTTCTTGCCCCCTTTCAAAAGCCTATGCAATGACAATGGCACATTCGCTAAGCGGCTTTGAGGGACTGGCCGGCATACCTGCAACAGTGGGCGGCGCAATTAAGATGAACGCCTCTGCCTTTAACCAGTCAATTTTCGAACATCTTGAATATGTAAAAGTGCTTAAAGCTGGAAATATTTTGAAACTTAATAAAAATGAAATTATACATTCTCATCATTATACAAATCTCAATGACTGCCTCATCTTATCAGCAAAATTCAAGCTTGAAGAAAGAAACAAAAATTCCATTAAAAAAGATTTTATTACCAACATGCAAAAAAGAGCCTGCAAACAGCCAAAAGGTTTTAGCTGTGGAAGTGTGTTTAAAAATCCGCCAAATGCCTATGCCGGCCAACTGATAGAAATATGTGGGCTTAAAGGTATGTCGCATGGCGACGCTGAAATTTCTTCAGCACATGCAAACTTTATATTAAATAAGGGCTCTGCCAGCTTTGAAGATGTAAAATTTTTAATCGAGCTTTGCCAATCAAAAGTTTATCAAAAATTTGGAATAAAACTTGAAAAAGAGGTCGAAATTATTGAATTTTAAGCCTTTTATTAAAATTTTGCTTGTTTTTTTATTATTTTATTGAAAATGATAAAATTTAACACGAAATTAAAAAGATATAAATTTCAATTAAAAATATAATAAAAATTAAAGCAAAAACAGTCTAACAAAAAAAAGAAAAATAAAAAAAATCTAAGTTTAATAACCTAGATTTTTTATTTTTTGCGGTTTATTTCGCCAGTCTTTTTCCACCTTTACAAAAAGTTTCAGCATAACTTTTTTACCCAACAATTCTTCTGCAAAAGTCCTTACATTTATTCCAATCTTCTTGATAAGACTGCCGCCCTTTCCAATAATAATTCCCTTGTGACTTTCCTGTTCGCAGACGATGTCAGCGTCGATATAAACAATATCTTCCTCTTCAAAGAAGCGAATTATTTCAACTGCCACGCCGTGCGGTATTTCTCTTTCTAAATTATTTAAAGCATTTTCGCGTATTTCTTCTGCGATGATGAATTTTACGCTTCTGTCAGTGTAATAATCTTGCGGATAAATATAGAATGGTTTGTCATGAGCGCTTAAAAAGCCTTTAATTTTTTCAACGAGTTTGTCAAGATTTTCTCCTGTCATTGAAGATATTTCAATATCACTTTCAAAAGTTTTTTGAGCTGGCTTATCTATTTTTGTTCTGACCACTAGCTTATCGCAAGTAATATGTTTAATATAATCGATTTCTTCATCGTCAGGCGAAGTTGTTCCGTCAATTAAATAAAGCACAAGATCCACGCCCGCAATTGCAGAACGCACATTTTTCATCATTGCCTTATCAAGAGAATTTTTGCTGTGATGAACACCAGGAGTATCAACGAAAATTATCTGGCAATCTTCTCTGTTGTATATTCCAAGAATATTGTCTCTCGTTGTTTGAGGCTTCTTTGAAATAATTGCCACCTTCTCGCCTATCAATGCATTCACAAGACTGCTTTTCCCTGCATTTGCCCGTCCGACAATTGCAACATAACCTGAATAAAACATTTTTAATCCCTTTTAAGCCCAACTGCGTCAAGTACGCGATTGCTCATTTCCATCATGACCTTCTCGTCCTCGCTTTCAATATGGTCAAACCCTAAAATATGCAAGAAACCATGAAGAGCCAAAAAACCAACCTCTCTTTTCTTGCTGTGTCCATAGAGTTTTGCCTGCCACTTAGCAACTTTAGAACAAATGACCACATCACCTATATAAAGCATTCCATCTGGCGAATATTCGCCTGTAAAGTCAGATAAAGTCTGTGGATAAACAATGTCAAGCATTGGGAATGAAAGAACATCTGTCTGTCTGTCAACTTGTCTATATTGGTTGTTGAGCTCTTTTATTCTCTTTCTATTTACAAATGAAACAGTAACCCAAACATTATCAGCTCTATTGTTTGTCATCTCTAGTGCCTTTTCATAGAGGGTCTTAATAAGCTTGCGATATCTATGTCCTACCCCTTCAAAATTTATAATCATTTATCCTCCTATGTTTCTATTGACGGTGATGATATAGTCAATTTGATGAATGCCACCGCCCTCTTGCAAAGTATAATTTTCCTCTTTTATTATCTCATTTTCTTGCAAAAAAATCAAGGTTTTTTCTCGAGCTTTTTCAACTATTTTATCCTTCATTTCATCAAAATCTTGCCTCACCTCTTTTGTCACGGTTTCATAAAATGTGGTCTTTTTTCGATATAACGGAAAAATATTATTTTTTGAAATTGCCTTAATTGAAGACTGTTGTTCATACTGAGTAAAAGGTAGTTGACTTGAATTTGAATACAAAAGCAATTTCCCAATATAGATTTCACTCATAGTAAAAGACTTGCCAGTACGCTCGGTGGTGATATAAAAATCATAAAAAGTTTCACTCTCACTCAGCCACACATCTGCAAAAATATCTGCTTTCGGTGTCACTTCACGCTGTTCTCCTTGCGAATCAATTATATAAGGATAAACAAGCACATCACCTTTTTTGACAATGTCGCCAACATCAACGGCAAGCGTGCCTTGCACCAAGTTGATGTCAGTGATAAGCCCGTCAAACTTGCTGATTATTTCATTGCCTTCTTTCATTTCATCTGGCAGCACAGCCTCATTCAAATTGACAACAAGCGACTGTCCCACTATTGCAATACTGACCGAGCTTATCTCTTCAAAATTGTCTTTGATCAAAACCTCAAGCTTTTTGGTATTTATTTTGCCCTTATATCTTGACGAAAGATTTTCATCAACAAACTGACTTATCCGCGACTGTCCCTCATCATCTATACCAAATACATCGATTTTTAAAACAAAGTTATATTGAAGACAATAAAAGAGGCTGCATATCACCAATGCCGCAATTATTCCATATCTTTTAATGCCATCTTTCAATTTTGAGGCCAGTCCATGATGGGAGATTATTTCGACATTAAGCCCCTCTTCTTCAAGCAACTTCTTTGTAAGTTTTGACTTGCCAAATTCAACTTCAAAATCACTTTCATCATGCTTATGTCGACTAAAATTAAATATCTTTACATTTTTAACAACATTATTTATTGCCCGCTCTTGATTAAGCCCCTTGACACGTAATCGCGTTCGACTCTTCTTCATATTCAAAATTGCTCCATCTTTTTGATTGTGCCATTTATGGTCATGGTGTTGTCAGTAAGCTCAGCCAGCTTTAAATCTTCACCCTCAACCACAACTCGACCTTTCTTTATTTTGAAAGCAATCATTTCTGAAGTCAAAACGGTCACTCCTTGATGACCTTCAATATAGACAAGTTTGCCTGACATATTGACAATGTTAAAGTTTCCAAGAAGCTCACTGCTTGGCGCTTTCTTTCTAAGCTCATCAAAAAAATTAAACACGCACAACCTCCACTTAGATATGTTTATGCGTGTTTATTGAATATTATATTTATATTTTAAATTAAAACTTATATTATAGTCTTTTTTAGTTTAATTTGCGAATAATTTATCTTTATTAACATAAGAGTTTCTATATCTTGAAATAACCTATTTGTCATCATCGCCATTAAACTTGTCAAACACATTGCCCATAATAATAGACTTAATCTCCGGTGGCAATTTTTTTATTTTATCAAGAAGCGTTTTATCAAAAACCTTTCTTGAAAAAGCATGTTCATCCATAAACTTTTCAAAGTCGCGTTCTCTCTCCTGTCGACTGCGATCCTCTTCACGATAACTTGGCCTATTTGGCATTCTAGGAACATCCTCTTCTTTAGGTTGATAATATTCCTCATCAAAATTTACTTCATCAAGGTTTTCCTCTTTTTTTCCGCTTGTGAAAAAGCCGCCCCCACTAGTCTGACCAACATCTCCAAATATTTCATCTTCTGAAACATTTTCACCACGCTGCTCTGCTACAAGCGTAATATTTTTTTCTTCAAGCTCTTGGTTTTTATCTTCTTGTTTTAATTTTTTAAGATTTTCTTGAAGCTTTTTCGCTTTTTTATGGTTTGAAATTCTGAGAAAGATAAACACTGTGGCAAGCACCACAACCACAGAAACAGCAACAATTATATATATTACTGTGTTACTCATTAAAAGAAGTCTCCTTCATCATTATCGTCATCGTCGCCTTTACTGTTTATGATTGCCCTTCTCATTGCGGTATCAGCTTGCAAATTCATAAGTTTGTAATAATCCATTACAGAGAATCTTCCTTCCTTGATGGCCTGAGAAATAGCTCTTGGCACATCAGCCTCAGCTTCAAGCACAGCAGACTTCATTTCTTCAGTCTTTGTTCTCATACGAAGCTCTTTAATCTCTTCTGCATTCTTACGACGCTCAGCTTCAATTGAAGCATAAACTTTCTCTTTTTCTGCACTCTTAAGCTCTCTCTCAGCATTCAAGTCACGACCGATTTCAACATTCGCAACATTGATGTCAAGCACATTATACATAGACTTTTGTGTAACAACTCTTAAATCAAGATTTGAAAGCAAACTTCTGTTTGGCTCTCTCAAAATTTCACGGTGGTCTTTAGTCTTAGAAATGTTTTCAAGTATCCAAGCACTTATTGTTCCCTTCAAATCACTAAGCCCCAGACCATTGATATATTTGTCAAGAACAAGTTTAACAGAAAGTCTAATAGTTGCCTCAATTTCAATATCATTTTGCGCAAACGCTTTTATACCGTCAATTGTCACGACTTTTGAATTTATGCTTTCAGAAACAGCTTGCATAACATTGTGATTTGCAAGCTCAATTGCACTTGCAAGCTCAAAACTGAGCTTCAAACCAGAGTTTTTTGCAAGATTGAGCGCTTTGATAACCTCAACGACATCACCGCCTGAAAGAGACAAACTTTCAATATCTCTGAGCGCAATATTCAACTTTGATTTCTTTGCCATAATATAACTGTTTACAATGCTTGGAACAATAAGCTTTCGATTTTTAATGCTTATAAGCCTGAAACTAGGAATATATGCACCTGAGAACAATGCAGTAAAATAATTTTTCATAGGAACAAAACAAAGATAAATAATAATTCCAAGCAAGATTGCCCCGAATACTGAAACAAGCACGATATCTGTTGTGCCGAATTTCAGAAGTGTTGATAATGACATATAACCCTCCTTTTTAAGCAAAAACTTTCATCTGAAAAGTTTTTACTTCCAAACAATTTCATTAAAATTTGGAAGATATCTTGAAAATTTAAGTGAAACACAGCATTTTTACTGAAATTTTCTTAAATTTTCCTATTAAAATGAATTATTTGTTTTTTCTATTTAATTATAACATAAAAAAATTGAATTGTAAACACTCTAAACTTTAAAAGCAAAATTATTTTATTTTAATAGCCTCTGGCTTTTAAAAATTGAAGCCAGACTTTTAAAAATTATATTTTTTAAAAGCTTTGACATTTTTTTTAAATAAACCCTATTTGTCACCTGAGCGTTGATAGAAAAATAAATATTGTTGAGCATAACCAGAAAGCTGACCAAACTCGCTTACAAGATTTTTTCTTATCTGCTCCCTATTTTTAAGAGGGAAATAATATTTATTGTACATTTGTTCAATCCATGTATCAACAGGAAAAACCTCTCCTCTATGAAAGCCAAAAAGCATTAAACAATCAGCGACTTTTGGGCCAATTCCGCTAAGCTCAATAAGCTTATTTCTTAAAGTAGTATCATCAAGAGCTTTAAAATCATCCAGCTTTTCTGGACTGATCTGTCTTAAAACTTTATATAAATAGCTCGCCCGATAACCAGCCCCCATTGTCTTAAAAAATGCTTCGTCACACTTTAAAAGATTTTCATAAGATGGAAAAGAATAAACTCCTTCAACAATTTTTTCACCCAAATTTTGTCTTAAATTGTTTAAAATAAGTTTAATTCTCTTTATATTATTATTGGCAGAAATAATAAAAGAAATCATGGTTTCAAATAAATCTTGATTTAAAATTCTTATACCGTGACCAAACTTAATAGGCTCATATAAAATCTCATAGCTTGAAAGTTTTTCTTTTATTTCTTGATAATCGCTGTTTAAATCAAAAAAATTGACGAAATAATCAATGTTTTTTGTCTTAATATAAAAATAATCAGCTTCTTCAAATATTTCAGCATAACAATTTCCAGGAAAAACTTTGTAAATTCCATCTTCCTTTTTAAAACAAAAAACCTGACCGCATTCTAAGATATGCTCTGGATTAAAATCCTCTTTTGAATAAACCTTAATTCCATCTTTTTCTATTATGTATTTCATATTTTCATTATATCACAACCCACAATTTTTGCATAACAAAAATATGAAAAATCAAATCAATATTAAAAATTTGAAAGCTGTTTGAACTATTTATTTTTATTCTTCAGCTTTGAAATATAAAATCTATATAGATTTGTAAGTTTAAAACTTTTTGCAAAACTATTGATTTAACATTTAAAATGTGTTATACTATAGACATATAAAAGGAGAGGTTATTATGGATTTAAATAAACTTGCACCTGGAAAGGTCGCACAATATTATGCTTTACTAGCTTGGAATGGAATGAAAGCTGAAGACGCTTTAAAACTTGTTGAGGAAACTTCTTTTGAAGATCTCAACGCTACTACTTATGCTGGAGACTCTGTGGAAGCTGCAAAAAGAGGTATTGAAAAATATCTTTTGAAAGGCAATAAAGAAATCGATAGAGGATATATTACTGGCGAAAAGAATTTCAGTGACGCGGAAGCATGGCAACTTGGCGTTGAAGTATTAAACAACTTCAAAAGCGAAGAAAAAATGCTTGACGCAATTATGCACATCTTGGAAGAAATTCATGACAAATGGGTAGTTGACAATGCTAAGAAGTATGACAGAGATGCTGCAAACAACGACAAGAGATTATATCAACATCTCCCTACCGCTCTCATCGGTGTTGATGAAGTTGCAAAAGACCTTATGTTCCTTGCACCTATCCTCGAAAAGATGGGCTTACCAGTGGGAAAAATGACTGAAAATGAATGGGGAGCTTTTGTTCCAAGTCAATCAATTGTTGCTGGTTACAACATTTATGTAAACAACTATTTGACAAAAAACGACATTCAAACTAAAGAAGATTTAGTTGACCATATTGCCAAACTTAATGAAACTTATGCTGCTCTTAAAGTGGAAAATGCACCTGCAGGAAAAGAAGAATTTGCTAAGAAAAGAATTGAATATATGACTGACCCAGCAAGAGTTGAAAAACTTACAGCACAAGCTGAAGCAAAAAACAATGAATGCTTGGATTTGCCTTTAGAAGACGAATTGGATAAATAATCAAACTCGTCATAAATTGCAAAGTTGTTATAAAAAAAAGCTCTTTCGAGCTTTTTTTGTTTTTCTTAAATATATTCTTAAATTATGATATATCCAATTTATAAATTAAAAACATAATTTCTATAATGAAAAAACATACAATTCCCAGAAATTAAAATATTAAATTTCTTTAAAATCTAAAATTAAATTCTAAAATTATTATTAAACACTTTTAAAAGATGATCAAAAAAGAGCTTGAAATCAAGCTCTTTTAAATTATTTTTCAATAGATACAATCTTTTTGCCGTTTGACATACCAAATTTAACTTTGCCGTCACAAGTTGCAAAGAGTGTATAATCTTTTCCCATGCCAACATTGACACCAGGATAAATTCTTGTTCCTCTCTGTCTTACGATGATAGACCCTGCAGTCACATTTTCACCGCCGTAAGCTTTTACTCCAAGACGCTTGCTTTGTGAATCACGACCGTTTTTAGTACTACCACCACCCTTTTTATGAGCAAAAAGTTGAGCGTTAAACTTAAACATTTTTTACCTCCAATTTTGCGAATTTTTCTTCACCTAAAATAATCGATTTAAAAGATTGCAAACATGTATTAAACAAAAACTGAATTTTTTCTTTTTCTGCTTCTTTTTCATTAACAGAAATTTTCAGATATCCATCAGAGATTTCATGAAAAGCTTTCATTTTTCCAACATCTTCAACTCCCACAACAGCAAGTTGTGCAACGGTTGAAAGTTGCGCGCATAAAATGTCTTTTCCAAAATCATGTTTTCCTGTATGCCCTTTTACCTCAAAGCCGATTATCAAGTTGTTTTTCTTATAAAAAGTAATCTTTGTCATAAAAGGCCTTACTTTTTAATAGAAGTGATTTTTAACTGAGTAAATGGTTGTCTGTGACCTTGCTTCTTTCTTTCGTTTTTCTTTGGCTTATATTTGAAAACAACGATTTTGTCACCTTTTCCGTGAGCAACAACCTCAGCTTCGCATACAGCACCAGCAACGATAGGATTTCCAGCAACAACAGTTGCTCCATCACTTAAAAGCATTACATCAAGGTTGACTTTATCGCCAACAGCATTAGTGATTTTCTCTACGCTGATTACATCACCTTCGCTTACTCTGTATTGCTTTCCACCACATTGAACTATAGCAAACATTCTTTTACCTCCTCTAACCAAACTCGCTGCAAAACGGGTGTCAATTTTTTCATAAGCAGAAATTTCATGCTAAATTGAGCTTATTGACCCTACACATGCGGATACTCAAATAATATATCACAAAAGCCCTTATAAGTCAAGCAAAACTTTGCTTTTAAGCAATGTTTTTTTCGAGAAAAACCAAACTGTGTCAATAAAAAAGAGACTTTTATTTTAGTCTCTTTTTTTAAATCAATTTCTATTTTAATCTTGCAAGGCATGTCTCTGCCTGCTATAAAATGTCAATTATTATTTGTCTTTATATGACTTTTCTTTCTTGTCAAGCTTAACTTTGCTTACAATGAAGTAGATTACAACGCCTGCAAGAAGAGCAACAGAAATTCCAATCATTACGCCGCCCATAACTTCTTTAACATTGATATCTTTACTTTCATCAGTTGACACTTCAAATGAAACTGATTGAGAAGTCTCATTGCCAGCCTTATCTTTAATGCTGATTGTAAGAGTATAGCTTCCAGCACTTTCAAGTTTCTTTGTGAAGATATATTCTCCATCTTCTGGATTACCTTCATTTGTCAAAGTAATATAACTTGAGTCTTGTGTTGTGTTTTTAAGACGAACATTCATTGACTTAAGAAGCTCATTTCTGTCTTCTGTCACAGCATCATTTACAGTAATTCCAGCAAGGTTGATTGTCATAGTGTCGCCAAGTCTATATTTTGCTTTAACGAGGTTTTTGCCAAGCTCAAGCTCAGGAGCAACAACATCACCGTTTTTGATTGCATATTCAACTGTCTTTGCATCGCCAACATTCATTCCGTTTTTATCCATAGCTTGAATTGAATAGCGAATAACATATCTGCCGTTGTCAGCAAGAACAAGTTTAACATTGCCCTTTTGGTCAACTTCAAAGTTTGTGTTGTTTTCTGGAACATCTTTTTCCCAATCAGCAAAGTTGAGAGTTGCAAGAGTAGTTGTTGTATTTCCAGAAGTCTTTGTAATTGTAACCGTTGAGTCAGCATTGTTTGTCTGATAACCTTCACCATTATACTCGATATTGTTTGGTTTAACAATGTTGATTTTTTCACCAAGAGTCTCGTAAGAATCTTTGTAAATTCCGTCTTCAAGAGTGATATCCATTTCAACGCCACCAACATTGATGGTTTGAATTTTGCTTTCACAAGTGTAAACTTTTACAATTTCGCCAAGCACTTTCTTGTCTTCACTTCCAAGCTCTGTTCCAATGCCTTGAAGACTTGTATTTGCACCCAAAACATAATCTACAACTTCGCCATCTTCATTTTCAACAGAATTTATAAATACGAAATAATCTTGTCCGTTTTTATAGTAGTGAAGCTTTCCATTTTCAAGATAAATCATTCCATCAGAAGCCTCAGCCTCAGCTTTTGATGCTGCAAAGACCTTAGAATCTTTTGAATATTGCATCAAGAATACTTTATATTGAAGTTTGAATACTCCTTTCTTGCTTCCAGTGAAGTAGTATTTAGTAAGCTCATAGTCATCAGTTGAAGATAAAATGGTTGTTGTATAATAAGTTGCTGTCTTAGCGTCGTCATCATCACCGATACCAATATATCCATACCCCTCTGACTCATTTATTGAAAGTGTTGGTGGAACAAGGTAGTAAGCTTTTCCAGCTTCAATTTCGATAGTTTCAGAAGTGATATTTTCTATTTCTGGAGTTTCAAATACTTGCCCGCCTTCAACATTATATTTAAAGTATGTTGTAAAGCTGTTGTTTCCAGCATCTTTTACTGTGATTGCCACTTGATACTCGCCAGCAGTTGAGGCACGGAATGAGCCTGCTTTAACCATAAAGCTGTCTCTGTTTGTGTCAAACTCTGTGCGCATATTTGAAGATTGCATTGCAACTTTTCCAACAACATTGCCACTTTCGCGAACAACTTTATATACATTTACAACGGCTGACATATAGTCAACATTGTCATCTTCAAAGTAAAGTGTTGGAAGAGTAATCTCACTTGGCGCATCAAATTTTTCATTACTTTCAGGCACACCAACAGCCTTGTAAAGAGTTGGCATTCTTGTGTCTTGAACATCAGCAATTCTGATAACTTTATTGAAGAAGCCACCATTGCCATAATCGTCGATTGCATAAGCGAGAATTTCAACATATCTTGCTTCGCTTGGTTTGTTTGCAAGGTTGATTTTATATGATGACTTGCTGCTGTCGATATACCATCCGTCATTTTCAACAACAGTGTTTGTTTTTGCATACCACTTAGACTCAATGTTTGAATTAACTCTTTCAACATAATATTTCAATGTCTCAGTCGTTTCACTGCCCTTAACTGCAGTTGTCTTATCTGCTTTAAGATATCTGTAAGCAGTCACAGCTTCAATTCTTGTGTCTTGACTTGTTGCATCAGTTGCAGTTGCAACATTAAATTCAATAATATCATCACCTTGGTAAGCAACTTGAAGGTCGCTTGTAAAGTTTAATGTTGGCACTGTTTCGTCAACATAGTTTGATGAAACAACTACTGAATATCTTGAAGTTGTCTCATTATTGATATTGTCGCTTGCTCCATAGATGAAAGTATATGTTCCATCAATGAAAGTCTTTCTTTTCTCGTTTGTTGGTTTTACATGAGCATAACCAGCTTCGATCATCTTCTTAACAGATTCTTCGCTCTTTTCATCAAAGTTTTCAACAATTGTGTTTCCACTTAAATCTTTGCCATCCATAGTAACAAGAAGATATTTGTGAGATTTGAAGAATTCCTTGATTGCAGCTTCACTTGTAAGATCAAAGTTTTTATCTTCAAGAAGCATTTGGCTTCTAAGAGCATAGTTGTCACTTACGATTTGAACATAAACTGAAGCGCTATCACTTGCACCCTCAGCCTTTTGAGGAGCAAAAATTAAGTTGTAGCTGTTGTAAGCTTTTGCAGCAGTTTCAGCGTTTACATTAAACATTGTAACGCCAGTATTGTCAAGAATTGTTCTTCTTAAAGTAAGCTCATTCTTGTCAACCATGTTGTCTGTTCCACCAACTGCATACATAATAATGTTGCGGTTTCCAGATTGGCTCTTAAGTTGATTTAATGCACTCTTGTAATTATTGTCTTTTTCATTATAAGAAGCATCCAAACCATCATATACAAATACGCTTGCAGAGCGAGTATCTTTAATGTTTGTAATTTCAAAGCTTGTCTTACTTGTTGGAAGAGTGTTGCCATAGAAATCAAATACAGAATAAACAAATTTATAAGTGCCCTCTTCTTTAGCTTTAAATTTTCCATCAGTCACAAGGTCATTATAAAGATTTTTTGTCTCATCATATTTGCCGTTTGAGCCCCTCTTATAAACAGCGATATCATAGTAAACTGCAACAGCTTCATTTGCTGGAGAGTTTGTTGATTTTGTAGTCGCTGTAAGCTTTGGAATTTCTCTTTCAACGCCAACAACAGCACTGATATTTGAAGTAGAAGTTGACCAGCTTGTTTCAAGCTCATAACCCTTGTTTGTTTCACTCCACTCTTTGCTTGAGTCAAGACGATAATAACCTTCTCTTATAGTGAAAGTTTTGCTTGTTGAAGAAACAAATACAGGAGCACCATCAGTCATTTGATAATATGAATAAACAACTTTAAGCTCTTGTCCTTTAAGCTCTTTCTTAGCAAGGTCGCTTCCTGCAAGATAAAACTCGCCTGTTGTCGCATTCTTCTTAATTGAAATAAGGTTTGTGTTGTTTGCAAGACTGATTTGAACAAAAGCATTTTTCTCATCCCCTTCAGGAAGAGTGATTGAGTCTTTTGAAGTTGTGTAATAATCACTGTCTTCGCTTGTGATAATCTCTTCATCATCTTCATCTTTCACTGTTGGAAGAGGAAGAACGATATCTTTATCAGTATATTTTGTATCATAAACAGAAGGGATAATGTTTTTGTCAACAGCAGGAAAATCAAAAACAGCTTTGCTTACTTCGCATTTTACAGAAAGGTCATAAGAATATTCCATGCCATCTTCAACAACAGTATAAGTGATTGTATAACGACCAACTCTGTCAGCAACAAAGGTTTTTCCACTTTCAGTGTTTTTCACATCAATGCTGTCATGAGTTGCTTTGTAAAAGACTTCAACTTTTGATGAAATTGTTGAAGTATCAGCAGAGCCAATTACATGAGTGCCCTTGCCATCAGCAGTTTTGTAAACATATTCACCTGTTGGAATTTTCACAGTTTCGCCTTTAGTAACTGTAAGATCAGCATCTTTGCCATTTACTTTAATGCTGTTTACATTTACTCCAGTTGCACTTGTCAAATCCTCAACTGCACTTGCAATTGCATTTATAGGAAAGAAAGCTGTGCTTAATACAAAAGCAAAGCCAATCGCAGCTCCCTTGATAAGTCCATTGAATTTGGATTTTTGTTTAATCATAATAATCTCCTCTATTACCAAATGTATTATTTAACAATTTATTGTAAATCATTTTAAAAATTAAGTCAACAAAATTGCTATATAAAAACAAAAATATTTTGTGTCTCCCTCCCCCTTTTATGCTGTTGAAAAAGCACTAGTTTTGTCGAAATTAAAAGAGAAAATAATTATAAAAGTATACCCCTGCAAAAAGCCCTAAAAAAAGCTGTAAATTTAAGCTAAAAGCCGTTAAATTAAGACAATTAAAAACAAAAATAAGCCCTATTTTTAACAAAAACATCTAAAAATAAGAAAAAACAATATAAAAAATTAAAAACCTTGCACACATTTTGCGTTGTAATAGTAGTATGTTAATGTGAAAGGAAAATCACAAAAAGTACATAAAACTTGCTTTGGAAACTTAAAAGCAACCATAACAACAAACATTTAAAACTTTTTATCAGATGGTTGATTTTAGGGCGAATTTAATTGACTTTTTGCTTAAAAACTGAATTAACAAAAAAAGAAATTTAATTTCTTTAAGTCATTTAAAGTTGAAACTCTCAATTAAATAAAATGTGCCTAAGGTGCTTTTGTTTGACTTTCCTTCCAAATTACATAGGAAATTTTTTAGGAGGAACACATGAATTTCTTTAATAACAATTGCGGCGGTGGCTGCGGAAACGGTTTTGGAGTAGGCGGATGCGACTGCTGCTCACTCATTTTATGGATTATGATTTTGCAATGCCTTTGCGGTAATGGCAATGGTGGTTGCGGAATGGATTGCTGCACTTTAATTCTTCTTTTATTACTTTGCGGATGTGGCAACGGCTGCGGCAAATAATCCATTAAAACTAAAAAGCTTGCGTGATTTAATTCATTTTGCGCAAAAAAACATGAAAAAAGCATAAAAAAGCGTAAATTTTTTGTAAAAATCATTTTATTATCTTCCAATATATACAAAATATCTTTTATTAAAAATAGAAGCAAAGCCATTTTATTCAACTTAGATTTTGTTTAAAATAAACACTGCTTAACCATTTAATAGTAAAAAAAGATTGCAAAAAAGGATAAACATTTTGGACTTTAAATCCATGTTTATCCTTTTTATTTTTATTGCGTTTATTACTTTGAAAATACAAAGCTTAATTTGCCATAAACTATCTTGCCATGTCCACAAAGTCTGACTTGCTGTTTTCTTCTTGTTTAATTCGCTCAACCAAGAAATCAATGTCTACATTCGAGCCTTCATATTCATTGCTGTCAATCTTGTCTTGAATGAAATCTCTGACAATCTCTTTTGCGCTCTTTTCAAGATTTCCACCATTTTGTTCATTATGCTTAAATGCACCAACAACAGTGTTGTATCTTTGATAATAAATCATATTTGCATATTCTTTACGAACAGCTTCTGGCAATTTCTTAGCCATTAAATTGTCATAAACTTTTCCTGCTTCAGCAAGTTTAAAGGCAAGCGACCCTTCCTCAAGACTATAAGGCTGGTTATTAGAAGCTCTTGAAATATCTTTCGCCTTTGTTGCCTTTTCAATAAGATTATTCTGTACCTGACTTGCCAAGTTGTTCACTTTTTCAGCCGCTGCTTTTATTTTTTCTGCATTCGCCTTGCCGTCTGCCGTACTGAAAGTTTCATTAAAGAAATCATGTTGAACATTGCCCTTAGATTTATCTTTTACAGAAAAACTGTATAAAATTGATTCAATTTGATTTTCAAATTCATGAAAATCACTCTTTTCAACGCCCTCATGCAGCTCTCTGTAAAGGTCTTTGCAAAGATTCATTTCCCTTGCCTGCTCACTGACATTATTCTTAAAAGCCTTTCTCTTGTCTTCCAAAACTTGTTGCTTCTCTGCCAAAGTTTCAAGCATATCAATTGGCATATCTTTCATATCAGTTTCATTTATTAAACTGTCAATTTCACTTTGAAGCGAAACAATCTCAGCAAAGTCTTTGACTTTGTCAAAGTTTCTCCACTTAACATAGATTGGCTCGGTTGCCTTATTCACAGCCCAAGCATCACGAGAAGAAAGTTGCACCTCAACATTTACGCCATCAATTTTGAAATTCAAATGCACACCGCGATAACCATTATTAAATCTTGAAATATATCCTGTCACTTCTGGGATATACTCTTTAAGTTGCATCAAAAATCTAGGCATTTCGCTGTATGAGTCAAATAAAATAGAACATCTTGACATATCCCCGATTTTTGACAAAGTATAATTTGGATTGTTAAACATTTCAATGTTTCTCACCACTTTGTCAGTCAAGCTCTTAATTGACTTAGCCCCTGGGTCAACAATATCCTCAGTAGGCAGCGCTTCCCTTTCAACATCCACTTGTGAATAAAATTCTTCGATTTTCCTATCCAAAATTCTCATATTTTACTCCTTTAAGATGAAATTTTTTACTCCAAAGGATTTCGCTCTTCTTCATAATTTAATGTTTTTTTTATACTTTCAATTACAGCCGTTGGGCTTACCTTAGCCATAAGCTTAGCCTCACTTGCTGTAAGTGGTTGCATTCTCGCATTTTCATGCAAAAGCTCTGCATAATTAAGTTGAGAAATCTCCCATTTTCCTCTATTAAAGACAAGAGTAAATGTTGTATCATTGTCATAAGCGTGAAGCTTTTCTTCATACATAAAATATTCCATAAATTCGCCCTCCTTATATTTTCTTTCAAGCTTTTTTGAATATTTCTTAATATTGTTGTTAAGCAGATTTCTAAGAGTCAAATTGCTCTCACCTAAACTGTCACGAATAAGTCTGCCTTCTTCCACATAGCTTTTGCATTTTTCATATCCCCAAGTATTTGGAATATCCAGCAAATTGAAATATCTGTCAGCAAGTTTAACCATTTGCGCTTCTTTAGAAGTTGCTAAAATTCGATTGATGCTGTCTTGAAGCCTGTCTTGATAAGGCAGCTTTTCATCTTTGGTAAGCGCCTTAACATTGTCAGCCACCTCTTTGCCAAAGTTTTCAAGCAACTCTTCATAAGTCGTGTCAGTGTCTTCAAGTGTATCATGCAATAATGCTGTCGCGCCAATTATATCTCTTTTTTCAGTATTGTCAGGCAAATAAGTAAGAAGATGAATATAGACCCCTTCACAATGCTCAATATATGGTCTATTTGTTCCATCTATGAAATATTGCCCTTCATGCTTTTTAGTTGCAAACTCAAGTGCTTTTTGTTCTAATCCTTTCATACTTTAATTATAAATTAAAAAAAATGAAAAGTCAATGCTTGCGTGAAAAAATTTTAATATTAACAAAAGCTCTTACTAGATAAAACAATAAGAGGTTTTTATCTTGCAAAAAAATATATATCTTAATTCAAAATAATCTTCAAAAAACCTTTAAAAATAAGCTTGTTTGTGTTATACTTTTTTTTTAGCGAGGTATATATGAAAAGAAAGCTTTTAATGTTGATTTTGGCATTTTGTCTTATCCTGCCAGGCACCTTTTTACTCACCGCCTGCAAGCCAGAACAATATCACTTAAACATGGTTATTTGCGAAGGCGGAAGCGTTAAAGCCTCTCTAGACGGTTCAAGCAACCAAGCAAAAGGCATAACCAAAGCTGAAGCCGGCGTATCTGTTTTTCTTTACTATTTTGCAGAGGATGGCTATGAATTTGACCATTATGTAATTGACGGCAATGAAACAACCACCAGTTATTTCACCATGCCAAACAGAAATATAGATATTTCAGCAATTTTCAATAAAACTGAAGATAAAAACTTTAAAGTGCAAATTGATTATCACACAGATGAATGGACTACAAACCCAAACCCAACCGAAATGCCACTAAATCAAGGCTTCACTTTACAAAAACCTGTTAAGGCTGGCTATACCTTCATTGGCTGGTCAGACAACGAAAAGCTTGACAGCTTAATTATCCCAGATCAAACAATAACCTTCACTTTTCCTCGAGATACAGTGCATTACTATCCAAAATTTGAAGCAAACTTCAATCTTTCAGAAGATGGCACAACAATCACCTCTCTTTCAATGTATGCAGGCTTGAATTTAACAGATATCACCATTCCAGAAAAAATTGAAGGAAAAACAATAACAACTATTGCCGACGAAGCCTTCAGACATGACCATATCACAAACTTCCGCTTTGGGAAAAATGTAAAAAATTTCGGAAATGATGTCTTTGAAAATGTTTTAATTATTGATAATGTATACTTTGATGGAAGCTTAAACGACTGGATTGAAATAAACTTTGCAAATCATGCTTCAACCCCACTCCTTAATAATTTAGGCAGTGCAGATTACAAGAATACAGAAACAGAGTTTTATGTAAATAATGTTAAAATTGACCAACTTACCCTTTCCTCTGATGTAAAATCGATAAAAGCAAATACTTTTCGCGGCTTTACCTTCCTTGATAATTTCTTTTATGAAGGCAGTTTAGAACAATATTTAAAAGTTCAATTTACAAATATCTGTTCAAACCCTGCCATTTATGGAAAATTATATATAAATGGCGTTCATCCAAGTGGGACACTCAATATTCCTGCAACTACAAACTATATTCAACCAGGCGCATTCTATAATTGCAAAAATATAACAACTGTTACCCTTCCTAAAACTGTAAAATTTATTGGCATCGACGCCTTTGCATACTGCAGTAAATTAACTGACATAAACCTAGAACAAGTTGTTAATATCTATGATCATGCCTTTTATTCTTGTTCAAACTTAACCAGTATCAACCTCAACCTTATTCAGATTGTAGGCGAAAGTGCTTTCATGTTCTGCGAAAATTTGACTACAGTAAAATTCGGTCTTGGAATAAGCGAAATAGGCAAACAAGCTTTCTGTGTTACAAATGTTTCTGAAGTATCTTTAAAAAATGCTTCACATATAAAGAGTATCGGACTTGGCGCCTTCGCAATGTCGAAAATCACTAAAGTAGAGCTTCCATACAGCGTAGACATAATTGAAAGCCAAGCCTTCAGAGGACTCAATTGTGACAGCTTCACAATTACAGAAGGTGTCAAACAATTCAGCTGGGACGCACTTTATGATGCAAGAATACTCACCCTCATAATTGACAGCGAAAAAGTATACAACGCTTTTACAACCCTCCCACAAGCTACACCAAGACTTAACACAATCAAGGTTGCAAAAAACATAGTTGATACAAATGCTGAGAACGCCTTCTTTCATAATACAACAAAATTCACTAAAACTCTCAACGGAGAATATTACAATTTCAAAATAATAAAATAAACAAAAAACACAGACAAAAAGTCTGTGTTTTTTAATAACTCCCTTCAATCTCTAAGTTTTTAAATAAGCCATCATTAAAGAAGTCAAATAATAGAAATTACATTCAATATTTAAATTTCATCTTCGTCAAGCAACTCATCTTCTAAATATTCAATACTATCTTTATTCTCTTTAATTACAAAAAGCACATAAACTAAGCTATAGTTTGAAAAAATAGCATACAAAAATGACAAAACAACTATAATAGTTTGCTTTGCACCACTTATATACTCTCCAAATATTAAATAACAAAAAGCAAAAATCATAAAAACAGTTAATAAAAAGAATTTGATCATTGAAACAATAATAATTACATTCAAAAATTTACCAGCTCTTTTATTGTTTTTTTTTCATAATATAACCTCCCTTACATATTCCCCCCATTAAGCAACCCCAAGCAAGCATTATTTGACGAGATAAAATTTCATTATTTATTTTACCCCCCCCAGAAAATGTCAAGCATTTTTATATTATTTTTAAAAATTGACAAAAAATCATATTCTTTTTAAATGTATTAAGCACAAAAAAAGCAGTGCTTAAATACACTGCTTTTTATTTATCAATAAAATTTTTCAATCTTATTCAATAACTGTAGAAACTACACCAGAGCCAACTGTTCTGCCACCTTCACGGATAGCGAAACGAAGTCCTGGCTCGATAGCTACAGGCTTGTTAAGAGTGATAGTCATGTTGATGTGGTCACCAGGCATAACCATTTCTACGCCCTTCTCAAGTTCAACTACGCCAGTAACGTCAGTTGTTCTGAAATAGAATTGTGGTCTATAACCATTGAAGAATGGAGTATGACGGCCACCTTCCTCTTTCTTAAGAACATAAACTTCAGCTGTGAAGTGAGTATGTGGGTGAATTGTGCCAGGTTTGCAAAGTACTTGACCTCTTTCGATTTCAGTTCTTTGAATACCACGAAGAAGAAGACCAGCATTGTCACCAGCGATAGCTGCATCGAGTGACTTATGGAACATTTCAACGCCTGTAACAACTGTTTGTCTAGATTCGCCAAGACCAACGAGTTCTACAGTGTCACCAACTTTAACTTGACCACGCTCAACTCTACCAGTTGCAACAGTACCACGACCAGTGATAGTGAATACATCTTCAACAGGCATAAGGAAAGGTTTGTCAGTTGCTCTTTCTGGCTCTGGGATATAAGAGTCAAGAGCTTCAGCAAGTTCTCTAATGCAAGCGCATGCTGCGTCATCAGTTTTGCCAGCTTGAGCAGCTTCGAGAGCTTTAAGAGCTGAGCCTTTGATGATTGGAGTTGTGTCTCCTGGGAAGTCGTAAGCATTAAGAAGGTCACGAATTTCCATTTCAACGAGTTCAAGAAGTTCTGGATCGTCAACTTGATCAGTTTTGTTCATGAAAACGATAATGTATGGAACACCAACTTGTCTTGCAAGAAGGATGTGCTCTCTAGTTTGAGGCATTGGACCATCAGTTGCAGCGACAACGAGGATAGCTCCGTCCATTTGAGCTGCACCAGTAATCATGTTTTTAACGTAGTCAGCGTGTCCTGGGCAGTCTACGTGAGCGTAGTGACGACTAGCAGTTTCGTATTCTACGTGAGAAGTATTGATTGTAATACCTCTAGCCTTTTCTTCTGGGGCTTTGTCGATTTCGTCATATTTCATTTTTTGAGTGCCGTACATAAATGTAATTGCGGCTGTAAGAGTAGTCTTACCATGGTCAACGTGTCCGATAGTACCAACGTTAACGTGTGGCTTAGATCTAACATAAGCTTCTGCCATATTTAATAATCTCCTTTTTTAAATTACTAATGCTATTTTAGCATACTTTTTAAGTTTTGCAAAATGATTTTGCAAGAATTTTTTAGTTTTTTAGGGCTACCACGCCCGCTTCGGTGTACTTTAACTTAAATTTCACTTGGAACACATCAAACAGAAATTTCAAATCTTCAATTTTATTATAATTTACCATTTGAAATTACGCCAGCACGCTTTGTAAACAAAAACCGTAAGCTGTCCATTCAACCCTTCCTCGCGATTCCCCTTATGTTATAAGGAAGAAATATCAAAAACAGTGCTTGCAAACAATATGTTGCACTTACACTATATTTATCAATAAGGAAAACTCATATTGTTATCAGCTACAAAATATTCAAAAGTAAAATTTTTCTACTTTAAAATCGCATCGTTCCCTCACGCATCTTCAACCAGCGTAAGCTGTCTTTATGAATGGAGGGAGATTGGGATGGGGAACCGAACGGACAGCTGTTAGGCAAACTATGTTTGTCGTGTCAGCGTTCGATTTTGGATTTTAATTTATTATATAAGTTAAAACCCAAAATTGCCGTTTGGTGCCTCCCCAACTCTTTAGTCTTTTGCTCTCTCACCCATAATAGTTTGAGCGATTGACTTAGGCACTTCTTGATATCTAAGAGGTTCCATTACATAATTTCCTCTGCCCTGTGTTTGAGAACGAAGGTCAGTTGCATAACCAAACATTTCAGCAAGAGGCACTTCTGCATTAACAATTTGAATGCCGGCAGAAGATTCGTTTCCTGTAAGCATACCACGACGAGATGTAAGGTTGCCCATAACAGTGCCAAGGTATTCATCAGGCACTTCAACAGTAACTTTCATAATTGGCTCTAAGATTACTGGGTCAGCTTTCTTAGCACCATCTTGGAATGCCATTGAGCCAGCAATTTTGAACGCCATTTCAGAAGAGTCAACTTCATGGTAAGAGCCGTCTACAAGAGTAACTCTGAAGTCAACAGTTTCATAACCAGCAAGAACACCATTCATTCTTGCTTCTTGAATACCAACATTGATTGGTTGGATATATTCCTTAGGAACAGAGCCACCAACAGTCTTGTCAATAAACTCATAACCAGATCCAGCTGGAAGTGGCTCCATATCAATAACAGCATGACCATATTGACCTTTACCACCACTCTGACGAATGAATTTACCTTCGCAGCGAACAGCTTTCTTGATTGCTTCACGGTAAGAAACTTGTGGTTTTCCAACAGTAGCTTCTACTTTAAATTCTCTCAAAAGTCTGTCAACAATGATTTCAAGGTGAAGCTCACCCATACCAGCGATAAGAGTTTGTCCAGTTTCTTGGTTTGTTGTAACTCTGAAAGATGGGTCTTCTCTCATAAGTTTTGCAAGAGCGAGAGCCATTTTTTCTTGCATATCTTTAGTTTTAGGCTCAATAGCAAGTTGAATAACAGGCTCTGGGAATTCCATGCTTTCGAGTTGAATTGGATGTTTTTCATCACAAAGAGTGTGTCCTGTGATTGTATCTTTAAGACCAACGATTGCAGCAATATCACCTGCACCAACCTCAGTGATTTCTGTACGGTTGTTTGAGTGCATTCTGATAAGACGACCAACTCTTTCGTTTTTACCAGTGTTTGAGTTGTAAACATATGAGCCAGCAGTAAGTTTTCCAGAATAAACTCTGAAGAATGTGAGACCACCAACAAATGGATCAGTCATAAATTTGAAAGCAAGTCCAGCAAATGGAGCTGACTCATCAGCAAGTCTTTCTTCTTCTTTCTCAGTGTCTGGGTTTATACCCTTAATTGCAGGAATATCAAGTGGAGATGGAAGATATTCAACCATTGCATCAAGAAGCATTTGAACACCTTTGTTTTTGTAAGATGATCCACAAAGAACAGGTGTGAAAATCTTTTTGATTGTTGCAATTCTGATTGCTTTTTTGAGTTCGTCAATTGAGATTTCTTCACCTGCAAAATATCTCTCAAGAAGGGCGTCATCAGTTTCAACAACCTTTTCAACAAGGTCATTTCTTAAAGCTTCAGCCTTATCTTTAAGGTCTGCAGGGATATCGGTAATCTCAATTTGAGTGCCCATATCGTCTTTATAAATTTCAGCTTTCATAGTAAGAAGGTCAATAATTCCTGAGAATGTATCCGCTTCCCCTATTGGCATTTGAATTGGAAGAGCTTTTGTTTTAAGTCTTCTTTCGATGGATTCAACACAAGCAAAGAAGTCAGCTGCATCTCTATCCATTTTGTTTACATAGATGATTGCAGGAACATGATATTTTGTCGCCTGTCTCCAAACTGTTTCAGTTTGAGGTTGAACCTTGTCACGAGCAGACAAAACAAGAACAGTGCCATCAAGCACCTTAAGTGAACGCTCTACTTCAATAGTGAAGTCAACGTGTCCTGGGGTATCAATAATGTTGATTTTATGTCCCTTCCATGAACAAGTAGTACAAGCAGAAGTAATTGTGATACCACGCTCTTGCTCTTGAGCCATCCAGTCCATTGTGGCAGCGCCATCGTGCACTTCGCCAATTTTGTGACTTTTACCAGTATAGAAAAGAATTCTTTCTGTAGTGGTTGTCTTACCAGCGTCAATGTGAGCCATGATACCGACATTTCTAGTCATTTCTAGATTTTCTGACATATTTTTCTCCTTTTTTATTTTCTTTTTTAATAAAGCGGAAAAGAAAACCGCGAATTTTTGAAACAATATTTGTGATAATTTAGAAAATTAAAATATCTTCTATATCAATTTCTTTTGATTTGTTTCTTTTAAAAATTTTATTGAATAAGCGGGCCGGATTAAGTTTTTTCACAAAACCCAAAAATCCACTTTCTTTACGAGAAGCCATTCGGTCAATCGCCTTTTCAGTATTACTTAAAATGCGATCGAGCCCATTTAAAGCACCATAAAATTCTCGATTTTGTTCTTGCAGCGTTTGAGTTGCAAGTTTAAGTGATTTTGCAGATGCTACAAAATCATCAATTCCTTTATAAGAGCTCATAATTTTTACCTCTCATCTTGTCAACAGTTAAATATTGACATTTTTTTGTTTTTTTAAGCAAAAATTTGTTTTTTTAATTAAAATCAATTGCAAACCTAGTTTGCTTTACTTTTTGCTTATAGCGATGCAAAGCAACTTACCACTTAAAGTGAGCAAATGCTTTATTTGCTTCAGCCATTCTGTGCATCTCATCTCTTCTCTTAATAGAAGCGCCTGTTGAGTTGTAAGCGTCCATGATTTCGCCTGCAAGTTTAGCGTCCATTCCTCTTTCACCACTTCTCTTTCTTGCAAAACTTACAATCCAGCGAATAGCAAGAGTTTGGCGTCTTTCAGGTCTGATTTCCATTGGCACTTGGTAAGTAGCACCACCAACTCTTCTTGATTTTGTTTCAAGAACAGGTTTTACATTTTCAAGAGCAGTTGTGAAAACTTCGATTGGGTCGAGGTCCATTTTCTCTTTGATAATGTTGAATGAGCCGTATACAATTCTTTGTGCAAGTCCTTTTTTTCCAGATTCCATAACTTGATTGATAAGTTTAGTAACAACTTTTGACTTATAAATTGGATCAGGAAGAACTTCTCTTTTTACGGCACTATTTCTTCTTGGCATAATATTTCTCCTTTTATCAGCAAATTTGCTGAAAATTATGTTGTTTTTTAATTATTAAAATTAAAGTTTGAAAATCTTCAACTATTATTTTGAATAGAAACAAGCAATTCAAGGCTCGCAAGGTTGAATACATAAAAATTTTACTGAAATGACTATGTTTGAAACCTTGCATCAAGCGCAGAAGCGTGCTTATAAAATTCAGTCTAATAAAATTATTTAGATTTCTTAGGTCTCTTAGCACCGTATTTAGATCTTGATTGCTTTCTGTTTTGAACGCCAGCTGTATCAAGACTTCCACGAATAATGTGATAACGAACACCAGGCAAGTCCTTTACTCTTCCGCCACGAACAAGAACAACACTGTGCTCTTGAAGATTGTGACCAACGCCAGGAATATAGCATGTTCCTTCAAAACCATTTGAAAATTTAACTCTGGCAATCTTACGAAGAGCTGAGTTTGGTTTTTTAGGAGTTGCAGTCTTCACAGAAAGGCAAACGCCTCTCTTTTGTGGACATTCTTGAAGAAGTGGAGCTTTTGATTTTTTCTTAGCATCCTTACGACCTTTTCTCACAAGTTGGTTAAATGTAGGCATAGTTTTCTCCTTTTAACTCTATCTTTCTTAGAGTGATTTTTTGTTTGTCATTAAACTTGAAAAACGAAATTGTTTTCAAATTTAAAAAAGCACGGCGAATGTTGTCGTCGTGCATGAAAAATGCTTTTTGATTGTAAAACATGAACAGCACGATTATGCAAAAGCATAACTTTGCAAAGCTTGCAAATCGGCGAAAGAATTTTCTCACCTGCTGTTTGTTTCTGCCCTTTCACTTAAAGTGAAACCAAAGCACTGCCTCCGACAACGAAGCATACGGGCTGATTATATCACAGCTGTTGTTTCATTGTCAAGCATTTTGCAAAATTTTATTTATAAATTAAAACTATATTATATTAAATATATACTTTATAATAAAAGCCATTCTACTATGTTTCTAAAAGGCAAAAGAATTAACTTTTAAAGCAAACTTTGATCATCATTTTCAAACACAGCACCAGATTTATTACTCTTCTTTTCTACTTTTGTTTTAGTATGACTTTTATGTTTTGTCCTTCTTGCTTTTGCCGCAAGTTTTTCAACTGCTTTTGCTGCAAAAACATATTCTTCAACCACTGCTGGATAAGATAAACTTGAGCCATCAAACTGTTTCATCAGTTTTTCCAAATCAAAATTATTCTCTTCAAACCAACCTTGCAAAAATTCAAACTCTTTATTGTCAATTGTAATTAAAGCATCAATATTTTTAAGCAAATCATCAAAGTCGTCTTTAGTGAACAAATTTGTTAAAGCAGCTTTATTTCCATTTAAAACAGCTTCTTTTATCTCTTTTAAATATTTTTCAAAAAAGCTTTCAAGCGGTGTAAAAGCTGCTGAATAGGCAGAGCTTAAAATTTCAGTAGTGCCAAACTTAAAGCCTTCGCTTTGAGCGGCTTTCAAAATTTTTATTGAGAGATAATCATTTATGACCTCATCAAAAAGTGACAACTGTTCTTCTTTTTCGTCACCAAATACAGTGTCATCAAAAATTGCAATTTGATTTTCAATATCAATATAATACTTTAATATTGAAAGTCCCATTCTTCTATTCAAGAATTTCCCATCCAAATTTAAATCTGACAAGACTATGTGGTTTAATTCATGAAACAAAATGGAATCATTTATTTTGGTCAATTTTGGCAAAAAGCAAATAGCCGCAGGTTGAGTAATGTTTGAAAAACGAAATCCTACATAAGCAGAACCAGATGCCCCGCCATACGCACCATCCGCACACATATCCAAATATATCTCTTCCGCATCAACTATATCTTCTTCAATCAATAAATCAAGAACACTTTGTCTATATTTTATATTTGCTGGAGAATTTATGTCGTCGCTTTCAGTCGTGCTTACATCAGTAAAAACAAAAATGGTGTTATTTAATCTTTGGCTGATTTTTTCACGATATTCTTCACCATAAAAAGCAATAAAGGCATCAATTATTTGCGGAATTTTTGGTTTGACAGTTTCATTTACACGCCTAGCCCAACTACTATTCAATTTTGGCATACTTATTTCCATCCTAATCAATTTTTTATTATCATTAAAAACTTATTCTAGATAATCTTCATTTGTATTATTGATATCTTCAACAATGTCACAAATTTTTCGTCCCATTGATGCATAAGACCTTAAATTTATAGGAATGTTTTCCATTTTATCATTTAAAAGCTTTTTAATATCAATATTAAAATGTTTCATTCTTTTAAAAATTTCATTTGCATATTCGCTCTCAAAAGCAATAAGATCATCAGTCGCTTTTGCAAGCTTGATAAAGTTTTCTTTCCCAGCATAACTATTTAAATCCTTTGTCTTTCCCTCAAGCATTGCCTTGACAATCATATTCATATTATCTTCAATAAAGCTGCTAAGCATAGGGTAAGCTGCCGCATAAGTTGCTTCTGCATTTTCAGCTTTGCCAAGCTTCATCCCCTTTGCCTCGGCAAGCTTAAGCACCTTGAGCGAAAGATAATCATTAAAGACCTCATTTATGCTTTCAAAAATCTCCACATCCTCTTGTTCTTTTTCTGTCTCTGCCATCTTCCAGTTGCCATTATCATCAACAACATAACTGCTTCTTAAAAGTCCTGATCTTGAAGTAAAACCGCTGGCATTTTGATAAATATCACTGCTGACGATATGGTTTAACTCATGAAACAATACGCAATTACTAAGCTCATCAAAATATCCCAGCAAACAAATACTTGAAATGCTTTTCAAATCATCCTTTTTGGCAGAAACGAAAGCTCCTCCACTTGTTACGCCGCCACCAAATAAGCAATCTTTAAGCATTTTATCATAGGTATCTTCTGCAAGAATAATGTCAGATTTGCTTAAAAAATCTTTAGCACTCGCCCTATATTCACTGTTTAAAAGAAAGTCTTCATTGCTTGACGGCTCTTTTAGTCCAGCAAAAACAAATTCCGTATTATTCAAACGCGAAGCAATTCTGTTGCGATATGCCTCACCATAAACCTCTACAAAAAGTTCTATTATCTGTGGAATTTGTTCTTTTATTTTGTTGTTTAGTTGTTCAAAAGAAACCATACCAACCTCCTTTTAAATGTAAAAGATTTTAATCTTTGCTTAAGTTTTTAATACTTTCTTTTTACTTGAAAATATATGCAATAACAAATATTAAACAAACTCAAAAGATTGCTCATTTCTCTGACGAATATTATCTATCGCCTCTTCTGCAAGTGCAAAGCATTTAAGATATTCTTCTGTAAATTTTGACCATTCACGACTTTCAGTTTGTACTCAATCATTCGTCCTCCGCTTCTTCCTCTTTGCTCAATTGGTCTGCCAACATTTTCTTATAACTTTTTTTGTCAGCCTTATATGCTTCAATTCTGCCCAAGACAGCTTCTGCCCTACGATAACAATCAAGATACCTATCCGTTTCTTTGTGCCATTCAAGCCCTTGCACATGAATAAGGTCATAAAACGATTCACCCTCAAACATGTTTTTTTGCAAGTCTTTTGAAATAATAGTAAAAGCTTTCTTATTTTTCAACAATTCAAAGCACTTAGTTGTTATGTCTGCAAGCTCGTCAAAGTTTCCTTCGCCAAAAATCAAATTCAAATCTTTTGCTTTCTTGCTTGCACAGCACTTAATAAGCGTATCCAAATTTTCTTCAAAAAAATCTTGAAGAAGAGGGAACGCGCCTCTATAAAGCACCTCAACATCTCTATGATAGCCAATCTTAAAATTATCCTTCCTCATAAGACCAACTACTTTTTGCGACAAATACTCATTTATCGTCTCGTCAATGGCTCCATATTTATCGAATTTTGAATAGACACTTGTGCCACTTCTATTTTTACTTACAAGTGCTTTCTGCTCACGCAGCCCAGTTTTGTTGAAAAAATATTTTCCGTCAAAAGAGGCATTGCTAAGTATTGCATGATTCATCTCGTGAATGACAGACTCATCATCAAGAGAAAGATAGGAATAATTTACACAAATACTTCTTGTAAGATTTGGCTTGTCATAAGCAACTGTTGCCACATTAAAGCCCCCTTGCAATGGATGCCTTGCAAGCATAAACTCTTGAATTGCATTCACGCAATCTGGCCCTAAAACAAAATTTGCATAAATATCATTTATATTTTCAAAAATTCCCGCTCTGGCAGAAAGTATTCCAAAAAATTCTTCATCTCTAAAAAGAACAACCTGTTTCTTAATTTTATCCAAAGTTTTTCGCACAAAACGAATTGCATAGTCATCACTATTATCAACCTTTCCAGCAGCTTTTTGTGGAATTTGCCCTAAGCTTGCAATCTCTCTGAAAATGTTGTTGAACAATGACTCAGAATAATCTGGCAGGTCTTTTGCGTCTACCTCAAGATAATCAATAATCATTGGCACATAAAAGGCGAGCCTGTTTATATTTTCATCATTCACAGGAATTGACAATTTTGTAAACAGTTGCGACAATATCAAATTCTCGCTTTTCTGATAAAAGCGTCTATCTATCTTTTTCAAGAATAAAGTAAAATCTTCGTCATTAAACCTTTGCAGCCTTTTGTATTCGTTGTCAAGATACTCAAAATCTTCCTTGTATTTATTGAAATACAGGTCATGAATGCCGTTTAAAATACGATAAAGCTCTGTTGATTTTTTCTCATCAGCCAGACAATCTTCCATCTTTTGCGGAGAGACCAATTTGAATTTTTTGCCCTTTACATGCAGAAAGAAATCATGCGCAAGCAAAATATTTTTATAATTTATTTCATCCTTAAACTTTGAAAGCCTTATCATGCAATCTTCAAGATTATCAACCGCAAAGACCATATCCATGCCAAACTTATTTTTCAAAGCTTTTTGAAAATCATCAATAAGCTTTCTCTTATTTAAATAAAAATATTCTTCAACAGGAGTAAACTGATTTTCATAAACGCGATCAGTAAAAACAAATATGGTGTTTGAAAGTTTTTCTGTAATGTCTTTCCTATATCCTTCACCATAAAATTCAACAAAATATTCAATAATTTGAGGCAGTTTATCTTTTATCGGATTATATAAATCCACCCCTTCAAGCCCATGTTTCAATCGCGTTCTCCTATTATTATTCTATCATTCAAGCCCATTTTCTTCAATAGCTTTTTTGTTTTTATCAGAAATTATTTCTGTTTTGACAATATTTTCAGATTTTTTGCCTGTTTATTAAGTTGCTTCTTTATATCATCAAAAATTTTTAAACCTTTCCTAGCAAAAGACAGATACTCTTCAAACTCTTTAATGCCTGCAAGCTTGTCATTTTTTACAAGTTTATATAGATCTAAATATTCATCTTCAATTTGGCAAAAGTTGCGAAGTTTACTCAGAAATTCCTTGCCATATTTTGCCTTTTTACTGGCCTTTAAAAAATCAGTTGCAAAACCAGAAAGCTTTTCAAAATTTCTTCTTCCAATTGCCCTTTCAAATTTAAAATCCTCATCTGAAATACTGCACTCTTTTATTAAGTTTAAGTTTTCTTCAAAGAAATTCTTGAAAAGTGGAAAAGCAGTTTCATAAAGATTTTCACCGTCTTCCATATTGCCAACTTTTATGTCAGCATCTTTTATTGACTGATAAATCTTGCTTGAAAGATAGTCATTCATAATCTCATTAAGTGCCACATAATCATCTTTGTTCTCATCTGCGCGAGTTACATTATTTCTATTTGAATAAAAATATGTATATTGCAAAATTCCACATTTCCCATCAATCAAATTTCCGTCAAAGTTTATTTTTGAACAAACTATGTGATTAAGCTCATGCACCAAACTTGCATCTTCAAGCAATAAAGGCTCTTTAAGAAGACATACACACCTAAGCTTTCTCCAATCGTTTGGATTAAAAGATGCGGTCACATTTGCGACAAAGCCCCCTTTAGTAAGCAAATCCTGAATTTCAGAAATTATTTCATTTTCAAAAACCAAATTTTGCTGCCTTATTTCCTTTATAATATTTTCATTTTCATTTTGAATTTTTTCATCACAATCAAGCTTCATTTGGTATATTTCATTCTTTAAAAGATCAATCTTCTTAATAGAAACCAGTCTCAAAAGTGCAGTCTTTGTCTCTTTTGACAAATCACCACTTTCTTTCTCACCTTTAAGCGTCAATAATTCATCCACTATTTGCTTAAAATTTTCCGCCTCAACTTGATTTCTTATAAATCTTCCACCAGCCTTTTCCCCAAGTCGTAAAAATTTAAAATATTTTAAAGATAATTTCTCTAAAGTTTGTAAATCTACACTTGATAACTTAAACAAACCTTTAAGATAAAACGCCAAGAATTTTTGACATTTATTTTCAAATTCTCTGCGATAACGCCTTAGTGGTCTATTAAAAAAATAGTCCACAGCCGCTGCCTTTTCTTGCAAAAGGGCATCCTTCTTCTCGCCTTCTTCATTTTCAATAAGTCTGTCATAATGGCCTTTTATCTTTTCCACTTCATTGTCAAAAGAGTTTTCAACAAAAACATATATGGCATCATTTAACGAATTAGTTATCTTTTCCCTATATTCCTCACCATAAAAATCAACAAAATGTTCAATTATTTTTGGAAGCTTTGCCTTGACTACATTATCAGTTTCAAGCACTTCCATAATTTGTTTTTGCATTCAATTCCTTTTAAATATCAAAATCAAATGACTCAAAGCCATAGCCTTCAATATTTGAATCAATTTTCTGTTTTTTGTCACCACAAACTTTGTCTATTTCTTTAAAGACCTCACCAGCCTTTCTGTAAAAACTTAAATATTCATTTACTTCATCGCTTTGCTGAACATCACTTTTTGCAAGCTTATAAATTTTCTTGCCAATTCTGTCACCCAAAGCAGTTGTTTTAAGCAGATTTAAAACATTTTCATCACTCGCAAGCGGAAGCAATCTTTGATACATATCGTCAGCAATTTTTGCAAGTTTGTCAAAGTTATCATTTCCGATTATCTCAGCAAAGCTTCTTGGATTTTCCGATAAATAGCATTTTTTAATTTGATCAATATGCTCTTCAAAGAAATCTTCAAATACAGGGAAAAGCAGCACATAATCACTTGCACAGCGGTCTCTTACGCCAAGTTTTATCCCCTCTTTCTTTGCGATGTCGCTGATTTTTAATGCAAGATATTCATTGACCACTTCATTTAAAATCACACAATCACTTACAACTTTGATTTGGTCATATGCGGAGCCTTTGATTTTTTCATCTCTGCCAAAGAAGCCAGTTTTATAATTTAAAACACCATTTTTAATATTGTAATAAGAAGATACAGCATGATTCATTTCATGAATAAGAATTGAATCTTCAAGCTCAAGCCCACCACTGCAAAAGCAATAGTTAAGTGGTCTGTTTGGTTCATTCAAGTCAACAGTCACCACATCAAAACCTTGCGAGCCCGATTCAAGAACAAAAGAAAAGACTTCGTCAACCACTTCTTTCTTTCGATATAACGAAACATTTTTGATATCTTTTGCAAAGTTTGCAATTTCACTTCCTGTAAGAATTTGGTAATTTCTCTCTTCAAGCAACTCTTCTAAATCACTTTTCAACTCAGTCAAATTTTCTTTGATAAGCAACTGATTAAGCCCGTTCTTGACAATTTGCACATTCTCAACGCCATGCATTGAAGCAGAGCTTCCAATCAAGTTAAGCATATACTGATAAACATTTTTGTCATTTTGGGTGATAAACTCCGGCTTTTTAAAAATTAAATCTTGATAAATAGGAAGCATTTCTTCAATATCTAAAACAAACGCTTCAATATTTTTCACTGGAAGATATTTTAATATATGTCTTATGATAAGATCATTGCAATTTTCTTTGTATTCTCTCTCGCACTTTTCAACGCAATTTTTGCATTGATAATTCAAAAAATATTGTTTTTCACTTTGAAGATATTCAAGCTCTTGTTGATAACTTTCACTGTTTTTATCAAGCTTTTCTTCCAAGCATTTAAATCTTTTCTCTATTGCATCAATTCCCGTCTTTGCCTTTCTTGACTCAAAATAAAACTTTGTGTCATAAAGGCGAGATGTAATCTTCTCTCTTTCTTTTTCACCATAAAACTCGACAAAGCATTCAATAATCTCGTCAAGTTTTCCCTCAATTGGATTGTCTAAATTTACATCTTCCAAACCATGTCTAACCATAAATCACACCTTCTTACAAATTCTAATTTTTTTCGTCTATGCATTCATCAAATTCATCTTCGTCATAGTCGTCATCAAAACCATCATCTTCATCGTCGTCATATTCATCATCGTCGTCACCAGCAAAGTCATAATCATTTTCGTCATAGCCCTCAACATAGTCTTCAATTCTTGAAAATATTTCTGAAGCCTCTCTAATATAAAGCATATACTTTTCAAGCATAGGGTTTTTCCACTTTATGCTGATGTCAAAACCTACATCAAAAATATCAAAGTATTCTTCCTTTTTTCCGCACTCTTTTCTTATAAGCTGCTCTATGCTTGAGTCGATTCTGTTTTCAATGCAGAAATTAAGAAAGTCAGTTGAAAAATCTGCAAGTGCATTAAAATTTTCTTCACCTATAAGCTTGGCAAACTTAGCAGGCTCTTCACTTATAAAGCAATCTTTAATGTCTTGTAAATAGGTCTCGAAAAACTCGTTGAAGATTGGGAAAAAGCCTGAATAAGCATTTGGCTCGTCATCAATAAAGCCAATTTTAAAACCATCTTTTTTCATCTGCTGGAATATCTGATTTGCCTGATAATCTGTCGCGATTTCATTTATCGCATCATATCGTTTCCAATTTGCACAACTTACACGATCAATCTTTGCCCTGCTTTCAATAAACTGAGCAATGTAATAATTAAACCCGCACTTAGAATAATATTTGCCTTTATCCAAGAAACAATTTGATGTAACAGCGTGAACACATTCATGAACAAAGCTTGCTGTTGAAAGGTCAATCGCACTATTATTTATGCAAACATTCTTTGCCTGCTTAGGATTTTTCTTTAAAACAGTTGTGTATTGCGCGCCACCAATGCCATCTAAGCCAACAGTAAAATTTCTTAAGAAATCAATGATTATCTCACCTTCGAGGAGGTCATAACTTCTTATTTCATCCACCTTCTCAGAAAACTTTTCATCAGAGAGCATCTCTTCATTTCTTTCGTCTTCAAGCTCGCAAATTGCTTCTCTAACTTCTCTTGTGTGCTTTGGCACTGAAAGCCTGTCCATACCCTTTGCTATCTTGCGAGGAAGCTTTTGAAATTCCCACTTCCCAAGGTCAAGAAAGACAGCAAACATTCTTTTATAATCCACCCAGTCGTTGTCAGTGTAAAACACTCTGTCAGTAGTGACAAACTGCGAATATAAATCACTGAAACTTGCAATCACCTCACGATTATATTCATTGTCTTCAATCTCAAGATTTTTTGACACATAATCGAAAATCAAATCATTTCTCTTCTTTAAAAAATTGTTCTCAACCTTTTTTGCATCACTTAAAGAAATGCTTTCTAAAAGCCTTGTCTTTTCATTTTCAAGGTACTTTTTTTCAACTGGTGATTTCGCTTTTGCTTTCAACTGCTCAAAGTGAGTTTTCAACAACTCTATCCCAGAACTCGTTGCCCTCTCTAAAAACAAAAATATGGTGTTTTCAATTCTGTTTTCAATGACACTGCGATATTTTTCACCATAAAATTTTACGAAATAATTGACAAGCTTTGTCAGCTTATTTTTAAGCGGGTTTTGAATGTCAATCTTTTCATAACCATGCTTTATCATTTGCATCCCCCTTCAACTTTTGTTTATGATGTTCTTACATAAGCCACTTGTCTTCTACGCCTTCAGGAAGCTCCATATTCTCAATATCTTCATCAGTCATAGGACGCAGCTCAGGAAAAATTTCTCTTCCGTTTTTCTCATTTTGAAATTCGTCATATCTGCGGTCTGATTCTTGTTTAAAATTTTCATATTTTTCTTCAAGCCCTTCCGCTTCATCAATAAGTTTTTCAACCTCTTCTTCTTTTGAGTTGTAATAAATTCTTCCAATCGCTCCACCAATCATAGTAATTGGCACAAGAAAGTCAATAAAGTTTTTTACTACACCGCTAAAAGCTCCAAAAAAAGAAAACACTGCAAACACTCCGCCAACTAAAAGTGCTTTTGCTGCTGCGCTGCCAACAAGCATAACCCCATCAATCTTTTCGTTGATTTTGTAATATTCGTCAAGAGTCTCATATTGAGCAGCGACAAGCTCAAAATCGTCCATATCTTGTATTCTCTTTTTGTCTGCAATCTTTTCCTTCTTTTTCTTTTTGCTAAACATAACTTTTCTCCTGTTTATATACTTATATTTAGTATATCATATAATAAGCAAAAGTCAATAAGCAATTTGACAAAACAAACTTGATTTAATGTAGAAAAAGTCTTAAATTAAATCGCAAAATAATTTAAAAAAATTATTAAATTAAATAGAAAAATATCAGAAAAAACTGATGAAAAATTAAGAAAATAATAAAAAAATACCCAAAAATATTATTTTTATATTTTTTAGGCATTTTTCAGCTATTTTTTAATAGCTTTTTAATTATTATTTAATTATTTTTTATTTTTTAATTATTTATTTATTATTTTAATAATATTTATTTTTTAATCTTTTTTATTTTCAATAAAGTTGAAAAATTCGGTTTCATTTAAAATCTTAACACCAAGCTCTGTCGCCTTTGAAAGTTTTGAGCCAGCATTTTCACCTGCAAGCAAATAATCAGTCTTCTTTGATACAGAGCCAGCACACTTTCCGCCCAAACTTTCAATCAAGCTGGCAAACTCTTCTCTCGGTTTTGAAAGAGAGCCGGTAATGACAAAAGTCTTTCCAGTAATAAACTCATTTTGCTTTTCAAGTTTTTCCACAGCCTGCACTTTTACACCGCTTTCAAAAAGTCTTTCAATTTCGCCAAGATTGTATTCTTCTCTAAAGAAATTGAAGATATTTTGAGCAATAATCTCGCCTATATCTTGCACCTTGACTATATCATCAAGTTGAGCATTTTTGATATTTTCAAAGCTTCCAAACTCTTTTGCAAGCTCTCTGGCAGTCTTAGCGCCAACCTCTCCTATTCCTAAAGAATACAAAAATCTTCCAAGGTCAACAGTCTTACTTTTTTCTATTGAGCCGACAATATTTTCGGCTTTTTTGTCCTTGAATTTATCAAGCGAAAGCAAGTCTTCTTTTGTCAGTGAAAAGATGTCACTTATATGTCTAACATTAAGTTTGTCATAAAAGGCTTCAACCGTCTTGCTTGAAAGCCCCTCAATATTGAAGGCATTTCGACTGGCAAAATGGCTTATACGGTCAACAACTTGGTCTTTGCAGCCAAGATGATTAAGACAGAATAACAATGGACCTTTTTGAATAAGTTTTTCTTGACAACATGGGCAAAGTGAAGGCACCTCAATTTCTTTGGAATTTTCAAACTTTTCAGCCAACCCCATAATTTCAGGAATGACTTCATTGCTTCTTCTTATAAACACCCTTGCGCCCGCCATTACACCCTTTTTTCTTATGTCGTCAATATTATTAAGGGTAGCTCTTGAAATTGTCGCACCTGCAAGCTCGACTGGCTGTAAGAGTGCAATAGGGGTCACCCTTCCGCTTCTTCCCACCTGCCAAACGACATCTTCAAGAATTGTTGAAACTTCTTGTGCTTCAAACTTATAGGCCATTGCCCAGCGTGGAAACTTGGCTGTAAAACCAATATTCTCCCTCGCATCAACTGCGTTTATTTTAATCACCATTCCGTCTATCAGCACATCAAGTTTTGCTTTAACTTTATCAACCTCTTCAATGCATTTTATTATTTGGTCAGCGTTTTGACAAAGTTTGAAATAATCACCCGTCTGAAAACCTTGTTTTTTCAAAAACTCATGAATTTTTTCTTGGCTGTCAAGTCCTTCTTTGTCGCACAACAAAATATCATAGCAAAAGAAGTCCAACTTGCGTTTTGCCGTCTCTTTTGGGTCAAGATTACGCACCGCACCAGCCACAGCATTTCTTGGGTTTTTCAGTTTTTCTTCTGCTGTTTTGTTATATTCTTCAAATGCTCTATTGGTCATCATGCCTTCGCCGCGAACAATAAGTCTTCCCTTATATTCAATTGAAAGAGGCACTGAGCGAATTGTTTTGACCTGACTTGAAACATCTTCACCAACAAAGCCATTTCCTCTTGTTGTCGCACATTTGAAAAGCCCGTCTTCATACTCAACAACGATTGTAAGCCCATCAAACTTATATTCCACTGCAAAGTCGGTCTCACTTTGCTTTTTCATTTCTTGCGTCCATGCCCTCAAATCTTCATAATCACGCACTTTGTTGAGTGAAAAAAGTGGAATTTCATGCTGCTTTTTAGTAAACCCCTCAAGCACCCTATCCCCAACACGCTGCGTCGGAGAATTAGGCAAAATTTCGCCCGTCTCATTTTCAAGATCAACAAGCGCATAATAAAGTTTGTCATACTCGACATCAGAAATAGTGGGATTATCCAGCACATAATAATTGTAGTTGTGCTTTTCAATCTCTTTTATAAGCTTTTCCATGCGCTCTTTGATTTTTGCGTCCATTTCTACTCCTCAATAATTTCAAGAGGGGCAAGCTCAAGCATTAAGCTTTTCTTTCCGACCTCAAAAATAATATCACCGACCAGACCGTCCTCAGATATCTCCACAATCTTGCCCATGCCAAATCTTGTATGGACAACAGTTTGTCCAACTTTATAGACAGAAACATCTTTGAGTGGTGCCGATTTTTTCTCCTCTTTTTTCATAAACTCACTGTGGTTGAAAAATTTAATTCCGCTGCCTGAGCTGTCATTATGCCTGTCAATATACTGACTGCCATCTCCACTGTTTTTAGAATATCCGCCATAGCCACTCGAGCTGCCATAGCCGCCACCATAGCTTTTATTATAACTATTGCCATATTGATTTCTATTAAAACCACTTTCGCTCTTTTTGACTTCTTCAAGCGCCAAAATGCCAAACTCGCGGCAAAAACGACTTGGCGTCTGATATTGACTTTCACGATACATATATCTTCTTGAAACATGAGTCAAAAACAGTCTTTCTTCAGCACGAGTAAGGGCTACATACATAAGTCGCCTCTCTTCTTCAAGCTCACCCGTCGAATTAAACGCGCGTGAAATTGGGAATATTCCCTCTTCAAGACCAATGACAAACACCACCTTAAATTCAAGGCCTTTGACCGCATGAACGGTGGCTATAGTTACCGCTCCGCCTTGACCTATCTCATCATTTTCAGACGAGAGCGTAATATTTTCAAGATAATCATTAAGTGTAGCCTCAGGGTTTAACGCCTCATACTCTTTGACAGAAGAAACAAACTGTTCTATATTCAAAAGCCTGTTCATGTCATCTTCATCTTTAGGGTTGTATGCCCCCCTTATTCCAAACGCTTTGATTGTCTCTTCGACAAAATCAGACAGCTTTTTGCTTTGGCTTTCCTGCACTCTTATATACCCCTCTTTAAAAGAGGCAAACTTTTTAGCCATAGCACCATTAACTTCTGCATCCAACTCTAAACAATTTTCAAGAAGTGACTTTGAAAAATCAATTTCAGCAAGCTTTGCAATTGTTCCATCTCCAATACCACGCTTTGGAAAATTGATAACTCTTGCAAAAGACACATCGTCCTTTGGATTGACAAACAGTCTTAAATAACCAATCAAGTTTTTAATTTCAACTCGCTCATAAAATTTGAAACCACCATAAATGCGGTGAGGAATATTATAAGACAAAAAAGCCTCTTCAAAACTTCGAGAAAGTGCGTTCATTCTCATAAGCACTGCAATTTGGTCATAATTGAAGCCTTCCGCCACCAATTTTTGAATATTCTTTGCCACATAAAGTGCTTCATCTCTCTCATCATAAGCATTGAATAAAACAGGTTTTGCGCCGCTCGCTTTTGTCGTCCACATATTTTTATTAAGTCTGGAAGAATTGTTTTTAATCACATTATTTGCAATAGTGATGATTTCTGGTGAAGAACGATAATTATGCTCAAGCTTAAACACCTTTGCACCATCAAAATCTTTTTTGAAATTGAAGATATTTTGAAAATTTGCCCCCCTCCAAGAATAAATACACTGGTCTTCATCACCAACTACAAATACATTTCCATGCACAGAAGCTAGCATTTTAACAAGTGCATATTGAATCATGTTTGTGTCTTGAAATTCGTCAACATGAATATATTGAAAGCGGTTTGCATAATAGCTCAGCACTTCAGGACAGGTCACAAAAAGTTCGACTGTCTTAGCAATAAGGTCATCGAAGTCAAGTGCATTGTTTTTCTTCAGTTTATCTTGATATGCCGCCATGCAAGAGCCAATCTTTTCCATGCTCTCAAAATCTTCATGAGTGGCAACATAGTCTTTTAAACTTTGTGTTCCATTTTTCCAATTTGACAGATGAAAACTCACTGCCTTCTTAATTTTGTCATCACTTATTCCGCGCTCAGCAAGCACATCCTTAAGTGCTTTATCACTGTCACTTTCGCTGTAAATGGAAAAGTCGCGTGAAAAAGGGGGAAGATGTGAAATCTCCATTCTAAGAATTTTTGCACACATTGAGTGAAAGGTGGAAATCCAAACTCTATCTGCCCCCTCAACCATCTGTGATATTCTCGCTTTCATCTCACCTGCTGCTTTATTGGTGAAGGTAATAGCAAGTATCCTGTAAGGGTCAATCTCAAGTTTATCAATAAGATAGGCCACTCTATGTGTAAGCAGCCTTGTTTTACCAGAGCCTGCACCCGCTGTGACAAGCACTGCGCCATCTGTTGCTTTAAGCGGAGCAAGCTGCTCTTCATTTAATAAGTTTATGTCGTAATTCATAGTGAAATTATATCAAAATTTGACCATGGTTGTAAACTAAAAACAGGCATTTCTTCTCTTTTAATTTTTTCTTTTAAAAGCTCTTTCATATTTACAAAACTTACAGGCGCAATAAAAAAGACAATCTCTTAAAAACATGGTTTATTGCCTTTAAGGATTGCCTTAAATATAAAAACATTAAATATTTTCCATTTCAACATCATGAATCATTGAAACATCATAATCGCTGACCTTGTCAGCGCTTACCGAATTGATGACATAATTGTCTTTTTGACCACTGTTTACATAATTTACATAATGGTCGATTAGATAAGAATGATCAAGCTTCATAAGTTGCAAGTCTTCAGCAGAAGCCTTGATGTAGATATCATTGGTATGGATGTATTCATCATTGTAATAATATGTTCTCCAAACCATGCCTGGCTTATAACTGCCATCTTGCATATCATAAACCATTCCCGGTTCATAACGCTGCTCTGTTTTTTCATATTTGTTGTGGCTTCTAAGCCTAAAGCTTGCAGTGCCATTTTCCTCATTTATTTGAACATTACTAAGTGAGAAAACCATACCTTTTGTGAAGTAGTAGTCATCATTCACTTTTTCAGCTGTTTTTTTAAGCGTTTTGTTTAAAGCATTGACGCTTGAAACAGGCACCAAATCAAACTCTTCAATTTCTTCCTGAGCAACCATTTCTTTAATAGCATTGATTATTTCAGTTTTGTCATCCTGCTTTAAGCCCGCAAAATTACTATCTGAAACATTATAACTCAAAGTTACATAAGAGTTTTGCCCTTCTGTATCTTTTGCTACACCGCATACATCAATGTCATACTTGTTGTCATCAGTTCTATTAAAATCAGCAGCATAAAAGGAGAAGTCGTCAAATTCTGCATCAGTGACCTGCTGCACAACCGCGCTTCTATTCATTGCCGCCACCACTTCTGGATTTAAGGTTTCAGACGCTTTAGACATTGCCGAGCTGCAACCTGCAAGCGCTGAGGCGCCAATCAAAAGAGCTGCGCCTGCTAAGAAAAATTTTTTTAAATTTTTAAGCATTATTTCCTCCTATATTTCAAGCTCTGCAACTGCATCATTGAAATTTATTTTACTTAAAAGGTCAGCATTATCATAAGTTACATCATTGGTGTTTTCACGCTTTACTTTAAGCATGCTGCCATCATGTCTCTCAATAGCGTTTGCCACCACTTCGTAAACGAAATTCGGGTCACCTTTAATGTATTGATAATCTTCTTCACTGAAACTTACTGTATAATTGTCAACAGTTGTAAAAGTGCCTTGCTTTGCCTCACTATATATGCCAAGACCAAGCCCCGGGCCTATTCCTCCACTAAAACCAATTCCAAGTCCAAAGCCTGGTTGATATGCGCCTTTTTTAAATTCAAGAATGGTCTTAACATCAAAGCTTACTGTCCTGTTTTCATCATCAAAGCTTGGGTCTTCAAGATTGTATACAAAACCTCTGGCAACTTTATAACCTTCAAAAGATGATGGTGTGTTTTTAATAATTGCATCATTAAACTTTTGAATATCTCCCACCTTTGTCAAATTAAGCTCTTCAGGTTTTAAGTTGTCAACAATATAATCAAATACATCATAAACTTCATCAGTATAGCTGTCTTTTTTCAAATTCATAAAAACAGAATGTGGCACGCTGTAATGAAGATCTGCAAAAGCCTTCTCTTCCCCTTCAAGTGAAGCAACTCCATTAAAAGACACATCATAAATAAAGCCAGTCTTATCAACATCAGCACCAGTAAACTTAAAGTCTCTGACAGTCTCGTCCATTTGAACAACGGCATTTGTAATTTTATCCTCTAAAACACTTGACCTTTCAATCATAGCATCACTGCAACCAGCTGCCATACCAGTAAAAAATGCAAGCGTACTTGCTGCGATTACAAGCATTCCCGCCTTTTTAAGTTTTCCCATCACAATCTCCTTAACAATATTATATCTTCAAAATTCTCAACTTTTAAGTATTATTTAAAATAATTCATGTTCATCCATATATAAATAATTAAATAATGAAATATCTAAATCATCCAATTTGTCAACTTCAACAGAATTTATCACATATTTATCAATTTCTTCCTTTTTCACAACATCCACAAACTTATCAAAAATAAGCTTATTGTCAGCCTTAATCTCTGCCATCTCTTCTTTGCTTACATTCAAATAAACATTATTTGTATGGATAAATTCTTCATTTTCATAATGTGTAATTGGCATCATCGTTAATGTATTTCCAACCATAATCGGCTGCATAACAGTATAAGGACGCTCATATTTCACATGAGTTTTCATTTCAAAACAAACTCTGTCTTTGTCTTCATCAAATTGAATTTTTCCAAGAGAGAACACTATTCCATGGCGATAATTAAATTCATCAAGTGGACTTTCTGCAGTGTTTCTTACAATAGAATTTATCGCTTTTATGCTGTTTAATGAGGCATAATCAAACGCCTTCATTTCTTGCGTGCTCATTACCTGACTTATCAAATTAAGAATTGCTGATCTGTCATCCTTATTAACCTCATATAAACTCTGTCCATCTAAGGTATAACTCATTTTTACATAAGCCTGTTCTTTTCCATTGTTATATTTAGCAACACCATTGACATCAACATCATAAGTTTTGTCATCATTTACTTCAAACTCAGCACAAAGGAATTTGAAATGACTAAATTCTTCATCAGTGACCTCTCTTACCACGCTACTTTGCTGAAGCTGGTCAAGGCCAACCTTGTTTAAATTTTCCTGCACTGCTACAAATTCGTTGGAACATCCCGTCAGCATTCCCATGCTCATAAGCATTGTTACACCAAGCACAGCAGCTCTAGTATGCTTCTTTTCCATACTTCCTCCATACTTTTTCATAATTATCTTACTTATTTATTATTTAATTTAATTATATAATAAAATAATTACATTGTCAATATTTGTTTTGAATATCTCTTAAATAGTGATATAATTATATTTAATTAAGGAGAATAAGTTACAATGGAGAAAGGAATAAGTTTTTTTGTAGGTTTTAAAGATGAGCCAGAGACAAGGGCGAGAATGATTAAAGATGCTGGTTTTGATAGAGTTATCACCACTGCCGACCCAAGATTTGACGATCAAAATAAACCTATAAAAGAACAGGCAAAATTGTTTGAAAAACTTGGACTGAAACCATCAAGCCTTCACATGACCTATCAAACAGACGAGCTTCATTATTTTTGGGAAGAAGGCGAATATGGAAACATGATGACAGAGCGTCTTATTCAAGATGTAAAATATGCCCATGAATTTGGTTTTACCTGCGTGGTGACACATCTGTTTGGCAAATATTCAAAAATCGGAGAAGAAAGACTGTTAAAAGTGCTTGATCAGTGTGAAAAACTTGATGTACCTTTGGCAATTGAAAACATTGATGATCAAAAATTATTTTTAGAAGTTTTTGACAAAATAAAACACCCAAAACTCAAATTTTGTTATGACAGTGGTCACAACAATTTTGTTGATAAGGGCTTTGACTATCTCACTCTCTTCAAAGACAAACTCATCACCCTTCACTTGCATGACAATGATGGAACATGGGATATGCACACCCTCAACCGCTTTGGCAATATAGACTGGCAAATGATTGGTGAAAGATTAAATAAAGACATCATTCTTGACTATGAATTGCTTCTCGTTTATAAAGACCCAAACCTTAATGCTATGCAGCATATCTTGGAATGCAAACAACAGGCGGACGAGCTTGAAAAGATTATTTTAGAGGCAGAAGCAAAACGCTTTAAAAACTAAAAAAAATCATAAAATTTAATAAAAATGACATAAAAAGCTTAAAAAATCATAAAAAAACACGAAAATTTATTAAAATTTCGTGTTTTTTGTTTCAATTATCAAATTTTATCCTCTTTATTCTCTTTCGCTGTCATCTTCCTTGTTAGTGCCACTCAACTGATTTTTGAGGTCGTCTAGTTTTTCTTTATACTTAGTTTTCTTAAGCATTTTTTGCACCTCTTCATCAATCATATCATAAGCCATAGAAACCAAGCCATTATAATATCTTCCCATGTTTGTGCAACCATCTTTTCTGATTGAATTCATGAAAGCATCTTCAACACATTCTTCGTTGCGGTTTTCAATTAAAACTTGTCTTACAGCACTACTCTCTGCATCTTTAATCTTTTTATCAATACCTTTAATTTCATAATTTTTTCTTACCCTATCAGCCTCTTCTTTAAGGTTGATGATTTTATCAGCATATTGTTTTTTGTCTTTAAGCGCAGCAAGCTCAGCAGCAAGTTTCTTCTTTCCAAAAATTGCTTTTGCAAGTTTCTTCTCAAGGCTGCTTTCTCTGGCTGGATATGTCACATTCTTAAAGGTAATAATATCCGCATAATACATAAATCCATATTGTTCTCTAAGAATATCATTTCCATGAAAACCTTCTTTAAATTCTTTTTTATATTGATCAATAACATCCATTACATAAGTTTTATCTTTTTGATAATCTTGATAATCTTTATCTTTTTCTAAAATTTCATCAACTTTTGTTTTAATAAGTGTTTTAAATTCCATTTATATTCTCCTTATATATGAATATTATCATATAGAAAAGCAAAAGTCAATATGCCTACAATATATTATTAAAAAGAAGCTTTATTTATTAAAGCCTCTTTTAATTTGAATATGTCTTAATTTATTAAAGCAAGATGCAAAGCACTCCACCCTTTCCTTCGTTTACAATTCGCGAAAGTGTCTTTCTCATTTTGCGTTGTGCCTCAACTGGCATAAGCACAATTTTTGAATTTATGCTGTCGCCAACCAAACTGTAAAGGCTTTTGCCCAGAATGTTTGTATCCCAAATTGATTGAGGGTCAGTTTCAAACTGTTCAACCAAATTTTTTGCAAGGTCTTGACTTTGGTCTTCATTTCCAACAATTGGAGTCACCTCTGTTTCAACATCAACTCTCATAATATGCAAACTTGGTGCAGACGCCTTGATTTTTACGCCATAACGATTGCCTTGTTTGATAATTTCTGGCTCACCCAGTTCCATATCCTCGCGTCTTGGCTCAACAATGCCATAACCAGTTTGTTTAACCTCTTCTAGTGCACCTTTAAACTTGTCATATTCAACCTTAGCCACTGCAAGCTCTTTGATATAACTTACAAGCTGGAAGTCGTCAACGATTTCATAACCGCACTCTTTAGAAAGCACTTGATAGAATAGACCATCCTTAGGAATAACACTGAAAGTAACTGTTCCATTCCCCGCTTCAATTTTTGACACAGTAATTGGCTCAAAAGAAGCACTTTCTGCGAAAGCAATCTGATTTTTGTCAGCATCACTCAATTTATTAAGATTTGCACTGAGCTTTTTCATTTCGCTTGCAATTTCACTGATAATTTCACTTTCAAAGTCTAAAGCTCTAAGCCACTCTGGCATAGTCACCTTGACAGAAGTCACAGGAAATTCCATCAAAACGCCTTCAATGACCTTATCAACATCCTCTTCCTTCATTTCAAGGGCGTTCATAGCAACAACTGGCACATCATATTTTTGACCAAGAGCAGTTGTCAACTTTTTCGCCTCATTTGAGTTTGGATTTTTGCAGTTTAAAACCACAACAAAAGGTTTGCCACTTGCTTTCATCTGAGCAATAACTCTTTCTTCCGCTTCCACATAACTGTTTCTTGGAATGTCAGTTACAGAGCCGTCAGTTGTCACAACAACACCAATGGTTGAATGCTCATTGATAACTTTGTCGGTGCCAAGCTCGGCAGCTTCTTCAAAAGGAAGTTCTTCTTCTGACCAAGGTGTTTTGACAAGTCTTGGCTTATCATCCTCGGTATGCCCCATAACTCCACTGACAACATAGCCCACACAGTCAATCATGCGCACTTTCATTTCAACATTCGCCACTTTGATTTTCACCGCTTCATTAGGCACAAAGTGTGGCTGAGTTGTCATAATCGTCTTGCCGTCAGCTGACTGAGGAAGCTCATCAACTGTACGCTTTTTGTTATTCTTTTCTTCGATATTAGGCACAACCAGCTTTTTCATAAATTCTGTAATAAAGGTGGACTTGCCCACTCTGACAGGTCCTACTACACCAATATATATATCGCCGTTTGTACGCGTCTTAATATCTTCATAGATTTCATATTTTTCCATTTTATCCTCCATGCGACAAGATAAATTATGTAAACATTTTAGCAAATAGAACAAATCTCAAAAAGATTTTTCTCAGCCTTGCAATCCTTAGTCAAGATTACCAAATTAAAGCCTTAAAAAACTGCATTTCTTCCGCTTTTTTCCACCTTTAGTAGAAAATAAAATTAAATAAAATAAAATTGTATTAAAAAAAGCCCACTTGAAACAATGATTTTAAATTAAAAAAGCCCACTTGAAAAGCGGACTTAATTTATTATTTAATTTTAATTATTTTTATCTTCATTTGCTGTGTGAGATTGTTCTGGCTCTTTTTCTTCTTCTACTTGAGCTTTTTCATTTTCGTCAGCCTCAGTCTCAACATTTTCGGCAGCATTTTGATAATCATTTTGTTCAACAATTACAATCTCTGCCTCAGTTTCATTGCTCACTTCGGCTTCATCAATTATTTGCTCACCTTTGTTGTGACAGAACACCTTTTTAAGCTTACTTTTAAAGCCGACCTTATTCTCAGTACCAGCAATAAGCCTTTTGATGTTTGCCTTGTGCCTTATAAGCGTAAGAATGAAAAGCGCCCAAACAATAATGGTGATATAACTTGAAACCCAAGCTGAAGTGCCCGTCAGCCAAGTAAAGACTGTCGTTGCAATAGTAAGCCCACCAGTATAAGTGAAAGAAATTACAGAGCCTATGTCAATTATAATGAAAAGGACGAAACAAACAACAAACCAGCCAAGGCTTACATACCAAATAGGTGAAAAGATGAAAATACCTGAAAAACAAGCAACACCTTTCCCACCTTTAAACTTGCTCCAAACTGGAAAGTTGTATCCAATCATGAGGCAAAATCCTACAAGATAATAAACAAAGTCACCACCGCCCCAAATTCCAAAATGGTCATATAAGAGTTTAAAAGCAAGACAAACAAGACCAGATTTTACAACTTCTGCCACAAAAGTCAAAAAGGCAAGCCCAACACCAAACGAACGCAGCATGTTCATCGCACCAGGATTTTTACTGCCAAGCTTGGTAATGTCCTTCTTTCTTGCGTGCCAAGCAACTATTTTGGAGAAATTGATTGTTCCAATGAAATAGCCAACGACGCCAGCTAATATAAGCAGCATAACATCAACAAACATTACTCTTCCCCCTTTCCTTTAATTATAAATCGCACAGGCGTGCCAGAAAAATCAATTCGCTCTCTAAAACGATTTTCAAGATATCTCTTATATGAAAAATTGATAAGCTTCGCATTATTGACAAAAAGCACAAAGGTCGGCGGATTTGTCGATGCCTGCGTGATATATCTTATCTTTACTCTCGCCCCATTATGTGCAGGCGGCTCAAAATTTAAAATAGCGTCATGTAAAAGGTCGTTAAGTGTGCCAGTGGTAATGCGAGTAGACGCATTTGCAAAAACGCGCTCAACATTCTCCATAACCTGCCCAATGCTTGCCCCAGTAAGCGCCGAAACAAATACGACTTTGAAATAACTCATAAATGCAAGCTCATTTTGAAGCATTTTGACATATTCTTCCTTGCTTTTTGACTTAATATCCCACTTATTGACCACAATAACACTTGGCTTGCCCGCCTCATCAACATATCCAGCGATTCGCACATCCTGCTCTGTAACCTTTTCTTTGCTTCCGTCAATGACGATAATCGCAACATCCGCCTCGTCAATAGCCGACATTGTTCTAAGCACAGAATATCCCTCAATGCTCTCCCTTTCAACCGAACGCTGACGCCTCAGCCCAGCAGTGTCAACAAGTGCATAATCTTGTTTGTTGTATTTAAATGGAACAAGCACCGCATCTCGAGTTGTGCCCTCAATGTCACTTACAACCACCCTATCACTGCCTATAAGACGATTGACAAGACTGCTTTTCCCAACATTTGGTCTGCCAACAATTGCAATCTTGGTCGCACCACCATCATCAAGCGGTTTTTTATCTTTAAAATTCTTGACAATGGCATCAAGCACATCACCAATACCCTTGCTCTGATGAACAGAAAGCGGATATGGGTCACCCAACCCAAGACTGTAAAACTCATATGTCTTTTCAACCTCAAAATTGTCAAGCTTGTTTACCACTAAAACAATCGGTGTTTTATATCTAAGAAGAATTGAAGCCACCTCTTCATCATTTGTAGTTACCCCAACACGACCGTCAACAATTAAAACAATTACATCCGCCTCTTCTGCCGCAAACAATGCCTGCTTTTTGATGTCATTTTGAAAAAGGTCGTCACTGCCACTGTCAATTCCACCAGTGTCAATAAGCGTAAATTCATGACCAGCCCAATTTGCGTCAGCATAAATCCTATCCCTAGTCACACCAGGGGTATCATCAACAATGCTTATTCTTTTGCCACAAATTTTATTAAAAAATGTGCTTTTCCCAACATTTGGCCTGCCAACGACTGCAACAATCGGCTTAATCATAAATTTCTCCTCTTATGACAATATAGCATAAAACACTTTAAAAGACAATTAAAAACTTCCCTTTTCAATAAATAAATTTACAATCACCTTGCAAACATTTTTTTATAAAACTAAAAAAAGAAATGTCTTTTGACATCTCTTTTATTTTTAATTATTGATTGATTTAATAAAATTTATAGTAAATTCAATAAGCTTTCTTTGACGCACAAACTAGTATTTTGAAACATCAAGTTCATGTTTGTCAAAAAGTTGATATTCTTCAAAACTTAATTTTTTCTTTACAAGTTTAACAAATTCATCATTATCGATTTTATCAAGTTTCTTGCCTTCTTTACTTAGATCGTGCATTTCAAATTCATTCGCAATGTAATTGATTAAGTCTAACATATTTCACCTCCTTTTCTTAATTATAATTTAGAAAAATATTTTTTTTCAATTTCCCTTAAATGGGACAAGTTATTTTTAAATACTTTAGAAATAAAAAATGCAATTTTACCAAAGTGTAAAATTTTTATATTTTTTTTATTAAATAAATTAAAAAAACAGCAAAATTGCAGTCAAAAAGGGTCTTTTGTGCAAAAATTGCTGTTTTTTCTTAATTTTTATTAAATTATCATCAAATATAAAGGATTGAAAGGGCAAGAAAATAAAGTGCATTTTCTTGAAGCATTGCCCCACTTTTTATTGAAAAATCCACCTCTTCCAAAAGTGCATAAATCTTTTTAAGTTGCATCTTCGAAAAGTTTTTGACCTGTGCTTTTTGTTTTGAAATGGCAAACTCTTTTACGCCCAAAAGAGAGGCAAGTTCTTTATCAGGCAGGTCTGATATCGAAATAAAAAACAACCTTCTGAAATGATTTATAATCAGCGCCAAAATACCCTGTTCTTTTTTTAATTCTTCCAAAATTTTAAGTGCTTTATCGGCCTTTCTTTGACCAAGTGCCTCAGTAAGCTCAAACACCACAATTTCGCTGTCTGGCGTAACCATTGTGTCGATAAGTTTTTTTGTTATCAAACTGTCATCAAGGTCAAAATAGACAAGCTTATCAAGTTGGCAAACAATTCTTGTGAGATAGCCATTGCAATAATCGATGAGAGTATCCAGGGCTTCACCGCTGATTTTCTTGTTTTTCTTTGCAAGCTCGCTAACTACGACAGAAGACAAAGTTGCTTTGTCAAAGCGGCTGCAATCTACAAAAGTTGCTTCATTTTTTATGCTTGAAAACTTGTTATAAAAATCAAGAATTATCAAAATTGTGGTTGAAAGTGGTGATTTTAGGTAATTTTGCAGTAATTTTTTATCATTTTCGCTTACTTTTTCGATATTTTTAAGAATTATCACCCTGTATGGCGAGCCCATTGGCATAATTTCACAAGCATCTACAACGGCTTTCATTGAATAGTTTTCGTCATCAAACTTGACAAGATTAAAGTCTTCAAAAGTCAGACCGCATGCACGCAAAATCATGGAGCAGCCGCGTGTGTAAAGCTCATAATCTTCCCCTTCAAAGAGAAAGCAGTTGTCAATTTTTTCTTTAAGTAAAGTTTTAAGTCTCTTCAATCCAGCCCCCTTACCGATATTTTGCCGCCACCAAGTTTGAACAGCATATTTCCGTCATCATTAAAGTTATAGTCACCGCCATATTCTCTATTCAAAGTGACGAGAGTATAGTTTTTGTTTTCAAATTCAATCGCATTATTGCCTGCAAAAACTAAATTTGGCTTATAAGTTTCAAAGCTTTTGCAGTTTTCACTATTATATACCATATTTTTACCATTGGCAACAAAAATGCAGGTTTGGTCAAGAATAATAAATACACCGATTATTTTGCCATTTTCTTCGGCATAGCATACTGAGAAATTGCCCACGCCAACGAAATGGTTTGTATCAATAAGGGTTGCTTTGTCATCCCCTATATTTTTGTTTGCCACAAACTTATCACAGCCAAGTAAATGCAACTTTTCTGCATAATAGCCACTCATATTTCCATCAAGTGCTAGGTAGGCATTAAAACTTCCTGTCATATAATTGCGTTGATATCTTGAAAGCAGGTAATCATAGCCGACTACAAGTTTTTCGCGTTTTGAGTTTGTAAACACTATTGCTTGGTTTGAGCCAGAGCTGATGAAAGCGACATTCGACTTTGAAAGAGTTGGAATTTGATAAAGACCAAGCGCGAAGGTCATGACGAGTGAGGCTGCCGCCACCAGTGCAAACTTTTTAAAAGCTGGTTTCATAAAATATCCACTTGCGGCGAATATGCAGGCAAAAAGCAAGATAAAAACGCCGAGAAAGTCTGCCGAAACTGGCACAGTCAGATGAGACCATTCAAAGAAGCGTGCAACCATATAAATAAATTGGAATATATAATCAGCTGGCACAAGCAGGTAACCAAGAAAGGGCATAAATGTTCCAAGCATAGAAACAACAAACAAATATGGGTAAAGCACGCTTAAGATTGGAATTATTATAAGGTTTGCGACAAAGGCCAGCAGATGCACTTGTGAGCCAAAGTAAGCAAGAAATGGCAGAATGCCAAGTTGAGCAGCAAGCGAAACTGCAATGAGGTCAGCCAGCTTTTTAGGAATAAACCGCTTGAGAAAATTTGAAATAACTGGCATAACAGTTATCAAAGAAAATACGCAAAAGAACGACATTAAAAAGCCTATATCAAGTGCTGAAAGTGGTTTAGTCATACAAATGATAAAACCTGCAATGCCTAAGCTGTTCAACGGGTCATAACTTCGATAGAAAGTTTTTGCAAGCATTAAAATTATTGCCATGATACCCGCTCTCAAAACGGAAGGCGTGAAGCCGCAAAGATAAGCATAAAACAATATAAAAGCAGCCACAAGCACTGGCACGACATATCTGTTGACCCTAAATCTATTTAAAAGTTTGTAAAACAGCCCTACCAAAAAGCCCACATGCAGACCACTGACCGTCAAAATATGAATGATACCCGAATTTTTATATGTATTCGTTATTGCTGGGTCAACATCATTTTTATCTCCAAACAATATTGCATAAGCCACTGCCGCACTGTCTTTACTCATGTGCGTTTGAAGCAAATTTTTGACAGACACCCTCACCTTTTCATCCAGCTTGCAAAAACCTTCATCAAGCATTGTCAAATCAGAATATTTAACTGACGAGGAATATCTTGCGCCACTTCTATAATCAGACGAGTTGAAACTTTTTAAAGTAAAGGGTTTGACTTTTAAAATTCTCCCCTCAAAAGTGATAATGGTGCCAGGCTTTGGACGCTGATAACAGTTTTGGATATACAAATTTATTTTGTGTTCATTTTCACCGTTAACCACAACATCATCAAGCAAAATTGTATAGCCATAACCATTTTGGTCAATGTCATCAGTTATTCTGCCCACCACAACGACATCTTGACGATAATCTTTTACATTAAACGACAGACTGCCAAGATAATAAAAACCATTGCCCACAAAGAAAAAGCAAAGCATAATAGCAAGCGGAATAAAACTTTTTCTAAGCGAGAAAATAACTATAGTTGCAATAACCACCAATGTTGTTACGATTGCTATTTCAATATCACCCATATATAGCCGTCTTGCAACAATTATTCCAAATAAAAAAGCCAAAAAAGGATAGAAAAAATATCTAAAATGAACTATCTTCGGTTTTTCTTGAACGCTTTTCTCTTCCTTATTGTCTATCATGTTTTAATTCTACATTTTTCGCAGCACTTTGGCAAGTTTTTAACCTTTATTTCCAACTTTTGAAAGCATTTTTTCACAAACACTTTTTCCAGCTTTATTAAAATCTTTTCACTTTTCGCCAAAATTCAAAATTAAAAAACTATTTTAAAGTTTACTATTGATTTATTATATTTTTTATGCTATAATAATTTCAGAAAAACTTTTTAAGGAGGATTTATCTTATGAATAAAGATAATGAAAATAAAGGCACTGTTAAAAGCAGTAAACCACGCTCTCTCTGGAATCGTATTGGCAAAAAGGTTACTGCAAGCGCAGTTGGCTTTGGCTTAATTCTTGGTGCAGCATTCGGATTCGCAGGATGTACAGACCACAACAAACCAGGACCTACACCACCTGGACCAGGACCTGGACCAATCGATCCAAACCCACCAATCGTTGTAGTAGACAACATCAAAATGTCAAATTTCTTGACAGAAAATGCAGCTATTGCTGATATCTTCATTGGGGATTTAGTGCGCCCAGAAGCAATTTCTGCTATTAACGACGACATTAAAAGCGAGAAATGCACACTTGTTGCAAGCGAAGATCAAGAATACCTTCAACAAGTAAACTTTGTTTACACCCTCAAAACTGGTAAAACAACAAGAGCCGTTAAACTTGCTACCGTGACAATGAATGAAGATCTTACATTCAATAAAATTGTAGAGCACTATACTTCACAGTCAAAACTTGCAAACGACGAATTTGATGTAATAAAGAATGTAAGCACCCAAACAATCTTTGAGTTTGACGCAAAAGAAAACTATGACAGACAAGATGTCGCAGATGCAGTATACGCAGCATACAACAAAACATCTGATGTTAAACTTTTCAACCAAACAGAAAGCACCCAAAAAGATTTAACTAGACTACAACTCTTAGAAGATAAAGGCAATAAATATACAGTATTTCAATTAGATGTTTTAGAGGGAGAAACTGATGATGCTTTAATTTTCAACCTTCAAACACCTGAAGTAATTTTTAACAAAACCACAGTTTCAACTCATACAGTAGATGGAACAGTATATTACGACAATGCTTATGAGCTTGAAGATATCAAAGATGGAAGTGAAGTAGACCCTCCAGTAGTTGAAACAATCACAAAACAACAAATTATTGATGCTTTAGATGCAAATTGCAAAGATGCACTTATCACAAGCTGCTTACTTGGAATTGAACATAACAAAGAAGATATTTCAGAAGGTAATTGGTATTTAATTAAAGCTGAAGATGGCTCTTATATTGGTGCTGAATATATATTTACCCTTACCCGTTCTAATGCAGATGCTTTTTATACAATTGGCAAAGTAACATTTGATGGTATAAATGCAAAAGACTTAGCAAACGGAAATTTCCAAAATGTTAAATATTCAAATTCATATATGTTTAATTACGCCCCTTCTAACCAGGAACAAAATAAAGAATTAACAAATGCAATTTGTGAAACTTTATTTGGCACTCAAGGCGATAACTACATTACCCGCTATATTGTAGATGGTGGTGACGGAGTTGGAGACTCAAAACTTGGATATTATCATAATTATACTGTTATAGAAATATCTGAAAATGGTGTAAATGAAAAATCAATAAACATTAAAAAGAATAGTGTAACTGATAGCGAATATATAAGCAAATTATCAAATGCAGAAAATTATAATATTGTTGGTGACAAATCTTATACTTTATTGGGCGAAGAAGTAAAAGATATTGAAGTTGAAACACCAGCAACAACAAAAACAGCAAACAAAGCTATGACAAGCTCTGCAAGATATGTTTTGACTTTTGACGATTCTGATGAAATAATGTATATTTAATAAATAAAAAAAACGGCTGAATTGCCGTTTTTTTGTTTTTGTTGATTTTATTGTATATTATGGTTGATTTTTTATCACAAAAAGGGTAAAATAAACTTAAGAAATAAGGAGGGATTTGCATGAAAAAGAAAGTAATCAGAATATTTGCCGTAGTAATGATGATTTGTATATCTCTTCTTTTTGTAGGCTGCGGAAACATCGACAATAGTGATGATGACTTTGACTGGGGTGGAAGCGGAAATGGAAGCCAAACTGAGGCCACCAACAACCTTTATGGAACAAAAGTCCTCTATCGTCCTGATAATTATGACTATGATGAAGGGTCTGGGGCAAAACCAGGAACTACAAATAATTATTATGGATCTTATGCTTATGCTATCATGAGCGAATTATATTCTTTATTTGGAGTTACTGTAAATCAAAAAATATTACAATACTATGATACACCTCATTTAGATGATCCTCCAAATCTGATAAGCATAAGAGATAAAAATTATTCTGATACCAACCTAAGTTATAAATATGCAAACTACCTTTATGACAGCATTCGATATCAAGTAAACACAGTGGGAACGGTAACTCACTTTAAGAAACAAGGCGAATCGCAAACTAAACCTATTTCAGAAAAACAAACTGTAATAAGCTCTAGTAATAACACTCATCCTTACATGGTTGTGCTTGCAAACACAAAACATCGTTGGAATTGGTCTTTTGATTATAGATATAATAATGGAATATATGATTTACAAGCACCTATAAAAAATGAAATAAATAATGATTTAGTTTATTTAAATACTCCGAGAGATACTGAATTAGAAAAAGATATTCTTTTAAACACAATAAATAGTGCTATTAAAAATTCCACCTCATACGCCGATATTGAAATAAATGCTAACACAATATCAAAATATCTTTTAAAATTTTTAGGAACAACATCTTCTACAAATGAAAGTGATTTCAGTGACTTTGTAAAAGCTCTTGAATATGTAATTTACAGTTATGCACTTGATTTGGAGCCTCAAGTTGTAAGTGTTGATAGAAATGCAAAAGACGCCCCTACTCCATACACTGTAAAAATTGGTGCTTATGCAACTGTGGATGCTGCACTGAATGATATAAAAGCATTATTCAAAAAAATGGGCTCTTTTGTTGGGCTTACAAATAGACAAATCACAAAGATTTCAAATTGGATTAAAGTCAATGTTATTGGTGACAAAGTAAGCGATGACAGATTTTATGATTACACTTCTGGCGGCATAATTGAAATTATTGATGAACAAGACAATATTGTTGGGTTTGAGTTTTCTTCAAATGAAAACACAGTCCAAGGTGAGCTTGGAAGAGATTACAACAACACCGTTGACAAAATCGTAAAAAATGTTTGTATAGATGTACCAATTGGAGAAGAGAGTGACGGAAGTGATGTAACAATTGATGACAGATTCTTGGCTTCAGAGATTATGGAATACTCTAAAAATATGTTTGAAATCATTGACGACAACAACTTCCCTATTGGGTCAAGTGCGACAGATGAGAATGTGCTTAGACCACTTGAATATCAATCTGCGGTGCTTATGCTCAACAAGCCAATGGGCATAATGGAAGTGGATGTTGCGATTAAGTATGACGCTGACCTTGACGGAACAGAAGAAGGCGTATACAACATGGACAAATTCATTGACATTATCGTTGAGCTTAACTATTACAACCATGACGCTGACAAGATGTTTGTGGTTGACAGCAAGAAGATGAGAGTATATGATGGACCTTATTCGATGACCTTTGAAGGCGTTGAAGCAGACCTGCCTGAATTTCATGGAACAGCAATGCTCAGCGTATCAAACATAGCCGAGGAAGGAAAAGACCTTCTGGTTAGTCAAGAAATTGCTGGAGTCCAGGGACAGCTTCTTCCAGTAAAAGCGTTCAACCCTGATGTTGGAAATGGCATTCTTAAGACAGATGTCGGAATCAATGGTTACGGTGATGACCCAAAAGTTTCACAAAAACCACTTGTTCTCACTGGAATAACTGATGTAAGAAAATATTATAACATTGTTGAGCCAACTGACCAAGAGCTTGGAAACGACGCTGACAGATTCACCTATATCACTGGCCGTCTCAACCCTAAAAAATTCTCGGGAAGTGATGGAAGTGATTATCTTGAAATCACCTACAAAGTGCTTAAAGAAAAGGGTAACACCACCAAAAACTATAAATTCTATACAGGTGTAGTTGCAATCTGGGATGCTGACTTAAAACAATAACTAAATTTAATTTAAATAAGCTTAAAAATAAATTAAAAGAGTCTTCAATATTGATGATTCTTTTTTATAAAACATTTTAAACTATCAAATTTAAAAAATCTTCTTAATCAAACATTACTCAATATTTCCTGTAAACATAAATCAAAGAAAAACGGTCGAGATTTGAAACATGCAAAAAACACCCCTACTTTCGTGGGGGCGTTTTTTGCTTATGAATTAAGCAGTTTTTCAAATATTCACAGTTTTTAAAGCCATGAAAATTCTCTTTTATTATTCCTTATCTTTCTTATCATCAACCGAATTTTCCTTTAAAATGCTTTCATCAGATAAAATGATATTCTCTTTTTTATCCTCATGCACAGCATTTTCGAGAGTGTTCTCAGCACCGTCAGCGTCTTTTTCTTCTTTTATTTCGGTTTTATTTTTATTCTCTCCCTGTTCACCTTTAGGCATACAAACAACACCCAAAGCGACCAGCACACCAGCTATTGCCATGATAATTTCACTGACAAGCTCACCATTTACCGTAACACCAAAATACTTACCTAGAGCACCTGCAAGCATAGCTGCCGCCCCAGCAAGTGCCGTCCAAAAACCATAAGATTTAAAATTCATTTTCTCTCCTTTCGAGATAATCTTTAAGCTCGGCCACTTCCTGCTTAACATCCTCAATTGAATTTAAATGTTCGGCAAGCTCGTCAATTGTTTTACGATAGGCATTTTCCCTTTTTTCGCTGTCTTTTAAGATATAGAAAAGAAGATAGACAAAAAGCATAGCAAAGATGCCGTTGCTGATGACAATTTTGATAAGTTCTGACCAGAAATCCATATTTATTTCCTCCCGCTTCTTTGAAGCATCTGTTTAGTAAGAAATTCTTCGACCAAAAATTCCCTTCTTTTAATCAAATCAATATGATTTCTAAGTTTTTGAAATTTAACCACAGCTCACCGTCAACACAAAATTGCTGATATAAACCCTTTCATCCTCATCACTTTCAATCTTCACAACAAACTGATTTCCAAGCACATTTGCACGCACTTTTTGCACATAATCTTTTCCCCTAACAACAAAAGTTTTCTCAACCCTCTCACTTGTAAAAGTCACTTTGCAGTCTCCTTCACTTTTAATCAAAAAGGATTTTATTCTTTTGATTTTTCCGTTATAGCCGAAATCTGTTTTTCCACTTTCCCACAAAGCTTTCATCTTTTGTCCAAAAAGCTTACCATCAGTAGTAATTTCACCAATTTCTCCTTTATTTTGGTTATAGAAGCAGGAAATAAGCTTTGATTTATATTTGTTTGTGAGTGCAAGCGGTCTGTTTATATCCACCCCTCTCATTATATCGACATGGTTATTTATTGTGTCATAAACTAAAAGCAGATTATTTTTAAATCCGTCCGCATTGCCTTCACACCCCACACTATCTCCATCGTCAAAGTTTCCTCGACAGGCAAGATAATATTTTCCATCATAACATTCACCATAAGCAAAACGATTGTCGCAGCCTTCCAAAATCTTTAGACAGTCAATTTCAATCGTCTTAATGGAAGCGCCATTGAAAACACACAATTTCCCGCCTTCCAAAAAGTAAATTTTATCACCTGTTTCAGCAATAGTATTTGGATAGATATAACAGTCAGACTGATAAATATGGCTGATTTCAAACATCTCGTCCTTGCCATATTGCGAAAGCCTAGTTATGCCAAAGTCACGAAATAAATAGAGGTAGTCGTTAAACGATATGATTTTGTTAAGATCACCGCGTGGATCCCCAAAATCTAAGTCTTTTGTCTTTTCATCTTCCCAAGTCAAAATATCAGGATTTTCATTGTAAACAAGCGTGCCTCTAGCATCAGCTGTTATGGCAAACAATTTCCCATAATGGCTGCAACTTGAAATTATTCTAGGCGCATTTTGACTGGTCTCTATTGTGCTGCCAGTAACAACCATAAGATTTCCGCCATCTCCAGAAAGCATTAAAGCATCCTGCATATTTTTGCGATAGTAAGTTGCATAAGGGGTTGAGGTATAACTCGTCGAAATAATCATTGTCGTTAAACGATTTTTGAATAAGTTGTCATAACAAGCATTGCCTTCATCATTAAAATAAAAAAGGTAATAATTATTGATGTCATCCGCTTTGTCATACCATTTAAGCTTCCAAAGAGTTTTAACTTCGTCGCCCCTAACAGCGATTTCTCTTTCGTCGTCTATATTTTGAGTTGAAACTGGCATTGACAGCCTTTTAAAACCATAACCAGCCTTTAATGTACCATCAGCCGAAATAAAGTTATAAACCTTCCGTGGCTGCCCCACTTTAAGCTGGGTTTGGTCATCTACAAGATTTTGAGTATAGGCAAACATGTCAAACTCAAACTCTTTTTCCTCACCTTTCTTGACAGTTAATGTCTTTTTATAAAACATTAAATCCACCTCCTGCGCGGCAGTACCGTCTCTCCTTTTTTGCGGTCAGCAGCGGCAAGAGCATTCTTAAAGCGTTCGTCCCACACTTTAGCATCTTCATATAAGGTTTGAATGAAATAATATTCTCTTACAATGCCATAAGCATAAACCCTTTCAGATAATTTGGTATCAATTTCTTGATAAAAACTAAGGTCGTTTGGATATGCGTTATAACAGACCTCAACTTCACAGTCACGCTTGTCAATAAGCACAAACTGGTCAAAAACTCTAAATTGTACATTTCCCCCAAGACTGTCTTTAACATAAACAATGTCGCAAGGTCTTAAATTAAGCTTTGAAAACTCAATCATATCTCCCTTTGCCTTAACCTTTTCCACTTTCACCATTGGCAGATATTCGCTTGCAATTTCATTTTGAACAAGGTTGAAACATTTTACAAGTTTATCCTGAAGCTCTTGCTGCTCAGTTGTCAAAACATCGCCCTCTTCAATAGCTCTTGCAAGCTCTGCATTTTCAATAAAGTCACATACTTTTAAAATAATATTTTTTACTAACATAAGGCCTCCTTTAGTAAGCTAACTTGATTTTTGATATTCTTTTCATATATATATTGGTTATTTTTCTCAATTTCCTTAATAAGCAAATCTCGATTTTCACTTCTAGTCTTAAGAGCATAAAAAAGAGTGCGTTCGTCAAGACAATCATAAGGCACCTTAAAACAATAACTGTTATGAGGTTGCAATGACGAATGCACCTCAAAACTTAAAGTTTCAAGATTGTAATAAACCTCATAACTTTGGTCAATTTCCTTAAGCCTTTCAGTGATAAAGAATACATCACTTTCAAGCTTTAAAAGTCTTCTCATAAATACCTCCAAAATGAAAAAATATCAATAATATTATGAAAAAAGGCAAAAAACCTTCATTTTTTGCGTTTTTTGCCCATATTTTCATAAATCTTTGTTAGTTGCTCGCTGGTTGATTTACTTCGACCTTTGTTGCAAATGGATTTGTAACAGTTGATTTAATCCCAGAAATCTTAGCTTGTCCACATGGCTTATCGCAGATAAGCTCAGCGTATTTTACAAGTGTTGCACTGTAAGTTGGATAGCCTTGAATTTGTTTTAAAATTCTTCCATCTTCACCTTCAAGCCATTGCCAGTCGCAAAGCTCGTGAAGAGTAAAATCATTTGTATTCAATAAATACATGGTGTCATCATCAACAAATCTGTCAGCAACAACAGGAACGCCATTATGACTTATTGTTTTAAAACCGCCTTCAAGCTCGGCAATTTCAATGTTGCGTCTGTAAGCTCCAAGATATTCTTGATATGCTCTTCTTACTGCACTTGAGCAAGAAATAAAGTTGATTTTTGAATCAGCGTTCATGTCAAGGAAATCAATGGCTTGTTGAATTAAAATGTCAGAAATTTCAGTTTCAGTTGATGAAACATATGCCTTAAGCCAAGGATATTCACTTTTGCTTACGCCATATATACTTGAAGCATTGTTGTCAAAAATCTTTCCAAGACCAGAAATTTCAAAATCTTTTGAGCCTTGCACATAAAGTGAATCATTTGCCTTAATTGTAACAGTTGCAGCAGAAGAATATGTGAAAGTTTTGTTTACTCTGTCAACATATGTGATTTTAATAGGTGCAGCACTGGTTTTGTTTACTCCAGTGTATATATCAACAAGCATACCTTCAATTAAGTTGTTGACTTTGTTGCATTTAACAACCTTTCCTTCAACTGAAAGCACAATAGCAAGCAATCCGCTTCCGTTTCCATAAAGCATTCTGCCAAGATTGAATGAGCTTGCCTTAACAAGTCCTTCCATTTCATCAGCAAGAAGGTTTACAAAAGCGCCAACATTGTTTGCTGAAGCTCTTACAGCTTTATCAGAAATTTCAATTTTTCCATAAAGGTTTTTAAGGTCAGCGACGAATTGAACATAGCCATTTCCTGAAGCATTTGGAAGAGCATCAGTTTCGCTGCCTGCACCAATGCCGCCATTGATGCCAAATGGAGCAAGCTTTCTTATCTCTTTGCCCCAAACATCTTTAGTTGATTTTTTAATTTTCGCCAAAAGTGGATTTGCATTGACATTAAGTTGATTTGCAACAACGCCAAGATAAACATTTTTCAAAGCACTTTCAGCTGTTTGTAAAGTTACCATTTTTACCTCCGTAATGATTTTTAAATAACTTAGGTCAATATGCTTTTAAAGTTAAATTAAATAAAATTACTAAAAAATGACAATATTTTTGCATTTTTTATTATTTTTTAATAATATTTTGCTGAAATTTAAAAATTTCTGATAAATTCAGCTAAACATCTTATCCATCATCACCTTTGCATCAGCAAGCGTTTTAGGTCTGTCAGGACTTACGCCTGACAGCCTTTCGCCGCTTTGTGAAGACATAATGATTGGTGGTTTTGAAGCATTTAAAGCCTTAAGATAATCTTCGATAATCTTGTTCTTTACACGCTCATCAGATAAAACATATTGATTGATTAAAGGGTCACTAAGTTTATCCCCCTCCTTTAAAGAAGATAGAAGGACTTCCGCCCATGCGACCTGATATGGATCGGAACATTTTTCTTTGCAAGCAGGAAATCTCTTTTTTATTTCCTCCTCGTACAACTTTGCATCAAAGTTACTTTCAAGGAACTTATCAAGCTGCTGCTGACCTGCATTCTCAACAGAAGCATCTTTATTCAAGCCTTCCGCTGACTGAAACTCAACTTTTTCAGTTGAATTGATTGAAATGGCTTTCTCTTTTTCTTTTTCATTTTTCTCTATAATTTCACCATTTTCCTCAATATAATCGGTTTTTTCTTCATTTTTAAGCTGTTTTACATCATTTTTCGTTAAATTATTCTCAAAATCAGCTATTTCTTGCAGATCTAAGTCAGACAGCGCACTATTCGTTTTATCTTTTTGTAACTGACTCAGTTTTTGACATTTTTTGGTAAACTCAGCTTGCAAGTTGTTGTATGCGTCCATCAACGCTTGCACGCTTTTAAACTTTCCCATATTCATGTCCTGAGAGCCGACCTCGCTCATAGCACTTTTCTCATCTGCTGCGTTTAAAGCGGTTGCTGGCATTATGATCGGTTGTTCTCTTGTTTCTTCCATATATTTTATTCCTCCACTTTATTAAGTTTTTTATGTTGTTCAATATGATTTAAATATGCCTTTTCAAGCTTATCATCTTTCTTGCAAGCATTTTCAAAATCTTCTCCAAGCATAAAGGCAATATGTTCATTTATGTGTAGCTGGTGACTGTCAATTTCGCTGACCTTGACCTCTTCACCTTTCAATAGTTTCAAGTTTTCATTGCCTGCTTTCTTGATGTGCAACTCATTGATGTCTTGAGCATTCTCCCAAATTCCCATGCCAAGCATATCCAAAATCTTGCATTTCATTCTGTTTGAAATTCCATCTTTCTCATCATTAAGCACCCCATTATTAAGAAGAGACAAAATCATTTCCCTTCTTTGAGAGATAGTTTGCAAGCCATCGCTTTGATTTTCAATTTCAATATCGTCGCTTGTTATGTCGCCAGAATTAAAATAAAACATCTCAATTTTTCCATTTTCGCCAATTACTTTTGCAAGGCGTGGAATAGCCGCAAACTGCTTATAGAGTTGCAAAATCTTCTTTGCAATAATTTTGTTTGCTGTATTTATGCTTTCCACTGAAGCGTTAAGCCTAGTTTCATCCTGCGAAATCAAAAGCTCAAGTGCAACACCACTCATCTGTGAGGAAATTTTGCTTCCGCTCAACAGATCACTCACTCCACTAATTGTCTTAAATTCTTCAAGTAAATTTTCTTCTTCCTTTTCAATGCCGTTTGGCAAAGTCTCAGCTTCAAGATATTTAGGCTCACAAGCACCCTGCCTATAAACAAGCACTTTTCCTGGACAAAGCCCCTCATCTTCAAGATTGTCAAGATCGACAGACCCGTCTTCTACACTTAAAACACCTAAAGAAAGACGATTGATAAATTCATGCTTGCGATTTTTCACTGCATTGTAAGCACGCTGAACAGGGATAAGTCTTTCAATAACACTTGTTCCCCAGAAGCATCCTGGCTCGGCAATGCTTGTCTGTCTTACAAATGGAAAGCCGCGCTTGCCATCATCAAAAATATATGGAAGCTCGCCATCATAAACCAGCTTATCACCTGCAACAATGGTAAGCCTTCCATTAACATATGTTGAATTTGGCTTTATATATCTTTCAATGACTACAGCACTGTCTTCTTTGACATTTTCAATCATCTTCGGCACTGTGCCATTAAAACCAAGCCCACCAACACCAGTGCTTACATTATCAAGAGCATAAGTATTCACCTTTTCGCCCTTGACCGACACGCCATACATATTTTTAATTTGTGCAGTCGAAAATGCTTTGGCATGAATGATACTTTGACATTCATCCAAGCTTTCGCATACAGCAGAGTCTGGATATATCTCAAAAGGACTGACAACAGAAAAGTCAATTTCTCCGCTGCGAATATCGTTTCCATTTTCATCGACAGCAACCACCTGCCCTGAAGCAGCATTCCAGCCAACCTTGTAAAAAACTGTTCCGCAAACTTCAGACCACTTGATAGCCTGATTTATCTTGCTTTCAAGTGCAAGTTTATTTTTTACAGAATTGTAAATTTTCTTTGAAACCTTTGCAGTCTCTTTGTCTCGCTCATCACTGGTCGCAGGAATAATATTTATCCCTGGCTTAATTTTTGATAACTTTGCAAATCTGATGTCAAATATCGGTGCAATATGGTTGAACACCTCCCTCTCTTGCCAAAAGAACTGCCTGTCAGTCTCTTCAAGATGTCCACCATAACCCACATTGCAAAATTGATTTCCCATCAAAAAATTCATGTTTATCTGCCAAATAAGGTCAAAGTTTTTTCTCATATTTGCACGATTTTTAAAATCGTCAATCACCTCTTTGACAACTTTTGATTCTTCACTATTCATCATTTTTCCCCAACCTTTTATTCAATTTAAAAGGGCTTTTAATTCCCTTTGGCGTTTGCATCTTTGCCACTGCCTCATACATGCCCTTCAAACAATCTTCACAAAAGCATAGATTTCGTCTGATAATTCCTTTGGTTGAAAAACTATATCTTGCCAAATTTTTGCAACCAAAAAAATCACACTTGGTCATGTGATTACACTTTTCAATCTCCATTTTCCTCCCCCTTCAATAAATTTTGCAACCTCTGTTGCTCATCAAGAAGAGCCTCATCTGTCATCAACTTAACTTCATCTTCATAGGTCTTATAATAACGCTCAAGCAGCACTTTTACCGCAGATATATCAGGACAATAATGCTTTTTGGTAACCTTCTTTTTTGAAAGCTGAGCTCTGCCTTCATCATCAATTATATATTCTTCAATGACCTCATCAGCATTATATCCAAGAGCTTTTTTCATAAGAGCCTTCTTAATCTTATCCTGCTCTTCCACTCGCTCTCCCTTCCTTTTATTAGCTAACGACCATATTATAACCGCCCCAAAAACCCAACTTCAATATTGACTGACAAAAATTTTAAAAAAGTTTGTATTTTATCAAATTTAAGAAAAATATATAAAAAATAGCATTTAAGAGCCTTTTTTACCGTTTTTTAATGAATTTTTAATAAATTAAATTAAATTATATAATATTATATTAAATTATTATAAGACTTAATCACCAGACTTTCGCATATTTCATTCAGCAAAAAAATATTTAAAAAATCTTTTCAAAATTTGTAACAATTATATTTCCACTTGCTAAACTGATATTGTAGAGGTCATACAAATGAAAAAATTACTCGAATTTAAAAATGTAAACTACTTCTATCAAACGAAAGAAAATGAAGTCAATGCACTTAGTGGCGTTAACTTTATTGTAGAAGACAAATCTTTCACTTCTCTTGTTGGGCCAAGCGGCTGCGGTAAAACAACAATACTTTCCCTTACCGCAGGCCTGCTCACTCCTTCAAGCGGTGAAATTCTTTTAGACGATAAACCAATCGAGAAAAACGACAACCGAATAGGTTATATGTTTCAACGCGACCACCTTTTTGAATGGCGGACGATTTGGCAGAACATAATTCTTGGCTTAGAACTTCAAAAGATGAAAAAAGATGAGAAAAAGCTTTCAATGGCGGAAGAATTGTTGAAGAAATATGACCTTTACAGCTTCAAAAACAAAAAGCCTCGCCAGCTTAGCGGTGGCATGCGACAACGCGTTGCCTTGATAAGAACACTTGTGCTTGAGCCAGCTCTGCTTCTTCTTGACGAGCCATTCTCAGCACTCGACTTTCAAACAAGACTTAAAGTATGCGACGATGTCTATGACATCATAAAATCAGAACAAAAGACCGCTTTACTTGTCACTCACGACATTTCTGAAGCCCTCAGCATGTCTGATAAAATCATCATACTATCAAAGCGTCCAGCCTCTGTAAAGGAAGAAGTTAACCTTGCATTCCCACAAGAGACACCGCTTAAAAAGCGCGAGGATAAAGATTTTGGCAATTACTTTGAAATGATTTGGAGAAATCTCATCTAATGAAGAAAAAAACGATAAATTACTCAAAGGCAAGAAAACAATATCTAAAACACTTGCGAAATGATAAAATTTTGGTAATTTTCTTACAAATTGCCGTGCTTATCGCTTTTTTAGGAATTTGGGAACTTCTTGCCCAGACAAAAGTAATAGACCCCTTCTTCTTCTCAAGTCCTTCCCGCATTGCTGTAACAATTGTTGAGCTTTTTCAAACAGGCAATCTATGGTTGCACATTTGGACATCACTTTATGAAACAGTAATCGGTTTCATCTTGGCAACAGCCCTCGGTTTTTTAATCGCAGTTTTGCTTTGGTGGAGCGAAAGACTTCGAAAGGTGCTTGAGCCTTATCTGATCATACTCAACTCACTGCCTAAAATAGCACTTGGCCCAATGATAATTTTCTGGGTAGGCTCTGGCACTGGCGCTACAATTGTAATGTGCATACTCATTTGCGTAATTATCACCACTATTTCAATGCTCAACGCTTTCATTTCATGTGACAATGATAAAATATTGCTTATGAAATCAATGCATGCAAAGAAATATCAGATATTATTCAAACTAGTCATTCCAAATGCCCTGCCAGAATTTGCAACTGCACTTAAAATCAATGTCGGAATGAGTTGGGTGGGCACAATAATGGGTGAATATCTGTCAAGCCGTGCCGGTCTTGGTTATCTTATCAATTATGGAAGTCAAATTTTAAAACTTGATATTGTCATGGCAAGCATAGTAATTCTTTGCATTCTTGCAAGCGGAATGTACTTTCTTGTCAGCCCTCTTGAAAGACACTATAAAAAATGAGACTTCGTCTCTATATAGAAATATATTATTATAATTTAACAAAAATAAGCTTAAATTCATTAAAAATTGAATAAAAAATAGTTAAAAAGTTAAATTATCTCCTTTTAAGCAATTTAAAAGAGACAAACTTGCCTTTTCGATTTGCAAACAAGAGGTCGCATAATAGATAAATTCCAAGCACACTGGCAAGCGGATAGAGATGTTCAACAATAAAATCAAAGCCGACAAGGCTTAAAAGAAGCGGCACTATTACACTTACAAAAAATATTAAAATTTCATTTTTGCACAGCCCTCGCATTGAAGTAGACAATGTATAAACAAGTGTAAGAAGTGTCGTCAAACATCCCATGAACACCACAATAGTCATGACGATATGCCCTACGCCGCTGAAAATTGACACAAGAGGCATTGCATAAACAAATGAAGTTGGGTTTAACAGTAAAACCAAGTTTGCAATCAGCAAAATCACAAAAAGCGTAAGTGCCGATAAAAAGGCTACTTGCGTTTTTTGTCTCTTTGACAGCTTTTTGCCATAATTTGCAATGATTACACCGCCATTTGCTGTGTTTAATATAACATACAAAATGGCATAAACAAGCCCTGCTCCACCTGCCGCAAAACCATTAAACTCAACCGATTTGAAAGAAATTTTGCTTGCTAAAAAGCCAACAAAAATCATAATCATAATCGGAACAATGACCATGTTTATCTTATTTAGCCCACCAAGCCCATGCTTAAAAACCAAATAAGAAAGCAGCAAAACAAAGAAAAATACCGCTAAATTTGCAAAAATATTGTCAAATTGAAGCAAATTTGCAATTCCTGCAAACATTGCGGAAGAAAAGAACAGACAAAGAAAAAGATTGATTAAAAAGGAAAACTTAGATTTTTCAAGTTTATTCAAAGCTTTTTCGCCGCAATTTAAAAGCAGTTTAAAAAGAACAAAGAAAAGCACAAAGGCAAGGGCGATAAATAAAAATGAATACCACCCAAACCTTGAAAAAAACACCATAATTTCTTTGCCACTGATAAAACCTGAGCCTATGACTGTGCCAACAATGGCAAGTATTGCCAAAAAACAATCTTTCACAATTATATAATATTGAAGCAAAATAAGTTTTAGAAATACTTTGGAGGATAAAATGAACTTTAACACAAATTTTAAACATGGCTGTTGCAACAACAGACCATCATACTGCTGGCAAAACCCATGCTTCTGCCGCCCAACTTGCAACCCATGTCAACAACGCCCATCAAAATGCGACTGCCGTTGCCACTGGAATTGCAACCCATGCTGCAACAACAGGAAATGGGATAACTGTCGCGACAACAACTGGTCAAGACAGGAACACGAGCATTTTGAAAGAGAATTTGAAGAAAGAGAGTTTGACGGGTTTAATAACAACAATTTCCCTGAAGACTTTGGCTTCGAGCGTGAAAACTATGAAAGATTTGACGATTTCGACAGATTTGACGGAGTAGAAGAATTTAACAGAAGACCATGCAAAGATGATAGAAAATGCTGCAATCACAACAACTGTGGAAACAATTGTGGAAACTGTTGCTTTCAAAAAAATGCACTCTGCATTCTTGCAGGTTGCTTAATTGGAAGAAACTGCAGATAAAAAGCATAAACAAAGCTGTTGTATAAAAAGAAAGGGAGGTTTAAAACCTCTCTTTTTTTTGTCCCTAACTAATAATTATAAATCCTTATTGTAAAATGCAATATTAAAATATTTAATTTTTATTTAATACATAATCAATAAACTTTTTTGCAGCAAAAGTGGGAATAGTGTTTGCCGAGCGTGCCAATTTGACTTCAAATGCAGGCAGCTCTTCTTCAAGCTCAACCACACTTAAGCTTTCATCAATTTCATCTTCTTCAATTACAAAGCCAAAGCCAAAACCGCATTCGGACAAAATTTTGACAAGCTCTTGACTGACCACTTCAGTATAATTCATGTTTTTAAGTTTAAATTTTTCTGCAAGCTTTTCAAACATATTTCTTGTATTTGATTTTTTGTTCTGCAAAATTAGCGGATACTTTATAAGCTCATTTAACGAAATCTTATTATCAATATTATAAAAATTTTTATTATAAACAAAACAGTGATGAAATTGTGAAATAGGAAAAGACTCGAATTTATCATTATTACAATCTTCGCTGTAAATGACCATATCAATCTTACCCTGCATTAAATTGTCAAGCAATGAAGAAGTCAAACCATTTTCAATTTCAATTTTGACATTTGGAAAATCTCTGTGAAACTGAACAAGCGGCTTCAGCAACACAAGCTTTGTAAGTGTTGTGGAAATTCCAATTTTAACCGTTCCTCTTTCAAGCTTTTTGAAATTAACAAATTCATCCTGCCCTCTTTTGATTAAACTGAGCGCTTCCTTGACATATCCAAAAAATTCTTTGCCTTCACTTGTCAAACTTATTCCTTTATTGCTTCTATTAAAAAGCACTCCGCCAAGCTCACCCTCAAGTTTTTTAATGCTCTGCGAAACAGCTGGTTGCGATATAAACAAATTTTCACTCGCTCTTGTAATACTCTCCTCTTTTGCAACCTCATAAAAGATTTTCAATAATTCAAAATTGATTTCCGCCATAAGCACCTCTTATATACCTTATAATGAACATATATTATACTTATATCAAAAAATATTATATAATGCAAGTGAAAAGGAGAAAAAAATGTTAAACAAGAAGAAAATAGTAGTAGGAATATCAGGCGGCATAGCAAGTTATAAATCAGCAAGCCTTGTAAGTGCATTAAAAAAAGAAGGTGCTTTCGTGCAAGTGATTATGACAAAAAATGCGACACAATTTATCACCCCACTGACATTGCAAACACTATCAAAAAACAAAGTTGTTGTAGATATGTTTGAAGAGGATAACGCTGAATATGTAGGACATATCCATTTTGGGCAAGAATGCGACCTGCTTGTCATTGTCCCAGCAACAGCAAATATAATTGGAAAGGCTGCAAATGGAATTGCAGATGATATGCTTTCTTCAACAATTATTGCAGCAACTGTGCCAATATTGTTTGTGCCTTCTATGAATGAATTTATGTATACAAATCCAATTGTGCAAGAAAACATCAAAAAATTAAGTAATTTTGGGATGAAATTCATTATACCTGACACAGGAATGCTTGCTTGCGGGGTCAGCGGAAAAGGAAAACTTCCAAAAACTGAAAATATAGTCAATGAAATCAAAAAGATATTAAAGGAGGGAAAATGAAACCTTTTATATCGAAAGACTATATAAACCTCAAAGGACAAGACTATCTTATAATTGGAAAGGATGTCAAAGATGTTGAAAGAGCAGAAACTTTTGCAAGACTTCTGCCAGAAAAACTTTAATTGGAGGCGATAAAATGTTGAATATTATAATTACAGCGGGTGGCACAAGCGAAAAAATTGACAGCGTAAGAAAGATTACAAACAATTCAAGTGGAAAACTTGGCAGCATAATAGCAGATACATTTTTAAACAAAAATGACAATAATATCGAAAAAATCTATTATATTTGCCCAAAAAATGCGATAAAACCTCAAATTCTTGACAATTCAGATAAAATTGAGCTTAAAATCATTGAAAGCACAGACGATGTATACACTTCCTTGCAAACGCTTTTGCAAGAAAAAAATATAGATATAGTGGTGCATAGCATGGCAATTTCTGACTATACTCTTGACTATGTTTCAACCTGCGAGACACTTGCAAAATGCCTAGAAAATAAAAATATTGAAGAAATAGAAAATATATTAAATTCCTCACTGCCCGCCATAGATAATCAAAATAAAATCTCATCAGATAAATCTGCCCTTATAATCAAACTAAAGCCAACCAAGAAAATCATTTCTTATATTAAAAAATGGTCGCCAAAAACCACCCTTGTTGGCTTTAAACTGCTTGCAGGTGTAAGCCAAACCCAACTTATTTCAGTTGCAAATAAATTGCTAGCCAAAAATGATTGCGATTTTGTGGTTGCTAATGACATTAAAAACATAGATAAATATGGCCATCAAGCTTATATTATAGACAAACATAATCAAATTATTAAAGTTGAAACCAAACAAGAAATTGCCGAAATGCTTTGCCAAAAACTTTTCTATTAAAATTTTTATTCATTTCTTCCTATTATTTGCTTTTAAAAGTCAAATCAGATATAATAAAAAAAGAGGACTATATGAAAAGATTTTTTGGTAAAAAATTGGGTGAAAACATCATAATTGAAGGTAATGAATTTATCCACTTAAAAAAAGTTTTGCGAATGACTGAGGGCGAAAAAATAATCGCTTCGATAAATGATGAATATGACTACTATTGCACAATAAGCAAAATAAACAAAAATGACTGCTTACTTGAAATAGATGATAAACAAATCTGTCCTGCACTGCCACAGCGCAATATTACACTTTTTCAAATGTTGCCAAAAAAAGATTATTTTGACAGTATACTTGCAAAGAGTGTCGAGCTTGGCGTAAACAAAATTGTGCCTTTTATCAGTGAATATTGCATGATAAAAGATATTAAAAGAGAGCGCGTGGAGACACAAATTATGACGGCTTGCAAACAATGCGAAAGATCAAAACTGGTTGAAGTGACAGACCCTGTCAAATTTGAAATGCTTCCAAAACTTTTATCCGAATATGACCTTGCACTATTTGCCTATGAAGAAGAAACAGAGTGTTTCAACCCTGAAATACTTCAAAATAAACACAATATTGCAGTAATTATTGGAAATGAAGGCGGTTTTTCACAAAAAGAAGGCGAGTTACTAAAAAATATCACAACATCAATCTCGCTTGGCAAACGAATTTTAAGATGCGATACCGCCGTCACCGCCACCCTTGCGCTCATTTCAATATTGACAAAAAACTAAAATAAAAAATTCAGTTAAATTTAAAATAACTGAATTTTTTTGCTGTTTATTTTTATTGCATAATATTTTGTTATCCATTAAAATCAAAGATTATTTCAGCATTATCTATTTCAGGATTTTTATATTTTTTTATTGCATCCCATTGTTCACGACTGCCTTTATAATAAATTTTCTCAAGGTTTTTACAGCCCATGAAAGCATTTTCGCCCAACAGTGTAAGAGATGCAGGCAAAATCACTGAAGTAAGATTTTTGCAGCCTATAAAAACCGTTGCGTATATGATTGTTACTGAATCTGGAATTTTTATTGTAGTCAGGTTTGAACAACCAAAAAACGCAGCGTTATCTATTCCTGTTACTCCATAAGCAAGTTCTACACTTTCAAGACTTGTGCAATTTTGAAATGTGCAAGATGATAAATTTTTATAAGCACCACTTAGTATCTTGACTGTTTTCAAACTAGAACAACCATAAAATGCACTCCAACCTAAATTAGTAATAGTCTTAGGAATTTCAACTCCATACAATTTATCACAATAAATAAATCCGCCTGAAACATATTCTTTTTTTTCATAATCATATACTGCTCTTTCAATCTCCGTAACTGTATATGTCACTTCATTTAAAACCACCTTGCTTGGTATAACAAGTATACTATCATGAAAGTTTTCATTTATAACTTCTCTTGATTTAGCAGCAACAGACACAGTCCTTTCTTCTTCATCTAATATAGTAAACTTTAATGACTGAAATTCCAATGGATTATTTGTACCTTCATCTTCTGGCTTATCATCAACAAGCACAACTGGCAAAATTACACATAAGGCAACAACAATACCCAGCGCAATCAACGCCAAAATTATTTTTAACTTTTTGAACACAAAATTTCTCCTTTTTCATTTAAAATCCACAAATTATATAAAAAATTATATCAAACCAATAAAATATAGCCAATATAAAACAAAAAAGTTTCCCTTTTAATTTTAAGAGAAACTTTTTTCTTATTTCATATTTTTCAAAAAATTACTGTATTTGGTGTAAGAATTCTCGCCAAGCTTGGACGCAAGCTCAACAAGTTTTGCCTTTGTATCCTTGTCAAGATTTTTAGGCACTTCAGCTTTTACAGTAACAAGAAGATCGCCATAACTTTCACGATTAAGCATTTTTACGCCCTTATTTTTAATTTTCATAAGTGTCCCGCTTGCAGTAAGCTCTGGAATATTCAAAGTATATTTTCCATTTAAAGTTGGAATATCAACCTTTCCGCCCAGCAATGTGGTAGTAAACGGAACATACAATTCAAGAGTCAAATCATTGCCATTTCTTACAAGAAGTTTGTGCGGTCTGACACTTACTTTAATATTGAGGTCACCATTTATTCCAGCACCAGCAGGAGCATTTCCTTCTCCACGCATGCGCAAAGTATTTCCGTTGTCTATGCCAGCAGGGAATTTCGCTTTGACTGTTTTAGAAGTCTTAATATCACCTTTTCCATTACAGTTTGGACATTTATCTTTAATAATCTTTCCTGTGCCGTTACATTTCGGACAGGCAGCCTCTCTGATGGTTGTGCCAAATATGGTATTTTGCTGAAATCTCACCCTGCCACTGCCATTACACTCGCGACAAGTGGTAAACTCTTTGCCATTTTTAGCCCCAGTACCATTGCAGACACTGCACTTTTCAACTTTATTTATGGTGATATTTTTTTCGCAACCAAAACAAGCCTCTTCAAACTCTAAGATCACAGCAATGTTGATATCAGAGCCCTTTGTCTGAGCCCTTGTTTGCCCTCTTCCACCAAACGCTGAAAAAATGTCTCCAAAAATATCACCAAAGCCACCACCGCCAAAGAAATCACCAAAACCACCAGCACCAGCTCCGCCTGCTCCAAAAGGATTGCCATCAGCCGAGCCATATTGGTCATAGTTTGCCCTTTTCTGAGCATCACCAAGCACCTCATACGCCTCATTTATTTCCTTGAATTTAGCAGCAGCTTCCTCTGTCTTGTTAAGGTCAGGATGATATTTCTTTGCAAGCCTGCGATAAGCCGACTTAATCTCGTCTGCACTTGCCCCCTTATCGACACCCAAAATTGAATAATAATCTTTACTTGCCATAATTATCCTTTTCGATATAATTTATCTGTCTTTAAAACTTTTTATTAAAAAAACATCTCATTATTGACTTTTTATTTTAATACAAGCTCATTATTGACAAACTTTTCTGTCAAAAACTAAAAATATTGCAAAACCTATCTCGAATAAACTTATAAAGTTTTTGGGGAATAAACGAACACTTCTGCCCTTTTAATTCCCCAAAAATTTAAAAGCATATTTAATTTAAGATGGTTTATAAATTAGTCAACAACAACCTCTGGGTCACCATCAGTGCCACCATTGTTTCCATCACCAGCGTCACCATTTGTTCCGTCAGTTGTGCCATCTCCATTTGTTCCATTTGGATTTGCTGCTTGATACATCTTAGTCACAACGCCATTTGAAACATTTGTAAGCTCATCAATCGCCTTTCTTACAATCTCAACATCCTCGCTTTCGAAGTCTTTCTTAGCCTTTTCAATTGCTTCTTCAAGGTTTTTCTTATCTTCTTCAGCAAGTTTGTCGCCGTTTTCTTTCAACATCTTTTCAAGGCCATAAACAAGGTTGTCTGCTTGGTTTTTAGTTTCAACAAGCTCTTTTCTCTTCTTGTCTTCTTCAGCGTGAGCTTCAGCCTCTTTGATTGCCTTCTCAATATCTTCTTCCTTAAGATTTGAAGACGCTGTGATTGTGATATTTTGTTCCTTGTTTGTACCAAGGTCTTTTGCAGAAACTTTAACAATTCCGTTTGCATCAATATCGAAAGTTACTTCAATTTGTGGAATACCTCTAGGTGCTGGTGGAATATCTGTAAGTTGAAATCTTCCTAAAGTCTTGTTTTGGCTTGCAAATTCTCTTTCACCTTGCAGTACATGAATGTCAACACCGCTCTGTCCGTCAGACGCAGTTGAGAACACCTGAGATTTCTTTGTAGGAATAGTTGTGTTTCTTTCAATAAGCTTAGTAAATACTCCGCCAAGAGTCTCAATACCAAGAGAAAGTGGAGTAACATCAAGAAGAAGCACATCCTTAACTTCTCCACCAAGAACGCCCGCTTGAATAGCCGCACCAACAGCAACACATTCGTCTGGGTTTACACCCTTGTAAGACTCTTTGCCAGTGAAGTTTTTAACAGCTTCTTGAACAGCTGGAATACGAGTAGAGCCACCAACAAGAACAATCTTGTCAACATCATTTTTGTCAAGTTTAGCATCTTCAAGAGCTTTAACAGTGCAGTCAATAGTTTCTTGTACTAAATCTGAAGTAAGGTCATCAAACTTAGCACGAGTAAGCTCAACTTCCATATGTTTTGGGCCAGTTGCATCGGCAGAAATGAAAGGAAGAGAGATTGTAGTTTTTGGAGTTGCTGAAAGGTCAATTTTAGCCTTTTCTGCAGCTTCTTTTAATCTTTGCATTGCAAGTTTGTCACCAGAAAGGTCGATGTTGTTTGAAGCCTTAAATTCTTCAACTAAGAAATCAATAATTCTGTTGTCGAAGTCATCTCCGCCCAAACGAGTGTTTCCGTTTGTAGCCAATACTTCAAATACGCCATCTCCAATTTCAAGAATAGAAACATCGAATGTTCCGCCACCAAGGTCATAAACCAAAATCTTTTGGTTGGCGTTTTCGCCCTTGTCAAGACCATAAGCAAGAGCAGCTGCTGTAGGCTCGTTGATAATTCTAAGCACTTCAAGACCTGCGATTTTGCCGGCATCTTTAGTTGCCTGTCTTTGAGAGTCATTGAAATATGCAGGAACAGTGATAACAGCTTGTGTAACAGCCCCACCTAAATAACTTTCAGCATCAGCCTTAAGCTTGCCAAGCACCATAGCAGAAATCTCTTGTGGAGTGTATTCCTTGCCATTAAGAGTGGTCTTGTAGTCACTTCCCATTTCTCTTTTAATAGATTGAATTGTGTTTTCAGCATTCACAACAGCTTGACGCTTTGCAACCTTACCAACAAGTCTTTCGCCTTCCTTAGTGTAAGCAACAACTGAAGGAGTTGTTCTATCTCCCTCTGCGTTTGCAATAACTGTAGGCTTTCCGCCTTCCATAACAGCAACACATGAATTTGTAGTACCAAGGTCAATTCCAATAATTTTTCCCATAATAATAAAATCTCCTTTTTAATTTTTGTTTTTTTTGTTTTTTAAGCTGTATTTTTATAATTACAACTTATTCACAATGACTTTTGCATATCTCAGCACTTTGCCATTGAATTTATATCCAGCTTGGTATTCCTCCAAGATGATATCATTTTCTTTGTTTTCGTCACGCATAACTGCTAGTGACTCGTGAATATGTGGGTCATAAACCTGACCAATTGAAGGCAGTTTTTCCACCCCCAAACTCTTAAGTGCCTCATTGATTTTTCCTTCAATCATTTCAACTCCTTTAAGCACATTTTCATTTGAAATGCTCTTTTTTGCCTCCTTGAAAGTGTCAAGACAAGGCAAGAACACCTCTATAACCGATGCCTGACCATCAATTTTTGCCTTCTTCACATTTTCAGCAGAATGTCTGCGAAAATTTTCGAAGTCCGCTTGAATTTGCCTTGCCATCTCAAGATATTTATTCCCTTCCTCAGCTTTTGGCTCCTCCAAAACCTCTGTTTCGCATTCCTGAGCATTTTCTGAAGTTTTTTCTTCATTTTCGTCATTATTTTCTAAATTTTCTTCAAAAATTTCTTCCTCTTGAAGCTCAGCTTCTGGCTCTTGTTGACAACCATTATCAGCTTCAAGACTTTCTGACGCCTCTCTCTCAATTATGAAATCATCATCTTCAATCTCATCTGAAGTTTTATTTTGATTTTCAAACAATTCTTCGTCTTCATGTAAGAAACTCATTTATTCTCCTTTTAAATCGTTTAAATTATCAATTACAACCTTAAGCGCAGATGCTATTCCCGCATAGTCCATTCGCTGTGGCCCGATAACTCCAATTGAAGCAAGCTGCCTTCCGTTTACGCATAGTGGTGCCTTAACTACTGAGCAACTGTCATCTTCTTCGGCGACCGTAACCTCAATGTCACCCTTGCCTTCAAGCTCAAGAATAGAAGAAAGCTCTTTTTCGTCTTCAAGCACTTTCAAGGCTTTTTTCGCCTCTTCCACGCTTTTCTTGTCTTCAATAAGCTTGGCACTGCCTTCTCGTCTTACATTAAGATAGCGCTGTTTGTTGAGTTTTTTAAGCCCTTCAATCAGTGTATCAACCACCTTTTCAAAAGCCCTGATTTCCCCCTTCATTCCACCTTCAAGCTGATTGATATTGTCAATCATATTGCCAATAGTCTCCCCTCTAAAGTGGTTTGTGAGATAACTTGTCGCGTCTTGACATTCTTCAACCGAAGCCACCACATCAAGAGTTTGATAAATATAGCCCGTTTCAGTGCCAATAAGCACCATAAGCTTGTCATCAAGAAGGGGAATAATCTTAAACTCTTTTAAAACAAGGTTTTCATATCCGTCAATCATAACAACTGTCGGATAATTGGTCGCTTCACTTACTATCTTAGCAATCCCAGAAACTATTTCATTAAGCGAACTTGTTCTGCTGCCAATAATTCTCTTCACCTCATCAAGCTCAACATCGGTGGCGGTTGCACTCGACAGCAATTTTTCGACATAATATCGATACCCCTGCGGAGTAGGCACTCTCCCGCCCGAAGTATGCAACTGTCTTAAGTAACCCATAGCTTCAAGCGCATTAAGCTCATTTCTTAAGGTGGCGGTCGAACATTCCAACGAAGTAACATCCTTAATACCACCAGAGGTAATTGGACTGCATTCTCTTATGTACTCCTCAACAGCAATGCAAAGGATTTTCTGTTTGCGGTCAGATAATTCCATAACAACCTCTTATTTTTCGACTTTTTAGCACTCATTAACTTTAAGTGCTAGCACTATTATATGCAGTTTTTCAAAAATAGTCAACTATTTATGACAATTTTTTAAAACTTTTTTTTGAAAATTTTGAAATTGAAAAAAAATTACATTTCAATTTCTTATAAAAATCATATTCATTATAAATATTACAAAAAAAACGCATCTCAGTTTTAAACTAAAATGCGATTTTATAGTTTATTTTATAAAACTCATTCCTTCTCAGCGTTGTTTAAATCATATTCCACAGAAATTGGTGCTTCTTTTGTGGTCTCAACAAGCTCACTTGCTGTTTTCCATCTTGCCCTGTTTGCAGCCATTTTCCCAAATAAACTAAACTTTTCAGTGTCTTCTTTGATGTTGTTTGTTGCATCAACAACTTTGCCATCATTGTTATACTCAAATTCAACTTGATAGAATTTAAATATTGTATCATAAAGGTCTTTATCAACTTCATAAGTCATGTTGCAGAATTTTGGAGCTTCGCCTTTCTCTTTGACAGCAGAGCCATAAACTTCAACATAATATTTGCCATCATTTTCAGAAGCATAAACAGCACTGCAATTGTAGTCAGCAAATTCACCAACCTCTTCAATATTGCGTTCAATTTGAGCCATATCTTTTTCTTCTTGAGCATTTCTTACAAGATAAGCGCCGCCATGGTGAAGCCCAGTAAGTGTCGCTGCTAATACAATTGGAAGAGCAATTGCAAACACTGGTTTAGATTTTACTGAAGAATAAGCTTTGTCAACCCTAGCCCTAAATTCAAGCTTCTTTTTCTCAGCAAGAGCCGCTTTAAGCATCTTTCTGTAAGCCTTAGGTGCCGTTTTCATTCCAATTAAAGCCTTAACTTGAGCTTTAGGAAGATTTGCAACGAAATTGTCAGTGTCAGACAAAATACGATTTACTTGGTCACTTACCATGCCTTTAGAAAATTCATATTTGATAAGCTCATAAAGCGCTTCGTCATTTTTTCCATTGAAGAATTGACATTTGCCAGCCTTTCCTTCACCAATAAGAGACTCAAGTGCCTTAAGTTGCATAGCATAAAGCTTTTCATCAACTACTTTGATTGCCTTAACATTTTCTTCCTGAGTCAATTGATCTGAAGGCATTATTTGAATTTCACTTAAAGCTTGGAAAAGGTTTCTTCTATGATTTGCAGATATGCGGAAATCCATAACTGAAACACCCTCTTGATAAGGCGCAGCTTTTAAAACACTAAATTTGCTATTTATATCAGAAATCTTATTTTTTCCACAAGAATTGATAAGATTGCAAATCTTTCTAAGATTTGGCAAAACTAAAGCAAACTCATCAACCTTTACCCTGTCCACTTTTCTTATTGCATTGATTGCTTCAGCAAAGATTTCATCAAGATCTTCATCATCATATCTTTTATCGTTGATTTCGTAAGTATCAACATCTTCATCATAATCCATGTTATAATAAAAACCAAACTTACCATTTTTTCTAAGCTCGTCAATTACATGAAGCTTCTCATAAGCCTCATCCAATTTCATGTTCAATTCATCAATTCCCATAATAGACTCCTTATTTTATTATTGCACTTCAAAACTTAAATATAAAAATTTATAATAAAAGTTAAAGGCAAAAGCAACTTAAGTATATTTTAACATAATGCCCCTATTTTGTCAATATCTAAAAAATATAAAAATTGAAATAAATAATCCTCTAAAAGATAAAAAAGCTGCCACATAAAAAACAAGAAACCAAACAAATAAATAAAAAAGGACAAAATTTTCAAAAAGAGAATAAAAGAAGAGAAAAAAGTTTAATAAAAAGATTGACAAAGCGACAAAATATATGATAAGATGAGAAAGAATCGAATGGGGAGATACTCAAGAGGTCGAAGAGGCGGCCCTGCTAAGGCTGTAGGTCGGGCAACCGGCGCGAGGGTTCAAATCCCTCTCTTCCCGCCAAACAAAACCTAAATCGAACACCTAAAAGTTTGGTTTAGGTTTTTTGTTTACAAAAAAAAGAATCTTTATTAGATTCTTTTAAATCAATTCTATTTTCATAATTCCTTTATCAATAATATCCTTAAATAGGTTTATCATATTTTCATAATGTTTTCTATTTGTTTCTGAAATTTTATTATTCCCTTCCATTATTTTTTTGCTTAAAACTAAGACATATTGAGCATTTGCTGAATTCTCTCTATTATAATAACTTACATATTGAAGCTGTTTATGTAAGTAATAAAAGTTGTCATGCATAGGGACTAATAATTTTATTTCAATAAATTGTTCCATGTTTTTTGATTTTAGATAACAATCAAAAGGCATACTTGAATTCTCGAAACTATTATTAATTCTAATAATAGCATCTCTAATTATGGTCGCATTGTTTAGATTGTATCTTTCTAAATATTTTGAGATTAATTCGTTTTCTTTTATTAATGATGAAGTTGCTTTATTTGGTTCACTGTGTTTATTTAAAGTTGCATCTTCTTTTTTCATCGCAACCTCTGCTCCAGCAGTTATTGTTATATTATTAATATTATTCATAACTTGAGACATTGTCTTTATTTGTTCTTTAAGATTATTATTTTCTTTTTTTATACTTATTAAATTTCCAATTTGGAATGAATCAAAAGCATCTCCAAGAACAATTATCAATGCTATACACATCAAAACGATAATTTCAGTAGTTGTATATGATTTTGATGTATCAAAAAAATCAATAGTAATTAACGCTATAATATATCCTAGAAATAATAATGATAAGATTTTAAATATTATGTTGAATACTTTGTTTTTGTTATTCATAATAACTCCTTTATATCCAAAATATATCATATTTTTATAAATAAAGCAAGACTTGTTCTATTTTATGCCATGAAAAATTCCTGACATGAGAAGAGATGCAATATAATCTTGGAATGCAAAAGAAACAAAAGTATGAGTCTCGTTTTTTCTACCCTGAGTGAGCGAAGCGACACCACTTGTATAACCAAGCACACGCCTAAATGCCAAATTAATCAATTTCAAGATTATTTAGGTCAAATAATTCGCTATCAAAAAATTCAGTAATTGTTATCTTTAATGCATTACAAACTTTTACTATTGTTGAAAATTTAACATCAGCATTCACTTCATTAAAAATATATCTTAATGCAGAATGAGTTAATCCAGTCTCTTTTTCAAGTTTATATTTTGACATCTTTTTTTCAACCAAAAGTCCACTTAATCTCAAAGCAAATGCACGATTTAAATTCATATCACACCACTCATAAAATTCAAATAATAAAAAAGTTAATTTAAGTGAAATATATTGCACTTATTACTTGCTATTTTAAATTAAATTTGTTAATATATAAGTGAAGTGTTCTGCACCTATTGTGTAGTATACTCACTAAAAAGGAGTTTTTATGGAAGAAGTAAAGTTAGAAGTTGATAATTCTAACAATGAGAAAAAATCAAATTCTAAAAAAATTTGGATTGGCGTTGTAGGATTTGCAATATTACTAGCAATTATAATTGGTATCGTTGTTGGATTGGGCGGTGAAAGTTCACCAGCAGGGAAATCAAAACTAGACATTTCAAATGTTTCAATGTCAGTCGAATACAATGAATATCTAGGATATTCGGCAGTAATTAAAGGAACTGCAAAAAACACAAGTAGCAGGAATTATTCTTATGCAAGTGTTGAATTTTCTGTTTATGATGCTTCAGGAAACAATTTGGGAACTGCTTTAGCAAACATTAATAATTTAGGGAGTGGAGATACTTGGCGTTTTGAGGCTAGTCTATTTAGTTTTCCTAGTAGCAGACCAACTACTTATAAATTAGTAGAAATTACAGCTTGGTAAAGGAGTAAAATATGTATTTTGTTATTTATTGGTTAGTATTTTTAGTTGTATTTATCGGGGTTCTAGTTATAATATTGGCTGTTCACCAATCTGGAGTTTCTAATGCTCGCAAAAATCAAGAGAGCATAAACTTAAAGGCAAATGATACTTTAAAAAATTCAAATTTCAGTATAACTAAAAAGTTTTTTCTAAATGATTATGCTACATATAATCAACCTGATACCTGTAAAAAGTTTATTGCAGTAGATAATGATAATAGACAAATTTGTTTTATTGACTATGATAAAGGAAGTTTATTTATTGTAAATTTTAACGAAATATTAAACTATGAAATTTATGAAAATGGTAGTAATGCAACTACAGGTGGAAGTATAGGTGGATTTGGAACAGGTTTTTTTGGAGCGGAAACAAATGGGATGTGTAAGGATTTAAAATTGATTATAAGATTAAAAAGGTATGATACATCTCAAGTATCTTATGATATTATTGCAAATACAAGTTTTAATATGGGTATAAATAAATCAACACAACCATATAAACAATGTATTTCAACAATCCAAGAAGTTGTATCATTTCTTGAAGTTGTTAAAAATGAAAACAATTCACACAAAGAGAAAGACACTAACAATTAACTGTTAGTGTCTTTTAATAATTTCAAAATTTTATTATTTATTATTCGATTTAGGTTACACTTGCTCCGCCATAAGCGAGACCTAAATTGAACAAGTTTTGTTTAGTTTAGGTTTTTTTGTTATTTTTATATTCTCAGCTTTACAGTATGAATTTATTTTAATAAAATGGTTAATTTTATTTACATTTTTCTGTTTTGTATGATATCTTCTTTTTATGGAATTACAACAAGTTATTGAAAACAGGCACTCTATAAGATGTTTAAATTGCAAGAATGATATTTTAGCTTTAACAAATGAGTTTAATGAAGCCAAAACTTTAGAAGCAGAATTTGCCAAAGCTGTTGACAAACTTGAATGCGTGCTTGAATTTAAGAAATATCAAGATAACGGACAAGTCTCTCTTGACCATGTAACAGATGAGATGCTTAAGAACAAATATCTCAAAGCTTATGTTGACGAAGGAAAATATGACCTTGCTGATATCTTCTTTTTATACCACAAACCTGCTTTTGAAAAATTTGGATTAACGGAAGAGTATTGGTTTAACAGCTTAAAAATTTTAAAAATATAATCAATAAACAATATAAAGCCTGCTGAAAAAGTAAGGCTTTTTGTTTACAACAACCTATCTATATGATATATTATTTGAAAGGAAAATAATATGAGAAATGTTTTAATAACAGGCGCAGGCGATGGCGTAGGCAAGGCTATAGCAGAAATTTTAAAAGAGGAAAACCTGCTTTTAATAGATAAAGATGAAGAAAATTTAAAAAGCACTGCCCAAACATTAAATTGCAAATATTTTTTGTGTGACATAACTTGCACTTCCCAGCTAGAAAAGCTTCAAAAATATGTGGAAGAAAATTTTTTAAATATAGATACACTTATCAATTGCGCTGGGCAATGGACAAAGGGAGAAATTTCTCAGCTTGATAAAGAGCACTTTGCTCAGATAAACACACTCGATAGACTTAAGGAAATCATTGATACAAACACCTTTGGCACCATTGGAATGATTTCAACTATCGCCCCTATTTTAATTAAGAATGGAAAAGGACAAATCATAAATATCAATTCTCAAAGTGGAGTAGAAACAGAAGAGTTTTGTCCTGTTTATAATGCTTCAAAACATGGCAGTTATTATTATCGCAAAGCCATTCAACGCGACCTTGCAAAACATAATATCAAAATCACTGATGTTTGCCCTGGGCTTATTAAAACAAACTTCTATATTCGTGCAAATGACAAGCTTCCAGAAGAAATCATGAAACTTGGCTTAAGCAGCAAAGATGTCGCAAATACAGTAAAATATGTATTTGACTTGCCACATGAAATTACTATTCCAAGCATTGAAGTGAGAAATATAAAAAATTATTAAATTTTTATGAAATTATAGAAATATGCTGAATTCGGTGTTATAATATTAAAAAAGGAGCGGCTATGAAGCTTAAAGAAGAGTTGAGAGGAATTGAAAGAAAATATCAAGCTCGAAATCAAACAGCTGGCGAAGCAGAAATGATTTTTGTCATCAATAATATAAACTTTCTTGCTCAAGATCAACGCAAAGAAGTCATTGAAATGATTAAAGACAACATAAAAGAGATTATATCAGACCAACCTATCTCAAGATTTCAGGCAAAAATGACACATGCCTTGATTACAAAACTCACTTTACATGAGCTTGGACTTGACAATATTAAAATAAATTATAAAAATAAAACAGAAAATGATAATTATGGCGCTTATTATCGAAACCAAAATAAATCGGTGAATTTTTATAATGATCATGTTTGTCTACCGGAATTCTTGACAACTAAAAACACAGATTTTCGATATAAATATTTAGCAACGCAAATACACACCCTTCAACATGAAATTCAACATGCTGTGCAATATAAAGAGCTTGAAGAAATTACAAAAAACGATTCTGATATTCCTATCTTTAATTATATAATGTCATTGCAATGTATGGCTAGAATTCTTTCTTCCGAAACAGAATCAAAATATTATAATAAAGACCTCAACATTGACAGGCTTTATCACGACAATCATGATGAATTTTATTATGAGCTTGATGCCGATGTCGCTGGACTTGAAAGAAGCATAAAATTATTATCAGCGTTTGCTCCTGAAAAACTTGATTTATTATCAAAAGAGCTTTATGGCTATAACTTTGTTGAATTAAAAAATAAAAAGAACAATCTTATTAAATATTATAAAACTGTCAAGTGGCAGCACAATACAAATCCAAATAATGAAGGGGTCAATGCCATGTATAAAACCAATTTCATTATTGATACAGTATTGCCTACTTTAAAAAAATCTGAAAGAAAACAATGGATGGCACGATATCCATCACTTGCATTAACACATAATGCAGACGGAAGCAAGAAAGATCTTGATCAAATAGAAGCTGAGCGAGAAAAAAAGCTTCAAGAGCTTCTTAAAAACGCCTCTGATGAAGAGCTTCAAGAAAAAACAAACAATCTGTTCAATCTTTATGACACAGCAATCGAATCTGACGCGATGCTGAGCTTTGAAAACGCTTTAAGACATATCGCCCTTATGGATTGGGACAGCAACAGATATTTTACAAAAAGCGGAAGAGAGGTAAAATATTATCCTTCATTGATTAAAACTGAGCTTAAACTTACCAAAGAAAAAGCAATAAACCTTTTATCAGTGCTTGAATCGGCAGATTCAAAATTCGTTGACGGTGTTTTCCGCAAATATAGAAAAATTGTAGAAAAAACAGATAAAGTCAACAATTTCGGTCAAAGACTTCACCCAGAAAAGTACAATATATTTGGCGAGCTTTTCAATAAAATTTACAACAATAAAGAATATGTGAAAGGTGTAAGAGAAAATACCGAAAAACAAAATGATATTACTGCCAGAAAAAATAATGCCAAAGAAATTTTAGCTAAAGTTTTCCCTACCCTCACGCCAAACCCATACAATGGTGTAATAAACGAAAACGGCATTGAGATAATCTATAACTCACAAGAAAAACTTCAAGTAATGCAATCTTTTATAAAATATAACAAAGATTACGGAGATTCGGTTTACCCAAATCAACCTTCTGAAGTTTTAGATGCCATCGAAACAATATATCCTTTTGAAGTTTCAAAGGACGACGAGACTGCTTTTGCAGAAGCAAACTTACCGATATATGAAAACTGCATTTCAATGCAAAAGACTGAAAATAAAGAGGAAGAAAAAGAAGACGGCAATACTGAAGAGAGCGAGCTTGAATAGTTTCAACACTTCACTATTCAAAACGAAAAATAAACTTAAAAGTCAAAAAAAATATAATATAATATTGAAATAGAAAATCCCCACAATTTTAAAGAGGTAAGTTATGTGGTATGAAATTACAAATACAAGCGTGCCAAGCAAAAGAGAGCTCAAAGAAATGAAAAACATCGTCAATGAAAATCTCTTTTCAAATGGCGGCCAACTTATGTACAAACATCATATTGATGAATTCCGCACTAAAGCTGACATAATGGTCATGGCCAAATATCAAGGTCACTGCGTAGGATTTGCTTTCATCAGAAAGTTTTCAGAAAGTCTTTATGTTGTTCAACTCGCCGTTGCAAACAATCATAAAAACAAAGGTGTGGCAACATCAATGTATGACTATATTAAACAGCATTCTCTTGGTTTCAAACGACTGTTTGCCCATGTAAGACAAAACAATAATATTTCTCAAAGCTTCCATTTTAAAAATGGATTTGTAAAAAAGGAATATTACGCTGGGCAAAATTTGCTGGTTTCAGACATTGAAAACTATTCTGCAAAAACTTCATTTAACAAAAATAAAAAACAACAAGTCTACCTTTCTTTCAATGAAGAAGAAAGAGAAGAAATATAGATATATTGCCAATTAAAAAGATAAAACTAAAATAAAAAAATATCTACATATTTGCTAGATATTTTTTATTTTTTAAAAAAATTATTAAAAATCGCGTTATTTTATCATTTTTTTGTTGTTTTTTTGCCATTTTTCTTTAAATTATTATTCTTTTATTTATTACTTGTGGAATTTTATCTCTTACAAACTTATTACAAACTTATTATAAACTTTCATATCGCCCTCTCTTATTGACATATTTTGTATGCAACTGTTCAAGATATTTCCCGTCACTGTCATTTGTCACAAGCTCTGGCAAAACCTTAACTTCATGCTTGCCACCTTTGACAGCTTCAATTACCACAAGCATAATCTTACCCTTTCCATTTGATGTGAAAAACATTCGTTTTGGCTCAAGCCTGTTTTTCATTAAGTTGAAGATAAGCTCGCATGCTCTCGAAGCGGCATAAACCACATAAAACTTTCCACCTTCTTTAAGAAGCTGCGAAGCTGACATGCAAAGTTTAACAACAGGCAAACTATTTTCGTGCCTCGCTTTATCTCTTATTAAATTCTCATTTTTACCACAAGCAAGCATATAAGGCGGATTTGAAACCACACAATCAGCACTGCCTTTTGAAATATGTCTTTCAAAATTTAAAATGTCATCTTCCACAACTTCTATCAAGCTTTCAAGACCGTTTAATTTGACATTTTTCTCGGCCAGCAAAGCCATTTCTTTTTGAAGCTCGAAGGAATACATCTTTTTAAATTTTGTTTTTGCTGAAAGAAGAATTGAAATCACGCCACAGCCAGTGCCTATTTCGACACATACATCACTTGCCTTTGTTTCAACAAAATTGGCAAGCAGGACAGAATCAGAAGTGAAAGTATAAAAATTTTTATTTTGAATTATTTTAAGACCATTACATTCAAGATCTTCCAGCCTTTCACCATCTTCAAGCAGCATCTTCCCTCCATAAACAACATAGTTAAACTTCTATTTATTTTTAATAAAACTTTTCATTTTTATAAAAAATCTTAAACTAAATTTAAAAAACTGAAAATAAAATTTCAAAACTTACAAAAACGAAACGGCAAATGTTAATTTAAAAATTATCTTTTCTTTTTGCCATCTTTCATTCTTTCTTTAACTTTGACATCCTCAATCGAAAATTCTTTTATTTCGCTTTCAGACTCGGTTGAAAATTTGACAGAAACCGTCTTTTTTAAAAGGTCATTATACATAACAACACCTTCACCATCAGGCGTGCCAACAAAGCTGTTGACCTTTGGCATAATTTTCAAAACTTCTTCATAATAAGGGTTTTCATAAGCCAAACAGCACAAAAGTTTTCCACAAAGCCCACTGATATTGTTTGGATTTAACGATAAATTTTGATTTTTCGCCATTTTTATAGAAACATGGTCATTTATTCCGAAGCCCTGTTTACAGCAGCAAACTTTGCCGCAAACTCCAAGCCCGCCAAGCAATCTTGTGGCGTCTCTTGGCCCAACCTGCCTAAGCTCAATTCTCACCTTGTATTTATCAGCCAATTTTTTTACAAGCTCACGAAAATCAACTCTGTTTTCTGCCGTAAAATTGACAGTAAGACGGCTGTAATTATAATTGCATTCAATTGAAATGACTTTCATGTCAATTTTTTCAGCCATAACAAGCGCCTTTATTTCGCCATAAAGCCCCTCAGCTTTTTTATAATTCTCTTCTGCCAGCTTTAATTCTTCCGTTGTCGCAATTTTGACGACATCTTTAAGAGGCTCGACAAGGTCAGAGACATCCACCATAGAGGCAGCCTTTGTCACCCTAACAATATCCCTTCCCTTTTCTGTATCAACAATTACATAGTCGCCCACCTTCAAATCAAATCCGTTTGGACTGAATGAATAACTGTGTGCGCCATTTCTAAATTTAGCTTCAATAGTCTCTATCTGCATAGATACTTTACCTCCAATATGTTCAAAAGTAGATTTTCCATAACCAGCATGAAATTGCAGTTGTAAGAAATTTCTTTCACTGCCCTGTCAATAAGCTTTCTTATTTCTGTAATTGCCTTGACCGAATAATCACTGCTGACGCCTTCAATTTCACTCTTAAAAGAAGCAAACCTAAGCGGCATTCCCACCTTAACAGACAAGACATCTTCAAAAATAAGAGAAAGTGATTTAATAATAAGCTCAAATTGCCCAGAATAAACAGACAACGCTTTGGAATAAATAAGAAGCTCCTTGCTTGACTTAAGCTTTGTCACAAGTGACAAAACGCACCTAAAAAACTCTGGCAAATTTTCCATTTTATTCAAAACTTCCGCTTGACCAATAAAACCCTCGCTTAATACTGAAACAAGCTCAAAATTCTCGCAATAGCCAAGGCACGCTTCAAGTTCATTGCTACCAAGCTTTCCCAGCTCAATTTTGTTGCACCTTGACCTAATCGTCGGCAACACAAGATTTATATTCGTTGATGTCAAGATAAAATACACATTTCGCTCTGGCTCTTCCAAGGTCTTTAAAAGTTTGTTTTGCGCCGCTTCCATGCTCTGCTCAATGTTTCTAATAATAAACACCTTGCGCTCGGCAAAAATAGGCTTAACCACACTTTCTTCCACAATATCTTCACTGTCCGCAACAAGCAGCCTATCTTTTGAAGGAAACACCTTTAGGTCGGGATGAGATAACGACATAGCTTTAAAATAGTTTTCATTTTTTTCAAGCCTGCCCTCTTTTAATCTTCCATTTAAAATAAGAGTTGACAAAAGCTTAGCAAAAGCAAAGCTGTATTGACTGTCTTTTGATAAAAGCAAAATTGTTTTGGCGAGTTTTCCACCTTCCAGCTCATCACAAAGCATTTTAAATTCCTTTGATGAGGTGATGATATTTTCAAGCGTTTCAAGCATATTTATATGATAACACATGCAAAGGGTCAAAGTAAAATAAATTTGAGAGGCAATAAAAATATATTTTGTCAAAGCTTTAAAAAAAATATCTCACAACATATTTTTTTTATAAAATCTCTTTACATTTTTCAATTTTATTGCTAAAATAACAATAGGTATAAAATTGCTAGGATAATAATAGTAATATTAGAGGAGGTAAAATGAAATTTGATAAGGATTGCGAAGTAATTTGGCATGATAGAAGAAGACGCTTTGGTCTGCCTCTTTCTTTCTATAGATATTATATTGTAAAGAAAGAAGGTGAATGGGTGAAATTTTTCAGACATAAAGGTTTCATTACATCAGTAATTGATGAAATAAATGTTTACAGATGTTTTGATGTTACCCTCACAGCATCTCTTGGTGACAGAATTTTCAAAACTGGCACTCTTGAAATTTCAAGTAATGACGCACATTCTCCACAATTCCACCTCAGACATGTCGCAAATCCTTATAAAGTAAGGGACCTCATTTCAAGCTTAATCGAGATTGAAAGAAAGAAGAGACATATTGGAATTACAGAGTTTCAGTCAATCAGCTAAATAAAGCAAAAAAACAAAACAGCCACTACTCTTTAGCGGTTGTTTTTTATTGTTTGCATTTTAATATTTGTTTTTATAAAAATCAAAGTTTTAAATTCTCAAAAGCGTCAAAAAAATTTCAGTTGAATAAAAAACTTTAATTTTAATATTCTTTAAGTTTTTTCATATATTCTTTAAAATGTGTTGGAAGGTCAATTTCAAATTCAAGCACTTTTTCAAGCCTAGGATGAATGAAACTGAGTTTATATGAATGAAGCAACTGACCTTTAAGCCCTTTCTGAGCATGCCCATACACATCATCACCCACTACTGAATGCCCAAGCATTTTGCAATGCACTCTTATTTGATGCGTTCTGCCAGTCTCAAGTGAAAATTCAACAAGGTCAGCGCCTTCAAAACTTTGCACCACTCTATAATTTGTTACTGCAAATTTTCCACTTGTGCCCACCGCCATTTTTTTGCGGTCTTTTTTATCTCTTGTAATAAAACTCTCAATTCTGCCTTCCTGATTTTTAAAATGTCCTTCACATAATGCAAGATAGCACCTCTTAAAATTATCTTTTTCGGCAATTTGCTTTGCAAGAATATTGTGCGCGAAATCATTTTTAGCCACTATCATCAGCCCTGAAGTATTCTTATCAAGCCTATGCACAATCCCCGGCCTAAGCACTCCATTTATTCCGCTTAAGTTTTTAACTCTTGCCAAAAGCCCGTTCACAAGTGTTCCACTTCTGCTTGTCTGACATGGATGGACAACTAGGCCTTGCGGCTTGTTGATTACAAGAAGGTCATCATCTTCATAAACAATTTCAAAGTCAATATCTTCTGCCTCAGCTTCAAGCGCTTGAGGCTGCTCAAAATGATATTCTATTTCATGCCCTTGACTTACAATTATGCCTGCCTTAACTACCTTTCCATCAAGAGTAATATTTCCACTTGTGATAAGCTCCTTTATATGAGAACGACTGAAAGAGGGGAATATTTTCATAAGAAAGATATCAAATCTCTCTCCACCTTCTTCAATAACAATTTTTCCATCACTCATCTTTGCCACCGCCAAAAAGCTGGTCATCTTTTTCTTCTTGAGCCTGTTTTATTGCCGCCTCTTCAGCAAGCATCTCATCTCGTCTTTGTCTGCTTTCATTATCTTTAATTTCTTCATTATTTTTGCTTAATTGGCTTTTTTGAAAGCTTTTTTCTTCATTTTTGCCATTTTTTTCACTATTTTCACTGTTATTATCAATCTTTTTATTTAAATCAACATCCTCATCATCACCATCTATGCCTTTTTTGCCTCCAGCTTTTTTAAATAAATTTAACCCTTTTGTTTCCTGCTGTCCTTCTTCAACAAGCTCTTTATTATAGAAAAATAGGATGTATATCAAAAGAATAATTATGCCAAAAGTAAGTGCCACATCAGCGAAATTAAACACTGGAAAATTCATAAAGTCAAAATTGATAAAATCGCGCACATAACGAAAACTCAGTCTGTCAGCAAGGTTTCCGACCGCCCCACCAATAATAAGTCCAACAGAAACAGCAAATAAAATTGAGGTGCGGTTGCCCGTTTTCTTAAGCCTTAAAATATAAAAACTTAAAATAAGCGCAATGCCGATAAAAGACATTATAATAAGAAAAATTGTGTTATCTTTAAGTATCCCCCATGCCGCACCTTTGTTTTGAACATAAATGAAACTGATAAACTTTGGGACAACCTTAATATGGTCATAAACATTTGGTATAAGCTTTGGAATAATAAGCCCTTTTGTAAGCTGGTCCAAAATAAGTGCAAACGCAAAAACACAACCTACAATAAAAGGCGAAAGAAATTTTTTGTCTTTAAACAGTTTCAAGAGAAATTCTTTAATCTTCAACTTCCATACCCTCCGGCAAAATCAAAAACAACTTATTTTCGTTTAAAACAATAAGCCTTGCATTTGCCCCCACAACAAAACCATTTAAAAAGTCAATTGCACCCTGACAATCTTCACTTGTGCAATATTCAGTAGAAATAATTATCGCCTTTCCCTCTTTTGCAAACACTACAAATTCCTTGCACTGCTCTTTCTTTTCAGGATAATAGACAGAAATTCCATCAATTTGTTCTGGTCTCGAGTCTCCTTTTTTCAAACTATAGGTCGCCTTTGCAGCAGTCTTGGGCTTTTTCTTAGCAGCTTTTGGCTTGCTTTCGCCCTCAAAACCTAAAATCTTAAAAACTCCACCCATAAATCCCATGATAAACCTCACTTTGTTTTTCAATATGATAAGTATATATTTTAATTACAAAATTGTCAAACATAAAATCAGCATCTTGGTCAATGGGTTATTATACTAATAAATTTTGGGTATAACTTTTAATGTAGCTGTCACACCCTCTATGCATCCTTTATCATTTAGTTTTGCGAGTAAGAATATTTTACCGTAATATAATTATTATATTATTTTTACTTTATTATCCCATCAATATTCCCCAAAAAGCAATTTACAACTTTATTCAAAATTTAAAAAATATTTCTCAAACTTAAAAACAGACGGAGCGGTTGCATTTTTCAAGCAAAAAAGGCTGCTTAAATGCAGTCTTTTTTATTATTCATCTTTGCTTTTGTCAGAGCGCAATATATCACCCTTCTTTAAATTGTAAGGACAGTTGATTTGAACAATTTCTTGAACGCGTTTTGCGTCTTCAATAATTTCACCTTTCTCATTTATAATCTTTGAAATTTTGATAGTCTTTAAGAAATTATCATCAGGGCTTAGCACTTGAAGCTCATCCCCCACTTTAAAACGGTTTCGCATTTCCACTTTGACAAAACCGTCTTTTGCATCTTCTACTACCTTTGCAATAAACACCGCAGTTTGAACAGGCATTGAGTCTTTTAAGTATTCCTTATCATCAGCCCCGAAATAAAAACCTGTTGTATATCTTCTATGACTTGTCTTTTCAAGCTCTTCATGCAATACATCAAAATCATCAAAGCCGTCCAAAGCCCTTCGATAAGCATTGACAACACTTGCAACATAATAGTCACTTTTCATTCTGCCTTCAATTTTTAAACTTGCAATGCCGGCAGTTTTGAGTTTGTCTATGTGGTCAATAAGACACATATCTTTTGAGTTTAAAATATAAGTGCCGCGTTCATCTTCCTCAACCTCATATTCATCCTCACGATTTTCTTCTCTTATAAAATATTTCCATCTGCATGCTTGAACGCAGGCTCCACGATTGCTGTCACGGCCAGTAAGATAATTTGAAAGCAAGCAGCGTCCAGAATAAGAAATGCACATAGCCCCATGAACAAAGGTCTCAATTTCAATATTAGGGTTTTTCTCATGAATATTTTTGATTTCTTCCAAATTAAGCTCTCTTGCAAGCACTATTCTGACAACCCCCATATCTGCATAAAACTTAGCCGATTGAGAATTATTTACATTTGCCTGAGTGGAAACATGAACATTAAGCTTTGGAAAATTTTTTCTTATATAATAAATCAAGCCAACATCAGAAACAATCACGCCATCAACCTCAGCCCTTTCCAAAAGTTTGAGATATTCATCAATGCCCTCAAAATCTCCATCTTTTGCAACGATATTCAATGTAATATATCCCACTTTGCCACGACTGTGAAGATATTTCATTGCCTCAACAATTTCTTCTTCAGAAAAATTGCCAGCAAAAGCACGAAGTCCAAGTGACTTTCCGGCGAAATAAACTCCGTCTGCTCCAAAATGAACAGCGGTCTTAAGTTTCTCAAAATTTCCTGCAGGTGCAAGAAGCTCCATAATTTCCTCCAATAATCTCAATTAAATAGTCTCTATTTTATTCAACAGTTTCTATTCGTTATTTTCTATTTTTTTGTAAGTTTCTTCTCGATTTTTTGTTTCTTCAAAGTTGATAAAACAATATCTTAATCTTATTTTAAACTTTCTTTCTATTTTCAAATCTTATTTGCTATAATAAATCTTAAAGTTTTTTATTTTAGTTTTTCTATCTAGAATCTTTGCCTCTAAAATGAAAAGCATTAAATAAAACTGAAAGTGAAAATAAAAAACAAAAATTCATTTCTTTAATCAACTATTTTCTTAGCCTCTAAATTCAACATTAGGTTTAGCTGTCAAATTAAGCTGGGCAAGCCCCAACCCGTCTTTGAGCATATAATATGCCATAGAGCCAATCATTGCGCCATTGTCAGTGCAATACTTAAGGGCAGGACTAAAAAATTCAATTTCATTATCTTGACATAAAGAAGCAAGTCTTTCCTTTAATCGCGAGTTTGCACCAACTCCGCCAGCCACGACAAGTTTGTTTAAATTGCTCAGTTTGCATGCCTTAACAGCTTTTTCAGCAAGCTCTTTTGTGACCGCCTCTTGAAAAGAACATGCAAGGTCAGCATGATTTATTTCTTCACCTTTTTGAGCTTTGTTGTGCACAAGGTTTACCACCTCCGTCTTAATTCCACTAAAAGAAAAGTTGAAGGTATTTTTAAGACTGCTTGAAAGGTTAAACTTAAATTTATTTTCGCCATTCTTTGCAAGTTTGTCAATTTCAGGGCCACCAGGATAAGGAAGACCAATCACCCTTGCAACCTTATCAAAAGCTTCGCCAACTGCGTCATCAAGCGTAGTACCAAGCATTGAGAATTTGTTGTAATCTTCCACCTTCAACAACGCAGTATGTCCACCGCTGACCATAAGGCAAATAAAAGGTGGTTTAAGAGCGTGGTGAGAAATATAATTTGCCGCAATATGCCCATGCACATGACTTACAGCAATAAGCGGAATACCCAAACTGTAGGCAAGCCCTTTAGCAAAGTTTACTCCCACTAAAAGTGCCCCCATAAGACCTGCACCATAAGTGACTGCAATTGCATCAATATCCGAGTCTTTTATCCCTGCCTTGTCCAGTGCTTCTTGATATACACTTGATATTGCCATAATATGATTGCGTGAGGCAACCTCAGGGACAACTCCGCCAAATCTCCTGTGAATTTCAATTTGTGTGGCAATAATATTTGACAAAACTTCCCTTCCATTTTTGACCACAGCTATGCTTGTTTCATCACATGATGACTCAATGGAAAGAATTAAAACATCTTCTTGATTTCTTAATTTTTCAAACTTTTCTTTTGCTTTAATTTGATAACTCATGCCATTATTATACACCTTTTTAAAATAAAAAAAAAGAGAAATGACCAATTTAATTAAATTTGTTCCATTTCTTTTTCACCTTTGATAATTATAAAAAAACAGAGATAATTTAAGAAAATATCATGAAAAACACTATTTTTTATTAAAAAAAATGCCGAATTTACGGCATTTTGCATCAAATTATTAAATTTTCTTCAAATATTCATTGATAAACTCTTGAATTTGTCCATCCATAACAGACTGCACATTACTGTCTTCATAGCCAGTGCGATGGTCTTTAACCAGTGTATAAGGACAAAACACATAACTTCGTATTTGACTTCCCCATTCAATCTTTTTCACCTCGCCACGAATGGCAGCAAGCTTTTCAAGCTCTTCCCTTTCTTCCTTTTCGGCAAGCTTTGAATAAAGCATTTGCATTGCCTTTTCACGATTTTGAAGCTGCGAACGCTCAACCTGACAAGAGACAACAATTCCGCTTGGAATATGTGTAATTCTTATTGCACTTTCTGTTTTGTTGACATTCTGTCCGCCTGCACCTGAAGAACGATAGGTATCAACTTTAAGGTCTTCTGAGCGTATTTCAATATTTGGACTTTCATCCATTTTAGGCATAACTTCCACACTTGCAAATGATGTATGTCTTCTTGCATTTGAGTCAAAAGGTGAAATTCTCACCAATCTATGAACGCCCTTTTCTGCCTTTAAAAAGCCGTAAGCATTATCTCCACTCACCTCAAAAGTAATTGATTTAAGGCCTGCTTCGTCTCCATTTAAAACATCAAGCACAAGCATTTTAAATCCAGCTTTGTCGCAATACATTTTATACATTCTATAAAGCATATCCGCCCAGTCTTGAGCTTCCGTTCCGCCCGCGCCAGCATGAATAGTGATAATTGCATCACCGCTGTCATATTTACCTTTAAGCAGTGTTTGAATTTTCGCCTTTTCGACCTCTTCCTCAAGTTTATGCAAACTGTCCTCGACCTCGCTCTCAAGCGTTTGATCGTGACTTTCTTCAATAAGCTCTACATAAGCATTGCAATCTTCATAAAGCGTTTCAAGCATATTCATCAAATTAAGCTTTCCTTCAATATGCTTGATTTTTTTGCCCACTTCCAAAACTTTGGCTTGGTCAAGATAAAAACCTTCTTCCGCTTGCTGCTGTTGCAAAACATTCAGTTGACTTTTGATGTCACCCTTGTCAAAGACACTCCTTTATAAAATCAATTTCTTCGCGCATTTGCCCCATTCTTATCTTCACATTATCTAAAATCATAATCTCACTCCTAAAATTTTTGTTTAAAACTTGATTATATTAACAAAATATAAATAATAAGTCAAGCAGCAAAGCAAACAAACATAAATTTAGATAAAGCCTTAAAAACTTGGTTTAAAAAATCAAAATAGATAAGTTTATTTTGCCACCAGAAAAATTGCACAAAATGCAACCACTTCAACATATATATGATTGTATGCACAAGATTTTTTTCTTATGCACTGTAAAATGAGGAGGTTTAAATGTCATTTTATATAAATAATACAAATCCCAACAGACCGGGACCAATGACAACCAACCCTGTGACTGGGATTTGTGAAAAAGTACTTATTGAGACAACCAAGGTCTTCGATGCCTGCGTTTCTCAAACCACTGAAACGGGAATAGTGCTTACTTTAAGTGGTTTCAATCCAGAAAACCCTGCCCTTCCGCTGACATATATTTCAGCAGAAAATCAGGTTGGAAATCCGCCAACAGTGTCAGACATTGTAATAGACAGAATTGACAATTCACCAAACTATGCAAATGTATCAATGACAATCACCATTCCAGTGACTGTGACTTACAGAGATGCGAATGGTGTAATTGGCACAGCAAGCTCAAGCATAACCGTGCAAAAATGCAGCATGCTGTTTGTTCCACAGCCATCACTTTCTCCAGTCGACATCAAAGTAAATGCAATTTTCTCAAGCCAAATCGGCACCTTCACAAGCGAGAATACATTTACCGTAACTGGTTGCATTCAAATTTTAATAAAGGTTACTGCAGTTGTTGACTTATTGGTGCCATCTTATGGATATCCAGTAATTCCACCTTGTCAAGCATGCCAAAGCGGAAGAGTTTGTCCAGCCCTTGACGACCTGCCTTTGTATCCAACAGCAGCTTCAACAACCAGAGTTTAAAATTAAAATTTATTAAAAAAATATTAAAAATCACGGAAAAAGCTTCAAATTCCGTGTTTTTTATTGATTTTTATGTCGTTTTTCTAAAATTATCATTTTAAACGCATTAGTTATAGAGTTTTAAAAGCTTTGCTGACAACCTCTTTTATATCAAATTTTTCAACCATTTTCCCATTTAAATGAAGCAGATATTCAATATTGCCACTCCCTCCTTTAATAGATGAAAAAGTCAAATCAGATAAAACCCAGTCGTACAATTGAATCTCTTCTGCCATTTCTATTAACAGCTTCTCATGCACTTTCTTATCTTTAATTACACCTCTATACTTATTTGCAATCGTCCTGCCGCATTCAAACTGAGGCTTAAAAAGAAGCACACATTCCACCTTCCCAAAAAGTTGATTAAGCTTTGGGAAAACATGCTTAAGCGAGATAAATGAAAGGTCTCCAATGACAAGCTTTGTGCCTTTAACATCTTCATTTTTTAAAGCTCGCACATCCATTCCTTCCAAATTAACAACCCTCTCATCCGCTGCAAGAGTTTTGTCAAGCTCGCCCTTTCCTACATCAACCGCATAAACTTTTCTTGCGCCATTTTCAAGTGCCACCTGTGTAAAGCCACCCGTTGAAGCACCAATATCAGTCACGATAATATCATCAAAATTAAGTTTAAATTTTTCTATAACACCCAAAAGTTTAAACGCGCCCCTTGACACATAGGACTTGTGCGGAAGAATTTCAACATTTGCCTCGTCATGAACAACAAAAGAAGGTTTGTCAACAAAAACCCCGTCCACTTTGACAAGCCCTTCTTCTATCAATGCCTGCGCTTTATTTCTTGAAATGCCGATTTTTTCGGCAACAAATATGTCAATTCGTTTATTCATAGCCCTATTTTAAACAAATTTGCACCAGAAAGCAAACTTTTAAAGAAAAATTAAATAAGCCAAATAAACAAATTATTTTATATATGTATCTTTAACAGCGAAAAACAAAAATGAGCTCCTCCATTAAATAAATCTTTACTTTTAATATATAATTTGATATACTAGAAAAAGATAAGGAGATAAAATGAAAATAACAGTGACTATCAGAAACTTAAGCCAGCAGGTATATCTTACTCTTAATGACGAAAAAAATGAAGCAATTCTTGGCGGTAAACCAATTCAATTGGAAGTTGCCCCCTTTGCAAGCAGACTTCTCACCATTGTTTCTTCATGGGAAGAGAGAATGGTAAATGATTTTATCATTGATGGCGAAGAATATTCTGTAAAAATTGAAAAAGATGGAAAAACCTATCTTTATGAAGGCAGAAACAAGTTTCCAAGAAACTATCGTGATTTCATCAATCTTCTCAGAAGTGCAAATATATGCTAAAACATGGTCTTGAAGGCGTTAATCTCAATAATCCTATTGAAAATAAACTGCCTACGGCAATTGAATATTTTGTAAAAGTTTATGGCGAAAAATATCGCGAGCGTATCACAACCCGCTTAAATGACACCATATTCGTTTTTGTTGACCAGTATTTTACAAATAGAATAAAAGATATTGAAAACCACTTTGAAGAATTAAGATTTAATCTGCTAAGCAAATTCAAGCAAAAATCAATTATCAACATTTCAAGCCTTACAAAACCACAACTTGACCAGTTGGATGTGTGGCAAAAACATATTGATGAAACTGAAATTGAAAATGTGAAAAACTTTTTAAAGCATTTTGTTGCTGTCAACTCATATCAACTAAAAACAGCCTTGCAAAAAGGCTATGAAAAAGACCTTTGCAATTTCTTAGCTGACATAAATGATTTCTATCATAAAGAAATCAAAGCAGATTTAGAATATCTTGAAAATGAACAAGACAAATTTCTTGCTCTGCCCCTTGATGATTTATCAGTCAACCGCATAGAAAAATCATATAATTTGGACTTGACACGAATGCTTTACAAAAACATTGTAAGTCAATTTGCTATTCCAGACAACGAGGAAAATAAAAGTTTACTCTTACCTTTTCTTCCAGCTTATCACAAAACAATTAAGACAAATCAAGAATATTTTTCTTCTCAAGAGCGAGACGCGCTTTTAGATTTGTTCAAAGTTGTGGATAAATTATCAAATGACGGTTACTCAGACAATAAAGACTTCTATGATTATCTTCATGACAAGAATTTTAAAAACAAACTCTTTGGTCGTGATTTTATAAGAAATCTTAATGCTTTACAAACAGAAAAAGAGATAAAGCTCACCCCTATTTTATGTGACCGCATTAAAAACACCCAACCACTCTATGACGAAGAGTTTGTTTTTCAAGATGACATATTACAAAGAATAAGCGAATTTAGCAATACTCCATCTATTGGTCAGCGTTCGGCAGCCTTTATATTTCCAGGCCTGTCTTACAGCAATCTTGAAAAAACAAGAAACATCTGCGTTTGCGGAAGCTTCTTCAATCTTTACGACTCAAATATCATTCATGAAATGAACCACATAATAGAGTCAGACTATTCACTTAAAAATGCCATCTTTTATCAAAAGACAGGCTTTGACATAAACAAAACCCCTCTTGGAAGAGGTGCAACAAGCTCAAACAACTGCCTATTATTAAATGAAACCATAAATGACTATCTTTCTTTGAAAGTGCTTAAACTTATGGAAAATGACGGTTTTAAAATAGGCCATAAGACTTTAATAAACTCAACCTACTCAAAAGCATTTCCACTTATTGAAGACTTTATTGAAGAAAACTTAAATGAAATAATTGACAGCCGCATGAGCGAAAATCCAATGTCTTTCGCTGAAAAAATTGGCATAGACAACTTTAATGCTCTTTCAAAAGCAGTTGACACCTTCTTAAATCTCGCAAAAGTTTATTCTATAGAAAGTGCCTCTCAAGAATTGAAAGAAAAAACAGGGCAAAATGAAATTGATATGTTTTCAATCGAAACAAGCCCAAATTTCAGCAACGCAACAAACCTCTTAATAAACTGCTTTCGAAATGTAAAAGAAATTAAAGAAAGAATTTCTTCACAAATAGATTCAGAAAACGAAATTTAAAAACACAATAAAAAACAATCTATAAAAGGACAAAATATGATTAAGCACGGAATAGAAAACATAAATTTAAATAATCCACTTGAAGATAAACTGCCAAAGGTTATTGATTATTTTGTCAAATTTTATGGAGAAAAGTACAGAGAAAGAATAACCACCCGCCTAAACAATGCAACCTATATTTTCACAGAAACAGTGGGCTCGCTTAATTCTTATTACTATTTAAAAGATTATTTTGAAAACAAAAATGAAGAGGTTGCAGTGCAATTCTTTAAGGATATCGGCTGCGAACATCAACCTTTTCTTTACATGTTTTTGGACTGGAAAAATTGGCAGAACAGTGTAAAAAACTATGGCTCTACATCTATCCCTTTAAATAAAAATTTAAGTACTCTTCTTGCCAGCTATCTTAAACTTGATGACTGCTCGCAACAAGAGAAAGATGAGCTTATTCACCTATTTTTACTTGATAAGAAAAACAATATAAAAATACAAAAATATCTTGCAAAAAGTGAGGCTTTATTTAACAAAAACTATAAGCCTCAATTTGAGTATTTGCAAAAAGAATATGCTCGAATTTCCTCGCCTTTCAAAGAAAACTTTGATAAATTATCAAAAATTCGTCAAAATTTCAGTGAAAAACGCTTAATTTTGTTAAAAAATCATATTTCTCAAACTTTTGATATAGATTTGAATAAACCAGAGCTTGACGAAATCGCTGAAATATTGGAGCTGTTTTTAAGTAAAGGCAGATTTGAATTTAATAAAGAAAAATCTCTCAAACTTTTTCAGTTTGTAACTAAACAAAATGATAATAAAACAAGTTTTGACGAGTTTATCAATGACAAAAATTTGTTAAGCAAGATAAGAAATGAAGCAATAATTAAAGAATTTTCAAAGCTTGTAAATGAAGAGAATGAAGCTATTCTTTCAAACAATGCTGAATATAATCATTTAAAAGAAATTTTGGAAAATGATGACATTTATCAAGCCGAAATATTAGCAACTCTTGGTGACTATATCACAAAGGCTGGGAATGTAATGGCCTATATTGACCACACTTTCAAATATTCATCACCTTACCAGCCTTATGCAATCTGCGTGCTTCCTGCCACTTTTTGCCTTGACAATGAAACTCTAGTGCATGAGCTTAATCATATTGTTGAATCTGACATAATCTACAATACCCAATTTGAAATGACTATGCGATGCGGCATATGCACAGGCGTACTTAACAAAAGTTTCAACACCACTTATGGCAGTCGTGAATTTAACCTGTTGAATGAAGTAATCAACGATTATATTGCGATTAAAATCAACAAATTGATGGCTGAGGACGGATTTACAATTGGTCTGCATAAGCATATAAAATCAGTTTTTGTATACGCGTTTCCACTTTTAAGCGAGTTTATCGAAGATAATTGGGATGCTTTGATAGAATGCCGAATGGGTGACGCTGCGCTGGAAGAACGCTTTGACATGAACGAAATTGCTTCACTTGCAAGAGTCTCTACAGAATTTCTTTTAATCAACGACAAAGACAAAATTTTAAAAGAGATTGAAAGCAAAACGTATAAAGGAGTCAATATATTTGACATCCTTGACAATGATGAACTTGAGCTTAGCAACGATGCAAAGAATTATTTAAATTGCTATAGACAAGTCAGCTATTCAACCAATAAGATGAAACTGACAAAAATTAAATCAAGCAAAACAAATCCTTCTTCAAGCAAAACCTCTTCAACAATAAAAACCGAAATTCCACACGGCTTAAATAACGCAAAACGCAAAACAGTATCTCAAGCGCTTGAAGAACGCAGGCGAGAGCGTGAAAACGCGTCTGATTATTCAAAATATTAAAATTATGACAAATTTTTAAAAATTTGATTAAATTTGATAAAATTTAACAAAAAATAGCCATTTTTAAACAATTTACACAATTTTGTTTACTAAATAGCTATTTTTTATAACATCCTTTTTACTGCATCTGCATTTTAAAAATCAATTTATAATAAAAAACCACAGGCTTAATCCCAGTGGTTTATTTTATTTTTATATCTTTTTTTTAAATCAATATTGCTAAACTTTTGTCAAACTTTTCTTGCAATACATTGGACTGTATTCAAAAAGATGAAACATTAAGAATTATTCCAAACTTACAAGATAATAATATACAGGTTGACCACCGCTTATAGCAGAGACTTCACATTCTGGATATTTTTCACCAAGAGTTGCAGCCAATTTTTCAGCCTCATCTTCACGAATATCTTCGCCATAGAAAAGAGTGATATTCATGATTTCTTCGCTCATCATGCTTTCAATCAGTTTTTCAGTTGTCTCAGCAACAAGCTTCCCCTTTGCCAAAATTGCCTTATCGTCAAGGCCAATAATATCACCAACATTAAGGTCAAATCCGTCAACATGAGTGTCTCTAACAGCGTAAGTTACAGAGCCAGACTTAACACCCTTTATCGCGTCGTTCATAGACTCAGTATTCTCTTCCACACTTCCATCTGGATTGAAGGCAATCGCTGCAGAAATTCCCTCTGGAATAGAGCGTGTTGGAATGATAATCAAATTTTTATTTGTAAGGTCATTTGCCTGATTTGCTGCCAAAATAATATTTTTATTGTTTGGGAATACAAAGACATTTCTAGCAGGGACTTTATCGGCAGCAGCTGCTATGTCGGCAGCAGAAGGATTCATGGTTTGTCCGCCAACAATAATCTCGTCAACACCCAAATCTTTATAAATGGCAGCAAGACCGTCACCAGGCGCAACAGCAACCATTCCATGCTCTTTCGTCTCTTCCATAACATTGGCTTTCTTTTTCATCTCTCTGTTTTGCTCTCGCATATTTTCAATCTTAAGATTGTAAAGCTCACCAAGCTCCAACGCATATTCAAGTGCCTTGTTTGGCTCGTTTGAGTGAACATGCACTTTTACAAGATTGAGGTCACCAATACAAATGACTGAATCGCCAAGCTCAACAAGTTTTTCTCTAAGCTTGTCAATGTCGGCCTCTGTGGTCTTTTTCTTCATGTGAATAATCATATACTCAGTGCAGTATCCAAATTGAATATCACCAAGGTTGTTGATATCAGCAATGACATCATCAAGAGATTGTTTCTTTTCGTCATCAAATTGAAATTCGAAATCTTCTTCACCCATAACAAGTTTATAAAAACCTGTGAAAATAACAATGATTCCGCGACCGCCCGCATCAACAACACCCGCTTTCTTAAGCACAGGAAGCATTTCAGGGGTCTGTTTCAAAATTTCTTCACCAACCTCTAAAACCTTCTTGAAGAAGACCTCAAAGTCGTCACATTTCTTAGCCACACTCACAGCGTTTTCCGCCATAACCCTTATGACAGTAAGAATTGTGCCTTCTTTTGGTTTTGTAACCGCTTTGTAGGCAATATTTGCCCCTTCCTGCATAGCTTTAGCAAAAACCTTAGTAGTGATTTCTTTATGTTTTGCAGTCTCGCTGCAAAAGCCCTTAAAAATTTGTGAAGTGATTACACCGCTGTTTCCACGAGCCCCCTTCAAAGCACCTTTGGCAAAAGCGTCACTAAGCGCATCTAAAGTGCTTGATGGGCACTGAGAAACTTCCGCTACGGCTGACTTCATAGTTAAAAACATATTTGTACCAGTGTCACCATCTGGTACAGGAAAAACATTCAAAGAATCGACATATTTCTTATTTTGCTCAAGCAAACCTGCGCCGGCAATAACCATCTTGCGAAAGGTTTGTCCATTTATTGACTTAATCATAAAATCTCCTAAACTCTTACTCCGACAACATGAACATTGACTGCATCAACAAGCATACCAGTAAAGTTTTCAACGCTGTACTTGACTGATTTGCGAAGTGATTCTGCAACTGCACTAATAGAAACACCGTATTTTAAAATACAGTAAACATCAATATAAATTCTGTTGTTGATATGGTTGATCTTAATTCCTTTGGAATAAGATTCTTTTTTAAATAATTCTCTGGCACTGTCCACAATGGACTTGCTGACAAGGTCAACGACACCATAGCAGTCGAGTGCAACATAACCCGCAACAACCCTAATAGAGTTGTCGGAAATAGAGATATTGCCATAGTAGTTGTTTGTATCGACAGTCACCTTGCGCTCCTTTTAAAAATTTATCAATAAGCCAAACCTCGCATTTGCTGTAATATATATGCAAAGCAAAGTGCAAATTGACATAGTGCCTATAGTATTTTACAATAAAATTGTGAAAAAAACAACAATTTTTTTGAGATTATTTCAAAAAAGGCAAAATTTTAAAAACATTTGAAAGTTTTTTTGCCAAAAGAGTTGCTTTTTAAAACAAAAAATGCTATATTAAAGAAAGTCAGCATCACGCAAACCTTGCTGTTGGTGCAAATTATAATAATATTATATGGAGGTTAAACCAATGAGCAGAGTATGTGAAGTATGCGGCAGAGGCAAAATGACAGGCAAACAAGTTTCTTTCTCAAATAAGAAATACAACAGAACATATGACCTCAATCTTCAAAAGGTTACAATGGAAGTTGACGGAAAAGAACAAACTGTTAAGGCCTGCACAAAGTGCATTAGAACAGCTAAAAAAGCACAATAAACATTTAAATAACAAAAATAAAGAGCAGAATTTATCTGCTCTTTTTTTGTAACTCAATTGGTATAAATCTTTTTTATATAATCAAAATTTTATATTTCATTGTATCCAAGCTGAGTAAGCTTGCTTGCTGTCAGACTACTATCACTGATAACCCCCATCCATGCCAACTGTTTAGGCAATGGCTGGTTTTGCAAGGTGATAACCCATCCGTTGAAATTGCTTACTTTAAAGCGTTTTACACCGTTTATCTCAAATACACAATTGGTGAAGCTTGCATTTGTAAAACCATGATTACTCAGTGACTGCGTTGTTGTAAATGTCGCTCTCGCATAACAGTTTGATACATTGCCTGCATAACCTATTGCGTAACCACCGCTTGCAGTCAAAATCGAGCCTTCAAAATAACAATCTGTTATACTTCCAGAAATATTACCGACAATACCTCCAACATCACTCACCCCTTCAATAACTCCCTTAGAAATACAACTTGTAATAATAGCTGAGCCATATCCTAAAATGCCACCTACTTTGCTGTTTCCAGAGACATCACCATAGTTGTAACATTTGCTTATTGTTGAGGTTGAATAACCAACAATACCGCCAACAGCCCCACTTGTAGAGCTTCCAGAAATATTACAAAAGCTTATGCAATCAGTAATAGAGCCAAGCAGAGAATACCCCACAATGCCTCCTATATTTGTATTTCCTGAGACTCTTCCGCTTGAAAGCCTGATATTTTTTAATGTTGCACTAGAAGCCGCCCCAAACAGCCCTTGATAGCTTTCATTGCCCTGAATTATAAGGTTTGATATGGTGTATCCTCCGCCGTCATAGCTGCCTTTAAATGGATATGTACTGCTGCCTATAGGCGTCCAAACCTTTCCAGACAGGTCAATCGACGCCGTCTGCTTAAAACTGCCTGTAAGCGAAGCTGTCTCGCTCTGCTTTGCCATCCATGCCAAATTTGCCGCACTGGAAATTTGATATACTCCATTCACCTGCGATGGTGCGGTGACACTTGCTGAGCTGCCCTCTTTCCAAACAGCATACAAGGTGACCGGCCCAGTGCAAGTTATCGACGCACCATCTTGATAAATTACCACCCCACTTGACGAAGTTGCCCACCCCATAAACACATATCCACTTCGTTTAAACGCGTTTCGGGTCAATGAAACTGTAGAGCCATGCGAAACTAATTGATTTGACATAGTCCCACTTCCGCCATTCGAATTGAAAGTAATGACATAATTTTTAATTGTCCATTGTGCATAAATAATATGGTCGGAAGTCTTATTCATTGCTGTGCCTGTCGAAATCTGCGTGCCACCACTCGCCGCATCATACCACCCTTTCAAGTTGTACCCCGTCCGCGAAACGGACGGCAATGTGGAGTATGCGGAGCCATAGCTTACCTTCTTTATTGCCACACTTCCACTGCCGCTCCAACCGCTCGTCGACGATATGGTGCCGCCGTTTGCACTGGCGGATATATTATAACTGTTTGCCTGCCATACCGCGTTGAAATCAACCGTTGTAGTGCTAAACTCAGGCACTTCTGGAATGGTCAATGTTCCAGATGGTGAAAGATAATAATAGTAAGTCTTGCCATTTTTTACATAAGACCAACCGCTCAGCGTATACCCAGTTTTAGTTGGTTTTGGAAAACCTGAATACTCAGCCCCTTGCTTAATTCCACTTTGTGACGAAGCACTTTGCCCATTGTTTGGGTTGAAACGAAATGTATACTCAGGCACCGCCGCTGAAACGGCAGAGTTTAGATTGAGGTGAAGCGCAGGCCGCACAGCACGGGAAACGTAGACATAGGTACTACCAAAAGAGGCTCCGGAGGGGTAGAGAATGAAAGCTTCGTAAGCATTGGAGCCGCAGCCCGAACGGATCCATGAATAAGCTAACGCTGAGCCAGAGGTAGAGCCTACATTACCTAATGAAGCTACAGTTGAGCCGTCATAATTCTTTCGCTGGTCTGTAGAGGTCTGCCACATTCCGTCATTAGTTGTATTGTATCCTGTTTCAAATATACTTGGAAGCCATATAAAATCATTGCTCCAGGCACTATTTAATGATTTATTTGCATAATTGTAAGATGCGCCATTATTACTACTAAATGAATAGGTCTCTCCTTAATATGTTCCGCTGTTTGGGATGCTTGATGACCAGTTTTCATTTGGTGTTGAATAAGGCCAACCGTATGATTTAGTATTCTGACCATACTCTTGCCACTGCACTTGTGAAGGCTTGACTATGTGATTTGTCAGGCCGCCGCTTACGCTTGGCATGGTAAACTTTGCAAATACATTGCTTGAGTTTTGCGAGGCAGGGCTTGTTGTACTTCCACCACTCAAAGCATAGCTTCCACCATTGTTTAATGTAACCGCCCTTATATAACTTGAGCCATACATATTTGATGGATATGTATATTGAGGGGCATCAGTTGCCCAATCCGCTGACCAGTCTGAATAAAGCCCTCCATTTAAAAAACCATAATACGCCCCTTCTTTTGAGCTTCTTCCGCTGAATGCACTCTGAGTGCTGTTTGAAAGCCATAAGGTCAATATTGAATTTCCACCTTTATCTTTTGAAAGATACACCACCTGCCAGTCAAGACCGCCTAAGGTGACTATTACATCTTGTGATGAGGTTTTATTATATGTTTTTGACCTTATTGTTGCTGCTGTTGTTTTACTTGCTGCCATGCTATTTATTGTAGACATATTATATACACTGCTTGCCCCACCTGAAACATATTGTATGAGTTTATTCAAATTGTTTTCATCAAAATTCTGTTTACTGTCACTCCAAATATCTCCAACTTTTACATAGCTTGAGGTATCTGTATTTGTTATCGCTTCGGAAGTCTTAAAAGTGGTGCTTAAAAACACTCCGACCACCAAAATTATAGCCGAAAAAACTGCCGCAAAGACAAATGAAATTCCTCTTTTAGTTTTCATAAACCTTCTCCATATTCACAAATTCGCATATATTCAATTGTAAAAAACATTTTTACAAAATGCAAGCATTTACGGCATTCAGTACAAACTTTTTACAAAAAAAATGAAAATTTCACCCTATCAAAGACAATTTTGAAATATTTGTTTCTTTTTAAAAAGAAAGCCAAGATAAGTAAGCCCCAAGTTTTTAATTTGTATTTTTTAAAAAATTTTTGGATAAATTTTTTGCTTTATTTCAATTAAAATTTTTTTAAAAAAACTGACTTGATACTATGTTTTTTCTTCACTTTCTCAATAAAAAAACAAGTACAAATTTGCACCTGTTTTAAAAGAGTTTTTTATCGCTTAAAGCATTTTAATAAACTTAAGTTTAAAAATCAGCTTGATTTAAAAGTATTCAGCTTACCTTCCAATATCCAAGCTCTTGCAATTTTTCCAAGCTTAGCTGGTCACCAACGCCACCAATCCAAGCAAGCTCTTTTGGAAGCGTGAGGCCGTCTTTTGTAATTATCCAGTTTGAAAAATCATCTCCATAGCAAAACTTGTTTCTGCCAATTTCAAAAACACTATTTTTCAATTTTCCTACGCCTATGCTTCCATATCCCAGCGCGTTGACATTTCCAAATAAAGTCATTCTGATATAACAATTTTCAAAGTCTGGGTTTGAAGAGCCATAATAGAGATAACCGGCAACCACGCCAAAATTAGACATTGCAGACTTAAGCGTTCCATTAAAATAATAATTATTCAAATGCACTTTTGTCATGCAACTGCCAATAAGCCCACCCACCTCGAAATCACCTGAAATACTAGACTTTACAAGAATGTTTGAAGCGAAGTAGTCGCCAGTGCATCTTCCAATAATGCCACCAACCGAGCTTTTTCCGATCACATTGCCATAGTTATAGCAAAGGTTGGTTGTTACCGTGCCTGAATATCCAACAAGGCCACCTACCGCATAATTTCCTTCAATGTCAATATGGTTTACGCAATTTGTCAAAATTGTAGCATTTGCATCGCCTACAATACTGCCTACACTATTTCCTCCAACTATCTTGCCAGAAACAATTCTGATATTTGAAAGCTTTGAGCCGTTTGTATATCCAAAAAGTCCTTGATAGGCATTTGTGCCTGTAATATATAAGCTTGAAATAGAATAGCCCTGCCCGTCATAATTGCCCTTAAATTGATATTTTTCATTGCCTATTGGCGTCCAAGGCATTCCAAACAAGTCAATTGAAGCGGTCTGAATAAAGTCTCCACTCAAGCTTTGGGTTTCGCACTGCTTTGCCATCCACCCCAAATGCGAAGGAGAAGAAATTTCATATTTGCCATTATTCAAAACTGGAGCTTCAACATCACTTGTGAAACTATACTCCCAAATGGCATAAAGGGTTAAATCTTCATAAAAAGCAGTATATTGCAAATCGGTGTATTCAACTTCACCGTCTGCTGTCGTAGACCAACCGGCAAAAACATAACCACTTCTTGTAAATTTGTTTGGATTTAAATAAACATTCATGCCATGTCTCACCGATTGCGCACTCATTGTACCCACACCTTCATTCGCATTAAAAGTGATTGTGTAAGACTTTTCGTCCCACTGCGCATAAATCATGTGATTTTCAGCGCTTATAAGCACCTTTGTCGAGCTGCTTGATCCATTCGAGACTGTAGTTGATATTTGATTGCCGCCGGTTGCAGCGTCAAACCAGCCTTTTAAGGTGCAGCCCTCTCTCTTCACATCAGGAAGCTCACCATAAACACTTCCATAACTATAATTTCTCATAGCCGCAAGTCCAACGCCCGTCCAGTTTCTAGTGCTTGTAATTGTTCCACCATTTGCAATTGCTGCAACAGTATAGCTTTTTGCCGCCCACTGCGCAGTAAAGGTCACAGTAGCACCATTTGTCCCATAGTTTTCAACAGGATTTAATGTCAAAGTCCCTGTCGGAGAGGTGTTGTATATTTTGTTGTTATAACTGCATTTCCAGCCAATTAAATCATAGCCTGTCTTTGTTGGAACATTAAAAGTAAAACTTCCACCAGCTTTGACGCCACTATAACTTGATGAGGTTGCTCCACTATAGATGCCGCCGTTATAATTTGTTACAAAGGTGTATTCGTCTGGAATAGACTTTGCAATCTCAGATAAGTTGAGATGAAACGCTGGACGCACTGCATTAAGCGCATCAACTGAAACATATACCATACCGCGGCCCATAGGATGAATCCCCTCCGCTTGATAATTATAAGAACTTGCATCACCAGACCTAAGCCAAGAATAAGTACTTAATGTGCCTGACACAGTACCTACATTTCCACTTATAGAAGTATTCGACATTTGTTGTCCATCATAATTCTTAAGCTGATTTTCACTTAATTTCCACATTCCAATATCAGAGTTTGTATATCCAACTTCTGACAAGCTTGGCAGCCAGATATAATCCCTTGCCCATGTTTGATTTAATGCATTGTTTGCATAATTTGTGTAGTTTCCACTGCTACTCCCAAAGGTATACGACTCACCCATATAACTTCCATTATTTGGAATATTTGGCGACCAATTTTCATTTGGCGCAGAATATTGAGAGCCAAAAATTGTTTTTCTATTTTGTCCATATTCCTGCCATCTGACATCTATTGGTTTTACGATATATTTTGTAAAACTGCCAGAAACATTTGGCATTGTGAATTTTGCAAAAATACTATTTGAATTTTGTGATGCCGAAACAGCTGAAGTCGTGCTGGTGGAATACTGCCCACCATTATTAAGGGTGACTGCCCTAATATAACTTGCACCATACATATTTGCAGGATATTTTGCGGTCAAATTATTCTTACGCCAATTTGCCGACCATGAAGAATAAAATCCACTGTTGTAGAAGCCAAAATAAGAGCCTTCAGCTGTGCTTCTTCCACTGAAAGCACTTTGAGTAGAATTTGCAAGCCAAAGTGTGAGAATTGAATTTCCATTGTTATCTTTTGAAAGATAAACCACCTGCCATTCAAGATTGCCAAACTTGACAACAACATCTTGAGAGGAACTTTTTCCATAAGTCTTTGTCCTTATTTGCGAAGCATTTGTTTTATCTGAAGCCATTGAATCAATTGTGCTCATATTTTTTATGCTGGCGTTTCCATTCCCAGAAATATATCTCAAAAGACTGTTTACATTATTTGCCGAAAATCCATTTCCATCCCATATTTCATTGACTTTCACACAGCTTGAGCTGTCAGTATAAGAAAGAGCTTCGGTATTTGTAATTTTTCCGCTGTAAAACAGCCCCATTAAAAGAGAACAGACAGCAAACAGAAAACACGAACAATACACTGAAAGCTTTCTGAAAATCTCCATATTTTCCTCCTAAATTATAAAAAAAACATTTCATTCATCATCTCTATTATATCATAATTTGTCGAATTTACAAAATAAAATATAAATATATTTTATTCTATCATTCTTTAAATTTCATACGATAAAGCGTAAACAAATTTGCTTCAAATAAAAATCAAAATTATTTAAAGTTTACAAACTCAATTTTTTTGACTTTTATCTGTTCAATCCTATTCTACCCCTCCCCCGAAATAAAGTCAAATAAAATAAATTATTTCATAAAAATGTCTTAAAAAAATAAAAAACTCTACCCTTTGCATGCTGTTTTTATGCATTCATCAAAACAAAAACTAAAATTATGTCCCTACTCTATTATGCTGATTTATTTTATATTTTTAAATTTATTAACAACAAAAAAAAATCGCAAAATCAGTTGCGATTTTTTCTTCTTATCTGATAATTACTGACTCAAAGAATTTTTCTTGAAATTCTGTCAAAGCTCTGATTTGCTCATCCGTATAATTTCTGCCTTCAGCCATAACAACAAGCTTATCGTCATCATCGTTTGTTCTGTGAATGATTGCAACAACCACGCCTTCAAATTCTTGAAGAGGCTTATGCTCGCCAAGCACATATGCGTCAAGCTCTTCGCCATCTCCTGAAACAGTGTTTGGAATAAAACCATAATTTACAGGATAAACAAAACCATGTTTTGGATGAGTTGAGCCAAGTGGTCTGTCCATTTCAACTTTTACTTTTTTTCCTAAATATTCTTTATTTTCCATATTATTCTCCTAATTCATTTTCATCTTCATAATCGTCCAAAGCGTCAATATGCTCGGCTTCATCCTTTGTATTTTGTTCAGTTTTTTCAGAAGTTTTCACATCTTGAGAAACATCTGTTTCCTTCTTGCTTTCATCATACACCTGCATGATAAGCTGCGCATAGTCAAGAGGAAAATATTTGTAAGCCATATACACCTGCGGAGTATTTGATTTAAAAACATTCAAAACGCAAGATAAGTCTGACCTTGTGCCCATAAGCACATGAATGCAATTGTCTTCAAGCTCTGAGATAAACTGTTTGGTTTGATTGTAGTAGTCAAGCGCTTTTTGCATGCCTGGCACCAATTTCTCTGACTGCGTGATATCAATTTCGCCTTGCTCCCACTTGCTGTGCATGACTAGTGCATCAGGAAATTTTTCCTTCTGTTCTTGCCTTGACATTCCATTAAAAAGCCCAAGCCTTATCGGTTTATACTTCTCATGTAATCTCACCTCATCAATATTTAATTGCTGTCTGATGATTTCACCAGACTCAACAATCTGTCCCCTCTGGCAAGATAGATAAATTCTTACAGGAAGCCCATGCTTTTCTTGCAACTGTTTAATCTGTTGCACAGCTTCCAAAATTTGTTCTTTTCCTTTAGGCGTCAGTCCGCTGCCTTCTCCACCATAGATATCTTTCAAATTTTTGTAAGCTTCGCCATGGCGGCATCCAACAATTATTTTCATAATAAAGTCCCTCTTTCAATTTCAGTATAACACACCTTGCTTTCATTGTAAATAAGAAAATTTAAATAATCATTCAACTCTGTCTGCAAAGGCACATCAAACACATTAAAGTTTGCAACCTTTCCTTCCCCCAAAAGTATATTTTCACAATCTAAAAACTTGCAAGGATAAAGAGTGATTGATTTAAATAATTCTTCAACAGAAACATCTTGATAAAGCTGTCCCAAAAGTTTTGCTTGACTTAAAAGGTTTGCCGTCTCGCCGCTTCCAAGCCCGTCAGTTGCCGTGCACCAATTGATATTATATTTTTGAAGCAATATTGGATTGAAAGGTTTTTGCAACAAATTGATATTTGAAAATGGGCAAACAACAACGGTACAACCATAACTTGCAATTTTTTCAAGCTCTTCATTTTTATATTCACAACAATGAATAAGTGCCGTCTTATCATTCAAAAGCCCATATTCTTCCAAAGTTTGCAAACTTGACTTTCCAAAGTTGTCAAAGGCGCGAGCCTCTGTTTCTTAATCCTCTCCCACATGAACAGCCAAGAAACTGTTTGAATAAGCATGACACTTTGCAGCAAACTCAAGGCAATTTTCATCTGTATAATAAAGAGAATGCAAAAACACCCCAGGCACAATTCCCTTCTCGCGACAATCTTGACAATAAGCCTTATAGCCCTCCATTCCAGATAAATAAAACTTTTGCAACTTTTCGCTTTTCATAATTGGAAAGCCGGCATAAGCTTTTACATCATAACCATCCAAAATATCATTTCCTCTTAAGGTGCTTAAGATATAATTACCAAAGCCTATATTTTCTTCAATAGTCTCTTTGGCTGAAAGCAGCCTAAGCTTCTCTTTATCCTCCAATAATTCTTTGTTTAACCGCTCCGTCCATTCAAGATATTTTAATAGCGGCAGCTTTGCTTTCGACCTAAAGAATTTTTCGCCTAAGTGAAGATGTAAATTGCAAAATACTGGAGTGATAAGCTTTTGCCCCATATCAATTATTTGGTCATAAAACTTATCATCGTGGTTGAAAGAGCGAACAATGCCATCTTCCACCTGCATGCTTCCCTTAATTAAAATCGGCATTTCATTTTCAAATACGATATAGTTTCCATTTATATAATTTTTAATCATCAATCCTAACCCTTGCTTTTAAAAAATAGCGTAGGAAGATAATCATCATGGACAGAAATTCTTCCAGTCTTAGTCACAGCAAATTTTTCTTCAGGAAACTGTTCATTGTGTCTAAGTGGGCAGTAAGGGTCTCTTTCTTCAAAAGTGCCATACCAGAGTATTCGCCTATCAAAAACTCCACCTTTGCAAGACTTTGCATATTTGCAGCCCTCACACGCTTTTGGAATAGCAGGGCTTTCAAAATCTTCAAACACCACCCTGCTTAAGTCAATGTTGTTTTTAATGTTGTATTTATTTCTATAGTTTTCATCAATCAAGTATGTAGAAGGACAGATATCTCCATTCGGCAAAATTCTTATGCTGTTTGTTCCACTCATATCCTTAATATTTGTCGAATTTGTAAAAATATTTCCAAGCAGAGCATCGCTTAAATTTATTATTTCATGTTTTTTATTTATATACTCAAGTGCTTTTTTGAGTTTTTCATAAGAACAAATAAATCTGTCATTGATTGATTTGTCCTTGCTTACAGGTCTGTAAATGTTCATTCTTAAAATTGCATCATATTTCTTTGCAATCTTAAACAGTCCGTCTAAATTATCCTCATTTAAAGTTTCATCAAAGCCCACAAAGACAATTGTGCTTAGTTTATTTGTATCTTTCAAAAGTTGAAGCATGTTGAGCGCCCATTCATAAGCATTTGGCTGCCCTCTAAACTCATTGTGTCTTTCCTTTTTATAAAAATCAAGCGAGACATCCACTTCATCAATGCTTTTGATAAAAATATCATAAAACTCTTTATTCTTGCTTACTCTGTCATAAGTATAACCATTTGTGGTAAGTGCCTGTTTAATTTCTGGATAATTCTTTCGTACATACCAAATAAACTCAAAAAAGCTGTCAATTATCGAGTTTTCTCCCGTTCCGTAATTGATTGAGTCAATATATTGATGATTTTTGTCGACAAAATTTTTCCAGTCTTCAATCTTGGTATCAGTTGTAGAGACCCTTGTGCCCTTGCTATAACAAAATTGACAATTCATATTGCAAGCGTTGGTAAGGCCCCAGCCAATATTATATTTTTTCATAATTTCCCCCTTCCTTTTTAAACATTATCTTTCAAGGACTGCAAAACTGAAACCACCTTGCCTTTTGAAAGTATTTTCAGCTCATGCATTGCTCTTGTCAAAGCCACATATAAAAGTTTCATTTCAACTTCGCTTTTTTGGTCAAACTGTTTTTCTGACGCGTCGTTTAATATCACACTGTCAAATTCAAGACCTTTCGATTGATAAACTGTTGAAATGACCACCCCTGTTATCTTTGAATCATCTTTCAATACAGTGCTTTCAATGTCATTTCTTTCAAGCAATTTTTGCACACTTTCGCATTCCTTATTATTCATGCAAAGTATTGCAACCACGCTGAATTTTTCCTTAGAAGCCTTCACAGCCTCCACCAAGAGCTTTTCATAGTCATCTTTTGAATATTCAAAAACTTCAACCTTTTCGCCATGCCTTATCACCGGCTGACCTTTGACTAAGGTTATGCTGTTTCCAACCAAGTTTGCCGCTTCCATAATTTCAATTGTTGTACGATAACTCTTTGTAAGCTCAAAATATTGACTGTCACATTGCAAGACTTTTTCATCTACATCCTTCCAATCTTTGATGGAGCTATAACCATATATCGCTTGGTTTAAATCGCCATAAAGGTCAAATATACATCCATTGAAAAGTTTTTTAAGAGCTTCATAATGAAACAGCCCTAGGTCTTGCGCTTCATCAATGATTACATGACAAATATTGTCAAACTTTTTGCAAGGAAGAAGACACTGCTTGATATAGATAAGAGCTGGCAAGTCTTCATAATCAAAAAGTTTATGTTTTATGTTTTCTAAAGTCGCATCAGCAAGCTCAATATACTCGCTATCCTTTTTCAGCCACTTTAAAAAGTCAGAATATACTCCAAAAACTGAAAGTTTTTTAAACACTATTTGCTTTTTCAGGAAATCTTGACTGCCCTTTTCAAACATATCTCGCAATTTCCATTCATCTTTAAGTCCAATCTCTAGACCATTCTCTCTTGCCTGTCGTGAGACATCTGCAAGTATATCTCTGCTGATTTTTGGATTTGACAGCC